>CAWBHU010000011.1:0-324262 GCA_963788805.1 uncultured Alphaproteobacteria bacterium
CGGTCGCGAGCCGCAGATAGGCTTCGCTGCCGACGCACTTCAAATCGTAGACCAGCACCGGCTTGCCGTAAGACGGCGCTTCCGAGACGCGTACGTTGCGCGGGATCACCGTGTCGAAGACTTTGTTGCCCATGAACTGGCGGACATCGGCCACGACCTGGTCGGATGAGGTTGTTACGTGCGTCGAACATCGTCAGCACGATGCCATGGATCGTCAGTGCGGATTGAGAGTCACTTCACCTGATCGACGGTCTTCAGCAGTTGCGACAGACCTTCGAGCGCGAAGAATTCGCATTGCAGCGGCACGAGAATCGCGCCCCGGCCGCCATCGCATTGACGTGAGCAGATTGAGCGAGGCGGGCAGTCGACCAGAACGTAAGTGTAGGCCTCGCCGTTTTCGTTGAGCGCCTGAATGGCGCTGCGCAGCCGAAAGGCGCGATCGCGCTGCTGGCCGATTTCGAGTCGAGACCGGACAGTCCATCGTCGAAGCCGCGATATGGAGGCGCGGCACCGCGGTCGGCAGGACGGCGTCGCGCAGCGGCGCGTCGCCATGGAGCACGTCGTAAGTCGAGTGTGCGATGCTTGCGGTCGATGCCGAGCCCGGTCGAGGCGTTACCCTGCGGGTCGAGGTCGACGATCAGCACGCGATCGCCAATCGCAGCCAGCGCAGTGCCGAGATTGATCGCGGTCGTGGTTTCCCGACGCCACCCTTCTGGTTGGCGATGCCAGGACGCGCGGGTGGCCCGGCGCTTTGCCGGCAATCGGTTCGGCAGCTGTCTCGGGCTGTTCGAGCAGGCCGCGCGGTCAATATCCGTCATGGAATTTCAGAGCCTTTAGCACCGGTGCAGCCTGGCGGACGATCAGAAGCGCAGCCTCTCGCAACGATCGGCGACGCTCTTCGCCTTGGATCGGCACTCGACATTCCAATATTTAGACGGGTTTGGTCAATTCAGCCCCTACATCTTGGCCCTTAAGGAACAGGCCAATGGCCCCCTCGGCCATGAACGGAACGCCTGATCGAGCAGAGAACTTCAGCGGGGCAAGAGCGCGGGCGGTGACCACATCGGATTTCCCGCATAGCTATCCCAAATTCTCGATGCGCTCGGCGTGGATCTCGGCGGCGCACCCGTGAATTCGTGCTGCTTCGCGCAGGAACGCGGCCTTTTTTCCATTGCTTTCGACGAGATGGACCTCGGCGCCAGGCGCTCGGCCAAGGCGCAGGCGAGCCGGGGTGCCGGGAAGGCCCGCGCCCGAGCCGAGGTCGACCAGATTTTCGCGGCGGGCGCGATCGAGGAGCTGCAGCGAATCGGCGATATGCCGGGTCCAGAGCTGCGACAGCGTCGAAGGCGCGGACCAGGTTGATCCGGCGCTGCCACTCGGCAGCAGCACGGCGTAGTGGTCGAGCCGCGCCGCGCACGTGAAACGGGTGTGAGCTTCAGCGCGCTCGCGATCGTCGGCTTCGGGCGTCTTTTGGTTCACGCACTCTTCGCGACCTTGCCGCGGCCGCGCTCGCACATGCGCGACGATCAGCGTCAGCCCGCCGGCGTCATGCCATCGAGACGGCCGCCTGCCCCATCGTGCGCGGACGATGCGCCGACAATTCTGCTTCGCTTCGTTTGAGAGCCCCGGCAGCAACGCGTAGTCGAGATCGTCCGCCAGCGCGAACGACTCCGTCGCGGCGAAAGGCTCGGCGTCCGCCTGGCGCGAAAGATAGACGTCGTACTTCGCGTCGGTCTCGAGCTGCTCGGAAATTTTCTGCGGCAAGTTTGCGAGTTGCGGCCAGATGCGCGCGACATCGCTCACGTTGACGTTCGGATACGACAGCAGCTCGAACGCAGTGCGGCGCTGTCCGTCCTTGATTCAGTGCGAGACCGTGACGCGTCGCTTCGCTCGGCGTGATCGAAACGGATTTCGCAAAGTCGCGCGCGGCGTCGAGCGCCGACATTTTTTTCACGTGAAACGTTTCGCGTTCTTTGCTCACGCAACCGATCGCGATTCCTTTTTGCGTGAGACGCTGATCGGCATTGTCGGCGCGCAACGCGAGACGATACTCGGCGCGCGACGTGAACATGCGATAGGGCTCAGTGACGCCGCGCGTCGTCAGATCGTCGATCATCACACCGATGTAAGCATCGGCGCGATCAAGCACGATCGCATCGCCCTCGCCTGCCTCTCTCGCGGCATTCAGACCTGCAAGAAGTCCCTGCGCCCCAGCCTCTTCGTAACCTGTCGTGCCGTTGATCTGTCCGGCGAGAAACAGTCCGCGCACGCGCGCGTTTCAAGAGTCGGATCGAGCTCGCGCGGATCGACGTGATCGTATTCGATCGCGTAACCGGGACGCGAAATGCGCGCGCTGTTCGAGTCCCGGAATGTCGCGACGATCGCGTGCTGCACTTCTTCCGGCAGCGATGTCGAGATCCCGTTCGGATAAACCGTGTCGTCGTCGAGACCTTCGGGCTCCAAGAAAATCTGATGGCCGTCGCGCTCGCCGAACTTGACGATCTTGTCTTCGATCGACGGACAGTAGCGCGGGCCGCGCGACGCGATCTGGCCTGAGTACATCGGCGAGCGATGCACATTGGCGCGGATGATCTCGTGCGTCGCATTCGTGGTGCGGGTGATGCCGCACTCGATCTGCGGATTTCGATGCGCGCGGTCAGCATCGAGAACGGCTCGGGCGGATCGTCCGCCGCCTGCATCTCGAGCGACGCCCAATCGATGGTCTTGCCGTCGATGCGCGGCGGCGTTCCGGTTTTCAAACGTCCGAGTGCGAAGCCGGCGCGTTCGAGCGTCGCCGAGAGTCCGATCGACGGCGCTTCGCCGACACGGCCGGCCGGGATCTGCTTTTCGCCGATATGGATGAGGCCGCGCAGGAAGTGCCGGTGGTCAGCACCACGGCGGGCGTCGAAATACTGCGGCCATCCTTGAGGAGGACGCCGGTGACGCGATTGCCATCGAGAATGAGGTCGTCAGCCTCGGCTTCGATCACGGCCAGACCGTCCTGGGCGCGAATCGCGGCCTGCATGGCGGCGGCATAGAGCTTGCGGTCTGCCTGGGTGCGGGGGCCGCGCACCGCAGGGCCTTTGCGGCGGTTAGGACTCGGAATTGAATGCCGCCGGCATCGGCGATTCGCCCCATCAGGCCGTCGAGCGCATCGATTTCCCGTACCAGATGGCCTTTTCCGAGCCCGCCAATCGCCGGATTGCAGGACATGGCGCCGATAGTCGCGAATCGATGGGTGACAAGGGCCGTTTTTGCCCCCAGACGCGCCGCTGCGGCCGCGGCTTCACAGCCGGCATGGCCGCCGCCGATCACGACGACATCGAATTTCGCGATTTCGGACATTGGAGGGGCTTTTATCTCAGCCGAGGGAAGGGGTAAAGGCGAGAAAGGCCTGCGAATTAGGGATTTCTTGGCTATGTTTCACGTGAAACATTTTTCGCGGGCGCCGATTAGCGCCGATGTTTCACGTGAAGCAGCCCTAGCGGCACACTGCGCTATTTTCCGATGCAGAAGTCCCGGAAGATCACGTCGAGCACGTCCTCGACATCGATCCGGCCGGTGAGGCGGCCCAGAGCGGCGGCTGCCAGGCGAAGCTCCTCAGCGACGATTTCCTCCCGTCCGGAGTTCTTGGTCGCCGTCGCCCGTTTCAACGCATCCAGAGCGTCCTGAAGGGATCGCCGGTGACGGGCCCGGGTAATGAGACTGATTCGCCTCCACCCCCCAGCTGCGCGGCCGCTTCCTCGGTGAGGGCCGTGACAAACGCCTCCAGACCCTCGCCTGTGGCGGCGGAAAGCTCGAAAAGCCAGTCGGCGGCCCGCGGTTTCCGATTCAGTCCTTCGGCTACCTGCGGACGGGGATTATTCCTAATATTCGTTAACGGATCGGGGCTTATGGTTAACGCTTGCCTAAGAAACGTGGGTAGCAAGTCGTTAACGGGCTGCGTCTCACTTGAAATGAACTTGGCTTCACTCTTAGTGAAACCCGGTTCACTTCTTGGCTCACCGGCCAGATCGATCTTGGTCTGCACGCGCCACACCGCCTGACCGGGCGCCGCTGCCGCCGGAGATGCACCATCCTCGCTCAGCCAGAGAACCAGGTCCGCCTCGGCCGCCCGCGCTTCGGCGCGGCGTACACCTTCAGCCTCGACCGGGTCGTCGGCTGGCCGAATCCCCGCCGTGTCGAGCAGGGTGACGGGATAGCCGCCGAGGTCGAGATGCGCCTCGATGACGTCGCGGGTGGTGCCGGCGTAGGGCGACACGATCGCGGCTTCGCGCTTGGCCAGCCGATTGAGCAGGGTCGATTTGCCGGCATTCGGCGGCCCAGCAATCGCCACCACCAGCCCTTCGCGCAGCCGCTCGCCGCGGCCCGAATCGGCCAGCACACCCTCGATTTCCCCAGCCAGTTCATGCCGACTTGAGCGCCGGCGCCGTCAATTGTCCGGCACGTCCCTTCGTCGGAAAAATCGATGCCGGCCTCGACCTGGCGCCAGCGCCTCGGTGAGCCGCCGCCGCCATGTCTCGGCCCTTCGCCAATGAGCCCTTGAGCTGGCGCATCGCCTGCCGCCGCTGCGCCGGCGTGTCGGCCATGATGAGGTCGGCGAGGCCTTCGACCTGGGCGAGGTCGAGCTTGCCGTTCTCGAAGCCGCGGCGGGTGAATTCGCCGGGCTCGGCCGGGCGCAGGCCGTCGATGCGGGCGAGGGCGGCGAGCGTGGCTTCGATCACCGCCGGCCGCCATGGGTCTGAAGCTCGGCAACGTCCTCGCCGGTCTCGCTGTGCGGCGCCGGGAAACCAGAGCGCCACTGCCTGGTCGATCTCGTCTTTGCCGTCGCGCACGGTGACCAGCATCGCCTGCGCGGGACCGGGGTTTGCCGGTAAGCGCCGCCAGCGCGTCGCCGGCGCGCGGCCGGAGACGCGGATCACCGCAACGGCTGCAACACCACGGCCGGAGGAAGGGCGAAGATCGTATCGCGCGGGGAGGGCATTGCGGGCAGGAAGCCCGCGAAGGGAAAGCCGGTCAAGGCTGGCAACTCGGCCTCACCGCCGCGCGTTGGGCAACAGCTCCGGCCGATATTCGAAATGCATCGTGTCGTAGTGATACCAGCGGCCGCCCCAGATGAAGCCGTGGCGCTCGAAAATCTCGACAATCTCCAACGGCATGCGGTTGCGGTAACGCGGCTCGACCTTCGGCTCCCAACCCCAATACTCGGAAACCTTCTGGTTGAGATCGATCGCCGCCGCATAGGCGTGCACGCTGGTCAGTCCGGTATCGAGCACGGTGCGGCATGCATATGTGCCGGCGATCGGATAGGCGGCTTGCTTGATCGCCTCGGGCAGCTTGTCGATGTCGGCCGCGACCTTGGCGAGCTGCGCGGCGACGCCGTGCAGCCTGGTGACTTTCACCGTGCGGCCCTTGGGAAACCAGCGAACGGACGTCAGGTGCGGCGTGACTTCGCCGCGCCGGCAATCGCCGTAGAGCTTGCGAAAGAACGCTTCGTTGCGAAAGCGCCCGGGATCGAAATCCTTGGCCGGCGACCGTCGCCGGCGTACCCGCGGGATAGCGCTGATGGAATTGGTCCAGGATCGATGGCGCACGCAGAGCGCTGCTCGAAGCTTTTCTCGGGCTCCGCCGCGCCGACCGGCATCCGCGTCCCGTCCTTCCAGTAAAGAAACGTGCCGTCGTGCCGCGCGAGCGCATCGGGATAAGCCGCCACCAGGGCGTCAAGCGCGTCGGATGCCCGTTCGGCTGCACGGACAGTATTGCAGCAAATGAAACATAAAGCGGCGCAAAAAATCCGGAGCCCGGTCACGGCGCGCGGGGACGGCATTGCCGGAGGGAACGCCGCACACCGTGTGGGGTCAAGAGCGCGTCAGGTTTTACAAACAAGCATTGCCCTCAGGGCCAATGGGCGCATGTCGGTCCCCGTCGTATAAATCGAGCCGCGCGATCTCCAAGCATCATGATCTGAGGGCTCGCAAATGACCGCAACTCAGTATTCGCTGCTCGCTGCGTTGATCTTCGCTCTCGTGGCCGTGCTGCAAATCGTTCGAGCCGTCCTGGGTCTGCCGGTTAGTATCGGCCAGACTTCAATCCCGATATGGGGAAGTTGGGTTGCCGGTGGTGTTGCGTTCGTCCTCGCGTGGCTTGGCTATTCCGCATCGCGAGGCTAATCCGGAGGAGCGTGACATGCGATGGCTGCACACCGCCGTTATCGTCATACTCGCGGCTGCGATCCTGATCTTCGTCGCGCAGAACTTTCAATCTGTAACCGTTGGCTTCCTCGGCTTGCGCTTCAGCCTTCCGTTGGCGCTGCTTGCCGTCATCATCTACGCGCTCGGCATGATCACCGGCGGCAGCGTGTGGGCGCTGGTGCGATGGGCTTGGGTCGGCGCGCGCGGCACGACGCCGTGATCCGCCGCACTTTCATTCAGCGCATGACGATGTTCGGCGCCACGCTGTTCAGCGGCGCCGCGAACGCGCAGACTCCATCGCGAGGAGGAAGCGCGATGATCAACGACATGACATTCGAGGACGTGCGCAAGCTCCTCGACCTCACGCCGAACGCGACCTGCGGCTATGTGCGCGTCACCTTCATCAGCAAGCACAAGCATCGCGGCGGGCGGCATGGCGGCGCCGTTCGCCGACGGCCGGGCCGCAGGCTCGGCGCTTTATTTCATGCTGACGCCGGAAGAGCCGGTGAAGCTGCATCGCATCCGCAACGACCAGCTCTATCATTATTATCTCGGCGATCCGATCGAAGTGCTGATGATGCTGGAGGACGGCTCGACGCAGCATCACATCGTCGGGCCGGATCTGCGCAAGCCGGTCACAAGGTGCAGCTCTTCATTCCCGGCGGCACGTTCCACACTGCGCGCGTGATCGGTGACGCGCGCTGGTTTCTCGGCGCCTCGACCGAATGGCCGGGCGTCGAACCCGCCGATGTCGAGCTCGGCAATGCCGATGCGCTCGCCGCGAAATATCCGAAGGTCGCCGCCGAGATCCGCACGCTTCCCGGTGCCGGCGAAGTAACCGGGCACGGTCTTTGCATTATGCCGAGCGGAGGTTCCATGCTCGGTATCCCGCGTCACTACAGCCACTTTGTGTTCGGCGCCATTCAATCGGCGCTGACCTGCTTCATCGCAGCCGGCATCGCCAGCGTGCCGTCATGGAGCGAGCGGCCATTTCCTTAGGCACTGGCTGCTGTCGTGGCTGGTTGCCTGGCTGACGATGCTGCCGGTCGTGATCCTCGCCGCGCCGGCGATCCGTTCGCTGTCACAGCGACTGACGCGCGAGTAGCCGGCGAGAGCGTCAGCCGCCGGAATAGCCGCCGATGATCGGCAGCACCTCGCCGGTGATGTAGCTCGAGCAGCTTGGCGCTGCGAGGAACACAAATGCCGGCGCGATCTCCTCCGGCTGCGCCGGCCGCTTCATCGGCGTGTCGCCGCCGAACTTGGCGACGCCTTCGGCGGCTCGATCGGCCGGATTGAGCGGCGTCCACACCGGGCCGGGCGCGACCGCATTCACCCGAATGCCCGTTCGGAATAAGATGCGTGGCGAGCGAACGCGTGAAGGCGTGAATGCCGCCTTTGGTCATCGAGTAGTCGAGCAGGTCCTTGTTGCCGAGTAGGCCAGTGACCGAGCCGGTCATGACGATGGCGCTGCCGTTCTTCATCTCCGGCACCGCCGCCTTCGCCATATAGAAATAGCCGTAGAGATTGGTCTTGAGGGTGCGATCGAAGTGCTCGTCACTCGAGATCCTCGAACTCGTTGACGTGCTCCTGGAACGCGGCGTTGTTGACCAGGATGTCGAGGCCGCCGAGTTCTTTGACGGTCCGCTCGACCGCCTGCCTTGCAGAACTTAGGATCGGCCACGTCGCCGGACAGGAGGATGCAGCGGCGGCCTTCATTCTCGACCGCGCGCTTGGTGTCCTTGGCGTCTTTGTGCTCGTCGAGATAGGCGACCGCGACATCGGCGCCTTCACGCGCGAACAGCACCGCGACGGCGCGGCCGATGCCGGAATCGCCGCCGGTAATCAGCGCGACTTTATCGCGCGAGCTTCTCGGAGCCCTTGTAGTGCGGGGCGTCGTACATCGGCGCCAATCTGAGATCCGCCTCCTGGCCGGGCTTTTTGAGATGCTGGGCGGGCAGCGGCAGCTCCGGATATTTGCGCGCGCCGGCCTGCATCGCGCTGTCCTTGGGCTTCGGCTTGTTCTTCTCCTTGGCGTCGATGCGCCGCTGCACCTTGCGCTCATGCTGCGACGCCCGCTTGGCGCCCCTGGCAAATGACTTTGCAGATGATTTCGATGAACGTTTGCGTGCGCGCTTCATGATGAGAAACCTACGATTGAAATGCGCGGGACAAACGCGCCCGACGGTTCCGCCGTTCCCCAATCCTTAACTTTAAGGAAACTTTAACGCGGTAAGCATCGGCCGGGGATCGGGGCGATGTTTCAAATCTACAATTGCCTAGTCACTGAGCACGACCTGCGTCTGGTCGTGATCGCAGGCCTCGTCTGCCTGACGGCGAGTTTTGCCGCCATCAATCTTTATGCGCGCGCGCAAGTCACGAGCGGGCACACCCGCGTTCTGTGGCTCGGTGGCGCTGCGATCTCGACCGGCTCCGGCATTTGGGCGACGCACTTTGTTGCGATGCTGGCTTATGAGCCGGGCATCGCGGTCGCCTACAACGTGCCGCTGACGGCGATCTCGCTTGTCACCGCAATCGTCATCACCGGCATCGCGTTCGCCATCGCGGCTTACGGCGCGCATCGCTTCACCGCCTATCTCGGCGGCGCACTGCTCGGCGGCGGCGTCGCCAGCATGCATTATCTCGGCATGGCGGCGCTCGAGCTGCCGGGCCAGGTCATGTGGTCGTTCGACCTTGTCGCGGTCTCGATCATCCTCGGCATGTTGTTCGGCATGGCCGGGCTCGCCATCGTCGAGACGCGGCATGATCGCCGCGCGATCATGCTTGCGACGGGCCTGCTCACGCTCGCCATCGTCTCGCATCACTTCACCGCAATGGGCGCGGTGCAGATCATTCCCGATCCGGCGCGCGCCTTCAGCGGCCTGGCGGTTTCGCCATTCTACCTCGCGATCGGAGTCGCCGGTGTCGCAATCGGCTTCCTGTCCATCTGCCTGGTCAGCGCCTTCAGCGACCGCCAGGCGAAGGAGAAGCTCGCGCTCCTCAACGATGCCATGGACCACATGTCGCATGGCCTGGTGATGTTCGACGCGCAGGGCAAGCTCGTCCTCTTCAGCCGCCGCTACGCCGAGCTCTATCAGCTCGAGGGCAAGATCAAGCTTGGTGTTCACGTAGAAGACTTGCTGCGGTTGCGCGCCGACGCCGGCATGCTCAATGAAGATCCGGCGGTGTATGCGCGGCGTTCGCTGGACGCGGCTGCGAAAGGTAAGTCGCTGAAGCACGAATTCGTGCTGCCGGACGGCCGCAAGATCGAGGGCTCGAACTCGCCGCGGCCGGGCGGCGGCTGGATCTCGACGCATCAGGACGTGACCGATCAGGAAGAATTCAGGCGCGAGCGCGCGGCGATCGAGAGCGAGTCGCGCCGGCGCAAGGAAATGGATGCGGCGATCGCAACATTCCGCTCGCAAGCGGCCGAGCTGATGATCAGCGTTAAACGCAGCGTCGATGAGATGAGAGCGACAGCGCAAGGCCTGCTGGTCAGCTCAAGGGAAAGCTCCGCCGGCACCAACGGCGCCGTGCAGGCGTTTGACGAAGCCTCGGGCAAAGTGACGAGCGTTGCCAACGCGGCCACCGAGCTGTCCGCCTGCATCGCCGAAATCGGACGGCAGCTCACGCATACGTCGCAGATCGTCGGCGCAGCGACGACCGAAACCGAGGCGACCGACACCGAGATCACCAACCTGTCGGCGAGCGGCGAGAAGATCGGCGCGGTGGTCGGCCTGATCCGCAGCATCGCGGAGCAGACCAACCTGCTCGCGCTCAACGCCACGATCGAGGCGGCGCGGGCGGGGGAGGCGGGACGCGGGTTTTCCGTGGTGGCGGTGGAGGTGAAGAACCTCGCGGTGCAGACCAGCAAGGCCACCGAGGACGTCGCGAGCTACATCGCGGCGATGCAGAAATCGACCTCGAGCGCGGTGGCCACGATCCAGAACATCGCCGCCCGCATCCACGCCATCAACGAATCCACGAAGGTGGTGGCGGACTCGGTGGCGCAGCAGAGCCATGCCACCGGCGAGATCACCGAGAACATCGCAAGCGCCGTGCAGAGCACCGCGGCGGTGGCCTCGGTACTGGAGGTGGTTTCCGGCGCCGCCACCGAGGCGCAGCGCTCGGCCGAAATCGTGCTGGAGGCTTCGCAAAGCGTCGAACGGGCTGTGGCGCACCTCAACGGCCAGGTCGAAGACTTCCTCGCCCGCGTCGCTGCCTGAGCCTTCCGACAATTGATCGCGGGGCTTGCGTCGCCCCGCCAGCATTTGCTCCACTGCGACAAAGGAGCGCACCAGACGCTCATCGCCAGGGAGATTTCGCCATGCGTCGTCGGGATTTCATCAAAAGCGCAGCCGCCGCAACCGGCGCAGTCGCGCTGCCGCGCCTTGTCTACGCGCAGAATTATCCGACGCGGCCCATCACGCTGGTGGTGCCGTTCGCCGCGGGCGGCTCGTTCGACGTGCTCGGCCGGGTGATCCAGCCGCGCATGACCGAGCTGCTCGGCCAGAACGTGATCGTCGAGAACATCACCGGCGCTTCGGGCGTCACCGGCACCCAGCGGGTCGCGACTGCCCAGCCCGACGGCTACACGGTCCTGCTCGGGACGGTCGGCACCTACGCCTACAACCCGTCGATCTTCAAGAAGCTGCCCTACGATCCGGTCAAGGATTTCACGCATGTCGGCATGTTCGCCGACCAGCCGATGGTGCTGGTCGTCAATCCGAAGCTGCCGATCAACGGGCTCCAGGACTTCGTCGCCTACGTGAAAGCCAATTTCGAAAAGATCAGCTTCGGCTCGGCCGGCGTCGGCTCGACCACGCATCTGTCGTGCGCGCTGGTCAACGCGACGATCGGCGGCAAGGAGCCGGTGCACGTGCCTTATCGCGGCGGCGGGCCGGCGATGGCCGACATCATGGCGGGGCGGCTCGAATATGGCTGCTCGAATATCGGCGGCGTTGTCGAGCAGATCAAAGCCGGCAATCTGAAAGCCGTCGCCAATCTGTCGAAAAATCGCTCCGACGCGCTGCCCGATCTCAAGACCGCGGACGAGCAGGGCTTCAAGGACTTCAACGTCACGACCTGGAATTGCCTGTCGCTGCCGAAGAATGCGCCGGCCGAGATCGTCGCCAAGCTCAACAAGGCGATGAGCGACACGGTCGACTCGCCGGCAACGATCGAGCTGCTCGCCAAGCACGGCGTCGCGCCGGTGCCGAAAGCGCAGCGCACGCCGGAATACATCACCAAGTTCATTCCGGAAGAGATCAAGCGCTGGGAAGGGCCGATCAAGGCGGCGGGCATCCAGCAGTAACGTCATGGCCGAAACCAAAGTCGCCTTCGACGACGCCGATGCCTATGAGCGCTACATGGGCCGGTGGAGCCGCGCCATTGGCGAGAAATTTCTCGCCTGGATCGACGCACCGAAGAACGCCTATTGGCTCGATGTCGGCTGCGGCACCGGCGCCTTCACCGAGCTGATCCTCAAGAATTGCGCGCCGGAAAAGGTCGTCGCCGTCGATCCGTCGCCGCAGCAGGTCGAGCACGCCAGGAAAACGATCACCGCGCCGCAGGCCGAGTTTCGCGCCGGGACCGCGGTCTATCTGCCGTTCCGGATCGGCGAGTTCGACGTGGTCGTCTCGGCGCTGGTGATCCATTTCATTCCAGATCGAGCGAAAGCGTTTCGCGAGATGCTGCGCGTCACCAAGCCGGGCGGCATGGTCGCGGGTTACACCTGGCGCAAAGGCCCGGGGATCGTCGACGCGCCCTATGGGCCGCTGGCGCGCGGCGTCATCGAGGTTGCCGGCGAGGTGATGCAGTCGCCCGTCGTGCCGGAAGCGATGCCGGATGGATTGAACGCGACGCTCAAGGCGGCGGGCTATTCCGGCATCGAGATCGACACGATCGAGGCGACCCAGACTTTTCGCGACTTCGAGGACTACTGGACTTCGCAGGCGAAGACGTTCCAGCACCCGGTCTCGAAATCGATCGCGGCGCTGAGCGAAAGCGACCGCGAGAAGCTGCGCGACCTGATGCGGAAAACGCTGCCGGCGGCTGGCGACGGCAGCATCACCTATCCGGCGCGCGCCACGGCATTCAAGGCGCGGAAGGCGCAATAGCGTTTCAGGAATCGGGTCGCGGCCGCACGAGCGCCGTGATACCGGTCCGGCAATGTCGGATCGTTTCAACTGGAAAATCGTCTGGGCGGCATTCCTGGTCGCGCTGTTCGGCTGGGGCTTCGGCTTTTATGGCCCGCCGGTGTTTCTCCAGATGCTGCATGCGCAACGCGGCTGGAGCGTCTCGACGATTTCGAGCGCCATCACCTTTCACTTCGTGTTCAGCGCAATCCTGGTCGCCTATCTGCCGGACGCCTATCGCCGCTTCGGCCTGCCGCGCGTGACCGCTGCCGGCCTCTTTGCTGCTGCGGCCGGCGTTCTGAGCTGGTCGCTGGCGCAGCAGCCCTGGCATCTTTTCTTCGCCGCGCTGGTGAGCGGCGCGGGTTGGGCGGCGCTGAGCGGCGCGGCGATCAACGCCATCGTCGCGCCGTGGTTCGACCGCGACCGGCCCAAGGCACTGAGCACGGCGTTCAATGGCGCAAGCTGCGGCGGCCTGTTGTTCACGCCGCTCTGGGTGCTCGTGATTTCGCAATTCGGCTTCACCGCCGGCGCGGCGCTGATCGGCCTCGGCATGCTGGCGATCATGCTGCCGGTCACCGCAATGATCATCGGGCGCAATCCGCCGTTGGCGGTCGCTGCGAACGCCGCGACTGACCGCAGCCGCGGACAATTGTTTCGCGACCGCGGCTTCTTCACGATCTCGCTCGCTTTCGCACTCGCGCTGTTCGCTCAGGTCGGGATCGTCGCCCACCTGATCGCACGGCTCGCGCCGGAGTTCGGGACCAGCGGCGGCGCGTGGGCGATGAGCTTTGTCACGTTGTGCGCGATCGCGGGCCGCAGCGTGATCGGCGCGGTGATGGGCGAGCGCAACCGCCGCACGGTCGCGGCCGGCAATTTCGCGATCCAGGCGCTCGGCACCCTGCTGTTTACCTTCGGTGACGGTCCCGTGCCGTTGCTGCTCGGCTGCGCGCTGTTCGGCTTCGGGTTCGGCAATCTGGTCTCGCTGCCGCCGCTTCTCCTGCAGAAGGAGTTTTCCGGCGCCGAGGTCGGCCGCGCGGTGGCGTTGATCGTCGCCGTCAATCAGGCGGTATTCGCCTTCGCCCCGGCGGTGCTGGGCATCCTGCGCGACCTCGCCGGCAACTACACAATTTCCTTCGCGCTGGCCGCCACACTTCAGGGGGCCGCGGCCGCCGTGGTCCTGCTCGGGCGCGTCAGTTTAAGGCCGAAAACGCTGGGCTGATTTGCCGCCGGAACATTGGCCGCCTCAGGCCGCTTGTCGGGGGGAAATCCTGGCAATCGAGGGCCGCCCCATGTCCGTCCGGCACCTGACTTTCGCAGCCACCGCCGCGCTGGCTTTGCTGCTGGCCGCTTGCGGCGACAGCTCGAAAATCCCCGAACAGCAGAGCACCGGGCCGCAGCCGCAAATCCCCGAGCCGACCAAGTCGCTGATCCCGACCGTCAAGATCGCCAAGGCGACCGGATGGAGCGCCGACGGCAAGCCGACCGCCGCGGCGGGACTGACCGTAACGCGCGTTCGCGCGCGGGCTCGATCATCCGCGCTGGGTCTTCGTGCTGCCGAACGGCGACGTGCTGGTGGCGGAAAGCAACGCGCCGGAGCGGCCCGAGCAAGGCAAGGGCATCAAAGGCCGCATCATGAAATGGGTGCAGTCCTACGCCGGCGCGGGCGTCAAGAGCGCCAACCGCATCACGCTGTTCCGCGACCAGGACGGTGACGGCGTCGCCGAGACGCGCAGCACGTTCATGACCGACCTCAACTCGCCGTTCGGCATGGCGCTGATCGGCGACACGCTCTACATCGCCAACACCGATGCCGTCGTGAAGGTGAAGTATCAGGAGGGCGCGACCCAGATCACCGAGAAGCCGCAGAAGGTCGCCGACCTTCCGGCCGGACCGCGCAATCATCACTGGACCAAGAACATCATCGCCGCGCGCGACGGCACCAAGCTCTACGCGACCTCGGGCTCGAACAGCGATCATTCGGAGAACGGACTCGAAGCCGAGCATCAGCGCGCGGCGATCCTCGAAGTCGATCTCAGCAATGGCCAGGTGAAGGAATTCGCCACCGGACTGCGCAATCCGAACGGCATGGGATGGTCCCCGACCGGCGAATTGTGGACCGTGGTCAATGAGCGCGACGAGCTCGGCAGCGATCTCGTTCCTGATTATCTGACCTCGGTGAAGCCGGGCGGCTTTTACGGCTGGCCGTGGTCGTACTGGGGCCAGCATGTCGACACCCGCGTGCAGCCGGAGCGGCCCGACATGGTCGCCAAGGCGATCCGCCCGGATTACGCGCTCGGCAATCACGTCGCGCCGCTCGGCATGACGTTCGCGCAGAACCCGCAAGGACATTCGGCCAAGCTCGGCGGCCAGTTCGCCGACGGCGTGTTCGTCGGCGAGCACGGCTCATGGAATCGCAAGCCGCGCAGCGGTTACAAGGTGGTGTTCGTGCCATTCCTCGACGGCAAGCCGAACGGCCAGCCGATCGACGTGCTGACCGGCTTCGTCAACCAAGACGACAAGGCGCTGGGCCGGCCGGTCGGCGTCGCCATCGGCAAGGACGGCGCAGTGCTGGTGGCCGACGACGTCGGCAATGCGATCTGGCGCGTTTCCGGCGGGGCGCAGACCAGCAGCGGGCCGGCGGAACCCGGCACCTCAGGCCAGCGTTAGGACGCGACGCTTTGACATTGAGGAGGCAGCGGCATGCGGCTCGTTCTGATAATCATCATTATCCTTCTGCTGCTCGGCGCGCTGCCGACCTGGCCCTACAGCACCGGCTGGGGCTACTACCCGTCGGGCGGGCTCGGCCTCGTCCTGCTCATCCTCGTCATCCTGCTGCTGATGCGCCGCCCGCCGCGCTGAGCGAATGGAGCCATCGTCATCGCGCGCGTGTTAGCGTGACGCGATGACGGCATCATCGACGCAGCAAAATCGCCTCGCGCAGGCGACCTCGCCCTATCTGCTGCAGCACGCGCACAACCCGGTCGACTGGTGGCAATGGGGGCCGGAGGCGCTTGCGCATGCGCGCGAGCACAACAAGCCGATCCTGCTCTCGGTCGGCTACGCGGCGTGCCACTGGTGCCACGTGATGGCGCACGAGTTGTTCGAGGACGACGAGACCGCGCGCGGTGATGAACGAGCTGTTCGTCAACATCAAAGTCGACCGCGAGGAGCGGCCCGACATCGACCAGATCTACATGCAGGCGCTGCATCTGCTCGGCGAGCAGGGCGGCTGGCCGCTGACGATGTTTCTGACCCCGAAGGCCGAGCCGGTGTGGGGCGGCACGTATTTTCCGAAGGAAACGCGGTTCGGCCGGCCGGCCTTCAAGGACATCCTGCGCGAAGTGTCGCGGCTGTTTCGCGAGGAGCCCAACAAGATCGAGCAGAACCGCGCGGCGCTGCTGGCGCGGCTGGCCGACAAGGCGCGGCCGGCCGGCAAGGTGACGATCGGGCTCAACGAGCTCACCGGCATGGCGCAGCAGGTCGGCAACACGTTCGACAACGTCAATGGCGGCCTGCGCGGCGCGCCGAAATTTCCGCAGCCGGGCCTGCTCGAAATGCTGTGGCGCGCCGGGCTGCGCAGCGGCGATGTGCGGTTCTTCGAGACGGTCGAGCACGCGCTGGAGCGAATGAGCGAGGGCGGCATCTACGATCATCTCGGCGGCGGCTTCTCGCGCTACTCGGTCGACGAGAAGTGGCTGGTGCCGCATTTCGAGAAGATGCTCTACGACAACGCGCAGCTGCTCGACCTGCTGGCGCTGGCATCAGCGCGCGGCGGCAAACATGCCGCACTGTTTGCGCGGCGCGCGCGCGAAACCGTCGGCTGGCTCAAGCGCGAGATGACCACGAAGGAAGGCGCGTTCTCCGCCTCGCTCGATGCGGACTAGCGAAGGCGAGGAGGGCAAGTTCTACGTCTGGGGCAAGAACGAGATCGTCGAAATGATCGGCCCCGAGGCCGGCGAATTCTTCGCGCATCATTACGACGTGACCGACGAGGGCAATTTCGAAGGCCACAATATTCTCAACCGGCTCAAGACGCGTCGAGCGCGGCGAGCGCGAGGAGCAGCAGCTCGGGCATCTGCGCGAGGTCTTGCTCAACGCGCGCGAAAGCCGCGTGCGGCCCGGCCTCGACGACAAGGTGCTGGCGGACTGGAACGGGCTGATGATCGCGGCGCTGGTCAATGCCGGCGTGCTGCTCGATGAGCCGGACTGGATCGCGATGGCAAAGCGCGCCTTCGATTTCATCGCGCGCGAGATGACGAAGGGCGATCGGCTCGGTCATTCGTGGCGCGCGGGCAAGCTGCTTTATCCGGGCCTCGCTTCGGATTTTGCCGCGATGACGCGCGCCGCGCTGGCGCTCTATGAAGCGACCGGCGAGGGCGCCTATCTGGAGCGCGCCAAGGTTTGGCAGGCCGCGCTCGATGCGCATTACGCCGATGCGGAGACCGGCGGTTATTACCTCACCGCCGATGACGCGGAAGGCCTGGTGCTGCGGCCGCATTCGACCTCGGACGATGCGACGCCCAATCACAATGCAGTCGCCGCCGGCAATCTGGTGCGGCTTGCCGTGCTTGCGGGCGACGATGCGTATCGCGAGCAGGGCCGACCGCCTGATCGAGAATATCCTCTCGGCGGCCGGCAACAATCTGTTCGGCCACATCGCGCTGCTCAATGCGCTCGACCTGCGGCTGCGCGCGGCGGAGATCGTGATTACCGGCGATGCGCCGGAGCTGGTGCAGGCCGCGCTCAAGCAGCCTTATCTCGAGCGCATCGTGTTGCGGGCTTCGCCGGGACTGCCGGCTTCACATCCGGCGCAAGAGAAGATGAAAGCGCGAGCGGTCCGGCGGCATTCGTTTGCGTCGGCGAGCGCTGCTCGTTGCCGGTAACAAGCGCGAGTGGAATCGCCGAAGCTGTCCGCGCGATGCGATAGCTCAGCGCCGCGGCGATAACGCCGTGCGTGCCACGAGAACGAACGCCGGCGCGATGAACAGCGGTCCGAATGCGAAGCCGGTGAGATTGGCAAGCGCCGCCGCAACGAACGGCAAGATCAGGATCAGTCCCGCCGATATGAGCACCGGCCGCGGCAGGTCGGGATAAAGCTCGCGCAGCCACAGCACGACGAAAGCGCCGATCACCAGGTCGTAGTCCTGAAGATAAGGCGTGACCAGCCAGGTGCCGAGCACGAGCAGCGCGTATCGAGCCGCCGCCGGCGCGTCGCGAAACCAGGCCAGCGCGACGACAATCATGACAGGCACCGCGACCACGGCCTGCACCAGGTACGCCGCAGCCGGATCGAGACCGAGCCGGCGCGCCGCCACGAACACCGAGACCATGCGGTGCCAGACGCCTTCGCCGCTCTCGAGCACGTTCTGCCGCAACACTTCGGCGTGCTTGAAATAGGCCGGCCAGATATCGGCGCCGAACAAGAGCATGCTGGCGCCGGAGATGATCAGCACAGTAAGCGCGGCGGCGATGAAAGCGCGCCATTGCCGGCCCGCCGCCAATGCGATCGGCAGCAAGATGCCGAGCTGCGGCTTGCAGATCAGAAGCCCGAACAACACGCCGGCGATGACCGGCCGGCGATTGAGCAGTGCGAGGCCGCCACCGAACAGTGCCGCCGTCCAGGTGCCGGTCTGGCCGTTGACCGAATTGATGAAGACCGCGGGCGTGGCGAGCGAGAGAAGGAGCGCGGTGCGGTTCGAGGCGATCAGCGCCAGCGCGCGATAGAACGCGAGCCAGCCGCCGCCGACCCATAAGAAAAACCCAGGTAAATAGCCCACAAATGCCAGCGGCACGCCCACCAGCAAGAGCGCGGGCGGATAGCTGTAGTGATAGAAGCCGAGGCTCGGCCCCGGCGACGCTCACCTCGAAGGCGTGAAACGCGTTCCAGTCGTAAATCTCGGCGGCGCGTCCGTGCCAGGCGAGATACGGGCCGGAGAAGAAATTGATGAAGTCGTCGCCGAACGGGCGGCCGGCGCCGTCGCTCAAGCCGTCACGGGTCTGCCGCAGCAGATCGAACACGTAGATCGCGGCGGCGACCGGGATCCAGCAGATAGCAATCAGGCGCAGGCGGCTGAGCAGGACCGGCGACAATGCGAATCGTCTCCGCGACAGGCCGGTTCTTAGCACGACGCTTCGCTTATTCAGGTCGCCGCGCGGCAGGATGTCCGCAAGGCCGTGCTTTCGTCTAAGGTTGCCGTGCGCTAAGCTGTGCCGGCAGCTTACACACTGACGCGAAAGGACAGCAATGAGACACGCCTTTCCGACCGTATCTGCTCGCTGCCGCGCTGCTGTTTGTAAGTCCATAGCGACATGCACAGGTCGTATGGAGCCGTACGCCGCGGCGCTCAGGCCGATTGTGCGAAGGAGATTAAAATCAGTGCCGGACCGTGCAGGAAGGTCGCGGGCGCGTGCTGGCTTGCCTTTATTCTCACGACAAGATGCTGGCGCCGAAATGCGCAAGGACCGTCGTCGCATCCACCGAACGGCTCGTCGAGGCCCTGGCGCGGTCACTGACCTGCGCCGTGCCTGCGATGGAGAAGCGAAGCAGCATTGCACCGCGTCCCGCCGGGCGACAGCAGACTGGTCGATTGCCTCAACCTGTACAGAGTCGATCTCGCAAGCATGCAATGCGGCGCTCGATACGGCGTCTTCACGTCCCTGAATACGTTCGCAGCGCGTCACGAAAAAGGCCGGGATCGCTCCCGGCCTTTTCATTTTCGTCTGCGCTTCGCTTACGTATTCATGCTCTCGAAGAACTCGGAGTTGGTCTTGGTGTTGCGCAGCTTGTCGAGCAGGAAGTCGATCGCATCCATCGTGCCCATCGGATTGAGGATGCGGCGCAGCACGTACATCTTCTTGAGCACGGCCGGATCGGTGAGCAGCTCTTCCTTGCGGGTGCCGGAGCGGGTGATGTCCATCGCCGGGAAGGTGCGCTTGTCGGCGACCTTGCGGTCGAGGATGAGCTCGCGAGTTACCGGTGCCCTTGAACTCTTCGAAGATCACTTCGTCCATGCGCGAGCCGGTGTCGATCAGCGCGGTGGCGATGATGGTGAGCGAGCCGCCTTCCTCGATATTGCGCGCGGCGCCGAAGAAGCGCTTCGGCCGCTGCAACGCATTGGCGTCGACGCCGCCGGTCAGCACCTTGCCGGATGACGGCACCACGGTGTTGTAGGCGCGGCCGAGGCGGGTGATCGAATCGAGCAGGATCACGACGTCGCGGCCGTGCTCGACCAGGCGCTTGGCCTTCTCGATCACCATCTCGGCGACCTGCACGTGGCGCGAGGCCGGCTCGTCGAAGGTCGAGGAAATCACCTCGCCCTTCACCGAGCGCTGCATGTCGGTGACTTCTTCCGGCCGCTCGTCGATCAGCAGCACGATCAGGAAGACTTCGGGGTGATTGGCGGTGATGGCGTGCGCGATATTCTGCAGCAGCACGGTCTTGCCGGTGCGCGGCGGCGACACGATCAGCGCGCGCTGGCCCTTGCCGATCGGCGCGACGATATCGATGACGCGGGGCGACAGATCCTTCTTGGTCGGATCGTCGTGCTCCATCTTGAGCCGCTCATCCGGATAGAGCGGCGTCAGGTTGTCGAAGTTGACCTTGTGCTTGGCCTTTTCCGGGTCTTCGAAATTGAGGGTGTTGACCTTGAGCAGCGCGAAGTAGCGCTCGCCCTCTTTGGGGGAGCGGATATGGCCTTCGACCGTGTCGCCGGTGCGCAGGCCGAAGCGGCGGATCTGCGAGGGCGAGACGTAGATGTCGTCGGGGCCGGAGAGATAGTTGGCTTCCGGCGAGCGCAGAAAGCCGAAGCCGTCGGACAGCACTTCGACCACGCCTTCGCCGATAATGTCGACTTCCTGGGTGGCGAGCTGCTTGAGGATCGCGAACATCAGCTCCTGCTTGCGCATGGTCGAGGCGTTCTCGACCTGATGCTCCTCGGCAAAAGCGACCAGTTCGGCTGGAGATTTGGACTTGAGGTCCTGGAGTTTCATTTCCCGCATAGGGGTCTTTCAGTCCTTGGAAGATGGCCCGGATGGAGCGTGAAAAAGGAAACGGCCACGCGGGCTAAACGGAGGGAGGCAGGTCGCAGGTCTTGAGGCTTGAAGGAGCTTTTGAAGGTCCCGGGCCCGATGCTGGCCGGTCATTCGGACCGGAAACGCGACAGCATCCGCCTGCGTTCGGAGGGATGAGAAAAATATATGGAGTTAGAGGCCGTTAGGCAAGTGGAGCGGCTCGTCGGTGTGAATCAGAACGGCTTAACCACGACGAGGATGACGATCAGAACGAGCAGGACCGTCACTACCTCGTTGATTACCCGGTAAAATTTCTGGCTGTGCCGGTTCCGGTCGGCGGCGAAATCGCGCCAGTAGCCGACGAACTGGCCGTGCAGCGCCGACATCGCGATCACCAGCAAGAGCTTGGCGTGCAGCCATCCAGACTGCGTGAACGTCTGCCAGTCGCCATCAGCCAGACCAAGGCAAGGCCGAGCAGCCAGGTCGCGGCCATCGCCGGATTGATGATCGCCTTGAGCAGCCGGCGCTCCATCACCTTGAAGGTCTCGGACTGCTCGGAGCCCGGCGCCACGCCCGCGTGATAGACGAACAGCCGCGGCAGATAGAGCATGCCGGCCATCCAGGCGATGACCGCGATGATGTGGAAGGCCTTGATCCAGAGGTAGGTCATGTTTTCCCGCGCATGATCTTATCCGAAAACCGGTCTCCACTTTTCGGGATCATGCGCTGCCGCGCACCCGCTTGAGCATCCGCTCGACATTGGCGATCGGCGTGTCGGGCAAAATGCCGTGGCCGAGATTGAAGATGAACGGGCCGGAGGAGAAGGCCTCGAGCACGGCATCAACTTCGCGGTCGAGCACCTCGCCGCCGGCGCGCAGGGTCTCAGGATTGAGATTGCCCTGCACCGGCACGCGCGACTGGATTTCGCGGCGGGCAAAGTCGCGGTCGATCGCGGTTTCCAGGCTCACTGCGTTCACGCCGGTCTCGGCCACATAGCGCGGGATTTTCTCGCCGGCGCCGCGCGGAAAGCCGATCACTTTGGCGTCCGCCACCTTCTCCCGTAATTTCGCGACGATCTGCCTGGTTGGCTGCACCGACCAACGCTCGAAATCATCTGCCGGCAGGCCACCCGCCCAGGTATCGAAGATCTGCACAACATCGACGCCCGCCTTGAGCTGTGCAGCAAGATAACTGGCCGAAGCGTCAACCAGCCTGTCGATCAGTCCCGCAAACGCCTCCGGCTCGCGCTTTGCCAATTCCTTCGCCGGCGCCTGATCCGGCGTTCCTTGTCCCGCCACCATGTAGGTCGCGACCGTCCATGGCGCCCCGCAAAAGCCGATGAACGTCGTTTCCTTCGGCAATTGTTGTTTCACACGCCGCACCGTCTCGTAAACCGGCGCGAGCACTTTCTCATCGATATCCCCACTCACAGTTTCGAGCGCTTGCGCATCGTTCAATGGTTCGAGACGTGGACCTTCGCCTTCGACGAACCAGACTTTGCGGCCGAGTGCGTACGGAACAACGAGAATGTCTGAAAACAGGATCGCGGCGTCGAAACCAAAACGCCTGATCGGCTGCAACGTCACCTCGGCCGCGAGCTCGGGCGTGAAGCACAGATCCAGAAAGCCTCCGGCCTTGGCACGCAGCTCACGATACTCCGGAAGATAACGCCCCGCCTGGCGCATCATCCAGACCGGAGGGATCGCCTGGCGCTTGCCCTTCAAGTACCGAGAGAACCGACTTACTCACTGATTATCTCTCACTGGCTTTCTTCCAAATCACTCTTACTAGAATCTTTTGTAGTTATTGTTGGGCGGTGGTTTGAACTCACAACTCGTTGCTCACATCCTGTCCACGGCATGTACTGCACAATCCAAGATGTTCAGATGTTGAGCAGTGATTCAATCAGTGCAACTTGTTGCGGTGTTTCAGGGCTAACTTGACGTTGCCCACAGACTAGTCCCCAGCCTATTCCAACATTTCAACACTAACCCGGCCGCGGTCTCCTTTCGTTTCTCCCGAAGAACCGAATGTGGACGGAAAATCGGCAGGGCGGCCCCTGATGCTTGCGCGGGGCCTCAAGGCGTGGCCTCCTCCATAGCAACTCACAGCTTATCCACCTCAATCCAATGGCCGAGACGAACTACTTTCATCTGCATCTCGTCTCCGACGCGACCGGCGAAACGCTGATCATGGTGGCGCGCGCGGCCGCGGCGCAATACGTCAACGTCGCGCCGGTCGAGCACCTTTATCCGATGGTGCGCAGCAAACGGCAGCTCGATCTCGCGCTCAATGAAATCTCGGAATCGCCCGGCGTCGTGCTTTACACGCTGCTCGACGACGATCTGATCGCGACACTGGAGACGCGATGCCGCGAGCTCGGCCTGCCGTGCATGTCGATCCTGGGACCGGTGTTGCGGCTGTTCCAGTCCTATCTCGGCACCGAGACCGGCCATCGCGTCGGCGCCCAGCACGTTCTCAACGCCGAGTATTTCCAGCGCATCGATGCGCTCAACTACACGATGATGCATGACGATGGTCAGCACGTCGAAGGGCTCAACGACGCCGATGTCGTGCTGGTCGGCGTGTCGCGCACCTCGAAGACGCCGACCTCGATCTATCTCGCCAATCGCGGGGTGAAGACCGGCAATGTTCCGCTTGTGCCGGGCGTGCCGCTGGCGCCGGAGGTCGAACGGCTGAACGGCCCGCTGGTGGTCGGGCTTTACGCCAGCCCGGAGCGCATCGTGCAGATCCGCGAGAACCGGCTGCTTGGGCTCAAGGCGCATCGCGACGACAGACCAGTACATCGACAAGACCGCGGTGGCGGAGGAGGTCGCCTATTCGCGGCGGCTTTGCGCCAAGAACCAGTGGCCGTCGATCGACGTGACGCGGCGCTCGATCGAAGAAACCGCGGCGGCGGTGATGAAGCTCCTGATGGAAAAACGCCGGCGGCCCGGCTGACATGGCTCTGTGGATCGCGCCAAAGCCCTTGATTCTGGCCTCGAAAAGCGAGGTGCGCCGGCGGATTCTCGCCGCGGCCGGCTTGCCGGTCGAAGTGCGCCCGGCCGGCATCGACGAGCGCGGCATCGAAGCGCGCTCGAATGCGCAGACGCCGGCCGATGTGGCGCGGGTGCTTGTCCGGCGCCAAAGCGCATACGGTCGCGGCGCAGATGCCGGCGCGCCTCGTGCTCGGCGCCGACCAGACGCTGGCGCTCGGCGAGCAACGCTTCTCCAAGCCGGTCGATCGCGCGGCAGCCCGCGAGCAATTGCGGGCCTTGTCAGGCAAGACGCACCGGCTCTACTCGGCCATCACGCTGGTCCGCGACGGCAGCGTGCTGTTCGAGCACGTCGACACCGAGGAACTGACGATGCGCACGCTCTCCGATGCGTTCATCGATACGTATCTCGATGCGGTCGGCGAGGGGGCTCAGGCCAGCGTCGGCGGCTACCAGATCGAAAGCGCCGGCATCCATTTGTTCGAGAAGATTTCGGGCGACTACTACGCAATTCTGGGCCTGCCTTTGCTGCCGCTGCTCGACTTTCTGCGCAAAGAGGGCGCGGTGGTGGGCTAGGCCATGTTCATCCTCGGCCTCACCGGCTCGGTCGGCATGGGCAAATCGACCACCGCGAAGTTCTTTGCCGAGGAAGGCGTGCCGGTGCACGACGCCGACGCTGCGGTTCACCGGCTCTATGAAGGCGAGGCGGTTGCGCCGATCGAGGCAGCGTTTCCGGGAACGACTGCGAACGGCAAGGTCGATCGCGACAAGCTCGCGGCGTCCGTGGTCGGCAATGTCGAAGCCTTGAAACGGCTCGAGGCGATTGTGCATCCCCTGGTGCGCGCGGCGGAGCAGAAGTTCCTCGCCAACGCCGAAGCCAGCGGCGCCAAGGTCGTCGCTGCTCGATATTCCGCTGCTGTACGAAACCGGCGGCGAATCCCGATGCGATGCGGTGGTGGTGGTCACAGCGCCGGAAGACGTCCAGCGCGCCCGCGTCCTGGCGCGCGGCACCAGCGAAGAGCGGCTTGACGGCATCCTGGCGCGGCAAATGCCCGATGCGGAAAAGCGCCGCCGCGCGGATTTCGTGGTGGACACCTCTGTGGGTTTCGAGGGCGCCCGCGCCCAGGTGCGCGACATTCTCGCCCGTGTCGCTAATATGCCGAAACGGCGGCACTGAGTCGCTTTCCGGAATCCCGAATGCGCGAGATCGTCCTCGATACCGAAACGACCGGCCTGGACCCGTTTGACGGCCACCGGGTGGTCGAGATCGGCTGCGTCGAACTGCTCAACCGCATTCCGACCGGGGCGAGCTTCCACCGCTATCTCAATCCCGAGCGCGACATGCCGGAAGGCGCGTTCAAGGTGCACGGCCTCTCGGCGGATTTCCTCAAGGACAAGCCGCTATTCGTGGACGTCGTCGAAGAGTTCATCGAATTCATCGGCGATTCCATCCTGATCGCGCACAACGCGTCGTTCGACTACGGCTTCCTGTGCGCCGAGCTCGACCGCTGCCAGCGCGCAGCATTGCCGCGCGATCGGGTGATCGACACGATTGCTTTGGCGCGCCGCAAGCATTCGGCAGGGCCGTACAGCCTCGACGCGCTTTGCGTGCGCTACGGCATCGACAATTCACGCCGCACCAAGCACGGCGCGCTGCTCGACGCCGAAATTCTCGCCGAGGTTTATCTCGAGCTGATCGGAGCCCGGCAGGCCTCGCTCATCCTGGTCGAGGACATGGCGATCAGCCTGGGCAGCGCCCGCCCCGCCGCCGCGCAACGCCCGATTCTGTTGCCGCCGCGCCTGACCGACGAGGAAGCGCTCGCGCACCGCGAATTCATCGCGACACTCGGCGAAGAATCGGTGTGGCGGCATTACGCCGCCTAGATCTGCTTTCGCAGAAATAAGCGGCGTCAACTCAGGCAAACTGCGCCGGCGTCGGGTTTGACGGCTGCGTCTTCGCCAGGTTCTGGCGATAGAGCCCGACGAAATCCACCGGATCGAGCAGCAGCGGCGGGAAGCCGCCGCTCACCACAGCGTCGGCAATGATCTGCCGCGCAAACGGGAATAGCAGGCGCGGGCATTCGATCATCACAACGGCCGAGAGACTGTCCTGCGGCACGTTCTGGATGCGGAAGATGCCGCCGTAAATCAGCTCGAAGCTGAACAGCACCTGGTTGTTCGGAAGCTCGGCCTTGCCTTCGATCTTCAGCGCCACCTCGAAATCGGTCTGATTTTGCGGCGTGGCGTTGACCCCGACCTGGATATTGATCTGCGGCTGCTGCTGGCCGGTCAGGATGCGCGGCGCATTCGGATTCTCGAAGGACAGGTCCTTCGTGTATTGCGCGATGACGTTCAGTTGCGGCCCCGGTCCGCCAGGCGCCTGGCCCGGCCCCGGTGTGGGCGCGCCGTCGCCGCCATTGGTCGAAGACATGATCACTCCTCACGAATTTCGGTCGCGCGGTGGCTAACATGACGGCGCCCGCTGTCACAAGTTTGGGAGCGCGCCGGGGTTCGCTCGGTGGGCTGCGGTCGGGCCGCCGCCTAAGCGCTGCAGCCGAGCCGTAAAGGTTGAAACGTCAGGATATTTGCCCTCGCCAAGTGTGAGCGGCAACCGGCAACCATATCGCCACATTCATGCTTTACCCGCAGGCGGCGCGGTTGGCCCAAATGGGCTAATCGTCTAGAGTTTTGGGCATTCGACGCAAAATAGCGCCGATAACCCGGCCGGGACCGTGGATAGAGGAGGCCGGCAGCCTACATAATGGCAGTGGACTGGCCTCCTTTCGGAGTGGCTGGTGTTAGTTCTGCGAAAGCATGCGCAACGTGTTTGATATCTACACCATCATTTTCCTGGCGCTGGCGGTCTTCATCTTCCTGCGCCTGCGTAGCGTGCTCGGGCAGCGCACCGGGCGCGAGCGGCCGCCTTACGATCCGTATTCGCGCGACGCCGGGCGCCCCGCTCCGGAAAAGGTGATCACATTGCCGAACCGCGCGCCGGAAGCCGCGGCAAAGCCGGCCGAGCCGGCCGCCGCACCGGGCGAGCGCTGGAAGGGTGTTGCCGAGAGCGGCACGCCGATCGCCAGCGGGCTCGATGCGATCGCCGGCGCAGATCCGGAATTCGACGGCAAGCACTTCGTCACTGGCGCGCGTGCCGCTTACGAGATGATCGTTACTGCGTTCGCCGAAGGCGATCGCCGCACGCTGAAGAATTTGTTGTCGCGCGACGTCTATGACGGCTTCGAGGCCGCGATCACCGAGCGCGAGAAGGCGGGCCACAAGGCCGAGACTCGTTTCGTGTCGATCGACAGCGCCGACATCACGCATGCGGAGCTCAAGAACCGCAGCGCGCAGGTGACGGTGAAGTTTGTCTCGCAGCTTGTGTCGGTCACCCGCGACAAGAGCGGCAATGTGGTCGAGGGCAATCCCGACCGCGTTACCGACGTCACCGACGTGTGGACCTTCGCGCGCGACCTTTCCTCGCGCGACCCCAACTGGAAGCTGGTCGCAACCGAAGGCGGGCAATGAGCGGATGGCGTCGTCTCGCTGCCGCAGATTGTTCGGCGTTGTTCTCACACTGACTGCCGGAATGGTCGGCGCTTCCGCCGCTGACAAGGTGTTGCGCCTGCCTGGCGCGCAGATCGAAACGCTTGGCTACACGGCGCTCGACGGCTGGGCCGCGGACGATCACGCCGCAGCGTTCGGCTCGTTTCTCAAGAGCTGCAAGCCTATTCGCGCCGGCACACCGGCGATGCGCGCGGCGCGGCCGATGTTCGGCGGGCTGTACGAGGTCTGCGGCCATGCAGTCGAGCTCGCGGCAAAGCCGGTGACTGCGCGCGAGGCGCGCGCGTTCTTTGAAAAGAATTTCACGCCGGTGCGCGTCACGCCGGCAGGCGAGCCGGGCGGCTTCTTCACCGGCTACTACGAGACCGTGATCGACGGCTCGCGCAAGAAGACCGCCGAATACAACGTCCCGCTTTACCGTACGCCGGCCGTCGCGTCCGCTTACGACCGCACCCAAATCGAAGAGGGCGCGCTGGCCGGAAAGGGCCTCGAACTGGTCTGGCTGAAAAATCCGGTCGACGCATTCTTCGCGCAGATCCAGGGCTCGGCCCGCATCAAGCTCGCCGGCGGCGACACGATGCGCGTCGGCTATGCGGCGCGCAACGGTCTGCCCTACACGCCGGTCGGAAAATTTTTGATCGAGCGCGGCATCGTCAGCAAGGAAGACATGACGATGGACAAGATCCGGGCCTTCATGGAGGCCAATCCGGATGAAGGCCGCGAGCTGCGGCGCAAGAACCGCTCCTACGTGTTCTTCCGCGAGATGCCGCTCGGCGCCGAGCAGCACTCGACCGGCGGACAGGGCGTCGAGCTGACGCCGGACCGCTCGCTTGCGGTCGATCGCTCGCTGCATGTTTACGGCACGCCGATCTGGGTCGAGGCCGATCTGCCGATCGCGAGCGAGAAGCCGGTCACGCCGTTCCGCAAGCTCGCGATCGCGCAGGACACCGGCACCGCGATCATCGGCCCGGCGCGGGCCGATATTTTCTTCGGCGCCGGCGAGGACATCGGCAAGATCGCCGGCCGCATCAAGCAGTTCGGCAAGTTCGTCGTGCTGGTGCCGAAGGGCGTGACGCGTCAGCGGCGTGCCCGCAGGCGTTCCGGTGCCGCCTTCGCGTCCGCGATCATGAGCCGCAAGGGCGAGCGCCCGCTACGCGATGACGAGCGGGACTTGTGGGGCGCCTTCAGCAAAGCCGTAAAGCCATTGAAGAAGCGGCCGGCCGCCGAAGGCCGATGCGCGCGCGGGCTCCCGGCTCCGCGCTGAGAAGAGCGCCGAAGAAAGCCGCCGTGGTGGCTGCGGCCCCTGTTTTGCCGACGCCGAAAGCGCCACCGCCGCTCGCTTCGTTAGGCCGCCGCGAGAAGGCGAAAGTGGCCCGCGGCAGGGTCGAAATCGGCGGCCGGCTCGATCTGCACGGCCATACCCAGGCCGAGGCGCATTCGGCTCTGATCGCGTTCCTTCGCAAGAGCACGGCGCGCGACAAGCGCACAGTGCTGATCATCACCGGCAAGAGCGGCGTGCTGCGCCGGCAGGTGCCGCTCTGGCTCGCGCTGCCCGACCTTCGCGGACATGATCGTCGGCTTTGAAAGCGCCGCAATCCAGCATGGCGGCGACGGCGCGCTTTACGTTCGGCTGCGGCGTGCTCGCTAGACGCGCTTGAGCGGAACGCCGTGCATGAAGTCGAGCTTGCCGATCTCCACGCCATTATGGCGCAGGATCGCGTAGGCGACGGTCGACTGGAAATAGAAGTTCGGCAAGACGAAGTGGTTGAGATAATCGGCGCCGTTCATCTCGCCTTTTGCATTTGGGCCAAGCGGCAGCGTGATGACGCGCTTCGCTGATGCGTCGATCGCGGCAGGATCGACCGACTTCACGAACGCGATCGTGTTGTCGATCCGCTCTTTCAGCTCGGCAATCGTGGTCTCCTTGTCCTCGACCGATCCCGGCTCGATTCCCGCAAGGCGCGCCGCACCGCGCCGGGCAAAATCGCAAGCGAGCTGGATTTGCCGGGTCAGCGGCAGCATGTCGGGCGCCAGCCGCGAATTGAGCAGCACGCTGACGTCGAACTTCTTCGCGGTTGCGTGCGCCTCTGCCTTGTCGAGCAGCCGCGCCAAGCGCCTTGAGTTGAATCTCGAACGTGCTGATCGCGGCTGACGACATCGACATGAAGGAAAGCTCCGTTGGATTACAGGATAAATCGGCTCAGATCGGCGTTCTTGGCGAGATCGCCGACGTGCTCCTCCACATAGGCGGCGTCGATCGTCACCGTCTCGCCCGCCGAGGTCGGGCGCGCGAGAACGACATGTCGTCGAGGATGCGCTCCATCACCGTCTGCAGGCGCCGCGCGCCGATGTTCTCGACCGTCGAGTTCACCGACACCGCGATGTCGGCGATGGCGTCGATGGCGTCGTCGGTGAATGTCGAGCGTCGACGCCTTCGGTCGTTCATCAGCGCGATATACTGCTTGATCAGCGTCGCTTCCGGCTCGGTCAGGATGCGGCGGAAATCGTCGCGCGTGAGCGGCTGCAGCTCGACGCGGATCGGCAGCCGGCCCTGCAGCTCCGGCAGCAGGTCCGACGGCTTGGCGACGTGGAAGGCGCCCGAGGCGATGAACAGGATGTGGTCGGTCTTCACCGGCCCGTGCTTGGTCGCGACCGTGGTGCCTTCGATCAGCGGCAGCAGATCGCGCTGCACGCCTTCGCGCGACACGTCGGCGCCGTAGCGGCCCTCGCGCGCGCAGATCTTGTCGATCTCGTCGAGGAAGACGATGCCGTTCTTCTCGACCGCGCGGATCGCCTCCTGCACGACCTGCTCACTGTCGAGCAGCTTGTCGGATTCCTCGTCGATCAGGAGTCGGATGCGAATCCTTGACGTTGACGCGGCGCGTCTTGGTGCGGCCGCCCATCTTGCCGAGGATGTCGCCGATCGAGATCGCGCCGATCTGCGCGCCGGGCATGCCGGGAATCTCGAACATCGGCATGCCGCCGCGACGGATTGCACCTCGATCTCGATTTCCTTGTCGTCGAGCTCGCCGGCGCGCAGCCGCTTGCGGAAGCTCTCGCGCGTCGCCGGGCTGGCGCCTGGCGCCGACCAGCGCGTCGAGCACGCGCTCCTCGGCCGATTGCTCGGCGCGGGCCTGCGACGTCCTTGCGCTTTTGCTCGCGCGTCAGGCCGATGCCGATCTCGACGAGGTCGCGCACGATCTGCTCGACGTCGCGGCCGACATAGCCGACCTCGGTGAATTTGGTCGCCTCGACCTTGAGGAAGGGCGCGCCGGCGAGCTTCGCCAGGCGGCGGGAAATCTCGGTCTTGCCGACGCCGGTCGGGCCGATCATCAGGATGTTCTTCGGCAGCACTTCCTCGCGCAGCCTGTCGTCGAGCTGCTGGCGGCGCCAGCGATTGCGCAGCGCGATGGCGACGGCGCGCTTGGCGTCGGTCTGGCCGACGATGTAGCGGTCGAGCTCGGAGACGATTTCGCGGGGGGAGAAGGAGAAGTCGGTCACTCTGGGACTCGTCAGTTCAGCTTTTCAACGTCTCGATCGTGACGTTGCGGTTGGTGTAGACGCAGATGTCGGCGGCGATATCGAGCGCTTGCGCACGATCGCCTCGGCGTCGAGCGGCCCGTCGACGAGCGCGCGCGCGGCGGCGAGCGCATAGTTGCCGCCGGAGCCGATGCCGGCGACGCCGTCGCTCCGGCTCCAGCACGTCGCCGGTGCCGGTGAGGACCAGCGAGACATCCTTGTCGGCGACGATCATCATCGCCTCGAGCCGGCGCAGATAGCGGTCGGTGCGCCAGTCCTTGGCGAGCTCGACCGCGGCGCGCAGTAGCTGGCCGGGATATTGCTCGAGCTTGGCTTCGAGCCGCTCGAACAGGGTGAAGGCATCGGCGGTGGCGCCGGCGAAGCCGCCGATCACGTCGCCCTTGCCGAGCCGGCGCACTTTCTTGGCGTTGTCCTTGATGACGGTCTGGCCGATCGACACCTGGCCGTCGCCGCCGATGACGACCAGGCCGTTCTTGCGGACGGTAAGGATCGTGGTGCCGTGCCAATTCGGGATTTCGGACATACGCAACTCCCCCGCTCGCATCGTGATCTATGCACCTGACGGGCCAAGCCGCCATTTGCAAATAGCTGGCTTTGGGTGGCGAATCCGCGCAGGCCTTGATAGAAAGCGCGCGAATTCGAAGGCTTTCCAGATGCGCACAGGATCAGTGAAGCGCAAGACCAAGGAGACCGACATCGAGGTCAGCATCGACCTCGACGGCAAAGGCACGTCGAATATTTCGACGGGCATCGGTTTCCTCGACCACATGCTCGACCTGCTGGCGCGGCACTCGCGCACCGACATCACGGTGAAGGCGAAGGGCGACCTGCACATCGACTTCCATCACACCGCGGAAGATACCGGCATCGCGCTCGGCCAGGCGGTGAAGCAGGCGCTCGGCGACATGAAGGGCATCACCCGCTACGCCGATGTGCATGTGCCGATGGACGAGGCGCTGACCCGGGTCGCGATCGACATTTCGGGGCGGCCGTTTCTGGTGTTCCAGGCGGAGTTCGTGCGCGACAAGATCGGCGAGTTCGACACCGAGCTGGTGCAGGAGTGGTTTCAGGCGTTCGCAATGAACGCCGGGATCACGCTGCACGCGCATTGCCTCTATGGCACCAACGACCATCACATCGCCGAGTCCTGTTTCAAGGGCCTGGCGAGGGCGCTGCGGACGGCAATAGCGATCGATCCGCGCGCCAAGGACGAGGTGCCGAGCACCAAGGGATCGCTCGGCGGATAGTCTTCCGGGCGACTTGCTCCGCGCCCAGCCGGAATGACTAAGTAGTAAGAGTAACCGCGATGCCCACTTACACCGTGCACCAGCCGCCCGCGAAGAACGGCCGCGCCGCCGATCCGCAGCGCTTTGTGTTCGTGCGCGACGGCTTTCATTTCTGGGCGTTTCTGCTGACGCTGCCATGGCTGATCTACCGGCGGCTGTGGCTCGCTTTGCTCGGCTACGTGCTGCTCACGGCGGCGATGGCTGTGGTGTTCTATTTCCTGCGCACGCCGAGCGGATCGCAGGCCGTGATCGGGTTGCTGATCGGCGTTGCTGTTCGGCCTGGAAGCGGCAAGCCTGCGGCGCTGGACCTATCGCCGGCGGCGCTGGACCAACATTGGCGTTGTCGTCGGCGACGATGAAGAAGATGCCGAACGGCGCTTCTTTGCCGAGTGGGTGAACCGGCCGCCCGAGGTTGCGCCGGCGCCCGCAACATCGGCGCCGTCTGCGGTCGCGCCGCCTGCCGCCCATGCCGCCGCGCAACACCGCTGCGAACAACGACATCATCGGCCTGTTCCCGCAGCCGGGGCGCCGCTCATGAGCGTCGCCATCGTCGATTACGGTTCGGGCAATCTGCACTCGGCCGCCAAGGCGTTCGAGCGCGCGGCGCGCGAGAGCGGCTACGACAAGCCGATTGCGGTGACGCGCGATCCGGACGCCGTGGCGAAAGCCGAGCGCGTCGTGCTGCCGGGCGTCGGCGCGTTTGCCGATTGCAAGCGCGGGCTCGAAGCGATTCCCGGCATGGTCGATGCGCTGACCGACAGCGTCACCAAAAAGAGCAAGCCGTTCTTCGGCATTTGCGTCGGCATGCAGTTGATGGCCGAGCGCGGCCACGAGCATCAGGTGACGCCGGGCTTCGGCTGGATCGAAGGCGAGGTCGACCAGGATCGCGCCGTCCGATCCGGCGCTGAAGATTCCGCACATGGGCTGGAACACGCTGTCGATGCAGAAGCCCCACCCGCTGCTCGAGGACATTCCGCTCGGGTCCGACGGGCTGCACGCCTATTTCGTGCACTCGTATCAGTTCCGTCCGGCGCGCAAGGGCGACCTGGTCGCGCAAACCGAATATGGCGGGCCGGTTACCGCCGTGGTCGGGCGCGACAACATGGTCGGCACGCAATTCCACCCGGAGAAGAGCCAGAAGCTCGGGCTCGCGCTGATCGCGAATTTCCTGCGGTGGCGGCCGTGATTCTGTTTCCGGCGATCGATCTGAAGGAAGGCCTCGCGGTGCGCCTGGAGCAGGGCGACATGGCGCGCGCCACCATTTTTCATCGCGATCCCGCCGTGCAGGCGCAGGCCTTTGCGCAGCAGGGCTTCGAGTATCTGCATGTGGTCGATCTCGACGGCGCCTTTGCCGGCAAGCCGGTCAACGCCGCGGCGGTCGAGCGCATCCTCGAAGTCATCGGCATTCCGGTGCAGCTCGGCGGCGGCGTGCGCGACATGGCGACGGTCGAAAGCTGGCTCGGCAAGGGCGTCGACCGCGTCATCATCGGCACGGCGGCGGTGCGCAATCCTGCGCTGGTGAAAGAGGCGGCGAAGAAATATCCGGGCCGTGTCGCGGTCGGTCTCGACGCCAAGAGATGGCAAGGTCGCGGTCGAGGGCTGGGCGGAGACGTCCGAGCTCACCGCGCTCGATATTGCGCGGCGCTTCGAGGATGCCGGCGTTGCGGCGATCATCTACACCGACGTGTCGCGCGACGGCATGCTGCAAGGGCCTCAATTTCGACGCGACGATCGCGCTCGCCGATGCGATCTCGATTCCGGTGATCGCATCGGGCGGGCTTGCTTCGCTCGACGATATCCGCGCGCTTGCTCGAGCCTCGCGCGCGCAGGCTCGAAGGCGCGATCGCGGGCCGCGCGCTCTATGACGGGCGGCTCGATCCCGCCGAGGCGCTCAAGCTGATTCGTGACGCGCGAGGCGGCGGCCTGATGTTCAAGGTCCGCGTCATTCCCTGCCTCGACGTCAAGGACGGCCGCGTCGTCAAGGGCGTCAATTTCGTCGATCTGCGCGATGCCGGCGATCCGGTCGAGGCGGCGATGGCCTATGACGCGGCGGGCGCCGACGAGCTTTGCTTTCTCGACATCACCGCAAGTCACGAGAACCGCGGCACGATCTACGACGTCGTGACGCGCACCGCCGAGGCTTGCTTCATGCCGCTCACCGTCGGCGGCGGCGTGCGCACGGTCGAGGATATCCGCACGCTGCTGACCTGCGGCGCCGACAAGGTCTCGATCAACACCGCGGCGGTGGCCGCCGCGAGTTCGTCAGGGAAGCGGCGGAGAAATTCGGCGATCAGTGCATCGTCGTCGCGATCGACGCCAAGAAGGTCCGGCCGACGCGACTGGGAGATTTTCACCCATGGCGGGCGCAACGCCGACCGGCATCGATGCGGTCGGATACGCCAGGGAAGTCGTCGCGCTCGGCGCCGGCGAGATCCTGCTCACCTCGATGGATCGCGACGGCACCAAGGCCGGCTACGACATCGCGCTGACGCGCGCCATCGCCGATGCGGTGCCGGTGCCGGTGATCGCCTCCGGCGGCGTCGGCAATCTGCGAGCACATGGTGGAAGGCATTCGCGAGGCCACGCCACCGCGGTGCTCGCCGCGTCGATCTTTCACTTCGGCGAATATTCGGTGCGCGAGGCGAAGGAGTACATGAAGAAGGCCGGATTGCCGGTGCGGGTCGATCGTCTGAGCCTGCACACGGCAGGCGCTATTGAGCCGACGCAAAGCCAACCTGCTATGTCCCCGCCATGAAAAAATTCATCGCTGGCCGATCTCGAAAAGCGCGTGGCACGAACGCGCCAAGGCCAGCGCGGACGAGTCCTATACGCGCGAGCTGCTCGACAAGGGCGTCGAGCACTGCGCCAAGAAGCTCGGCGAAGAGGCGTGGAGACGGCGCTCGCCGCGGTCGGGCAAGACGAAGAGCACGTGATCGCGGAAGCCGCCGACCTGCTCTATCACCTGCTGGTCGTGCTCGAGGCGCGCGGCGTGACGCTCGCGCAAGTCGAAGCCGAGCTGGGCAAGCGAACCGCGCAGTCCGGCCATGCCGAGAAGGCGTCGCGCCGCAAGCGCAAAGGCTGATAGGCTTTCCGCATGGAGCAGCGCATCCAGGACAACCTGTCGCCGTTATCGCATCTTCTCGCGCGCGGAATGGGCGAGGCTGCGCGACGACACGCCGATGACGCTGACCTCGGAGGAGGTGACGCGTCTGCGCTCGCTGCACGACCGTCTCGATATTGCGGAGGTCGAGGAGATTTATCTGCCGCTGTCGCGGCTGCTGTCGATGTATGTCGAGGTACACCCAGCGACTGTTTCGTTCGCAGAACGAGTTTCTCGGCACCGACGACATCAAGATGCCGTTACATCATCGGCGTCGCCGGGTCGGTCGCGGTCGGCAAGTCGACCACCGCGCGCGTGCTGCAGGCGCTGCTGGCGCGCTGGACCAATGTGCCGAAGGTCGACCTCATCACCACGGACGGCTTTCTGTTGCCCAACGCCGTGCTCGAGCGCGAAGGGCTGATGGAGAGGAAGGGCTTTCCGGAGAGCTACGATCTGCCGGCGCTGCTGCGCTTCTTGTCCGACATCAAAGCCGGCCGCCGCCCGGCGCGGGCGCCGGTCTATTCGCATCTGACCTACGACGTGATGCCGAACCATTGGGTCGAGGTCGACCGCCCCGACATTCTCGATCGTCGAAGGCCTGAACGTGTTGCAGACCGGCCGCCTGCCGAAAGATGGCAAGGCGATTCCGTTCGTGTCCGACTTTTTCGATTTCTCGGTCTATCTCGACGCCGACGGAAGATGTGTTGCAAGGCCTGGTACATCGACCGTTTCCTGGCGCTGCGCGAGACCGCGTTCCGCGATCCGAAATCGTACTTCCACCGCTACTCGACATTGTCCGACAAGGAAGCGAGCAATACCGCGTCGTCGATCTGGAACCGGATCAATCTCGTCAATCTGCACGAAAATATTCTGCCGACGCGGCAGCGCGCCGACCTCATCCTGAAGAAAGGCGAAAACCACGCGCGTCGAGGAAGTCGCGCTGCGGCGGCTGCTAGATTACGCGGCGCGGCGCGTCGGCTCCGCGCGCTGAAGTGCTGGACATAGCGCTCGCTGATGCGCCGCGACCGGCAGGATGATCAGCACGTCGGTGGTGCCGAACTGGTGGTCGATCACCGCGCCGTCGCCGAATGTAGCAGCCGAGCCGCAGATAGCCCTTGATCAGCGGCGGCAAGCGCGCGCAACGCCGCCTTGGGATCGATCGCTTCCTTCGGACAGACGATCCATCTCGACATAGCGCTCGGGCAGCGCGCGGGCCCGCCAAGGCTTCGGGCGCGCGGCAGTAATGGTGCAGGAACGACAGCGGCAGCGCGAGGCGATGCGGATCGGTGCCTTCGAGGCTGGCGCAGCCGAACATGACGTCGAGCCTGTTGTGCAGCACATAAGTCCAGATGCCGTGCCACAGCAGCTCGACCGTGCGCTTGTTGCGGTAGGGCGGCAGCACGCAGGAGCGGCCGAGCTCGAGGAAATTGCAGATCGCGGTGGCGCGCGATCAGCGGCGCCGATGTCGAATTCGCTGGCCGTGTAGAAGCCGCCGTAATCGCTCGGCGAGCTCCTGGCGCAGCAGCCGGTAGGTGCCGACCACGACCGGCTTGCGCGCGCCCAGGACGTTCTCGGTGCGCCGTGGTCGAGCACCAGCAGGTGGTCGCAGATCGCGTCGAAGGCGTCGACGTCGCGCCGCGCGAACAGCGGCCGGCGATCGGCGATGCGCCGCGCATCTCCTCGTAGAACACCCGATAGCGCAGCTTCTGCGCCTGCCGCACTTCGGCGGCGGTTTGCGCGAGCCGCACCTCGAGCGAGCCGATCCGGCCGAGCGACTGCTGGAGCGCGCGTTGCGCGCGTGCCGGCGCGGCCTGGAGGCCGCCATAGGCCTGCAATGCGGCAGGAGGCCCGGCTGCCCGGGCGCAAATGAGCCAGGCAGGAAATTCGGAAACAGCCGTTTGTGGGTCAGCGGGCCGCGATCTGCCATTGAATTCGTCCCTTCGGCGGGGAACGCCCCGGTCAGCGGGTTCTCAGCGAATCACATCAACGCCCCGTCGATCCGAAGAAGCACGGCTCGACTTCCGGATTATGACAGCGCGGAATTGTGGAGGCTATGCGACCAGAGAACCCGGGCCAGATGCAGGATTCCGCTGCGAGAATTCGCTCCAGCGCGGCGCGGTCGAGCGGCTTGACCAGGAACTCGTCCATTCCGGCGGCAAGCGCGGCCTGCCGGTCTTCGGGAAACGCGTTGGCGGTCAGCGCGACGATCGGCGTCCGCGCCGCGCGCGTTCTCAATCTCGAGCGGACCGGATCCGGCGCGCGGCTGCCAGGCCGTCGAGGCCGGGCATATGAATGTCCATCAGGACGAGATCGTAAGGATCGCCGCGTCGCAGGCGCTTGGCCCAGGCGTCCACCGCCGCGACGCCGCCGGTCACGCCCTCGGGCCGGTGGCCGAGCTTGGACAGCAAGGCGCGGATCAGCAGCGCGTTGATCTCGTTGTCCTCGGCGACCAGGACGGAGAGGCTTCGCGCCGGCCGTCGGCGCGGCGCTCTCCGGTCGCAGCACGGGTGCGCAGCGTTGGCGCGTCATCGGACAGCAGTGCCGCGAGCGAGGCCGCCCGCACCGGCTTGATCAGATAGGCGCTGAAGCCGCTCGCGCGCAACGCTGCGAGCTCGTGCGCGCGCGCTCGGCGGCAACAGCACGATCCGCCGGTGCGCGCTATGCGCCGGCGATGCACTCGAGCTCGGCCGCAAGCGCGATGATCGACCAGCATGGCGTCCCACTGCGGCGCTCGAAGCTTTTCCGCGGCGATCGATCGGCAGTGCGCGAGCACGACTGTCTGCGCCCCAGCGCGTCAGGCGCCGCGCGATCAGCGCCGGTTCGATGCTCGATCGGAGCGACGATCAGGATCGCAGCGCTCGCGAGGTCGGGTGCGGCGACGGCCGGCAGCATCGCTGCCGTCGGCACGGCAAGCGGCAGCGCGAAGCGAGAACGTCGAGCCGTCGCCGGGCTCGCTGACGAGCTCGATCCGCCGCCCATGCGCTCGACGATGCGTTTGGAAATGGCGAGGCCAAGCCCGGTGCCGCCGATAGCGGCGGGTCGGCGCCGAGTCGGCCTGCTCGAATTCGTCGAAGATGCGCTGCCTGCGTCGTCGCGGCGCGATGCCGATGCCGGTATCGCGCACGCGAAAGCGCAGTCGCGCCGGCCTCCGCCGGACTCCACGATCGAGCGACGACGCCGCCGCGCTCGGTGAACTTGATCGCGTTGCCGGCGAGATTGAGCAGGACCTGACGCAACCGGGCGGCATCGCCGACTGACCGCTGGCGGCACGCGCTCGATCGATGAAGGACGCGATCTCGATGCCTTTGTCCTGCGCGCGCGGCGCCAGCAGCTCGACGATCTCCTCGACCAGCGTCGCGCACGCGAAAGGCTGCGCGTGTCGAGGTCGAGCTTGCCGGCCTCGATCTTGGAGAAGTCGAGCACGTCTTCGATCAGCGTCAGCAGCGCGTCTGCCCGAGGATTTGCGCCGCCTTGACGTAGGTGCTCTGCTCGGGCGTCAGCGTGGGTGTCGAGCAACAGGTCCGGTCATGCCGAGGATGCCGTTGAGCGGCGTGCGGATCTCATGCGAGACGGTCGCGAGAAAACGCGACTTGGCACGGTTGGCGGCGTCGGCCTGGTCGCGCGCCTTGCGCGAGCGCCTGCATCTCCGCGTCGTGCAATTCCCAATTCTTGTCGGAGAGCTCTTCGATCTGCGCTTCGAGCGCGATCATGCGCAGCTTCGCCACCCGGCGGCGGTACAGCATGAAGGCCAGGACGGTGCACGCGACCGCAAAGAGAAAGCCCGCGCCGATGGCGTAGCTATGGGGATTGTACTGCGCGCTCTGGACCTCGATGCCGGTCAGGAAGCCAAGTGTGCCGGACACGACCGCGAGCGTGGCAACGACAGCACGGCCGAACAGCAGCAGCGAGCGATAATTGCGGCGCGCCAGCTCCGAGCGCGTCAGCCGGTCATGAATGGAAAGCCTGTCGGTCGGCATCGGGACGCATTGGACGCCGCCAAGGCTTGCCATTGCGTTGCCGCCGCCGCGCTTTTGCGCGGCTTCGCCATCGTGGTGAAAGCAGGGTTAAGGCGCGGCCTTAGCGGCTGGCGACGCGTTTCCGGGGCGTCTTGCGCATCACCGCGAACAGAGCCGCCGCCTCTTCGGCACGAAACCCGGGCGCATAGATCCGCGGCTGGCCACTCTCCTCGCGCGTCAGCGCGATCGTCACGTCGGGCTCGGCAGCGCGCGGATCGAGACGGATGGTTCGCTGCGTGCCGGCCAGCGCAACCGGCAAGTCCGTCCGCGTCTGCGAGCAGCACCAGATCGGCCGCGGCCGGGTCGTCGGTGATCTGGACGATAAGGTCGGGGTGCTGCGCGCTGTTATCGATCCGGATCGTGTAGTCGGCGGCCTTGTTGCTGGTCAGGCGATAGGCGATGCCGCCATTGCTGAAGCATGAGCCGTCCGAGGCCGGCGCAAGCCAGGCATCGGCCGCGGCCATGACCGCAGGTGCCGTGGCCATTGCAGCCACGACGAAAAGCAAATGGATGCGCCGCATCGTCCCGCCCCGAAATGTTCCGGGGCGCAAGCTGGACTGAATGCGTTAAGGGTTTGCTAACCTCAGGCGGCGCGGCGGACTTCGTCGGCGAGTGCCCGGTAGGACAACGCTTCAGCAAGATGGACCCGCCCGACTTTCTCCGCGCCGTCGAGGTCGGCCAATGTACGAGCCACCCGCAGCACCCGGTGATAGCCGCGGGCGGAAAGCCGCATGGCTTCCGCCGCGTCACGCAGGAGCTTCAACCCGCTGGCGTCGGCCTGGGCGACGTCTTCAAGGGCTGGGCCATTGGCCTGGGCGTTGCAGCGGACGCCGTCGAGCTTGAGCGCCTGATAGCGCGCCGCCTGGATGTCGCGGGCGCGGGCGACGCGCGCCGCGACCTCTTTGCTGCCTTCCGATGGCGGCGGCAGGATCAGATCGGAGGCGGTGACGGCCGGCACTTCGATGTGCAGGTCGATGCGATCGAGCAACGGTCCGGAAATGCGCGTCTGATAATCGGCGGCGCAGCGTACATTGGCGCCACGTTTGCAGACAAAGCCCGGATCGATGGCGCGGCCGCAGCGGCAGGGGTTCATTGCCGCGACCAGCATGAAGCGCGCCGGATAGGTGGTGCGATGATTGGCCCGGGCAATGGCGACCTCGCCGGTCTCCAGCGGCTGGCGCAGCGAGTCGAGCGCCTGCGGCGCGAACTCAGGCAGCTCGTCGAGAAACAGCACGCCGTTATGGGCGAGCGAAATTTCGCCGGGCCGCGCGCGAAGTCCGCCACCGACCAGCGCCGGCATCGACGCGGAATGATGCGGCGCGCGGAATGGCCGCGCATTGGTCAGCGCGCCGTCTTCGATCTCGCCGGCGACCGAGGCGATCATCGACACTTCGAGCAGCTCGGCCGGCGACAGCGGCGGCAGGATCGACGGCAGCCGCGCCGCCAGCATCGACTTGCCGGCGCCGGGCGGGCCGATCATCAGCAGATTGTGGCCGCCGGCGGCCGCGACTTCGAGCGCGCGCTTGGCCGCCTCCTGGCCTTTGATGTCGGCAAGGTCGAGCTGCGAGCCGGTGTGCTCGCGCACTTTCGGCTGCGGCCGCGCCAGCACCTGCGTGCCCTTGAAGTGATTGGCGAGCTGGATGAGCGAGCGCGCCGCGACGATCTCGATTTCGGGCTGAAGCCCAGGCGGCCTCTGGCCCGCAGGCGGCCGGGCAGATCAGGCCTTCGCCGCGGCTGTTGGCGCCGATCGCGGCCGGCAGCACCCCGGCGACGGAGGTAATGGACCCGTCGAGGCCAAGCTCGCCGAGCACCGTGAAGCCGCCCAACGCGTCCGGGGAGATGGCGCCGATCGCCGCCATCAGGCCGAGCGCGATCGGCAAATCGTAGTGCGAGCCCTCTTTCGGCAGGTCGGCGGGCGCGAGATTGACGGTGATGCGCCGGGCGGGAAGGGCAAGGCCCGAGGCGATCAAGGCGGCGCGGACCCGCTCTTTCGCCTCGGAAACAGCCTTGTCGGGCAGGCCGACGATGTTGAAGGCGGGCAGGCCGGGCGCGACCTGGACCTGAACGTCGACCGCGCGGGCCTCGATGCCCTCAAACGCCACGGTGGCGACGCGCTGGACCATGTACTCAGCCCCTGAACGACCCAGCCGAGCCTAGCGGGTCGGCCAATGGCCTGCAAGAACATTTAGTGAACAGGCTGGAGGCGTCGGAAGGGGCTCAGCGCTTCCGCTTGGCTTCGATCCGGTCCCAGACCATGGCCGCGACGTCGGGCCCGCCGACGTTCTTGATCGCCCGGATGCCGGTCGGGGAGGTGACGTTGATCTCGGTGAGATAGCCGCCGATCACGTCGATGCCGACGAAGATCAGCCCGCGCTCGCGCAAGGCCGGCCCGATGGTCTGGCAGATTTCTTTCTCGCGCGCGCGTCAGATCGGTCGCCTCCGGCGAGCCGCCCCGCACCATGTTGGAGCGCAGGTCGTCCGGCGCCGGCACGCGGTTGACCGCGCCGGCATATTCGCCGTCGACCAGGATGATGCGCTTGTCGCCTTGCCTGATCTCGGGAAGGAATTTCTGCACCACCCATTGCTCGCGGAAGGTCACGGAGAACAGGTCGTAGAGCGAGCCGAAATTCAGGTCTTGCTTCTCGAGCCGGAACACCGCCTCGCCGCCCTTGCCGTAGAGCGGCTTCATCACGATGTCGCCGTGCTGGGCCCGGAAAGCCTTGATTTCCGTGAGGTCGCGGGTGACCAACGTCGGCGGCATCAGCTGCGGGAATTCGGTGACGAACACCTTCTCCGGCGCATTGCGCACGCTGCCCGGATCATTGACCACCAAGGTCTTGGGATGGATGCGCTCGAGCAGGTGCGTCGAGGTGATGTAATTGAGATCGAACGGCGGGTCCTGCCGCAGCAGGATCACGTCGAAATCAGCCGAGCGCGACGCGCTTCCATTCACCCAGCGTGAAATGGTCGCCCGCCTTGTCGCGCACCTGAAGCGGCGCGACCTGGGCGAACAGCTTGCCGTCCAGCAAGGCCAGCTTGTCGGGCGTGTAATAAGAGATGCGGTGGCCGCGCTGCTGCGCCTCCAGCAGCAAGGCAAATGTCGAATCGCCGCGGATATTGATGCGGTCGATCGGGTCCATCTGCACAGCGATGCTGAGGGGCATGGGGAAGGCCGTTTACGGATCGCTAACGAAAATACGCCGTTAACATTTTATCGGGATATTGGGCAGTCGGTGGTTTGTCGTGGCGCTGGGGACGCCTTTTGCCCAAACTTTCGATCGCAGCCAAGCTCTATGCGATCTTCGCATTAATGGCCATCGTTACCCTGGCGCTGGCCGTCTATGCCGGCCTGGGTGCGCGGTACCACGCGGCCCTGACTGCGGAATTCGAAAGCGCCAATGCGGGCAGCACCAGCGTCGAGCGGGTGCGCGGCCTGATCTATGCGATCGAGGCGCGGGTCCACGCGATCTCGCTGTCCCAGGATCGCGCCAGCGCCAAAGCGCTTGGGGAGGCTCTGGACAAAGCGACCGACGAGATCGGCGGTGTGGTCTCCAGCTGGCAAACCAATGTCGGCGTGCTTGACGCCGCGACGTTCAGTGACTTTGCGGTGCGCCTCAACGACTTTCAGCAATATCCGCGCGAACTCGCGCGCATCGCGATCGAGCAGGGGCCGGCCGGAGCGCGCGATTATGCGCGCGGTCATGAGCGCGCCGACGGTGCGGCAGACGCTCAGCGAAGATCTGACCAAGATCGCCAACGTTTACGCCTCGCGCGCGCAACGCATCTACACCCGGCTGGAAGACAGCATCGACAACACCGCGCTGGTGACGAGCCTGTTCGCGGGACTCGCGGTCGATTCTCGGTCTGGCGGGCGTCGGCGTGTTGGTGCGCAGCATCACCGCGCCGCTCAACGAGATCACCCGCGTGACCCAGGCGGTCGCGGACGGCGGCATCGAGGTCGATGTGCCATTTGCAGATCGGCACGACGAGGTCGGCGCGCTGTCGCGTGCGATCGCCGTGTTCCAGCAGGCGATGCGGCGCAACGCCGATCTCAACGGCATCGTGCAATCCGAAGCGCAGGAACGCAAAGGCCGGCAGGAGCGGGTCGCCGGCGAGATCGAACGCTTCTCAGCCGACGTCGAGGCGACGCTTGCCGAGCTCGGACGCATCGCCGACGAGATGCTCGGAGCATCGCGGCAGCTGTCGACCGCCGCCGGCGATGCGGCGCGGCAAATGGTGCGCGCCGGCGGAATCTTCGCAGGAGGCATCGTCCAACGTGCGCGACATTGCGTCGGCTGCGGACGAGCTGTCGGCATCGGTGCATGAAATCGATCGTCAGGTGTCGCAATCGACCGTCATCGCGAGCAAGGCGGCCGAAGAGGCCGAGCGGGCCAATGCGACGGTCGCGGAGCTCGATGCGGCGGCGCGCAAGATCGGCGACGTCATCAAGCTGATCACCGATATCGCCGCGCAGACCAATCTGCTTGCGCTCAATGCGACGATCGAAGCCGCGCGCGCGGGCGAGGCCGGCAAGGGCTTCGCGGTGGTGGCAGGCGAGGTGAAGGCGCTCGCCGCCCAGACCAGCCGCGCGACCGAGCGAGATCGGCGCGCAGATCGCCGCGATCCAGGATGCGACAGCAAGCTCGATCGAAGCGATCAGCGGCATCCAGCGCACCATCCAGGACATCGGCGCCATCAGCGGCGCCATTGCCGCAGCGGTGACGGAACAGGGCGCCGCCACGCAGGAAATCGCCCGCAGCGTCGAGATCGCCGCGGCGCGCACGGCCGATACCGCAAACGAGGTCGGGCTGGTCGGCTCGGCGACCGATGCGACGCATGCCAACGCCAATGTGGTGAGAAATGTCGCCGACGACCTCGGCGAAGTGGCGCAGCGCATCCGCAGCCAGGTCGATCAGTTCTTCGAGCGCCTGTCGGCCTGATTAGCTTTATCGGCGCGTGAGCTTGTCCGAAAACCGGTTCCCACTTTTCGGCTCACGCGCTTTCAAACGCACCCTGGATGTGGCGCGGGATTTTGCCGGGCGCGACCAGCATGGCGTCAAAGCGCATATCGGTGACGTTCGGCTGCGGATAGGTCGCAAGCCAGGCTTCCGCCGCGCCTGCGATGCGTCGCTGCGCGCGCGCGTCGATCGACTCGGCGGCGGCTTCGAGCGTGGCGCGCGCTTTCACTTCGACGAAGATGAGGAGCTTGCGGCGGCGCGCAACGATGTCGAGCTCGCCCCGCGGGCTCTTCCAGCGCCGCGACAGGATGCGAAAACCCTTGGCGACGAGATAGGCGGCGGCGCGACTTTCGGCTGAGATGCCGAGCCCGAACGCTGCGACCCGCTCCGGCCGCGGCGCGAGCGGCTCAGCGCGCTTTGCCATCGCCGCCCTCGTCATTGAGCTCGAGTGCGCGTTGATACACTTCGCGCTTGGAGCGGCCGGTTGCGAGCGCGACTTCGCCGACCGCGTCTTTCACCGACACGCGCGCCAGCGCATTGCGCAGCAATGCATCGATGTCTTCGGCTTGCTGCTCCTGCGGCGGCGCGATCACGATCACCATCTCACCGCGTGTCTCGGCGCCCTGCGCATAGTCTTGGGCGAGCGAGAGAAGATCGCTGCGCCGGACTTCTTCATGCAGCTTGGTCAGTTCGCGGCAGACGGCGGCCTCGCGCTCGCCAAGGCCGGCGGCAAGATCGGCGAGCGCCTCTGCCAGCCGCGGTCCGCTCTCGAACAGGACGAGCGTTGCGGGAATGCGGATGAGCTCGGCGATGCGTTTTTGCCGCGCCGCCTGTTTCGGCGGCAGGAAGCCTTCGAAGAAGAAACGGTCGGTCGGCAAGGCAGCGAGTGACAGTGCGGTCAGGACGGCGGAGGCGCCCGGCGCAGTGGTGACCGCGTGGCCGGCCTGGCTCGCTTCGCGCACCAGCCTGTAGCCGGGATCGGAGATGAGCGGCGTGCCGGCGTCCGAGACGAGCGCGATTGTCTCACCCGCCGCCAGCCGCTCAAGGATTTTCGGCCGCGCCGCTGCCGCATTGTGCTCGTGATAGGGCGTCAGCGGGGTCGCGATCGCGTAGTGGTCCAGCAGCTTGCGGGTGACCCTGGTGTCTTCGCAGCAGATGAGGTCCGCGGCCGCGAGCACCTGCAGCGCGCGCAGGCTGATGTCGCCGAGATTGCCGATCGGGGTCGCGACCAGATAGAGGCCGCCCGTGAGCGAAGGCGCGGCGATCTCATGGCCGGCCACGGCAAAGCTGCGTTTTTTGGTGTCGGCGCTCCCGCATGAATTCACTCTAGTCGGCGGCACTGCGAGCCGTCGCGCTGCGACAAATTCCTTATGCTTTTCATTTACTTAACCTTTCGTTGGCTATAGTTTTGCGCTCCCGCGGGGGCGTGGATTTCTCTTCACCGGAGCTGAGATGGCGAGCGTCTCGCCGCAACTGGGAATGTCCGTGCGGCGCATGCTCCTGCGTGGCGCTTTGGTATTCGCGCTGGCCAGCGGCCTTGCCGCCTGCGGCGGCGGCACGTTCCAGGATCTCGGCATTTCAACATCGCCGGCCGCCGGAGCCGCCTCCGGCTGTGGGGGCGCCGGTCACACCGGTGCAGCCCGGCGCGCCGGTTGCGCCTGCGGGCGCGGTGCGCGTCGCGGTGATGCTGCCGGTCTCGGCGCCGGGCAATGCCGGCGCTGCGGCGGCCTCGATGCGCAACGCGGCCGAAATGGCGATCGCGGAATTCCGCAATCCCAACATTCAACTCCTGATCAAGGACGACGGTGGCACGCCGCAAGGCGCGCAATTCGCCGCGCAGCAGGCGCTGAGCGAAGGCGCCGCGATCATCGTCGGGCCGTTGTTCGCGCAATCGGTCAGCGCATCGGCGCAGGTGGCGCGGCCGCGCGGCATTCCGATGATCGCGTTTTCGACCGACGCGAATGTCGCCGGGCGCGGCATTTATCTCTTGAGCTTCCTGCCGGAGTCCGACGCGCATCGCATCGTCGATTACGCCGTGTCGCGCGGCAAGCGCTCGTTCGCGGCGATGATTCCCGACAATGCTTATGGCGCGGTGGTTGAGGCCGCATTCCAGCAGGCGGTGGCGCGACGCGGCGGCCGCGTCGTCGCGCTGGAGCGCTACACGACTAACGCCGGCTGGCATGAGCGCGGCCGCACAGCGCGTCGCACAGGCGGCAGGGCGCGCCGATGCGATCTTCATTCCGGACAATGCGGACAACGTGCCGCAAGTCGTCAATGCGCTGCAGTCGGCGGGCGTCAATCTGCGCCGCGTCCAGTTGCTCGGCACCGGCCTGTGGGACGATCCGCGCATCTTCGCCGCCGCTCCCTTGCGCGACGGCTGGTATCCCTCGCCGGATACGTCGGGATACAACGGCTTCGTGCAGCGCTATCGCGCGCGCTACGGCGGCGATCCGGTGCGCACCGCTTCGCTGAGCTACGACGCGGTGGCGCTGATCGCGCGGCTGGTGCAGACCGAAGGCCCGAACGCGTTCAGCGAGCAGACGCTGGTCAAATCCGTCGGGCTTTGCCGGCGTCGATGGCGTGTTCCGCTTCCGCGCGGATGGCACGAACGAACGCGGCCTGGCGGTGATGAAAGTGACGCCGCAGGGCGGCGAAGTCGTGAGCCCGGCGCCGCGCTCATTCGGGCCGGCGACCTGACGTTACGCCGCCAGATCGGCCACGACGGCGTCGAGCACCGGAAAGCCTGACAGCGTCACGCGCAAGCGGCCGTCCGCCATCGACTCGATGGCGCCTTCCTCTTTCAGGATCGAAATGCGCCTCTCGTCGAGCGGCCGTCCGGAGAGCTTCTCATAGCGCTCGGGATCGATGCCTTCGGCAAGACGCAGCCCCATCAGCAAATATTCGTCGGCCTGCTCGCCCGTCATCAAGCGGCTCGTTGACGGTAAGCCCGTGGCCGCTCGCCTCGACGCGCATCAGCCAGCTTTCCGGCCGCTTTTCGGTCTCGGTCGCGTAGCGCACGCCGCCGATGTTGAGCCGGCCATGCGCGCCGGGGCCGACGCCGGCATATTCGTGGCCGCGCCAATAGACGAGATTGTGCCGGCACTCCGCGCCCGGCCGCGCGTGATTGGAAATCTCGTAGGCCGGCAGGCCCGCGGCGGCGCAGATCTCCTGCGTCGTGTCATAGAGCGCGCGGCCGATCTCATCGTCGGGCGTCGCGATCTTGCCGGCGCGATGCAGCGCAAAGAACGGCGTGCCGGGCTCGATCGTCAGTTGATAGAGCGACAGATGCTCGGCCGCTTCGGCAATGGCGAGCTTGAGCTCGGTGGCCCATTGCTGCGGCGTCTGCTTCGGCCGCGCGTAAATCAGATCGAACGAGTAGCGCGAAAAGATCGAGCGCGCGACCGCGACCGCGTCGAGCGCTTCCCGCCCGGTGTGCAGCCGGCCAAGTTCTTTCAGCGACGCATCGTCAAGCGACTGCACGCCGAGCGAGACGCGGTTGACGCCGGCGGCGCGATAGCCGCGGAAGCGCTCGGCTTCGACGCTGGTCGGATTGGCTTCGAGCGTGACCTCGGCGCCGGGCAGAACGATCCAGTGCTTGGCGATTTCGTTGAGCAGCGCTTCGACGGTCGACGGCTGCATCAGCGACGGCGTGCCGCCGCCGAAGAAAATGGTGGAGACGACGCGGCCGGGCACGCGCTCTGCGGTCGCGGCGATCTCGCGCGCGAAGGCGCGCACGTAGCGCGCTTCGTCGATGCCGCCGTGGCGCACGTGACTGTTGAAGTCGCAATACGGGCACTTGGACAGACAGAACGGCCAGTGCAGGTACACGCCGAAGGCAGGTTCGTGCGTCAACGACATGTTAACTTTATAGGCCGGGGCCGCCTGTAATCACAGCGCAAATGCAAACTTCGCTGTGGCCATTTCATTAAAATTGTAACGATCTCCCGCGCTGCAGCGTTTGCCTCAACGCAAGCAGGCATCGGCCAATTTCACGAATGCCCGCGCGCGATGCGACAGGCCTTTGCCGCGCGGCGGCAGGCCATGTTTTTCCTCGGCGCTCATCTCGCCGAATGTGAGCTTGTGTCCGTCCGGCAGGAAGATCGGGTCGTAGCCGAAGCCCTGCGTGCCGCGCGGCGGAAACACCAGCGTGCCGTCGACGCGCGCCTCGAATTCTTCGAGATGACCATCCGGCCAGGCGAGGCATAGCGCAGCGACGAAGTAGGCGCGGTCGTCGCTGGTTTTCTTTTCAAGCAGCAGCCGCTGAATCTCGCTCATCGCGCCGGCGAAGTCCTTGCTCGGCCCCGCCCAGCGCGCGGAGTGAATGCCGGGCGCGCCGCCGAGCGCTTGCACGCACAGTCCGGAGTCGTCGGCGAATGCCGGCAGGCCGCTGCGTTGCGATGCGGCCGCCGCCTTGATGCGCGCGTTCTCGCCGAAGGTTTTGCCGGTTTCTTCCGGCTCGGGGAGCTTCAGCTCGCCGGCCGACACGGTCTCGATGCCATAGGGCGCGAGCAGATCGCGCATCTCGGCGAGCTTGCCGGGATTATGCGTGGCGATGACGACTTTACCGGTGAGCTTGCGGTGAGCGCTCACGTCACCGCCAGCTTTTGCAGATCGACCAGCCGCGCAATGCCCTTGCGGGCGAGGCCGAGCAGCGCCAGCAACTGCTCTTCGCTGAACGGGTCGCGCTCGGCGGTCGCCTGGATTTCGATGATGTTGCCGGAGCCGGTCATGATGAAATTGGCGTCGGTGTCGGCTTCGGAATCCTCTGCATAGTCGAGATCGAGCACCGCGACGTTTTGATAGACGCCGCACGACACCGCGGCGACATGGTCGCGCAGCACCGGCGCGGTCAGCATGTTGCGCGCGCTCATCCAGGTCAGGCAGTCCTTCAGCGCGACGAAGGCGCCGGTGATCGAGGCGGTGCGGGTGCCGCCATCGGCCTGGATGACGTCGCAATCGATGGTGATCTGCCGCTCGCCGAGCGCGACGAGGTCGATCACCGAGCGCAGCGAGCGCCCGATCAGGCGCTGGATCTCGACGGTGCGGCCGCCCTGCTTGCCGGCCGAGGCTTCGCGGCGGGTCCGCTCGGCGGTGGCGCGCGGCAACATGCCGTATTCGGCGGTGACCCAGCCGCGGCCCTGGCCCTTGAGCCAGGGCGGCAGGCGCTCTTCGAGCGAGGCGGTCACCAGCACATGGGTGTCGCCGAATTTCACGAGGCAGGAACCCTCGGCGTATTTGACGACGCCGCGCTCCAGCGAGACCGCGCGCATCTCGTCGAATTGGCGGCCGCTTGGTCTTTTCACGCGAAAATGCTCTCTGGTGTTGAAATTGCGGGCTCACCATACCGATAAGCCCCGCTTGAACAAGGCCGGACGAATGTTCAAATTCTGTCGTGTCATAAAAGGCTTGGAGTGAGAATGGCGTCGCACGACGTCCCGATCGGCACGACCCAGGTGAGCCTCGCGGCGCTCAATGAGCGCTCGCGCGAGATTTTCCGGCAGATCGTCGAAGTCGTATCTGGCGACCGGCGAGCCGGTCGGTTCGCGCAACCTTTCGCGCATCCTGACCGATGCCGCTGTCGCCGGCCTCGATCCGCAATGTGATGTCGGATCTCGAGCATCTCGGCCTGATCTGGGCGCCGCATACGTCGGCAGGCCGGCTGCCGACCGAGCTTGGGCTGCGCTTCTTTGTCGATGCGCTGATGCAGATCGGCGATCTCACCGAGGTCGACCGGCGCTCCATCGAGGCGCAGGTGCTGGGCGCTCGGCGGCGGACGCTCGCTGGAGAACGTGCTGACCGAAGCCTCGCAGATGCTGTCGGGGCTGACCCGCTCGGCGGGCATCGTGATGACCAGCAAGATCAATGCGCGGCTCAAGCACATCGAATTCGTGCGGCTGGATCCGGAGCGGGCGCTCGCTGTGCTGGTTGCTGAAGACGGGCAGGTCGAGAACCGCGTCCTCGATATCCCGACCGGCCTGCCGACCTCGGCGCTGACGGAAACGGCGAATTTCCTCAATGCGCATATCCGCGGAAAGACGCTTGCCGATTTGCGGGTCGAGCTTGAGCGCATGGTCGAGGAGGGCCGGGCCGAGCTCGACCAGTTGACGCAAAAAGTCGTCGCGGCAGGGCTCGCGAGCTGGTCGGGCGGCGGCAATGACGACCGCAAGCTGATCGTGCGCGGCCATGCTCACTTGCTGGAGGACCTCACTGCGCTCGACGACCTCGAGCGGGTACGCTCGCTGTTCGATACGCTCGAGACCAAGCAGGGCGTGATCGATCTGCTCGGCCTCGCCGAACGGGCCGACGGCGTCCGCATCTTCATCGGCTCGGAGAACAAGCTGTTCTCGCTCTCGGGTTCCTCGACCATCATTGCGCCCTATCGCGACAATGAGGGCCGGATCGTCGGCGTGCTCGGCGTGATCGGGCCGACCCGGCTGAACTATGCCCGGGTGATCCCGATGGTGGACTACACCGCCAGGATGGTAAGCCGGCTGCTCAAGCCTTGAACTTTTGCGGCGAAAGCTGATATCCCGCGCATAACCTATTCATTGGAATTGCGATGACCGACGAAACTGCGCAGCAGCAACAGGGTGGCGCAACTGGCGCGGAGGCGGGCGGGCCTGACATGGTGCCTGCCGACGCAGGTCAAGGCTGCGCTCGAGGCGGCCGGCGATTTCAAGGACAAGATGCTGCGCGCGCTGGCCGAGATGGAAAATCTCCGCAAGCGCACCGAGCGCGAAGTCGCGGATGCGCGGATTTACGCCGTCACGTCGTTTGCGCGGGACGTGCTGCAAGTCGCCGACAACATGCACCGTGCGCTTGACGCGATCGGCGATGAGTTGCGCGAGACCGCCGACAGCAAGGTGAGCGTGCTGCTCGAAGGCATCGACCTGACCGAGCGCGAACTGATGAAAGTGCTGGAGAAGCACGGCGTGAAAATGTTCTCGCCGCTCGGCGAGAAGTTCGATCCGAATTTCCATCAGGCGATGTACGAAGTCCCCGATCCCTCGGCGGCGCCCGGCACGGTCGCGCAGGTGATCCAGGCCGGCTACCTGATCGGCGAGCGCGTGTTGCGCCCGGCCATGGTCGCGGTGGTGAAGGCGCCGCCAAAGGGCGCGGCCAACGAGAATTCTTCCGGCTAAGCCGAGCCTCCCTCGGCAGCATTTCCGCGATAGGCTATCCCAATTATCCGCAGAATGTTATAGTACAACAGTTCTGCGGGCGGGGGCGTTGATGCGGTGGATGTTTGTGCGTCGTTGCCATGGCGGCCTTTGCTGGCTTTGCCGCCGGACCGCCGTGCATCGCAGCCGAAATCGATCTGGGAGCAGGAAACGCTGACCGGCGATTGGGGCGGCGCGCGCACCGCGCTCAAGGACCGCGGCATCGACATCGCGCTGACCTACATCGGCGAGGTGTTCGATGTTGCTGTCCGGCGGGCTCGCGCAGCGCGCCAGCTATCAGGGCCGCTTCGACCTCACGGTCGATGCCGACCTGGACAAGCTCCTCGGCTGGAAAGGCGCTAGCGCCAGCTTCACGGTGTTCCAGATCCATTCATCGTCGCGCAACGTCGCGGAGAACGTCGGCAGCATCGCCGATCCGAGCAACATCGATGCTCTGCAGACGACGCGGCTGTTCTCCGCCTGGGTCCAGCAGAACTTCTTTGACGATCGCGTCTCGGTCCGGGTCGGCCAGCTCGGCGTTCGACGCCGAATCCTTCACCAGCGCGACCAGCGGCGGTCTCATCAACGGCACGTTCGGCTGGGCGACCGTGCTGGCCGCCAACATGATCAGTGGCGGTCCGGCCTATCCGCTCGCCGCGCCCGGTGTGCGGGTCGCAATCAAGCCGACCGACGAAATCACTTTGCTCGGCGCGATCCTGTCGGGCGATCCGGCAGGACGCGAACTGCAATGACCTGCCGCAGGTCTGCAACCGCTACGGACTGACGTTCAGCTTCAGCGGCGGCGCGTTGCTGGATGGGCGAGATCCAGTACGCCGTCAATCAGGGCAAGCAGGCAACCGGCATGCCGGGTGTCTATAAAGTCAGGCTACTGGCACGAGACGGCCTCTTTTCCCGACCAGCAGTTTCCTGCGGTCATGCATGAGGGCAATTGGGGCGTGTATGGAGTTGCCGACCAGATGGTCTGGCGTGGCGGCTACTTCGAGCCTGAATCTTTTTCTGCGCGCCGGAATGTCGCCGTCAGATCGCAATCTCATTTCCTGGTACGTCGACGGTGGATTCGGCATCAAAGGTCCGGTCGCTGCCCGGCCGGACGATGTGCTCACCTTCGGCGTCGCCTATCAGAAGATCAGCCCCGACGCGGCGGCGGCCGATCGCGACGCCGGTTTGGCGGTGATCCGCAGCAATGAGATCGTGTTTGAGCTGAGCTATCAGGCGCAGCTCGCGCCCTGGTGGGTGCTGCAGCCCGACATTCAATATATCGTGCATCCCGGCGGAAACGTCCCGGACCCGAACAATCCGCTGGTTGCCGGTGAAGAACGCGACCGTCATGTCGGCCTGCGGAGCACGATCAAGTTTAGGGCAAGTTTTAGAGCGTATGAGCGGCACACTATTTGCAGAAGCATCCGCAGTAATCGAGCGTCGCGCTTAATCTTCAGCCTGCCCGATGCCGTCGCGCACGGCGCGAAAGCGCGGGAATAGACCCTCCCAGTCCGCGTCGCGGGCCGACGCCGACGATCTGCATGAAGCCGCCGGAGCCGAACCGCACCCATTGCACCAGCGACACCGCTGCGCCGCCGGCGTTTTGAGCCTTGCGCGCGGATTTCATAGGCCGGCGATCCTGACAGCCGCATCGCCTCGCGCATTCTGAATTGTGATGTCCCGCAACGGCGCGGCGGCCAGCAGATTGCGTGCGGCGCGAGCGCGCTCTTCGGCATTTGCGGTCGCGCCCGCGCCAACCGAAACCACCATGTAGGGCTGGCGGTTCATGTCGCTGCCGGCGCCATCGATCAGGAAGACCGCGCCGCCGGACGCGCGCGCCACGCGAAAGCCGGACAGCTCGCTCAGCCGAAAAGGCAATTGATCGAGCTGCTCCTCGACCGGCACCGTCGCGAAAGGTCGTGCTGGCGAGCATGCCCGCGCACAACCTCGTCGCTGTAAACGTCCCGGGCCGCCTGCGGCACGCCCACTTTGACGAAGGCGACGAACTGCGCGTCGGCCGGCACTCCGAACGGAATGGCGATCAGGTAAAAGCGCCGCCACTCGATGCCTTCTTCGGTGGCATCGGCAGTGAGCAAATAGCCAATGCCGTTCCGGTACGGGAAGCTTTCGCGCGTCACGTTTCGCAGTCCGGGCGGCGATTCTGCGAAGGCGGTGTTGAGAACCTCCTCGTAGCGGGCGGCCGGCAGGTCGATGATGCTGACAATGACTTTGCGGTCCGGGTCTTCGAAGCCCGGGAAGCGGTCGGTCGGCTTGAGGTCAGCCGGCCGGCTCAAGGCCGATCGGACTGCCGGTCGGGAAGGCCGGTTGCGCGGCGGCGGTGGCGGCCGGGACGGCAAGGAGCCAGGTCAGGAGGAAAAGGCGCAGGATCATGGGGCCCCTCTAAAGGGGGCGGGCTTCCCCTGCAATGGCGGCGCCCATGAGCGCCATGAGGCCATTAACCGGGCCCCGAAAACGCCTGCGCGACAGCACTTTCCGGCCGTTCCGAAGCGGGGCTCCGTCTTGCGGCGAACTTTGGCCCCCCTATATGAGACCCAACGCCGCACGTGATGCGGTGAAACGCGTATTTGGGGGTCGGTTCAGGGGGCCCCGCGGATGAGCCGCGGGACTTTATCGGGCGCCAAAAGGCCCGGCCGGCCTGCTGTGAAAGAGAGGACGACACATGGGCAAGGTCATCGGGATCGACCTCGGCACCACCAATTCCTGCGTCGCGGTGATGGAAGGCAAGGCGCCGAAAGTCATCGAGAACGCCGAAGGCGCACGCACCACTCCATCGATCGTGGCCTTCACTGACGACGGCGAACGCCTCGTCGGCCAGCCGGCCAAGCGCCAGGCGGTCACCAATCCGGAAAAGACCATCTTCGCGGTGAAGCGCCTGATCGGGCGCCGCTACGAAGACCCGATGGTCGAGAAGGACAAGAAGCTCGTTCCCTACAAGATCTCCAAAGCGTCGAACGGCGACGCCTGGGTCGAGGCGGACGGCAAGCAATATTCACCCTCGCAGATTTCAGCCTTCATCCTGCAGAAGATGAAGGAGACGGCGGAAGCGCATCTCGGCGCCAAGGTCGAGCAAGCGGTCATCACCGTTCCCGCTTACTTCAACGACGCGCAGCGTCAGGCCACCAAGGACGCCGGCAAGATCGCCGGCCTCGAAGTGCTGCGCATCATCAACGAGCCGACCGCGGCCGCGCTCGCTTACGGCCTCGACAAGGCCAAGACCGGCACCATCGCGGTGTACGACCTCGGCGGCGGCACGTTCGACGTTTCGATCCTCGAGATCGGCGACGGCGTGTTCGAAGTGAAGTCGACCAACGGCGACACGTTCCTCGGCGGCGAAGACTTCGACATGCGTCTGGTCAGTTATCTCGCCGACGAATTCCAGAAGGAGCAGGGCATCGACCTGCGCAAGGACAAGCTCGCGCTGCAGCGGCTGAAGGAATTGGCCGAGAAGGCGAAGATCGAGCTGTCGTCCACCACGCAGACCGAGATCAATCTGCCGTTCATCACGGCGGATGCGTCCGGTCCGAAGCATCTGACGATGAAGCTCACCCGCGCCAAGTTCGAGGCGCTGGTCGACGACCTCATCCAGAAGACCGTCCAGCCGTGCAAGCAGGCGCTCAAGGACGCCGGCATCAGCGCAGCGCAGGTCAACGAAGTCGTTCTGGTCGGCGGCATGTCGCGCATGCCGAAGGTGCAGGAAGTCGTGAAGCAGTTGTTCGGCAAGGAGCCGCACAAGGGCGTCAACCCGGACGAAGTCGTCGCGATCGGCGCGGCCATTCAGGCCGGCGTGCTGCAAGGCGACGTCAAGGACGTGCTGCTGCTCGACGTCACTCCGCTCTCGCTCGGCATCGAGACCCTGGGCGGCGTGTTCACCCGCATCATCGACCGCAACACCACCATCCCGACCAAGAAGTCGCAGGTGTTCTCGACCGCTGAAGACAACCAGAACGCGGTGACGATCCGCGTCTTCCAGGGCGAGCGCGAGATGGCGGCCGACAACAAGATGCTCGGCAAGTTCGATCTGGTCGGCATTCCGCCGGCGCCGCGCGGCGTGCCGCAGATCGAGGTCACGTTCGACATCGACGCCAACGGCATCGTCAACGTCAACGCCAAGGACAAGGCGACCAACAAAGAGCAGCAAATCCGCATCCAGGCGTCGGGCGGCCTGTCCGAAGCCGACATCGAGAAGATGGTGAAGGACGCGGAAGCGCACGCCGAGGAAGACAAGGCGCGCAAGTCCGCGGTGGAAGCCAAGAACCACGCCGAGGCTCTGGTGCATTCGACCGAGAAGGCGCTGGCCGAGCACGGCAGCAAGGTCGGCGAGCCGGAGCGTTCCGCGATCGAGAATGCGATGGCGGACCTCAAAGAGGCGCTCAAAGGCGACGACGCCGAGGCCATCAAGTCGAAGACCAACACTCTGGCGCAGGCTTCGATGAAGCTCGGCGAGGCGATGTACAAGGCGCAGCAGGGCGGCGGCGGTGATGCCGGCGTTCCTCCGGGCGGCGAGCACTGACAGCGCCACCGGCGCCGACGGCAAGAAAGAGGACGTGGTCGACGCGGAGTTCACCGAAGTCGACGACGACAAGAACAACAAGAAGTCGGCGTAAGCCGGTTTGTAATGCAGGAAACCTCGTCCTTCGAGACGCGCAAGCGCACCTCAGGGCGAGGTTTTCTTTTTCGGGGGTAGGACGTGTCGAAGCGCTGCTACTACGAAGTGCTCGGCGTGGTGCGGACCGCCAATGAGGGCGAGCTCAAATCGGCGTTCCGCAAGCTCGCCATGCAGCACCATCCGGACCGCAATCCGAACGACAAGGACTGCGAGCACCGTTTCAAGGAAGTCAACGAGGCGTATGACGTCCTCAAGGACGGCGACAAGCGCGCCGCCTATGACCGCTTCGGCCACGCCGCGTTCGAGCACGGTGGGCCCGGTGGTGGACACGGCTTCGGCACGGATTTCGCGTCGACCTTCTCCGACATCTTCGAAGACCTGTTCGGCATGGGCGGCGGCCGCCGCGGCCAGGGCAGCGGCCGCGAGCGCGGCGCGGATCTGCGCTACAACATGGAGATCACCCTCGAAGACGCTTACGACGGCAAGACCGCGCAGATCCGGATTCCAACCCCGGTCACCTGCGAGGCGTGCTCCGGCACCGGCGCCAAGGCGGGCAGCAAGCCAAGGAGCTGCTCGCATTGTCACGGCAGCGGCCGGGTGCGTCATCAGCAAGGCTTCTTCACGCTCGAACGAACTTGCCCGGCCTGCCAGGGCCGCGGCCAGGTGATCGAGGATCCGTGCGCGCAATGCACGGGGCAGGGCCGCGTCACCCGCGAGCGCACTCTGTCAGTGAACATTCCGCCCGGCGTCGAAGACGGCACCCGCATCCGCCTCGCCGGGGAAGGCGAAGCCGGCGTGCGCGGCGGGCCGGCCGGCGATCTCTATATCTTCCTGTCGCTCGCGACCCACGAGATGTTCCAGCGCGACGGCGCCGACCTTTATTGCCGTGTGCCGATCTCGATGGTGGTGGCGGCGCTCGGCGGCGAGTTCGAAGTGCCGACGGTCGAGGGCGGCACCGGCAAAGTGAAAGTCCCGGAAGGCACCCAATCCGGCCGCCGCTTCCGGCTGACCGGCAAGGGCATGCCGGTGCTGCGGTCCAAGCAGCGCGGCGACATGTACGTCCAGGTCTCGGTCGAGACGCCGCAAAACCTCACCAAGAAGCAGCGCGAGCTGCTCAACGAATTCCAGAAGCTTTCCTCCGACCACACCCAGCCGGAGGCCATGGGATTCTTCAGCAAGGTCAAAGAGTTCATCGACGGCATGGCCGGCGGCCGGCAGTCGGGAACATGAGCTTGACCCCCCGCGTTGCGCTCTATACGCGTGACAGTAATTTGACGGTGCCGGTAAAGTCGTGACGATGCGCCCGCAATCCATAGCTCGCGCCGAAAAGCGTCCGCTCCGCTTCGACGACGAAGTACATTTCCTTCGCTCCTGGATCGAGAAGCCGCTTACGACCGGCGCCGTGATGCCGTCGAGCAAGGCGCTCGCGCGCACCATGGCGGCTTACGTCGATCCCAAGTCGAAGGGGCCCGTTGTCGAGCTTGGCCCCGGCACCGGTGCGGTCACCCAGGCGCTGGTCGACCGCGGGATCGATCCCGCACGGCTGGTGCTGGTCGAGTTCAATCCAAGTTTCTGCCGCATGCTGCGCGCGCGCTATCCGGCGGCGACGGTGGTGCAGGGCGATGCCTACCGGCTGCGAGCATCTGCTCGAAACCACGTTGCGCGAGCCGGCCGACGCGATCGTGTCCGGCCTGCCGCTGGTCACCAAGCCGATGCGCACGCGCGTGCGGCTGATCAGCGAAGCCATGATGTTGCTGCGCCCCGGCGCGCCGTTCGTGCAATTTACCTATGCGATGGTGCCGCCGATCCCGAAGGGGCTGAACGGCATTCGCACCGAAGCGTCGCCGCTGATCTGGCTCAACTTGCCGCCGGCGCGGGTGTGGATTTATCGCGGGCGATAGTCGTGCGGCCTGGCCGGGACAAGCCCGGTCGTGGCATGTAATTTGATCTCATGCCGTCGCCGAAGATCCTCGTCATGTCCGGCTCACTGCGCCCGCGCTCCCACAATGCGCGGCTTGCGGCATGGGCCGTGAAAGAACTGACGCTGATCGACGTCGAGACGACGCGCATCTCGCTCGAAGATTATCCGATGGCGATCTACGACCCGGAGGATGAAATCAAGTCCGGTCCGCCGCAGAGCGCGATCAAGCTCAAGCAAATGATGACGGCGCACCAGGGCATCTTCATCACGACGCCGGAGCACAATGCGTCCATTCCCGCGGTGCTGAAAAACGCGATCGACTGGGTGTCGCGCGTGCGCGAGCGTGGCGATCCGGCCTTCTCGGCATTTCGCAACCGGGCATTCGCGATTGCGTCGGCGTCGTCCGAGCAGCAAGGCGGCTTGCGCGGTCTCTCGGCGCTGCGCGACATTCTGGTGCTCGGCTGCGGCGCGCTGGTCATTCCGGAGCAAGTCGCCATGCCGGAGGCGGATGCAGCGTTTGACGACATGGACAATCCGGCCTCGAATGCGCTCGCCAATGCGCTTCGGATGGAATTGGCGCGGCTGGTCGATATGGCACGGATGATGACATGACGATCGCGCCACGGGACCGGTTGATCGTCGCGCTCGATCTGCCGTCGATCGAAGCAGCGCGCGGCCTGATATCGAAGCTCGGCGACGCCGTGTCGTTCTACAAGATCGGCTATCAGCTCGGCTTTGCCGGAGGCCTTGAGTTTGCCCGCGAGCTGATCGGCCAGGGCAAGCAGGTTTTCGTCGATCTCAAGCTGCACGACATCGGCAACACGGTCGAGAAGGGCGTCGAGAGCATCGCCAAGATCGGCGCGACGTTTCTCACCGTGCACGCCTATCCGCAGACCATGAAGGCGGCCGTTGCCGGCAAAGGCGGATCGAAGCTGAAGATTCTCGCCGTCACGGTGCTCACCTCCTACGACGACAAAGACCTGCGCGAGGCGGGCTATGGCAGCCCGGTCAGCGAGCTGGTCAAACGGCGCGCGGAGCAGGCGCGCGACATCGGCATTGATGGGCTGGTCTGTTCGCCGGAAGAGGCGGCCGCGTTGCGCAGCATCGCCGGCGATAAAATGGTGCTGGTAACGCCGGGCATCAGGCCGGCCGGCGCGGCGTCAGGCGACCAGAAGCGCATCATGACGCCGGCAAAGGCGATTGCCGCGGGCGCGGATTATCTCGTGGTCGGCCGGCCGATTACCGAAGCCGCCGATCCGAAGGCGGCGGCGCGGTCCATCGTCGAAGAAATCGCGCAGGCCGCGAAGTAGGGGCGTCGGATGCCGAAGGGCTATTGGCTGGCGCGGCTCGACATCAATGATCGCGAGGCATTTGCGGAATACCGCAAGCGCAATGCTGCGCCGATTGCCAAGTTCGGCGGGCGATTTATCGTCAAAGGCGGCAAGGCGGAAACGCTGCTCGGGCCTGCGCGCGGCGAGAATGTCGTGATCGAATTCGATGATTACGCGAAGGCGAAAGCGTGTTTTGCGTCGGCGGAGTATCAGGCTGCGGCCGAGTATCTCAAGCGCAGCTGCTCCGTCATTGAATTCGTGATCGTTGAAGGCACCGAGCAATAGGAGCGAGCATGGCCAAGGGCTACTGGATCGGACGCGTCGATGTGAACAATGACGAAGGCGTACAAGCCTTATGCCGCCGCCAACCCGGCGATCTTCAAGAAATTCGGCGGCCGGTTTGTCGTCCGCGGCGGCAAGTTCGAGGCGCCGGAAGGCATCGCGCGCAAGCGCAATGTGGTGATCGAATTCCCGAGCTATCAGGCCGCGCTCGATTGCTACAACTCGCCGGAATATCAGGCCAACATCAAGGTGCGGCTGCCGCACTCCAGCATCGAAATCATCATCATCGAGGGCTATGACGGCCCGCAGCCGTGACGTTGGGCGGATAGCGCGCTATAGGAGCGCGCAAGGGAGACACCGATGTCCGAGATGCGGCTGATGGTGGCTGGTGCGGGCGGGCGCATGGGGCGCACGCTGATCAAGGCCATCGCCGAGAGCAAAGGCATGAAGCTCACCGGCGCGCTGGAAGATGCGCGCTCGCCGCTGATCGGCTGGGACGCCGGCACATTGGCCGGGCTGGGCGAAAATCACGTCAAGCTCACTGGCGATCCCGAAAAGATCATCGAGCAGGTCGACGGCATCGTGGATTTCACGATTCCGCAGGCCACGGTCGGCTATGCCGGGCTCGCCGCCAAGGCCGGCAAGGTGCACATCATCGGCACGACCGGGCTGACGGCGGATGACGAAGACAAGATCGCGCAAGCCGCCAAGCGCGCGGTGATCGTCAAGTCGGGCAATATGAGCCTCGGCGTCAATCTGCTCGCGGCGCTGACCCGCCGGGTCGCCAAGACGCTCGACCAGAGCTTCGACATCGAAATTCTGGAGATGCATCACAATCAAAAGATCGATGCGCCGTCCGGCACCGCGCTGATGCTCGGCCGCGCCGCCGCGGAAGGGCGCGGCATCGAGATCGACAAGCGCTCGGTGAAAAGCCGGGAAGGCCATACCGGCGCGCGAAAGAGCGGCGATATCGGCTTTGCCGCGTTGCGCGGCGGCAGCGTGGTCGGCGAGCACAGCGTGATCTTTGCCGGACCCGCGGAGCGCATCGAGCTCACGCATCGCGCCGAGGACCGCATGATCTTCGCGCGCGGCGCCCTGCACGCCGCGCTGTGGGCGCGCAATCAAAAGCCCGGCCTTTATTCGATGGCCGACGTTCTTGGACTGGGAAATTTCTAGATGAGCAATGAGCGCCTTCTGGTTCTGGTCCGTCACGGCCAGAGCGACTGGAATCTCAAGAACCTGTTCACCGGCTGGCGCGACGTCGACCTGACCGAGCAGGGCATCAAGGAGGCGCGCGAAGCGGGACGCAAGCTCAAGGCGCAGGGGCTCACCTTCGATATCGCCTTCACCTCCGCGCTCAAGCGCGCCCAGCGCACGCTCGACCTGATGCTCGAGGAGCTTGGCCAGACCAAGATTCCGGTGATCCGCAATCTGGCGCTCAATGAGCGCGACTACGGCGATCTCTCCGGCCTGAACAAGGACGAGGCCCGCAAGAAATGGGGCGAGGAGCAGGTGCACATCTGGCGGCGGAGCTACGATGTGGCGCCGCCGGGCGGCGAGAGCCTGCGCGACACCGCGGCGCGCGTGCTGCCCTATTACATCCAGGAGATCCTGCCGCGGGTGATGCGCGGCGAGCGCGTGCTGGTGTCGGCGCACGGCAATTCACTGCGCGCATTGGTGATGGTGCTCGACCGCCACACCACCGACAGCATCACTGAGCTTAATCTCGGTACCGGCGTGCCGATGATCTACCGGCTCAATGCGGACTCGACGGTGGCGTCCAAGATCGACCTCGCCGGCATAAAGAAAAAGCCCCGCCGAAGCGGGGCTTGATCCATTTCAGGTCGATTGACCTTACTTCACGATCTTGACGACCTTGCGGGTGCCCGGATCAACGATCACGCGCTGATTGTTCACGACCGCAAAGCGATAGGTCTCATACTGCGGGATCGTGTGCAGCTGGACGGTGGCCGGCAGAGGTTCGCCAACCACGATCTTTTCCTGCACCGCGACGGACGGAACGCGCTCGCGCTCCACATAGGTCACGACTGGGCCCGGGGGCTCAGCAGCCATACCAACGGTCGCACCCACGCCGGCGCCAACAACTGCGCCAACCGGGCCGCCGACCACGCCGCCAACCGCCGCGCCGCCAGCGGCGCCGCCAAGGGTCGAGGTCTGAGCAAAAGCCGCCGGGGCGATCGCCGTCGCGGCAAGCAAAGTCACAAGAAAACGAGTCCGCATCACGTGCCTCCTCTGTATATTGATATTTGACACATGACAACGCCGCCGCGCTGGGCGCGTTCCCTGCGCGGCGCGTGCCGGAATTATTTTGTCAGTTTCCTTACTGTATTAACGCGCCAGCTAAATATGCGTTCACAGTTCCGGAACGAGTCAAGGAACCCGTGAGTTGTCCCGCTTCCCAACCCAGCATCGCGCGCTTGCGGGTCAGCCCCCAATGGTAGCCGGTGATGTCACCGCTCTTGCCGATCACGCGGTGGCAGGGGACCACGAAACAGATCGGATTTTTTCCGACCGCCAGGCCGACTGCGCGGGCGCCGCGCGGCGAGCCGACTTTTTCCGCCAAGCCTGAATAAGTCGCGGCTTGGCCCATCGGTATTTTCAGAAGTTTGTCCCAGACCCGCACTTCGAAATCGGTGCCGATCATGATGATGCGGAGCGGCCGGTCCTTGCGCCACAGCTTCGGGTCGAAGATGCGCTGAGCCGCCGGCGCGGTGGCGCCCTGATCCTGAACAAAGGTGGCCTTGGGCCAGCGCGATTTCATGTCGCGCAGCGCCGAAGCTTCCTTGCCGGGGTCGGCCATGCCGAGCCCGCAAAGCCCGCGCGGCGTCGTCATCACCAGCGCCGTACCGAACGGGCAGGGATGAAAGCCGTAGCTGATGGTCAGGCCTTCTCCGCCCGACTTGAATTCGCCGGGCGACATCGCCTCGTGGGTGACGAACAGGTCATGCAGCCGGCCGGGGCCGGACAGGCCGACCTCGTATGCGGTCTCGAGCACGCTGGCCGACGAACGCAGCATGTCGCGCGCATGGCTCAGCGTCAGCGCCTGAAGAAAAGCCTTGGGCGACAGGCCGCACCAGCGGCGGAACAGGTGATGCAGTTCGGTCGGCGTCACGCCGGCGGCATGAGCCACGGTCTCGATCTCGGGCTGGGAGCGCCAATTGCCGCGATAATGCGCGATGGCGCGGCGCACGATGTCGTAATCGGCGGACGCGGTCTTGAGGCCGCGCAGGTCGGGCAGGCCTTTAGCCAAAGTGAGTTTTCTGAGCCAGGTTCGGAGGCGGTCATGGTTTCAATCATTGTCATAGGCGCAAGCTAGGCGCGCCACCAAACCGTAACCACCCGATTCCTGCCCTCAGGGCAGGACGGTGCGGGTGACGCCCCGCTTGGCTTCGCCAAGCGCTTTGTTCAGCGCATTGGCGAATGAAGCCTTTTCGTCCGGACCGAGGAAACTGCCGATCGGCAGCTGCTTGCCGCGCGAGACCAGCCAGAGCCGCTCGACCCCGTATTCCTCATGGCTGAGCTTTTCGAGCCTGACCCATAACGGATTGAGCACCCATTCGCGCACCCGGCCGCGATGGCTCACTTTGCGGACGCGCAGCTCGGTCGGCGTCACTCGCACGAGCTCATAGGCGGCGGCGCGCGCGTAGTTGATCCGGAACGCCCAGTAGATCAGCAACACATCGAGACCGAAGAAGCCGAACACCGGCCAGGCGCCGAGGATCAAAAAGAACATGCCGGCGATGAAGCTCACCACGCCGACCGCGATCATCAGCACGAGAAAGCCGGCGTTCGGCAGCGAGCGATGCGGCGTGATCATCGCCTCGAAAATCGGAGCAAGCTCGTCGCGGTTGTCCGGCATCGTGGGCCCAGTATAGCGTGCATCATGGCAAAAAAGCCGGCCAAGCGTGGCCAGGTCAAAGAGCGGCCAAAGCGACTGGCAGCCGATATCGAAGCTGCCGCGGCGGAGATTCCGCAAATGCCGCCCGCCGACATCGCGGAAGTATTCAGGCGCTTCAAGGAACACAACCCCGAGCCCAAAGGGGAACTGCAGCACACCAATCCGTTCACGCTGCTGGTCGCGGTGGTGCTGTCGGCGCAGGCGACCGATGCCGGGGTCAACAAGGCGACGCCCGCGCTGTTCAAGCTCGCCGACACGCCGGAGAAGATGGCGAAGCTCGGCCTGCCGAAGGTGCGCAGCCTGATCAAGACGATCGGGCTTTATCGCACCAAGGCCAAGAACGTGATCGGGCTGTCGAAGCAGCTGATCGCCGAGCACGGCGGCAAGGTGCCGCGAACGCGTGAAGAGCTGGAGACGCTGCCCGGCGTGGGGCGCAAGACCGCGAACGTGGTGCATGAATATCGCCTTCGGCGAGCCGACCATCGCGGTCGATACTCATATTTTCCGGGTCGGCAATCGCACCGGTCTGGCGCCCGGCAAGGATCCGCGCGAGGTCGAGGATCGGCTCGAATCCGTGGTGCCGCCGCAGTACAAGCTGCATGCGCACCATTGGCTGATCCTGCACGGCCGCTATGTTTGCGTGGCTCGCCGGCCGCTGTGCGAAAAATGTATCATCGCCGACCTGTGCCGCTGGCCGGGCAAGACCTTGGTGCAGGTCGATAAGAAAGCGTCGTAGGGAGCGCGTGATGGAAGGGTCGGTTGGCAGCAGGAAGAGAAAGTCCGATCCCGGCGAGCTCAGCGGCGTGTTCGCCAATGCCGGTCTTTCGCCGAAAGCCGGCGCGGCTTGGGGCAAGCTTTTAAAATTCTCCGGCAAATACAAGCGCGACGTGGCCGAGGCTTCCAAATTCTGGAGCGATGGCGCGAGCTTTCTTGCCAAGTTGCCCAAGAAACCGCAGCGCAATGACGCTCAGCGGCTGGCCGCGGAAATCATTCTGCATCGGCTTCGCAGGTCACGCGAAGATTTTCTCGATCAGCACAGCGATGCGATCTACCGCAAACTGACGAAAGATCACGAAGAGTTCTTGCGCGTCGACGAGCTTTGCTACGAGGCCGCCAAGCTCGTTCCGGGTCTGGTGCCGACCCGCAAGCAGGTCGATGCCGAATCCGCGCTGATGCAAGGCGACAAGGACGGCGTCGAAGTCGACCAAGGCATCTTCCTCGCGCATGTGCTCGCGAATGAGAGCAACGGCATGCATCTGTGCCATGCGATGCTGATGATGCAGATGAAGTCGATCGAGCTGATGGCGAAATACATTCGCGATGGCTCAATGGACTTCGGCCCCGCCAAGGTGGAGCAGCACGGCAAGACCGCAATTCTCACGATCAAGAATCCACGCTTCCTCAATGCCGAGGACGACGACACGCTCGCCGATACCGAAGTCGCCGCGGATATGGCGATCTTCGACCCGATGACCGAGATTTGCGTGCTGCGCGGCGGCATGGTCGATCATCCGAAGTACAAGGGCCGCAATGTCTTCTCTGCCGGCATCAATCTCACCCATCTCTACAAGGGCAAGATTCCGTTCCTCTGGTACATCACGCGCGACATGGGCGTGGTGAACAAGATGCTGCGCGGCGTTGCGCGCCCGGGCGGCCGCAGCCCCGATGAGATGCAGGGCGGCACCCACGAAAAGCCCTGGGTCGCGCAGCTCGATGTGTTCGCGATCGGCGGCGGCTGCCAGTATCTGCTGGCGATGGACTACGTCGTCGCCGGCAGCGATGCCTACATGACGCTGCCGGCGCGCAAGGAAGGCATCATTCCCGGCGTCGCCAATCTGCGCTTTCCGCGCTTCGTCGGCCCGCGCATCGCGCGGCAGGCGATCATGATGGGCAAGCGCATCGACTGCGATACGGCGGAAGGCCGCATGGTTTGCGATGCCATCGTGCCGCCGGATCAGGTGGAAGCGGCCACCATGAAAGTGTGCGACGATTTCACCTCATCGGGCGTGGTCAGCGCGGCGAGCAACCGCCGCGCCTTCCGGGTCGGCGAGGAGCCGCTTGACCTGTTCCGCCGCTACATGGCGGTCTATTGCCGCGAGCAGGCCTACTGCCACTTCTCGCCGGCGCTGATCGCCAATCTCGAAAAACACTGGAACGCGGCGAACCGCAAAATCTGAGTTGAAGCGTGCCGGGACTGAAGCTCAAAGGCGTTGACCTCACCCCGCGGCGGGAAGACTTCGAGCCGATCGAGGTCGCCTCGCGCGATGAAATTTCCGCGCTCCAGCTCAAGCGGCTCAAGGCGACGCTTGCCCACGTTTACAAGAACGTCGCGCATTACAAGCAGGCGTTCGACAAGGCGGGCGTGCATCCCGACGCACCTGAAGACGCTCGGCGACCTGCGCAAATTTCCGTTCACCACCAAAGCGGACCTGCGCGACAATTATCCGTTCGGCCTGTTCGCGATCCCGCGCGAGCAATGCCTGCGCATCCACGCCTCGTCCGGCACGACCGGCAAGCCGACCGTGGTCGGCTACAGCCGCGGCGACGTCGAGACCTGGGCCGACATCATGGCGCGCAGCATGCGCGCCTCGGGCTGCCGGCCCGGCATGCTGGTGCAGAATTCATATGGCTACGGCCTTTTCACCGGCGGGCTCGGCTTCCATCACGGCGCCGAGCGGCTCGGCCTCACCGTCGTGCCGGTGTCGGGCGGAATGACCGAGCGGCAGGTCAAGCTGATCGGCGATTTCAAGCCGGACATCATTTTTGTCACGCCGAGCTATCTGCTCGCCATTCTCGATGAGTTTCGTGCCCAGGGCGTCGATCCGCGCAAATCGTCGATCAAGATCGCGATGTGCGGCGCCGAGCCCTGGACCAAGGCGATGCGCGAGGAGATCGAGGAGGCGTTCGACTGCCACGCGCTCGACAATTACGGCCTGTCGGAAGTGATCGGCCCGGGCGTGTCGTGCGAGACGATTGAGACCAAGGATGGCTGCGTGATCTGGGAGGACCACTTCTATCCGGAGGTGATCGATCCGCAGACCGGCGAGGTGCTGCCCGACGGCGAAGTCGGCGAGCTGGTTTTCACCTCGCTGACCAAGGAAGCGATGCCGGTCGTGCGCTATCGCACCCGCGATCTGTCGCGGCTGTTGCCCGGCACGTCACGCAGCTTCCGCCGCATGGACAAGGTGATCGGCCGCTCCGACGACATGATCATCGTGCGCGGCGTCAATGTGTTTCCGAGCCAGATCGAGGAGGTCATTCTCGCCGACAACCGGCTGGCGCCGCACTTCGTCATCGAATTGCGGCGCAGCGAGCGGTTGGACGAGATCACCGTGCTGGTCGAGGCGCGCCCGGAAACCGGTGAGGGCATATGGGACGATTGCGCGCGCGGCCTCGCGCATCAGATCAAGGCGCTGATCGGCGTGACGGCAGAAGTGAAAACGGTAAAGCCCGGAGGCGTCGAGCGCTCGGCCGGCAAGGCCAAGCGCATTATCGACTTGCGGGCGAAGTAGCGCGCCGCGGCTCGATCAGCTCGTTGCGCGGCCCAGCCAAACGCTTGTGCAAATGCACCATGAACGTCATGGCAAATAGCGGCGTCGCCAGATTGACGATGGGAATGGACACAACGGCCGCGATGATCAGCCCGGCCGCAAACAGGTAGCCGGCGTGCTGGCGCCGCAGCGCCTTTGCATCGGCCGTGGAATGAAAGCGCATCGCCGCGAGCTCGAAATATTCGCGGCTCAGCAGCCAGGCATTGGCAAAAAACAGAATCAGAAAGCCGATGCCGGCGAAGATCACGAACGGCAAGGCGAACACATAGACGATAAGCGCCAGCAGCGCGGTCTTGATGCCCTCGATCAACGCGCGCGTCAGCGCCAAGGCGCGGCCGGGCGGGTCGGCCGGATAGCTCGCGCGCTCGACATAATCGGCCACCTCATCGACAAAGAAGCTGCCGACGAACGCGGTGACCACCGGCATCAGGAAGATCGCGCCGGTCACGACGCCGAGCGTGGCCAGGATCGACACGATCCAGACCATCGCGGTCCAAATGCCCTCCGGTATGCCGCCGTAAGAGGCCTGCGCCCACGCGGCTCCGCTGGTTGCCAGCCATGAGAACAGCCGCTGCAACGCGATGCCGATCAAAACCACGAGGAGGAGCGCGAGCCCGATCGACTTCAGCAGCACCCGCCGCAGCGGGGGCGTGAACATGTCGCGAAGGGCGTTGAAGGCGGCGGCGAGCATTGGCCGCTAGATATGGCGCTTGCGCGCCGAAACAAGATCAGGCCGCTGGTACGAAATCTTCCGCGGGAGCAGCGACCGGCGCCAGCGGCGGCGCTTCGACCGCCCGATCGGCCCAGCTCATCGCCTTGTAATCGAAGCCTTGAGCCAGGGTGGGCTTCACCACCGCGAAGTAGGGCGAGATGTCGAAGTCGCGCGGCGCATAGAGCGTGGAGTGGCGGATCTCGAGGATTTCCTGCCGCGCCTGCTCATTCTCGACCCGGGTGATCTTGGGCAAGATCGGATAGCGCACGGTATCGAAAGCCTGCGCGATCAGCGCCGAGCAGATGATGCGGGTCGGGTCGCCGGAGCCGAGCGTCATCATGCGGCGGCGCCAGCGCTGCGGCACCGGCATCGGAAACAGATAGCGCGCAAGATCGAGAATGTTCTTGAGGTCGTAGTCAAAGCCGATCCGCTCGGCGGCGTAGGTGCAGACCCGCGCGGCATCCTCCTCGCTCAATCCGACCGGGCGGCAAATGCGCGTATGGGTGTGCGCGTATTTTGACAACGGCACGGCAACGACGCCCTCGCCAATATTGGCTTCGACCAGCACCAGCGGCTCGCCATTCGGGGCGCAGCGCTCGCCGATCGGGCCGACATAAAGCGCGGCGTGCGACCAGGTCGATTGGGTCAGATACTTGATGACGCCGGCAATGTGGTTGTTGCCCTCGACCAGAATGACGTCGCCGGGCTTGCAGCAGCGCGCGCAACGTCTCGACGTCGCTCGGCGCGCCCGGCGCGTAGCCCGGCTCCGGCTTCTCCAGATAGCGGGCGATCAGCCGCCCAATCCCTTCGACTACTACGCCCATTGCCGGTCGCATCCCCCAGCGTGCGGCGCGCAGTTCGCATGCGCGTCTCTTTGCATGGAACATAGCTCACACTGATTGCGATTTGGTTTTAGTTCCTGCGGCCACCGCGTGCGTTAGCGCATCGTTAGCCATCAGATTTGCGGCGCCGTGCGTCGCTTCGGGCAATGTCGCCGGTCGCGTCAACATTTCGGATACCATGCACACGATTTCGCGCCGCACAGTTTTGGCAGGAGGCGCCGCCGCGATGGCCGCGCCGGCGCATCGGCGCGCGGGCCGCGACCAGCGACGTCGATGTGGTCGTCGTCGGGGCGGGTGCGGCCGGAATTGCCGCGGCGCGCCGCCTGGCGGCGGCGAAAGTGCGGTTCGTCGTGATCGAGGCCACCGATCACATTGGCGGCCGTTGCGTCACCGACACCAGGACCTTCGACGTGCCGTTCGACCGCGGCGCGCACTGGATTCACCGCCCGCAGAACAACGAGCTGGTGAAGCTGGCGGAAGGCTCCAACCTGCGAATTTATCCGGCGCCGCGCGCGGAAAAGCTGCGGGTGCCGCCGCGCCGCGCGCGTGAAAATGAAGTCGAGGATTTCCTCACAGCGCTGGTGCGCAGCAACCGGGCGATCGTCGAAGCCGGCCGCGGGCGCACCGACACGCCCGCCGCGCTCGCCATGCCGCGCGATCTCGGCGAGTGGAAGGACACGGTCGAGTTCGTGCTGGGGCCCTACAGCAGCGGCAAGCGTCTCGCCGATGTCTCTGCGATCGACTATGCCCGCGCGCCGGAGCGCGGCGGCGACGTGTTTTGCCGCGAGGGCTACGGCACTTTGCTGGCGCGGCTTGGCGCCGGCCTGCCGGTGCAATTGTCGCAGCCGGTGAAGCGGATCGCCTGGGGCGGGCCGCTGTCGGTCGATACCGGCGCCAATACGTTTCGCGCCCGCGCGATCATCATCACGACGTCGACCGGCGTGCTGTCGAGCGATGCGATCACGCTTCGATCCGCCGCTGCCGGCAAATTATCGCGAGGCGTTCGGCGCTCTCTCGCTTGGGCATCTGGAGCAGATCGCGCTGGAAATTCCCGGCAATCCGTTCGGGCTCGATAATGACGACCTCATCTACGAAAAAGCGGCAGGCGTCCGCACCGCAGCGGTGCTCGCCAATATTGGCGGCACGTCGCTCTGCATGGTGAGCGTCGGCGGCCCGCTGGCGCGCGATCTCGCCCAGGAAGGCGAAGGCGCGATGACCGCCTTCGCGCTGGAGTCACTCGACCGCATGTTCGGTTCGGGCTCGCGCGACAAGGTCAAGCGCATGGCTGCGGCGCGCTGGAGCGTCGATCCGTTCGTGCGTGGCGCATTCTCGGCGGCCGCTCCCGGCCGCTCCGACGCGCGGCGGACGTTGATGGCGCCGCTGCGCGACCGGGTGTGGTTTGCCGGCGAGGCGTCGCACGAGACGTTGTGGGGCACGGTCAATGGCGCGTGGGAATCCGGCAACCGCGCGGCGGAAGGCGCGTTGCGCCTGATCGGCAACATCAAGGACGACAAGCGCGAGCCGGAGCAGCCGCGCCGCCGCCGCCGCCGTGAGTAAGCCGAAAGCGCTGATCGCCTGGTCGAGCGGAAAGGATTCAGCCTGGGCGCTGCATGAAGTCCGGCGTAACGGCGGCTACGACGTCGTTGGCGCGCTTACAACGGTGACCGGCGCTTTCACGCGGGTCAGCATCCACGGCGTGCGCGAGGAGCTACTCGACGCGCAGCTTGCCGCCGCGGGACTTCCATCGCGCAAGGTGCGCATTCCCTATCCGTGTCCGAATGAAATTTACGAACGCGAAATGGCCGCCGCGGTTGAGCAGGCGCGTGCGGACGGCATCACCCACATGATCTTTGGCGACCTGTTCCTCGAAGACGTTCGCGCCTATCGCGAGAAAAATCTCGCAGGCACCGGCATAACACCGGTTTTCCCGCTGTGGGGCCGGCCGACTGCAGCCTTGGCGCGAGACATGATCGCAGGCGGCATGCGGGCGCATCTCGTCAGCGTCAATCTTGAGAAACTTCCGCGCGCCTTCGCCGGCCGTGAATTCGACACGTCATCGCTGAACGACCTGCCGGACGCCGTCGATCCCTGCGGCGAGAACGGCGAGTTTCACACTTTCGTCAGCGCAGGCCCGATGTTTACGCGTGCGGTCAACGTAAAACTCGGCGAGATCGTTGAGCGCGACGGCGCGGCCTATGCCGACCTGCTGCCGTCCTAGCCGCGCAGCGTGCCGCCGGTGCGCTTGGTCACCTCGGCGACGATCTTGCCCGCCATCGCCTCGATTTCCTCGTCGGTCATCGTCTTTTCGCGCGGCTGCAAGGTGACGGCGATCGCGATCGATTTCTTGTCCGGGTCGATGCCTTTGCCTTCATAGACGTCGAACACATCGACTGCGGTGATCAGCTTCTTGTCGACGTTCTGCGCGGCGCGCACGATGTCGCCGGCTTTGACGTCGCGGCCGACGATGAACGCGAAATCGCGCGTCACCGGCTGGAACGGCGAGAGGTCGAGCACCGGCTTTGCCTTGGTCGGCTTCGCCTTCGGCTCCGGAATCTTCTCGAGGATCACCTCGAATGCCGCGATCGGTCCCTCGGCGCCGAGCGCCGCGAGCATGCGCGGATGCAGCTCACCGAAATGGCCGAGCACGTTCTGCGGTCCGATCTGGATGGTGCCGCTGCGGCCGGGGTGAAACCACGCCGGTCCGCCGGGGACGACCTGCAGCGCCTGCATCGGCGCGCCTGCGGCAGCGAGCACCGCGAACGCATCGGACTTGGCGTCAAACGCGTCGGCCTGGCCGCTGCCGTACCAGTGCCGGCCGACCTCGTTTGGATTCGACAGGCCGCGGCGGATGCCGGTCGCCGCGATGAACTGATCCTCCGGGTTGTCGCCCTTGAAGATCTGCCCGACCTCGAACAGGCCGACATCGCCGAAACCGCGGTCGGCATTGCGCTGCGAGGCCGTCACCAGCCCCGGAATAAGGCTCGGCCGCATATCGGAAAGCTCAGCCGCGATCGGGTTGGCCAGCGCGAGACTCGCGTCGCCGCCGCCGAACAGCTCGGCCTCTTTCTTCGACACAAACGACCACGTCACCGCCTCGTGCATCGTGCGCGCGGCAAGCGCGCGCTTGGCCCTGCGGGTGCGGTTCTGGATCGGAGGTGAGCACCGGCTTGCGCGCCTCGTCGCCGCGCGGGAAGGGCGCCGCCGGCACTTCGTCGACGCCGACGATGCGCACGACTTCCTCAACAATATCGGCCTTGCCCTCGACGTCGGGCCGCCAGGACGGCACCGCGACCTTCATCTTGTCGGCCGCGCCGGCGGCGAAAAAGCCGAGATGCTCCAGGATGCGGCGCGCTTCCGGCTGGGTGATCTTGAGGCCGGTCAGGCGGGTGATCTCGCCCAGCGGGAAGTCCACCACCTTTTCCGGCACCTTCACGTCGCCTGCGACCACGATCTCGGACGGCGTGCCGCCGCACAGGTCGAGCACCATCTGGGTCGCGAGCTCGAGGCCCGGCACCATGAAGGCCGGATCGACCCCGCGCTCGAAGCGGTAGCGCGCGTCGGAATTGATGCCGAGCTTGCGGCCGGTCTGCGCGATGTTGAGCGGATCCCACAGCGCCGACTCGATCAGCACATCGGTGGTGGTCTCGTCGCAGCCCGAGGCCTCGCCGCCCATGATGCCGGCGAGCAACTCCACGCCCTTCTCGTCGGCGATCACGCAAATGGCTTCGTCGAGCGTGTAGGTCTTGCCGTCGAGCGCCAGCAACTGCTCGCCGTTCGTGGCGCGGCGCACGGTGAGATTGCCGTGCACCTTGTTGGCGTCGAACACATGCAGCGGCCGGCCGCGGTCGTAAGTGATGAAGTTGGTGATATCGACCAAAGTGTTGATCGGGCGCAGCCCAATCGCAACCAGCCGCTTCTGCAGCCAGTCGGGCGAGGGGCCGTTCTTGACGCCTTTGACGAGCCGCAAGCCGAACGCCGGACAGAGCGGCGGCGTCTTCCCGAAGTCGAGCGTCACTTTGACCGGGCAGGGGAATTTGCCCTGCACCGGCTTGGGATGCCGGTCCTTGAAGGTGCCGAGCGAAGTGGCGCCAAGGTCGCGCGCAATGCCGCTGACGGCGGTGCAGTCCGGCCGGTTCGGCGTGAGGTTGATCTCGATCACCGGATCGTTGAGGCCGAGCACCTCTGCGAATGGCTTGCCGATCGGCGCGTCAGCCGGCATCTCGATGATGCCGTCGCTGTCGTCGGAGAACTCAATCTCGGCGCCGGAGATCAGCATGCCGTGGCTTTCGACGTCGCGGATCTTGCCGACGCCGAGCGTGATCTTCTTGCCGGGAATATAGGCGCCGGGCCTGCCGAGCACCGCCTTCATGCCGGCACGCGCGTTCGGCGCGCCGCACACGACCTGGATCGGCGCGCCTTCGCCGGTGTTGACCATGCAGACGCGCAGGCGATCGGCGTTCGGATGCTGCACGGCGGAGACGACTTCGACGACCTTGAAGGGTGCGAATTTCTCCGCCGGGTTATCGACGTTCTCGACCTCGAGCCCGATCATCGTCAGCTTGTTGACGATCTCATCGAGCGAGGCATCGGTGTCGAGATGCTCCTTCAGCCAGGACAGCGTGAACTTCATGGCGCGTGTCCGGGGCGATACAGGAACATCAGCGGCAGAATGGCGAAAACCAGGATCGTGAAGATGATCGCCGCACGATTGCACAGCGCATAAAGCTCGTGGCGGATGATCAGCTCATGGCGGATCACTTCGTCACGGTTGGAGCCGTCGCCGCGCAAGTCGCGCGAGTTGAAGATCGCAAGACAGCGCAGACAGCCGATCGAGAGCAGCAGATAGACGGCGATCTCCGTCACAATGATGCCGAGCTCCACCGGCTCTCGGCAACCAGCGGCGCTACCAGGCCGAGGCCGGCGATCATCAATGAGACATGCTGCAAGAGGCCGGTGGCCTTTGCGTCGATCAGCCGGAACGCTTCGTTGGCGTTGTTCGGCAGCGAGGCTTCGTAGCGCGTGACCTGGGCGATGTAGTCCGCCACCCGCTCCTTGGCCCAGCCCAACGTCACGATGCGGAAGAACATCCGGTCGAGCGCAGAACGGTGGGCCGCTTTCGGCGCAGCGCCTTGCCGCTTCTCAGTCACCGCGCGCTGCGGCTTGCCCTTCGGCTTTTTCACGAGCTCAGCCCTCCGGCAAGCGTCGGGAAATCGAGCGGACGGAAGCCATAGTGATTGAGCCAGCGCACATCGGCCTCGAAGAACGGCCGCAGGTCCGGCATGCCGTATTTGAGCATGGCGATGCGGTCGATCCCCAGACCCCAGGCGAAGCCCTGCACGGCATCGGGATCGAGCCCGCAATTGCGGAGCACGTTCGGGTGCACCATTCCGCAGCCGAGGATCTCCATCCAGTCATTGCCTTCGCCGAAGCGCACTTCGTTCTTGTCGCGCTTGCACTGGATGTCGACTTCCATCGACGGCTCGGTGAACGGGAAGAATGACGGCCGGAAGCGCATCTTCACCTGATTGACCTCGAAGAACGCCTTGCAGAATTCCTCGAGGATCCATTTCAGGTGGCCGAGATGCGAGGACTTGTCGATCACCAGCCCCTCGACCTGATGAAACATCGGCGTGTGGGTCTGGTCGGAATCGCTGCGGTAAGTGCGGCCCGGGCAGATCACGCGGATCGGCGGCTTCTGGCCCAGCATCGTGCGCACCTGCACCGGCGAGGTGTGGGTGCGCAGCAGCATGCGCGAACCGTCCGGCTTCGGCGGGAAATAGAACGTGTCGTGCATGTCGCGGGCCGGATGGCCCTCGGGGAAGTTGAGCTTGGTGAAGTTGTAGTCGTCGGTCTCGATATCCGGACCTTCGGCGACGGCGAAGCCCATGTCGGCGAAGATCGCGGTGATCTCGTCGATCACCTGGCGTGATCGGATGCACGCGGCCGAGCTCGGCCGGCGCCTCACGCGGCGGCAGCGTGACGTCGATGCTTTCGCTGTTGAGGCGCGCATCGAGCGCGGCATTGGTCAGCGCGTCTTTGCGCGCCGCGATCGCCTGCGTGACCTTGTCCTTGAGCCCGTTGATCGCCGGGCCTTTGGTCTTGCGCTCGTCCGGCGTCATTGCGCCGAGCGTCTTGAGCAGCGCCGACACCGAGCCGCTCTTGCCGAGCGCGGAAACGCGCACGGTTTCGAGCGCGGCTTCGTCCGCCGCGCTTTCGACGGCGCCCAGCAGCTCTGTTCAAGCTGGGCGATGTCGGCCACGGCTCACTCCGGCAGCAGGAAAAGATCGGTGCGGCCGGCTTGCCGCCGGCCTGGGTCAGCATGGCATGAACCTGACCGCGATGATGGGTCTGGTGATTGAAGAAATGCACCACCACCTCCCAGTGCGGCCTGGACATTTCACGCTGCGCCGCATTGGAAAACCACGTGTAATCGGTGGCGAGCCACGCCGGGTCGATAACGTCCGCCCAGCCGAGGATGCGTCGTCCATCTGCTTGCGCTCGCGCTTGAGGCCGTCCCAGTCCGGATAAAGCGTGTCCGATCCCGGGATGCCGATCGCCGGCTTCGGCACGTCACTGAAGCGGCTCATCCACATGCAGTCGCCCCACAGCAGATGGCTCAGCGTGCCGTGGATCGAGCCGAAGAACGCGCCACGGTCGCGCCGCCGCTCCTCGTCGGAGAGGCGGTCGGCAACATCGTAGAGATTCTCGTTCTGCCAGCGATTGTAACGAGCCAGCCGCTGGACGTAGGCGGCATCGATCATCGGTCGTCCCGGATTTCGCAGCGTGGTTACGCCGGCAGCGCCGACTTGGCCTTCTGCACGATCGCCTCGAATGCCGCCGGCTCGCGGATGGCGAGATCGGACAGCACCTTGCGGTCGATCGTCAGGCCGGACTTGGCGAGGCCGTCGATGAACTTCGAATAGTTGAGCCCGAACGGACGCACCGCGGCGTTGATGCGCTGGATCCACAGCGCGCGGAAGGTGCGCTTGCGCCGCTTGCGGTCGCGGAAGGCGTACTGGTTCGCCTTCTCCACCGCCTGCTTGGCGATGCGGATCGTGTTCTTGCGGCGGCCGTAATAGCCCTTGGCAGCCTTGAGAACTTTCTTGTGCTTTGCGTGACTCGTGACGCCGCGTTTGACGCGTGCCATGGCCGATCTCCTCTAAATCTGAAATTGGTGGTGGAAGCGAACTGCCGGTCAGCCGTTCGGCAGCCAGTACTTCTTGATGTTGTCGCCGTCGGTCTTGAACAGCACCGCAGTGCCGCGATGTTCGCGGATCTGCTTGGTGGTGCGCTTGATCATGCCGTGGCGTTTGCCGGCCTGCTGGTACTTCACCTTCCCAGTGCCGGTAATCTTGAAGCGCTTTTTAGCGCCCGACTTCGTCTTCAGCTTGGGCATTTTGCTCTCCTGTAGAGCCGCACATACGGACCCGAAGGCCCCGGCGGCATAAAAGCTCGCGGCCGAAAACTGGCTGGAGCGTGCTCGGAATTGAGCGAATGTCGCCGCCACGGCAGCCCTATTAGCCGGGCGACGGCGCGCGGTTTATGGCAGAGGGGGCCCGGAATGACAACCATTTCGGGCCTGGACGGAACATATCGGCGTCTGTCGCGCTTTTTATTGCGCAAAAAGGAGGCGTGCGATGCGCAGAATCTTGATCGCCTTGGCCCTGGCCGGACTGTCCGCCGGTTCGGCTCTCGGTGCGAGCTATGACGGCAATTGGCGGGTCACGATCGTCACCGAAAAGGGCGACTGCGACCGCGCTTATGGTTACTCGGTGGCCATCAACAACGGCAAGGTCCGTTATGTCGGCGATGCCTCGATCAACATGTCCGGCTCGGTGGCCGGGAATGGTGCGGTGAAGGTGTCGGTCAGCAAGGGCAGCCAGCGCGCCGACGGCAGCGGCAGGCTCGGCGCCGATAGCGGCAGCGGCACCTGGCGCGGCGTTGCAGGTTCGGGCAGTTGCGCCGGAACGTGGACCGCGGAGAAGCGGTAGCGTCGCTAAAATGAAATGGCCGGGACAAAGTCCCGGCCATTGACAATTTCTAACGTCTCGCAGGACTGTCCGCTTAGCGCGGCCCCAGCATCATCACCATCTGGCGGCCTTCGAAGCGTGGCTCGGACTCGACCTTGGCGATCTTGCTGATGTCTTCCTTCACCCGGTTGAGCAATTTGTAACCGAGCTCCTGGTGCGCCATTTCGCGGCCGCGGAAGCGCAGGGTGATCTTCACCTTGTCGCCTTCCTCGAAGAAGCGCTCCATGGCGCGCATCTTCACCTGATAGTCGTGATCGTCGATCATCGGCCGGAGCTTGATCTCCTTGACCTCGACGACCTTCTGTTTTTTGCGGGCTTCCGCCGCCTTCTTCTGCGCCTGGAATTTGTACTTGCCGTAATCCAGCAGCTTGCAGACGGGGGGCGCTGAATTCGGGGCGATCTCGACCAGGTCGAGCCCGGCCTCCTGCGCCCGGCTCAGCGCGGTTTCGATCGGCGTGGGGCCATGGTTGTGGCCGGTGGCATCGATCAGCTGAACCTCTCGGACGCGGATCTCCTCGTTGACGCGCGGGCCGTCCTTCTGGGCGGGCAGCGCAGACCTCATCGGACGACGAATGGTTTTGGCTCCTCTATTGTTGCGACTTACAGCCGAGACATTGGTGCAAGGCGCGGATAAGTCAACGCCCCTGCAATGCCGCAGCCGCGACAGAACAGGCAACTCCTTCAAATTGTAGCGGTTTCAACTGGCTCAGCGCGCCAGGAGCGAGGTGTAAAGGCCGCGCACCTTGGCCGCGACGCTTTGCGGGGAGAACATGAACTCGGCGAACTGGCGGGCCCGCGCCCCCATCGCCTCATAGGTCTTGCGGTCGAGCGACAGCGCCGCGCCGATGCCGCGGGCGAGATCGCCGGAATGTCCGGGCCGCACCACCCAGCCGGTGCGCAAATCCTCCGCCATGCGCGGCGGCGTGATGACGTTCTCCGGCAGGACGCCGACGGCATTGACGACGACCGGCCGGCCCATGGCCTGCGCCTCGGCAGCCGCGCGGCCGGTGAGCGGCGGCTTCAGCGCCGGAATGACGACGACGTCGGCCGCCGCGATCGCGGTCGGCATGTCGCGGCACATGGCCGACCACCCGCACCAACGTGTCGATGCCTTGCGCTTGCGCGCGATGCAGGATGGCGTTGCGGTAGCCCGGCTCGCTGCGGTCGTCGCCGGCAAACACGAACACCACGTTCCGCCCACCGTTGCCGACGATGAGCCGCGCCGCGTCGATCACGCCGATCTGCCCGTTCCACGGCGCGATGCGGCCCGGCACCAGCACGATGCGTTGGTTGCGGCAGAACGCCCCAGGCGCGCCGTATCGCGGCGATGCGCTCCACATTCACGGCGGCCGGGCTGAACAGCGCGGTGTCGACCCGCCGCGGGATGACGGTGATGCGCTCGGGCCGCAATTTGTAGCGCTCGATCATCGCCTGCGCGACGAAGCTCGACGGCGCGATCACGCGCTCGCCGCGCGCGAGCGCCGCCTGGAAATGCCGGCCGAGCCATGACGGCGTGTCGAGCCGGTCGCCGAACGAGGTGACGAGCCGCACCGGCAATTTCGCGGTCGCCTTGCGCGCGCTCCACGCCGCCGCCGCCGATTGCGCATGCACGATATCGACCCGTTCGCTGGTGATGATGCTCGCGCAGCGCGCGCGCATTGCGGCGCAGGGTGATCGGGTTATGGCTCTCGCTCGGCGAGCGGAATCCATTCGCCGCCGAAGGCGCGCAGCTCGCCCGCCAGCGCGCCGCCGTCGCCGGCCACGATGGCGCGCGCGCCGGATTGCAGGAGCGTCAGCGCGGTATCGACCGCCGCATGCGCCAGCGGATCCTCGCCCAGCGCCGGAATGATCTGCAGGATGGTCGCGCCGGCCAGAGTGCGCGGCTTCTGCCGCGGCGGCCGCACCAGAGTGGCCGGCGCTTGGCCCGGCGCCACGTTCGCGGGTGCGAGCCTCTTGCCTTTGAGGTCGTATTGCGGCGAAGAAGGCGGCGCCGGCGCGGTTTGGCGATGGGACGCACCTGCGGCGCAGCGTAGGTGCGACTCAGTTTGCGACTCATGGACGATACTTGCCTGAAAACACTGACGATAGGAATCGGGGAGGCCGCCCGGCCCATCGCCGTGCGTCAGCGCGAGGGCGACGCAGGGTCAGGGCAGGGTTCAGGACCTGGCCTGGTCTGGCTTGGCGGCTTCAAATCCGACATGCGCGGCACCAAGGCGGAGGCTCTGGATAAGTGGGGGGCGGAACACGGCCGGCAGGTGACGCGGTTCGACTATTCCGGCCACGGCGAATCAGGCGGCGCCTTCACCGACGGCACGATCGGCCGCTGGCTGGAAGAGAGCGTCGCGGTTTACACCCAGTGCTGCCAGGGGCCCGCAGGTCGTGATCGGCTCCTCGATGGGCGGCTGGATCGCGCTGCTGCTGGCGAACGAGCTGCAAGTCGCGGCGTGAGGCGCCGCCGATCGCCGGCATGGTGCTGATCGCGCCGGCGGTCGATTTCACCGAAGAGCTGATGTGGAAGCAGTTCGACGCCGAGGTGAAGCGCGAGATCAAGCTCAAGGGCCAGTGGTCGCGGCCGTCGGAATATTCCGACGAGCCCTACATGATCACCCGCAAGCTGATCGAGGACGGCCGCAAGCACCTGATCCTGGACGGCGTGATCGAGACCGGCTGCCCGGTGCGCATCCTGCAAGGCGTGCAACGACCCGGACGTGCCGTGGCAGCACGCGGCCGAGCTGGTGTCGCGCTTCGTCGCCCGACGACGTGGTGTTCACGCTGATCAAGGACGGCGATCACCGCCTGTCGCGGCCGGAGGACATCGAGCGGATATTGGCGGCGGTGGCGGAGTTTTAACCGAAGCTCGTCGTGCTCCGCGAGAGGCGGGCATCCATTAGTCAACGAGCGGTGCGTACGACTGGCATTTTCCTTACTGGGTCCCCGCCTTCGCGGGGACGACAGTCATCATGAACGCTTCGATTTCTTCTTCGCGGTGTTCAGCGTCACGGCCTCGCGAACAAGCGCCTTCAACGCTTTCTCATTGATCTTGTCGCCTTCGTGAATATCGATGGCGCGCCGCACATTGCCGTCGAGGCTTGAGTTGAACAGGCCCGCAGGGTCTTTCAGCGCCGCGCCCTTGGCGAAGGTCAGCTTCACTTTATCCTTGTAGGTCTCGCCGGTGCAGATGAGGCCGTCGTGCTCCCAGACCGGCACGCCCGCCGGATTGGACGGCTTTCGCCACTTCACGTCCTCGACCGCGGCGGGGTCGGCCGCCTGATGATCTTGCGAACCCTGGCAAGTGTCCGTTGCGCCAGTCGGCCTTCACTGGCTTCTTCATGCGAGCGCGGCCTGCCATTCCTCGTTGACGTCACGTCAACATCCTCTCGCTTCATCGCGGCAAGCTCTTCTTCCGCATCAGCCGGGACAGCGCCCACACCGCCGCGCCGCGCACCAGCGGTGAGGCATCGTCGAGCAGACGCTCGCGCTTCGGGCGCCAGCGATGCATCGCCGGAATTGCCGATCGCGATCAGCACATTGCGCACGAAGCGGTCGCGGCCGGTGCGTTTGACCGGCGATCTTGGAAAACAGCGCGCGGAAGCCGGCATCATCGAGCCGTGCGAGCTCGGCGAGCTTCGGCGCGCGCAAGCGCCTCGCGCGCGGCGAGCTTTGCCTCGCGCCCGGCCTGCGCGAACTTGTTCCACGGGCACACCGCGAGGCAATCGTCGCAGCCATAGATGCGGTTGCCCATCAGCGGCCGCAGCTCGCGCGGGATCGGGCCTTTGTGCTCGATGGTCAGATACGAAATGCAGCGCCGCGCATCGAGCCGGTAGGGCGCGGGAAACGCCGCGGTCGGGCAGATGTCGAGGCAGGCGTGGCAATTGCCGCAATGGTTCGGCTCGGCGTCGTCCGTCGGCAGTTCGAGCGTCGTGAAGATCGCGCCGAGAAACAGCCACGAGCCGAACTCGCGCGAGACCAGATTGGTGTGCTTGCCCTGCCAGCCGAGCCCGGCGCTGGCCGCGAGCGGCTTCTCCATCACCGCCGCGGTATCGACGAACACCTTCACGTCGCCGCCCGCCGTTTGCGATCAGCCAGCGCGCCATCGCCTTGAGCCGCTTCTTGATGAGCTCGTGATAGTCGTCGCCGCGCGCATAGACCGAAATCGCGCCGCGGTCGTGCTGCGCAGGATCGCGAGCGGATCTTCGTCCGGCCCGTAATTCATCCCGAGCATGATGACGGAGCGCACCTCCGGCCACAGCGCATCGTGCGGATCGCCGCGCCGCTCGGCGTCGTCTCGAGCCAGGCCATGTCGCCATGCGCGCCGTCGGCGAGGAAGCGCTCGAGCCGCTCCTTCGCTTCGGGCACGGCGTCCGGCTTGGTGATGCCGACGATGGAAAAGCCGTGCGCGCGCGCGTCTCGATCAGCGCGGCCTTGATCGCGGCCGGATCGGTCAGAAGTCGAGATCGGCGTAGGTCTTCGCCGGCGCGAGATGCCGGCCATCGTGTCCGCCAGCAGCGGACGGAACGACGGGCGCGACTTCACCCGCGCGTACCAGCTCTTCGCTGCTTCGTCTTCGCTCCACGGCACGTCGCCCAGATAATCAGCCACGGACAAATGCGCCGCCGCGGCAAGGTCGGCGTAGGTCAGGCGGTCGCCGGCGAGCCAATTGCGCGCGCGCACCAGCCAGCCGATATAGGCCAGATGATAGCGGATATTGGTCGCGCCGCGCGGATGGCGTCGGTGTCGGGCGGGCCGCCGCCCTGTTCGGCCGTCATATAGCGCTTGAACATGCGCTCCATGACCAGCGGGCCGCTGACTTCGGCATGGAATTTGTCGTTGAACCAGCTCGAGCAGGCGGCGCACCTCGACGCGCTCGCCGGGATCGCGCGGCATCAGGCGGTGTCGGGCAGGCTGCCGGCGCGGGTCTCGTCGATATATTCGGCGATGATCGCAGCGCCGGGAACGGGCGGCTGGCCTTCATCGATCAGCACCGGCAGTCGTGCCAGCCGGATTGAGGGTCAGAAACTCCTCGCGCCGCTCCCAAAACCGCTCCTCGACCAGACGCGCCGTCAGGCCGTACTCGCCGAGCGCGAGCCGCACAAAACGGGAAAGCGGACAAAACGGATGATGGAACAGGGTCAGCATGAGGCCCGGCGAGAATCACTTTGGCACTATGGAACGGCCGAAAGGATGAGCAAACTTGGGCAGTCCGCATAGCGTCGGGCAAGATCGCGCGCAAACGCGCTTATGTTGAGCAACAGGTTTTTCATTTGCTACCGCTGCACGCTCTGGGCCATTGCTCGCCCACATTTGAACCGATTTCGGTGACGCATGGCCCTGGCCGCCGCGCTCGGCAATTCATCTCGACTTTCTCAAAGCTGCCCTGCTCGGCATGGTCGAAGGCCTGACCGAGTTTCTGCCGGTCTCCTCGACCGGGCATCTGCTGCTGATCGAGCATTCTTCGGCTTCGACGACGACGACTTCGGCAAATCGTTCACGATCCTGATCCAGCTCGGCGCCATCCTTGCGCTGCTGTCGATCTACTTCACGCGGCTGTGGAATCTGGCGCGCGGCTTTTTCACCGACAGCGGGCCGCGCGCGCGTTTCGTGATCGGCGTGCTGCTGGCGTTCTTGCCGGCGGCGGTGATGGGCGCGCTGTCTCATGGCTTCATCAAGGCGGTGCTGTTCGACGTGTGGATCGTCTGCGTCATGCTGATTCTCGGCGGCTTCGTGCTGCTGTGGGTCGACCGGCTGAGCTGAGCGGGCGAAGCATTACGACGCCACCGAATTTCCGTTGCTGGATGTATTTCGGCATCGGCCTGTTCCAGGTGCGTGTCGATGATCCCCGGCGTGTCGCGCGCCGGCGCGACCATCGTCGGCGCGATGCTGTTCGGCGCTGACCGCCGCTCGGCGGCGGAATTCTCGTTCTGGCTGGCGATGCCGACCATGGTCGGCGCCTTCACCTGGAGGTCTACAAGAGCCGCAGCGAGCTTGCCGACGGCAGCTGCTCGCGCTCGTCGCGGTCGGCTTCATCAGCTCGTTCATCTTCGGCTGGATCGTGGTGAGGTCGTTGCTCAAATATGTGCAGCGCCACAGCTTCGCGCTGTTCGCCTGGTGGCGGATCGTGGTCGGCAGCGCCGGACTGTTCGCGATCTATTTCCTGCAGAAGGCCGTCTAGACCGACTGCTGCCTGAACTGGCCGGTGCGGCGGAAGCGCCAGCAGATAGGTCGGCACGATCGCGGCGATCGACTTCGGCGTGATGCCAAGGCCGTCCAGGGTGCGCCGTTCGATCTTGGCCTGCTCCGACACGACATTGTCGACCTTGAGCATCTCGACCTGGTCGGGCGTCAGCGGCGCGCCCGGCAGCAAATTGCAGCACCATCGCCATGAGCCTGGCGAGCGGGAAGGGCAGCGGCAACAGCAAGCGCTTGCGCTCGATGGTCTTGAGCATGAACTCCATCAGCTCCTTGAAGGTCAGGATGTCCGGGCCGCCGAGCTCGTAGGTGGTGCCGGCGCTCGCGCGGCCATCGACGGCGTGCGCGATTGCTTCCGCCACGTCGCCCACAAACACCGGCTGCATGCGGTTCACGCCGCCGCCGATCAGCGGCAGCGCCGGCGCAAGGACCGCCATCGCGCCGAAGCGGTTGAAGAACGCGTCCTCCGGCCCGAACATGATCGAGGGCCGCATGATGATCGCGTCCGGCACGGCGGCGCGCACCAGCATTTCCGCTTCCGCCTTGGTGCGCGCGTAGCCGGAAGGCGAATTTTCATCGGCGCCGATCGCCGACACATGAACGACGCGCGCGCCATGGGCACTGGCCGCGAGCGCGACCTTCTCGGCGCCGTCGCGATGCACGGCATTGAATTTCTGGCGGCCGCCCTCGGCCAGAATGCCGACCAGGTTGATCAGCACATCGGCGCCCTGCGCCGCCGACTCGACCGATCCGCCGTGACGGATATTGGTCTGCACCGCGTGGATCTGGCCGACGCGGCCGAGCGGCTGGAGATGCCCCGCGAGCTCGGGCCGGCGCACCGCGACGCGGATGCGGTAATGGCGTTTGGCCAGCGCGCGGACCACGGCCCGGCCGAGGAAACCCGAGCCGCCATAAACGGTGACGAGAGTATCGAATGGACTTTTGACGCTCATGACGGCGTGTCGCTCTGGCTTAAACCGCAGCGGCATTAACGCATGGCCCGTGCCGTGTATAGCCGCCCGCGCCGCTTCGTTGACAAACCGGAGGCTCGTTCGTAGCTATCCGTCCAAGTCCGAGACCTTGCCCAGGTGGCGGAATTGGTAGACGCACTAGTTTCAGGTACTAGCGGGTAACACCGTGGAGGTTCGAGTCCTCTCCTGGGCACCATTCGCCTGAACGCGTCTCTTCTCACCAATCACAGCAATTCCGGCGCTGCCGAAGCGTGCAACAATCCATTAACGGCTAAGTAATCCCGCCAGCCGACAAAAGGGGCCGCTGGCAGGGTTCAATGCTCAATCTGGCCTCACCACGACGCGCCGTCCTCAGCGGCATCGCAGGTTTTCTCGCCGCCTTCGGCGTCATGACGCTGTTGCCTGAAGGCTGGCTTGCGCCGCTCGCCGGGTCCCGCATTGCGATCACGACATTGCTGGCAACGCTGGCCGGCTTGTTGACGGCCGGCATCGCCGCCGCCGCGGTGCATGCACGAGCAGCGCCAGGAGATCATCCAGTTGCGGATGACCACCGACAGCATGCCGCAAGGCCTTTGCATGTTCGACGCCAACGAGCGGCTGGTCGTCTGCAACACTCAATACTATCGGATGTACGAGCTGACGCCGGACGATGTGAAAAAAGGCTCGACCTTGTCGGAAGTGCTCAAGCGGCGCGTTGCAAAGGGCACATTCAGTCGCGATCCCGACATATACCGGGAAGAATTCGTTGCCGCCATTCGCCAGGGGCGCACGCACCACGCATGACGTCAAGTTGCAGAGCGGCCGCGATCTGCTGGTGATGAATCATCCGGTCGAAGGCGGTGGCTGGATCGGCATCCATGAAGATGTCACCGAGCGCCGCGCCAGCGAGCAGCAGCAAACCGCGCTGCAGCTTCAGGAAGAACGCCGGATGATGCTGGAGGGCGCGATTTCCACCTTCCGTCTTCGCGCCGAGAGTCTGCTGCACAGCGTGACGGAACGCGCCACGCAGATGCGATCGATGGCGGCCGAGCTGTCGAACGCTTCCGGCGCGAGCTCACGAAGCGCGGAAATTGCGGTCAGCACGTCGAACGGTGCGTTGCTCAACGTCGATCAGGCCGCCGCCGCGGTTGACGAACTGTCGACCTCGATTTCGGTCATCGCCCGGCGGCTGACCGAAGGCGCGCAGGTGGTGCGCCTGGCGGCCGACGAGGCGCAGGCCACCAATGCGGACATCAACGCGCTCTCGCATGCGGCACAAAGGATCGGCGACGTCGTCAAGCTGATCCGCAGCGTTGCCGGGCAGACCAATTTGCTGGCGCTGAACGCGACCATCGAAGCGGCGCGAGCCGGGGAGGCCGGCCGCGGCTTTGCCGTGGTCGCCTCGGAAGTGAAGAACCTGGCCGCTCAAACCGAAAGGGCGACGCAGGACATCTCGAGCCAGATCACCGAAGTGCAGAATTCGGTTGCCAAGGCCGTCGAAGCGATCGGCAACATCACGCATCGCATGGACGACATCAATGCGCGGTCGTCCGAAATCGCCGCGTCGGTCGAAGAGCAGAGCGCGGTGACCGCGGAAATCTCCCGGAACGTGTCGGAAGCCGCGGACGGCTCGAAGCGCGTCGTGGGCGTGCTGACCGAGGTGTCCGCGTCGACCGCGAAATCGCGGCAATCGGTGGAAATCGTCCTGTCCGCTGCGGCTGCCGTTGAAGAGGCTGCCGCCGACCTGCGCACGCAGGTGGATACCTTCCTGCGGGACGTCGCGGCCTAAGTCACCGGCTCGCTCAGCCAAAGCTTTTCAAACCTCATCAGATAATGCAATTTGCGGCCCGAATCCTCTGCCTGGGCATAGCGCCCTCGAAACGGACGGCTTGATGACCATTCGCCTGCATCGCGGCGATCTTCCCGATCTCTCGGCCTACAAAGGCGCCGTCGCCATCGACACCGAAGCGATGGGGCTCGATCCGCGGCGCGACCGGCTTTGCGTCGTGCAGCTTTCGCCGGGTGACGGCTCGGCCGATGTGGTGCAGATCGCCGCCGGCCAGAAGGACGCCCCCAACATCAAGAAGCTGCTCGGCGACAAGTCGATCCTGAAGATCATGCACTATGCGCGTTTCGACGCCGGCATTCTCTTCCATAGCTTCGGCGTCATGCCGGAGCCGCTCTACTGCACCAAGATCGCGTCGCGACTGGCGCGCACCTATACGGACAAGCACGGGCTCAAGGATCTCGCGCGCGAAGTGCTGGGCATCGATCTGTCCAAGCAGCAGCAACTCACCGATTGGGGCGCCGCCGAACTGACCGATGCGCAGATCGCCTACGCGGCGACCGACGTGCTTCACCTTCACGCGCTCAAGGAAAAGCTCGACGCGATGCTGCTTCGCGAAAGCCGCAACGACCTCGCGAAGGCGTGTTTCCGGTTCTTGCCGGACCGGGTCCGGCTCGATCTTTCGGGCTGGGCCGAGCAGGACATATTTTCGCATTCGTCCTGAAGCGCGGCTTTGTAGGTTCGTAGTGCCGGGTTTTGCCGCGTCCGGGCCATATTCGGCAGCCATGAAAAGGTCGATACGCGGTTGAGCGATGAGCCAGTTGACGGCAGCAAGACCTGACATCGAGACGGCGCGCGCCTATTGGACCATGGGGCGCGGCGACAGCGAGCGTGCGTTTCGCGCGGCGCGGCGTCACAGCCGCTGGGTGCGCTTCGCGCGCATCGCCGTGCCCGCCGGCGTGATCGTGCTGCTGGCGGATCTTCATGCTGTGGACCTGGCTCAATCCGATGCGGCTGCTGTTCCGCATTCCCGATCTCGGCGGCGACCTCGTCATCTCGGGAACGAAGATCACGATGCAGAGCCCGCGCGTCAGCGGCTTTACGCGCGATTCACGTCCTTATGAATTGTCGGCAAAGGCGGCAGCGCAGGACCTGACGCGTCCGGATGTCGTCGAGCTCAACGATCTCCACGCCAAGTTTCAGACCAGCGATAGCGGCTCGACTGAAATCGTTTCGCCAACCGGCACGTTCCACACCAAGAAAGAATTGCTGGAGCTCGGCAACGACATCGTGGTGACGTCGACCAGCGGTTACAGGGTGATGCTCGACAAGGCCGTCATCGATATTCGCGCGCATCAGCTTGTGACCGACCAACCTGTTCAGGTGGAATCGACCACCGGTCAACTGCGCGCCAATTCGATGAAGATTCTGGAATCGGGTGGGCTGGTGCGGTTCGACGGCGTGACCATGACGATCATCAATCCGCCCACCGGAGAAAAGAAATGAGGCGCGGATTGCGATCGTTGCTCTCGCGTTGCTTCTGCTGCCTGCGCCGGCGCTTGCGCAGAAGCCGGGCAGTGGCGGGCCTCCAAATGCGATGCAGGGCTTCTCGCGCAACAAAGGCCAGCCGGTGAAGATCGACGCGGCGTCGCTGGAAGTCCGCGATAAGGAGAAGATGGCGACCTTCAGCGGCAATGTGCAGGTCATCCAGGGCGACACCACGCTCAAGACCAAGACGCTGGTTGTTCACTACGAAGGCGAGAGCCAGGGCGTCGACAACACCAAGACGGCGAAAGCCGCGACCGGCATCGGCCCCTCGGGCGAGCAGCGCATCAAGCGACTGGAAGCGCGCGGCGACGTGGTCGTGACGCAGAACGATCAGGTCGCGACCGGCGATCTCGCGACGTTCGATATGGGCACCAACATGGTCATCGATGACCGGCAACGTGGTGTTGACCCAGGGGCAAAACGTGCTGCGCGGCCAGCGCCTGGTGGTCGATATGTCGACCGGCTTTTCGCGGATCGAGTCGGGCGCGGGCGGTAGCGGCCGGGTGCAAGGCCTGTTCGTGCCGTCCGGTGAAAAGCCGGGCCTGCCCGGCGCAAATCGCCCGGCGCCGAAGCCGGGGTCGAATTGAGCGGCGGGAATCGGCTAGGGTGCCCGCGGGGCATGCGGCGCCTGGTGAGGGCGGCGCATCCAGGGGACGCTTAGGGTGAACATCCTTACGATTTTCCGCCGTCAAGCGCGCGGATCAGCCGCGCGCTGCGCCGCGTCCGCCGGCACAGCCCCGCATCCAGCCGCGACAAACCCAGGATGCGCGGCAAGCGCGAGCCGAGGCCGGCCACGCGGCAGAGCTATCTTGCCGCGCACAGCCTGGAAAAAAGCTTCGGCCAGCGCATGGTGGTGAAAAACGTCACGCTTTACGTGAGGCGCGGCGAAGCGGTGGGTTTGCTGGGGCCGAATGGCGCCGGAAAAACCACGGTTTTCTACATGATCACCGGCCTGATCGGCGCCGATCGCGGCCGCATCGAGCTCGACGGCTACGATGTGACGCCGCTGCCGATGTATCAGCGCGCCCGCCTTGGCGTCGGCTATCTGCCGCAGGAAGCGTCGATTTTCCGCGGCCTCAACGTCGAAGACAACATCCGCGCCGTGCTCGAAATGGTCGAGCCGGACAAGCGCCGGCGCGAGTCGGATCTCGCTGCATTGCTCGAGGAATTCAACATCGCGCGCTTGCGCAAGACGCCCTCGATCGCGCTGTCAGGCGGCGAGCGCCGGCGCGTTGAGATCGCGCGGGCGCTGGCAACGCGGCCAAGCTACATGCTGCTCGACGAGCCGTTTGCCGGCATCGATCCGATCGCGGTCGGCGACATTCAGCAACTGGTTCGCCATCTCACCAATCGCGGCATCGGCGTTCTCATCACCGACCACAATGTGCGCGAGACGCTCGGTCTCACCGACCGCTCCTACATCATCTATTCGGGTGAGGTGCTGATGGAGGGCCGGGCGGAGGACATCGTTAACAACCCCGATGTCCGGCGGCTCTATCTCGGCGAAGAGTTTCGTCTGTAAGCATTCCGCCTGTAGCTGCCCAGACAACAGGCAGCATCTGCACACGGATTAACGTTTCCGCGCGGCCATCAGGCTGCTACAGCCGATCTGATATAATAGAAGCAAGAATCAGACCACCCTGCCGGGGATTTGATGGCTCTTTCGCAACGACTTGAGATGCGCCAGTCGCAGGCGCTGGTGCTGACGCCCCAGCTCCTGCAGGCGATCAAGCTTTTGCAGCTCTCGAGCCTCGATCTGGCGGCCTACGTGGAAGGCGAACTCGAGCGCAATCCCTTGCTGGAGCGCGGCGTCGAGGATGGCCCTGTGGCCTCGCGAGCAGCAGGGGCTCCGAGGAGGGCGACAGGATCGAAGCCGCGGAGGCCGATCCGTCCGATTGGGCCAGCGCGCCGCTGGAAACCAGCCGTACCTCGATCGAGCAGGGGATGGGGACCGAGCTCGAAAATGTCTTTCCCGACGATGGCGGCGGCGAGAAATCGGCGGCGCCTGAGGCGCAGCCCGCGGCCTATTCGGAATGGTCGGGCGCCGGCAGCAGCAGACGGCGCGGAAGGCTACAACCTCGAAGCCTTTGTTTCTGCCGAGATCACGCTGGCGGATCATCTCACCGAGCAGATGGCGCTCGCTTTGCCCGACCCCGCTGAGCGGATGATCGGGCAGTACCTCATCGATATGGTCGATGAGGCGGGCTATTTGTCCGGCGAACTCGACACCGTCGCCGAGAAGCTTGGCACTACGCCGGCTCGCGTTGAAGCCGTCCTGCAGAGGCTTCAGGCGCTCGATCCGCCGGGCGTATTCGCGCGCAATTTGACCGAGTGCCTCGCTTTGCAGCTCAAGGAGCGCAATCGCTTCGACCCCGCGATGCAGGTGCTGGTCGAAAACCTGCCGCTGCTGGCGAAGGCCGATTTGGCGGCGCTGCGGCGGCTCTGCGGCGTCGACGAAGAGGATCTCGCCGAAATGATTGGCGAGATCCGCAACCTCAATCCGAAGCCGGGTCTCGCGTTCGGCTCGTCGATGGTTCAGCCGATCGTGCCGGATGTTTATGTGAAGGCGGCGCCGGACGGAACGTGGCAGGTCGAGCTCAATTCCGACACGCTGCCGAAAGTGCTGATCAATCAGCGCTACTACACGCAAGTGTCGAAGTCGGCGCGGGTGGACAAGGACAAATCATACCTCGCCGAATGTTTTCAAAGCGCGACCTGGCTGGTGCGCGCGCTCGATCAGCGCGCCAAGACCATCCTCAAAGTGTCGAGCGAGATCGTTCGCCAGCAGGATGGATTCTTTGCGCACGGCGTCGAGCATCTGCGGCCGCTCAACCTGAAGACCGTGGCCGAGGCGATCAGCATGCACGAGTCGACCGTCTCGCGTGTCACGGCGAACAAATACATGGCGACGACGCGCGGCATTTTCGAGCTGAAGTATTTCTTCACGTCATCGATCGCGGCGGCGGATGGCGGCGAAGCTCACTCGGCCGAGGCTGTGCGTCATCGCATCCGCCAACTGATCGACGGCGAATCCGCGGCCAACGTGCTCTCCGACGACACGATTGTGGATATGTTGCGTGATGCCGGCGTCGATATCGCGCGCCGCACCGTCGCCAAATATCGCGAAGCGATGCGGATTCCCTCGTCGGTTCAACGTCGCCGCGAGAAACAAGCGGCTGCGGGCTTCTGATCGGCGCACACTACGCGCGATGTCGATGAATTCTGCTGCATTTTCAGGCGTTGCTACGCCATTGACGGATTTATGGACGCTCCCTATGGTCCGCCGCCTTCAGCGTCCCCATATGGCCCGCTGAGTTCCCTTATCTCACACTGGACTGATTATGCCGCTCACCGATCTTGTCGCGCCGAACGCGGTCGTCCCGGCGCTCAAGGCGAACAACAAGAAGAAGGCGATCCAGGAACTGGCCGCACGCGCGGCCAAGCTGAGCGGCCAGAGCGAGCGCGCTATCCTGGAAGTGCTGATGCAGCGCGAGAAGCTCGGCTCGACCGGCGTCGGCAATGGCGTTGCCATTCCGCACGGCAAGCTGCCGAAGCTCGATCGCCTGTTCGGAATGTTTGTGCGGCTGGAAAAGCCGATCGATTTCGATTCGCTCGACGGCCAGCCGGTGGATCTTATCTTCCTGCTGCTGGCGCCGGAGACGGCGGGCGCTGATCACCTCAAGGCGCTGGCGCGCGTGGCGCGCCTGCTGCGCGACCCGGACGTCGCGCGCAAGCTGCGCGATTCGCGCGATGCCGATGCGCTTTATGCCGTGCTGATGATTTCGCCGACGTCGAGCGCGGCTTAGTCAAAACCTCAAAAAGCAAAAGGCGCGGGACGACGTCCCGCGCCTTTTCAATTTCGGATCGCGTCGCGCCTAGTGGACGCTGACCGCCTCGAGCTCCTGGCTCCACGCATTGGCCAGAGCGGCTTCCCGCGTGTCGGTCAGCATGATCGGCGTGCCGTTTGCCGCGCATAGCGCGAACAGCTTGACGCCCGGGGCGATATTCGGCGCTTGCGGAAACAGATTGCGCACATCCTCCGACTGGATCTGCTTCACATACGCGATGCGGCCGTCGCCAAGGTGCGCCAGCGCATCCTGCGTGATGTTGTCTCGTTCCGTGATGTTCTTTTCGGTTGTCATCGTCTTACTCCTGGTACTCGACATGTAGTTTCGATTTTGACGCCGTCGAGTCCTGTTGTTCGCCTTGTCACTCGGTCTCTTTGATCGCGATGGTCTTGACCACGCGCTCCGGTTCCGGACGCACGAGGTCGATCGAGAGCAATCCGTTCTTGAGGTCCGCGCCCAGCACCTCCATGCCTTCCGCCAGCACGAAGGTGCGCTGGAATTGGCGCGCGGCAATGCCGCGATGGAGATATTGCCGGCTCTTGTCGTCCTGCTGCCGCCCGCGGATCACCAACTGGCTTTCCTCGATGAACACGTCGAGCTGATCGCGGGTGAAGCCGGCAACCGCCAGCGTGATCCGCAGCCGCTCGGGATCGTTACCGTCGCGGCCAACGCGCTCGATGTTGTAGGGCGGATAGCCGTCCGAGCCCTTGGTGACGCGATCGAGCACGCGCTCAATCTCGTCGAAGCCGAGCAGGAAGGGGCTGGAGAGGGACGGTACGCGTGACATGGCTTGCTCAAAGTCCTCTTGAAGCGACTTTGTCGGAGCCCAATCTGGCGCCCCGGCGGCCGGTGGACGGGCTCGCGCTCGCCTCCGGTCTCCTCCAATATGGGGAGCGCGGGTTAAAGCTTCAAGAATAGGCAGAAATGCTGGATTTGCGCTGAAAGCGGAGCTGACATTTGCCGTCCGATATCGAATTTCCATCGCTTCGCATCCGCGCCGTGCGTGCCACGCCGGTCGAGGTGCCGCTCAACTTCGTGCTCGGCACCAGCGCCGCCGTGCTGCGTCAGGTGCCGCTGGTGCTGGTCGACCTCGAGACGGAGGAGGGCGTCACCGGCCGCGGCTACCTGTTCGCTTATGTGCGGGCCGCAGCCTTCGCCATCGTCAACGTGATCGAGCGAGATCGACGCGCAGACCAAGGGCCAGCCGCTCGATCCTCCCGCGCTGTTCGCCAAACTGATGAGCCGTTTCAAGCTGATCGGCGTGCAAGGCATCGTTCGCATGGCGATCGCCGGCTTCGATCAGGCGGCGTGGGATGCGGCGGCGATCGCCGCCGGCAAGCCGCTCGCGACGTTGCTCGGCGCCCGGCCGCGGCCGATACTGGCTTACAACAGCTGTGGTCTTGGGCTGATGGCCGACAAAGGCGCGCTTGCGGCAGAGGCCGAGCAATTACTGGCGCGCGGCTTCGGCGCCGTGAAGCTGCGGCTCGGCTATCCGACGCTGGAGGAAGACCTCGCTGCCGTCCTCGCCGTGCGCAAACGGATCGGGCCGAACGTCCGGCTGATGGTCGATTACAACCAGGCGCTCGAGGTCGACGAAGCGTTGCGGCGCGGCCGCGTGCTCGAAGGCGAGGACGATCTCTACTGGCTCGAGGAGCCGATCCGGCACGATGACTATGTCGGCGCCGCACGGCTCGCCCGCGAGCTTCGTGTACCGATCCAGATCGGCGAGAACTTCTCAATGCCGGCGGCGATGCAACTCGCGCTCCAGGCCAAGGCGGCCGACTACATGATGCCCGACCTCGAGCGCATCGGCGGCGTCACCGGATGGCGCGAAGCCGCGAAGCTCGCCGACGTTAACCGTATGCACATGTCGTCGCATTTGTTCCCGGAGGTGAGCGCGCATCTGCTCGCCGCGACACCGACTGCGCATTACCTCGAATATGTCGACTGGGCTGACGTGCTGCTTGAGGAACCGCTGGTGATCGAAAATGGTCACGCCATCATTCCCGCGACGCCGGGCAACGGAATGCGATGGAAGGCGGATGCTGTTGCGCGCTACCGCATCACCTGATCCGCGAATTAACGTTCGCGTCGCGCCTCGCCCAATTGGTTAAATTAAGCATCGTCGTTTGCTTTGATTCTCTAAAAACTCTGGCCGTTCCGTCCATCGCTCGTTCACGCCGCTAGTATCCCGCGCATTCGATCAAACAAGAACCGATCGTGTAACGGGGAGCGGCCAGTGCTAACGCGCGACATCTATCGCGATTTCTACAAGGACTCCGGACCCACCATCGGCGAACGGCTGTTCGTCGCCAGCAAGCGTCTCTGCATCGTGTTTGCAGGCGCGGCGCTTTCGCTCGGCGCGCTCGACGTCATGGGTGTTCATTCGATCGTCGGCGCCACCGCGGCGCTGCACGACGCGCCCGCCAAGCTCGCCAGCTTCGGCGAGACGCTGCGCAACGGCATCAGCTCGATCTCGTTCAAGGCGCCGTCGATGGAATCGATCCGCGTGGCGATCCCGCAGCAGACGGTGATCCGCTTCTCCACCAAGAAAGAGCCGACCGTGATCGACGATCTCGTCGCGGTGCGCGCGCAGGACGCGGTTTCAGCTTGCCATGACCTCGGCGCAGCCGACCTTCGCAGTCGCGTCGCTGCCCAGCACTTCGATCGGCGCGGTGAAAACCGAAGTCCCCAGCACGGTGAAAGCCGACGTGCTCGGCACCATGAAATCCCAGGCGCCTGCGGCTGGAAAAGCCGAAGCGCCGGTTAAGCTCGCGAGCCTGCCGTTGCCGTCCGATCCAGTGCCGGCAATAACGGCGCCTGCCTCGCTCTCGCTTGCAAAAGAAGCGGCGGCCCCGGTCTCGACGCCTGATCTGACCGGCAGCATCACCCTTCCGACCAAGAACGTGCCGATGCCGCCCGCCGCGCCGCCGGTCTCGCCGGCCGACCGTCTCGGGCTCAAAGGCGCCGAATACACCAAGGCCGAGCGCTGCCTCGCCAATGCGATCTACTTTGAGGCGCGCAGCGAGCCGGTTCGCGGCCAGATGGCGGTCGCCCAGGTCGTGCTCAACCGCGTGTTCTCAGGTGTCTATCCAGACGATGTCTGCTCGGTGGTTTATCAGAACGCGCACCGGCGGCTGGCGTGCCAGTTCACGTTCGCCTGCGACGGCAAGAGCAAGGCGATCGCTGATCGCGGCTCATGGGCGCCGCTCGATGCGCATCGCCCGGCAGACGCTCGACGGCCAGATCTATCTGCCGGAGGTCGGCAAATCGACGCACTATCACGCGACCTATGTGAGCCCGACCTGGGCGCGCACCATGCATCGCCTGGTGCGCCACGGCGTCCATAACTTCTATCGCCCGTATGCGTGGGGCCGTGGCGACGAAAAGCCGATCTGGGGCACCGCCGCGTTGGCGGCCGAGGTCCGCGCCAAGAGCGCCGGACACGTCGTCACGCGTTAAGCCGGAATAGCTTCACCGCATTGTCGCGGCCGATCTTCAGGCAATAAAAAAAGCCGCCCTAAAGGCGGCTTACGCTTTTGCGGATTTGGTGGAGCCAGGCGGGATCGAACCGCCGACCTCCTGCATGCCATGCAGGCGCTCTCCCAGCTGAGCTATGGCCCCGATCTCGTGAATTCATCGCCGTTGACGGCGTCAGCTTTCCTCTTCCTTCTCCACGCCGTCGCCGACGATGTCGGAAACATCGGCGCTGCCGGCTTCCTCCTGTCTCCTCGATGAAGGCGGCATCCTCGACCCCGCCATCTTCTTCCTCGCCGTCAGCGCCGGCGGCGCGGTCTTCTTGCCGCCTTGCTCCTCCGCCTCGGCATCTTCCAGCGAAACAAATTCGGCGTCGGTGGTCTCCGGCACGATGGTTTCGGCGACCGGCACCGGCTTGGGCGTATCGGGCCGCGTGCGCGGCGCGACCACGACCGGTACGAATTCGGTCTCGCACTTCGGGCACACGATCGGGGTGCGGTTGAGATCGTAGAACTTCGCCCCGCAACCGGCGCAAAGGCGCTTGGTGCCAAGATCGGGTTTAGCCACTCAAAAGGTTCCTTACAGCTTGTCCGGGAAATTCGGTGCTTCACTTGGCTAGTTGCTGCGCGGCTGTCAATAGCGGGAACACGCCGAAAAGGCGCGGAAATCGCGGCGATCCGGATGACGCCGCCGCGCCGTGCTGGTAGGAGGGACCGTTTTCGGGATTTCCCATGACCGACGCTGCGCAACCGTTGACCTCGAGGCGAGGCGGCCCGCTGACCGGCCGGATCCGGGTGCCGGGCGATAAATCGATCTCGCATCGGGCGCTCATTCTGGGCGCGCTGACGGTCGGCGAGACCACCATTACCGGCCTGCTGGAAGGCGAGGACGTCCACCACACCGCCGACGCGATGCGCGCCTTGGGCGCGCAGGTCGCTCGCGGCGATGACGGCACCTGGCGGGTGCGCGGCGTCGGGGTCGGCGGCTTCACTTCGCCGCCGGGCTCCGCTCGATTTCGGCAATTCCGGCACCGGTTGCCGGCTGGCGCTCGGCGCGCTCGCCGGCTCGCCGATCACGGCGACGCTCGACGGTGACGCTTCGCTGCGGTCCCGGCCGATGAAGCGGGTGCTCGATCCGCTGGAGAAAATGGGCGCCAGAACGCGCGACGCCGCGGAAGGCGGGCGGCTGCCGATCACCATCCAGGGCTCATCCGAGCTCTACCCGATCGAATACGAGCCGCCGGTGCCGTCGGCGCAGCTCAAGTCGGCTGTCCTGCTGGCCGGATTGTCGGCGCCCGGCGAGACCACGGTGATCGAGGCTCAGGCGACGCGCGATCACACCGAGCGGATGCTCAAGCATTTCGGCGCCAGGATTTCGGTCAAGCACATCGGCACCAACGATGTCGGCCGCCGCATCATTCTGCAGGGTCAGCCCGAGCTCGAGCCTGCAGCAGTTCTTGTGCCGGCCGATCCGTCTTCGGCGGCGTTTCCCGCTGGTGGCGGCGCTGCTCGTGCCGGGCTCCGAGCTCGTGCTTGAGGCGGTGATGACCAATCCGCTGCGCACCGGGCTGCTCGACCACGCTCAAGGAGATGGGCGCTTCGATCGAAATAGCCGCGGTCAACAGCGATGGCGGCGAGGAGGTCGCGGAGCTGCGCATCAAAGCCGGCGCGCTCAAGGGCGTCGAAGTGCCGCCGGAGCGCGCGCCCGCGATGATCGACGAATATCCGATCCTCGCCGTCGCGGCGGCTTTCGCGCAAGGCCAGACCATCATGCGCGGCCTGTCCGAGCTGCGCGTGAAGGAATCCGACCGGCTGATGGCGACCGCCGAGATGCTGCGCGTCAACGGCGTCGACGTGCAGATCGAGAACGATGATCTGATCGTCAACGGCAAGGGCCGTGCCGCCGGGGGCGGGCAGGTGACGACGCACATGGATCATCGCATCGCGATGTCCGCTCTGGTGATGGGGCTTGGCAGCGAGCAGCCGGTTGGCGTTGACGATGCGTCGTTTATCGCAACGAGCTTTCCCGGCTTCGCCGAGCTGATGCGAAGCGCCGGCGCCGATCTGAGCTAACGGTACAGATCGGCGCGGGTCGGCGGCAGGCCGGTCGAGCCGCGCTCGCGCTTGACCGCCAGCGTCTGGAAAATGCCGACCGTCGCGGAATCGAAGCCGACCGCGCAGCCGGCGAGATAGGCGAGCCACATCCGGAATTTCGCCTCGCCGACTTCGCGCGATCGCCGCGTCCTTGTTGGCGAGCAGCCGGTCGTGCCAAGCCTGCAGGTCGCGCGGTAGTGCTCGCGCCAGCCTTCGACGTCGCGCACCTCGAAGCCGTTGCGCTCGAGGTTGGTGATCGACATGCCGATGTGGTCGAGCTCGCCGCCGGGGAAGATGTAGCTCGTCAGCGCGACATATTCGGCCGACTTGCGCATGAAGTCCTTGTCGGTGTTGCGCTTGGCGCGCCGCGCGATGGCGTGGTGCAGGTAAAGCCCGCGCGGCCGCAGCAGCCGGTGGATGGTGCGCGAAATAGGTGCGATGATTGGCGATGCCGACATGCTCGAACATGCCGATCGACGCGATCTTGTCGTACTGGCCGTCGAGCGTCGTTGTAGTCGCGCAGCTCGAGCGTGACCTGGTCCTGCAGGCCGAGCCGCGCGACCTTTGCCTTGGCGATAGTCGAATTGCTGCTGCGACAGCGTCACGCCGTGCGCCTGCACGCCGTAGTTCTGCGCGGCGTGGCAGACCAGCGCGCCCCAGCCGCAGCCGATGTCGAGCAGGCGCTCGCCGGGCTGCGAGCCGCAGCTTGCGGCAGATCATCTCCAGCTTGTTGCGCTGCGCCTGCGCGAGGTCGTTGCTCCACTCGACGAAGTAGGCGCAGGAATAGACCATCTGCGGATCGAGGAAGAGCGCGTAGAACGCATTGGAGACGTCGTAGTGGTACTGGATGTTGTCCTTGTTGCTCGCTGATCGGCTTGCCGCTTCGCGGAAGTCATCTCCAGCGGCCAGGGCCCGCCGCGCGGCAGGAAGACAGAAACTTTCGCGCGCACGCTTGACGCTAGCCACTTGTCGAGGCGCTTGCGGAATTCGCGGGTGCGCTGCCGTCGGCCGGGTCGCGAACGCGTCGAAGACCGTGCCGTTGACGCAGGTCGATGCGGCCGGTGACCCAGAGGTCGAGCGCGGTGTCGATTTTTGGCTTGCGGATCAGGGCCGCAACCACGCCTTCATCGGCGAGCCGCACCGCAATGGCATTGGCCGGATAGTCGGCCGGCACCCGCGAGCCGTCCCACAGCACGAAGCCGATATCGAAGCCGTATGCTTCGCGCACATGCGCGAGGAAGCTTGGGCGAAGGACGTCGAGGCGGTCTCAGCGCGGACATGCGGCGCATTATAGCGCAATCCGCCGCGTGGATCAAGCGCGGCCGGCTTGCAACATTTGCGGCGGCGATGTTGATGGAGGCCATGATCATTGCCATCGACGGACCGGCCGCCTCCGGCAAGGGCACGCTCGGCAAGCGGCTCGCCGCGCATTATCGCTTCCGTCACCTCGACACCGGCCTGCTTTATCGCGCGGTCGCCAAGGCCGTGCTGGATGCCGGCGGCAAGCCCGAGGACAGCGCGGCGGCGATCGCCGCGGCGCGAGACTTCGAGGCCGCATGGATCGAGGACGCGTCGCTCAAGAGCGACCGGCTTCGGCAGCGCGGCCTCGGTCGTCTCGGCTGTTCCCGAGGTCCGGGCTGCACTGATGGACTTCCAGCGCAAGTTTCGCCGCCGCGCCACCCGGCGCGGTGCTGGATGGCCGCGATATTGGAACCGTGATTGCGCCGGACGCGCAGGTGAAGATCTTTCTGACCGCATCGGCCGAGCAGCGTGCGCGGCGGCGCTGCCGTGAGCTCGAAAGCCGCGGCGAACCCGCCGATTTCGATGCCGCCCTGGCCGACATCAAGCGACGGGACGAGCGTGACGCCAATCGCGACGTTGCCCCGTTTAAGCCGGCCGCCGACGCGCATGTGCTCGACACCACCGAACTCAATGCTGATGCGGCATTTGAAGCCGCTGTGGCGCTGATTGAGCGGGCGCGCCGGCAATAGCTGCGCGACTTGCCCACAGGGCACCATTTCGCTATATCCGCCGCAATTCCGGGCTGCTTTCGACATCGTCGAGGCCACCCGAACGGGCCGAGAGCGCGATCACCGCCTCTCGATGTTGGAGGACAAAGCCCCGTTCGCGCCTCGCCGTTTAGCGAGCCCGATCCGAACTCATCGTTCCGAACGCACGGTATTAGCGCCGGCCATCCGGGAATTCCGGTGGCCGCCTGATGGTCTTGCGGAAGCCATTGGCCCGCGCTTCGGAACGCCATTCAAACCCCGGCGCCCGCTTTCAGGAGACTACATGGCCACAGCTACTGCTAGCGCACCGTCGCGTGAAGATTTCGCCAAGATGCTCGAAGAGTCGTTCTCGCAGGGCGGCACGCCGTCCGAGGGGACCGTCGTCAAGGGCAAGGTCGTCGGCATCGAGAAGGACATGGCCGTCATCGACGTCGGCGCCAAGACCGAAGGCCGCATCGCGCTGCGCGAGTTCGCCGCGCCGGGCCGCCAGTCCGAGATCAAGATCGGCGACACCGTCGAGGTCTATCTGGAGCGCGTCGAGAACGCGCTCGGCGAAGCAGTGCTGTCGCGCGACAAGGCGCGGCGCGAGGAAAGCTGGGGCAAGCTCGAGAAGGCGTTCAACGCACAACGAGAAGGTCCAGGGCGTCATCTTCAATCAGGTCAAGGGCGGCTTCACCGTCGATCTCGACGGCGCCGTGGCGTTCCTGCCGCGCTCGCCAGGTCGACATCCGCCCGATCCGCGACGTCACCCCGCTGATGAATTCGCCGCAGCAGTTCCAGATCCTCAAGATGGATCGCCGCCGCGGCAACATCGTCGTGTCGCGCCGCACCGTGCTGGAAGAGACCCGCGCCGAGCAGCGCCAGGAGCTGGTGCAGAACCTCGAAGAGGGTCAGGTCATCGACGGCGTGGTCAAGAACATCACCGATTACGGCGCGTTCGTGGACCTCGGCGGCATCGACGGCCTGCTGCACGTCACCGACATCGCGTGGCGCCGCGTCAATCACCCGACCGAAGTGCTCAACATCGGCCAGCACGTGAAGGTGAAGATCATCAAGATCAACCACGAGACGCACCGCATCTCGCTCGGCATGAAGCAGCTGCAGGACGATCCGTGGCAGGGCATCGAGGCGAAATATCCGCTCGGCGCCAAGTTCAAGGGCCGCGTCACCAACATCACCGACTACGGCGCGTTCGTGGAGCTGGAGGCCGGGCATCGAAGGCCTGATCCACGTCTCCGAAATGTCGTGGACCAAGAAGAACGTGCACCCCGGCAAGATCGTCTCGACCTCGCAGGAAGTCGAAGTGCAGGTGCTTGAAGTCGATTCGGTCAAGCGCCGCATCTCGCTCGGCCTCAAGCAGACCATGCGCAATCCGTGGGAGGTCTTCGTCGAGAAGCATCCGCCGGGTTCGGTGGTGGAAGGCGAGGTCAAGAACAAGACCGAGTTCGGTCTCTTCCTCGGCCTCGACGGCGACGTCGACGGCATGGTCCACCTGTCCGACCTCGACTGGAAGCGTCCGGGCGAGCAGGTGATCGAGGAGTACAAGAAGGGCGACATGGTGAAGGCGCAGGTTCTCGACGTCGACGTCGAGAAGGAGCGCATCTCGCTCGGCGTGAAGCAGCTTGCCGGCGATCCGATGTCGCAAGGCGTGGCCGGCGAGATGAAGAAGGGCGACGTCGTCACCTGCGAAGTCACTAAAGTCGAGGAAAACGGCCTCGAAGTGAAGATCGCCGGCACCGACCTGACCGCCTACGTCAAGCGCGGCGATCTCGCGCGCGACCGCGGCGATCAGCGCACCGACCGCTTCCAGGTCGGGCAGAAGTTCGACGCCCGCGTCACCCAGTTCGACCGCAAGACCCACAAGGTCGGCGTCTCGATCAAGGCGCTGGAAGTCGCTGAGGAGAAAGAGGCGATCGCCCAGTACGGCTCGTCCGATTCGGGCGCGACACTCGGCGACATTCTCGGCACTGCGTTGAAGCAGCGCGAAGGTAGCGAGACCGAAAAGGCCGAGTAATTCGGTAATCGACGCGCAATATTTGGTCGCAATAAAGGGCCTGCTCCGTGTTAAACCTCGGGGCAGGCTCTTTTATTTGCTCGGAGCGATTCGATGCCTCTGGACCCTGACGCGATTGTCGATCGCCGCCGGATGCGGCGGAAACTGACGTTCTGGCGGGTCGGCGCGGTAGCCATCGCCATTATCGCAATCGTCGGATTTGCCTGGAGGTCTCTGCCGAGCGCCGGCCTGAGCCCGTCAGGCGACTACATCGCCCGCATCAAGGTGCAGGGCCTGATCAGGAACAACCAGGAGCGGGTCGAGGCACTCGAGCGGCTGGCGAACTCGCCGGCGCGCGCGGTGATCGTGCGCGTCGACACCCCCGGCGGAACCACCGCGGGTTCTGAGCAGCTTTATGACGCATTACGGCGGCTGCAGGAGAAAAAGCCGATGGTCGTCGTGGTCGACGGCCTCGCGGCGTCCGGCGGATACATCGCGCGCTATGGCGGCCGATCACATCATTGCGCTGGATACGTCCATCATCGGTTCGATCGGCGTGCTGTTTCAGTACCCCAATTTCAGCGACATCCTGAAGACGGTGGGGATCCAGGTCGAAGTCGATCCGGTCGTCGCCGCTAAAGGCGGCTCCGAGCGGTTTCGAGCCGACCAGCCCGGAAGCGCGCGCGGCAATCGCCTCGATCGTGATGGACTCCTACTCCTGGTTCAAAGGTCTGGTGCAGTCCCGGCGCAAGCTCGATGACGGCCTGCTGAACAGTGTGGCGGACGGCCGCGTCTTTACCGGCCGTCAAGCCGTCAATTTGAAGCTGATCGACAGCCTCGGCAACGAAAAGACTGCTTTAGAATGGCTGCAAAGGGAAAAGAACATTCCCGCCACCACGCCGGTGCGTGACGTCGCCTTGACGGCGCGGTTCAGCGACCTGTCCTTCCTGCATATGGCGACGTTCACGCTGGAGACCGTTGGGCTCCCGGGTTTTGCGCAGCGCATCGAGACGTGGGGGCGCTCGGCGCGGTCGAGAGACTCAACCTTGACGGTCTATTGGCGCTTTGGCACCCTCCGACTGAGAACTGAGCGTCAGTTGCGGCCAGAGAGCAGATGATCAAATCCGAGCTGGTTCAGCGTATCGCCGCCCAAAATCCGCACCTCTATCAGCGTGACGTTGAGAACATCGTCAACGCCATCCTGGGCGAGATCACCGCGGCGATGTCCAAGGGCGACCGGGTCGAGCTGCGCGGCTTCGGCGCGTTCTCGGTCAAGCATCGCCCCGCCCGTACCGGCCGCAACCCGCGTACCGGGGAGCACGTCTCGGTCGACCAGAAGAGCGTGCCGTTCTTCAAGACCGGCAAGGAAATGCGGGAGCGCCTCAACAAAAATGGCGCGGCGGAACCGCAGAGCAACGAGTCCTAGAAATTCTTCGTGACCTGTTCGCCATGGCCGGGCTTGTCCCGGCCATCTAGTTTGGGCCGGGCATAGCCGTTCGAAGAACGGCGTCCTAAAGGACGCCTATGTCCCGGCCATCTACGTTTTTGAGATCATCGGATAAGATAGAGCGAGGATGGCTGGCGCGCGCCGGCCATGAGAGAACCGCGACATGCTCCGCAGGATCGTCACCGCCGTAATTCTTATCCCGCTCATGGTGATCATGGTCGGATTCGCGGTCGCGAACCGGCAGGCGGTGACGTTGTCATTCGATCCATTCTCGTCGACGTCGCCGGCTTACGCGGTGACCCTGCCGCTCTTCATCGTCGTGTTCGCGCTGCTGATCGTCGGCGTGATCGTCGGCGGCACCGCCGTCTGGTTTGGCCAACGCCGGATCCGCCGCGCGCGGCGCCGGCTCGATGCGGAAGTTGCCGCGCTGCACGGCGAGATTGACGGATTGCGCCGCGACGTGGCCGCGCAGCCACCGCCCGCGCGCGCCGCGAGCGCGAGCCCGCGCCGCCGCTGATTCCGCCGCCCGTAGCGTGACTTAGCTTTGCGGGCGCGGCGGGAAACAGCTAGAACCCCGCCATGTCATTGCAGGTGAAAATTTGCGGCCTGAAGTCGCCGGAACCTCTTGAAGTCGCGCTGGAATCCGGCGCGGACCTGGTCGGCTTCGTGTTCTTTCCGCCGAGCCCGCGCCATATCGGCCTCGAGGCCGCACGCCGACTGTCGTCCCAGGTTGGCGGCCGCGCCGCCAAAGTGGCCCTCAGCGTCGATGCGAATGACGAGACGCTGCACAGCATCGTCGATGCGCTGAAGCCCGATTGGCTGCAATTGCACGGCAGCGAGACGCCGGAGCGGGTCGCGGTGGTGCGCTCGCGGTTCGGTATTCCGGTGATGAAGGTCTTGCCGGTCGCGCAGCGCGACGATCTTTCACCGGTGCGCATGTTTGCGAAGGTGGCTGACCGCCTGATGTTCGATGCCAGGCCTGCGCCTGATGCGACTCGTCCCGGCGGACTAGGGAAAACCTTCGACTGGAATTTGCTCACGAGCGTCGATCCGGCGACCGATTTCATGTTGTCCGGCGGACTCGATGCCTCGAACGTTGCTGAAGCGCTCGGGATCACCAAGGCACGCGGCGTTGACGTCTCGTCCGGGGTTGAGAGCGCGCCGGGCGTGAAGGACCCTGACAAGATCCGCGATTTCATCCGCGCTGCGCGCGCAGCCGAGCGCGGCAAGAAGACTTTTGCCAGGCTGTCATGACGGCGCAGCAACCAAATTCATTCCGCACCGGTCCTGACGAGCGCGGGCATTTCGGGATTTACGGCGGCCGCTTCGTCGCCGAAACCTTGATGCCGCTCATTCTCGAGCTGGAGCGCGCGTATAACGAGGCGAAGAAAGACCCGGCCTTCCAGCGCGAAATGGATGGCTATCTCGCGCACTATGTCGGCCGTCCGTCACCGCTTTATTTTGCCGAGCGGCTGACCGCGCATTACAGGAATCAGGCCGGCTCCGCCGGTTTGGGCGCCAAGATTTATTTCAAGCGCGAAGACCTCAACCACACCGGCGCGCACAAGGTGAACAATGTGCTCGGCCAGATCATGCTGGCCAAGCGCATGGGCAAGACGCGCATCATCGCCGAGACCGGCGCCGGCATGCACGGCGTTGCGACAGCGACGTTGTGCGCGAAGTTCGGCCTGCCGTGCATCGTTTACATGGGTGCGGTCGATGTCGAGCGGCAGCGGCCGAACGTGCTGCGCATGCGCATGCTCGGCGCCGAGGTGCGGCCGGTGACGTCGGGCGCCAACACGCTCAAGGATGCGATGAACGAGGCGCTGCGCGACTGGGTCACCAACGTCGCCGACACGTTCTACTGCATCGGCACAGTGGCGGGGCCGCATCCCTATCCGGCGATGGTGCGCGACTTTCAGTGCGTGATCGGCCGCGAGACGCGTGAACAGTTGCAGGAAGCGGAAGGCCGGCTGCCCGACTCGCTGCTCGCCTGCATCGGCGGCGGCTCGAACGCGATGGGACTGTTTCATCCGTTCCTGGACGACCGCAGCGTCGCGATCTACGGCGTGGAAGCAGCGGGCCATGGGCTCGACAAGCAGCACGCGGCTTCGATCGCCGGCGGCAAGCCCGGTGTCCTGCACGGCAACCGCACGTATTTGCTGATGAATCCGGACGGACAGATCGAGGAAGCGCATTCGATCTCGGCCGGCCTCGATTATCCGGGCATCGGCCCCGAGCACGCCTGGCTCAACGATATCGGCCGGGTGAAATTCCTGTCCGCGACGGACGATGAAGCCGTTGCGGCGCTGCAATTGTGCAGCAAGCTTGAAGGCATCATTCCGGCGCTTGAATCGGCGCACGCGCTGGCGCGCTTGCCGGACATCGCGCCGGACAAGCCGAAGGATCACCTGATCGTCGTCAATCTTTCCGGCCGCGGCGACAAGGATCTCGATTCGGTCGCCCAATATCTCGAAGGCAAGGGCTGATGGATCGCCAGAAGCTCGTCGGCTGGATCCTCATCGTCTGGTCGGTCGGCTACCTTCTCTACTTTTTCAAGGCTCGACTTTTCGTCGAGGGGCCGCCGCTCGACAAGAAAGAGTGGATCTATTTCTGGATGTCGTTCGGCGGCATATTCCTCGGCACCATCAATGTGCGCATGGCGATTGCGCGAAGCCGCCGGATTCCGCCGCCGTCCTAGGGTTTTGCCCCGCTGCCGATAATGGCAGGGACCGGCACCTCATAGCCTTTTTCTGCGCTGCCCATTGCGCTGACCGTTTGCTCGAACCAGTGCCGGATACCGGCCATGGCGCTTTCGCTCTGCGCCTCCAGCAGTGCTCGCGCGCGCACCGTGCCGTTAGCAATGGCGTCGAAAACGTCCGCGGCGGATTTGACGCGCCACTTCTGGTCAAACGCGGTTGCCTCGACGTTCGTGAAACCGATCTCGTTGAGCGCAGCGCGCATCTTTTCGGGAGTGCCGAACTGGAAAAAGTCGGCTCCGTGCGGCAGTGGAACGTCGATCTTTCCGTGAGCCCGTACCGCGCCATAGACGAGGCTGAACCCGTTGTTCGGGACCCGGCTGTCCCAAACTGTTATCGCGACACGGCGGCCCTGACGCACCACGCGCAGCATTTCACGCAATCGCTTTCTCCGGATCGGGCAGATGCATAACGCCATATCCGCAGACGACAGCATCGAACGAGTTCTCGGCAAACGGCAGCGCTTGTGCGTCGCCGACTTCAAAATTGCCGGCCGGTACAAGCTTGCGCGCCAACGCGACGACATCTGGAAAATCCAGCCCCAGTGCGTCGGCACCCCGGCTGATCGCTCCCGCTGACAGCATGCCAGGGCCACAGCACACATCGAGGATCCGCATCCCCGGCTCCAGGTGTGCCGCATCGAGTGTTGCACTGACGGTCTGCCGCGAAACAGCACCGAAGCCCTGGTCATAGGCAGCGATGCTTCGCTTCCAGCCGGCGCGCTCGAAATCAAGAAACGCCGCAGGATTACTCGCTTTTTCGATCGCCATGATCCCCTCGAAATCCGGCAAGCGGATCGCATCATAACGCGCCGCTAGCGACAAGCCGCAACATCGCCGGTTGCCGCTGTGGCCGCGAAATGTCTATCCCCGGCACATGACGACGCGTATCGACAAGCGCTTTGCTGCGCTCAAGGACGAGGGCCGCGCAGCGCTCGTGACATTCCTCATGGCGGGCGATCCCGACTACGAGACCTCGCTTGCGATCACCAAGGCGCTGCCGAAGTCCGGCGCCGACGTGATCGAGCTCGGCATGCCGTTCACCGATCCGATGGCCGACGGTCCGGCCATTCAGGCCGCCGGCCAGCGCGCGCTCAAAGCCGGGCAGGATTTGAAGAAGACGCTCGCGCTGGTGAAAGAATTTCGCAAGGGCGACAGCGAAACGCCGATCGTGCTGATGGGCTACTACAATCCGGTCTACATCTACGGCGTCGACAAATTTCTCTCCGATGCGAAAAGCGCCGGCGTCGACGGCCTGATCATTGTCGATCTGCCGCCGGAGGAAGACGAAGAGCTTTGTCTTCCGGCGTTGAAGGCGGGCCTGAACTTCATCCGGCTGGCGACGCCGACCACCGACGACAAGCGCTTGCCGGCCGTGCTCGCGAACACGTCGGGGTTCGTCTATTACGTGTCGATCACCGGCATCACCGGCGCTGCCACGCCCGATGCTGGAAAGGTGAGTTCGGCGGTCGCCCGGATCAAGCGTCACACCAAGCTGCCGGTCGCGGTCGGCTTCGGCGTGAGAACCGCCGAGCAGGCCCAGGCGATCGCGCGCGGAGCCGACGGCGTTGTGGTCGGCTCGGCCCTGGTCGATGCGTTGCGGGCGACGCTCGATAAAGACGGCAAGGCGGGAAAGCAGACTGTTAACGCTGTGAGCGGGCTGGTCGCGGCGCTGTCGCAAGGCGTGCGCGCGGCTCGCAAGCAGGCCGCGGAATAGCCATATCAGACGCGTAGCGTTATCTTTGCGTCACATCGTTTCGCTACCGGGAACGTCATGAACTGGATTGAAAACGTCGTTCGGCCGAAGATCCGGAGCTTCCTCAATCGGAGGGAGACGCCGGAGAACCTCTGGATCAAATGTCCGGAGACCGGCCAGCTCGTCTTCTACAAGGACGTCGAGCAGAACCAGTTCGTCATCCCGTCGTCGAACTACCACATGCGCATCAGCGCGCCGGCCCGGCTCAAGTCGCTGTTCGACGGCGGCGAGTACGAAGAGATCCCGACCCGCGAGGTGCAGGCCGATCCGCTCAAATTCCGCGATGAGCGTCGCTATGCCGACCGTCTCAAGGACGCGCGCAACAAGACCAGTCTCGCAGACGCGGTGAAGGTCGGCTTCGGCAAGCTTGACGGTCTGCCGGTCACGGCGGCGGTGCAGGATTTCGACTTCATGGGCGGTTCGCTCGGCATGGCGGCGGGCGAGGCCGTGATCTGCGGGCTTGAGACCGCGGCCACCCGCAAGACGCCTTTCATCATGTTCGCGGCGTCCGGCGGCGCGCGCATGCAGGAAGGCATTCTGTCGCTGATGCAATTGCCGCGCACCACGGCGGCGGTGGTCGAGCTGCGCGAAGCGCGCAAGCCCTACATCGTCGTGCTCACGAACCCGACGACCGGCGGCGTCACGGCCTCCTACGCCATGCTTGGCGACGTGCAGATCGCGGAGCCCAATGCGCTGATCGGCTTTGCCGGACCGCGCGTGATCGAGCAGACCATCCGCGAGAAACTGCCGGAAGGCTTCCAGCGCTCCGAATTTCTCAAGCAGCACGGCATGGTCGACATGGTCGTGCACCGGCACGAGCTGCGGCCGACCCTGTCCAATCTATGCCGGGTCCTGACCAAGGCGCCGGCGATTGCCGTAGCGCCTCCACAGGTCCAATTGCCGCCGCCTGCGCACGCGTCGACGCCGTAATGGCGCGATGAATTCGGTTGATTCCATTCTGGCGCGGCTGACCGCGCTGCATCCCAAGCGCATCGATCTGTCGCTCGGACGCATCGAGCGGCTGCTCGCTGCGCTCGGCAATCCCGAGCGCAAGCTGCCGCCGGTCATTCATGTCGCCGGCACCAATGGCAAGGGCTCAACTGTCGCGTTCCTGCGGGCGATGCTGGAAGCGGCGGGGAGACGCGTGCACGTCTATACGTCGCCGCATCTGGTGCGCTTCAACGAGCGCATTCGTTTGGGCGCTCATGGCGAGGGGCGGCTGGTGACCGACGCGGAGTTCATCGGCGCGCTGGAGGAATGCGAAAAGGCCAATGAAGGCGCCGCGATTACGGTGTTCGAGATCACCACCGCGGCGGCGCTGCTGCTGTTTTCCCGGCATCCCGCCGATGTGCTGATCCTCGAAGTCGGGCTCGGCGGCCGGCTCGACGCCACCAATGTGGTCGAGCGGCCCGCTGGCCAGCGATCATCACGCCGGTTTCGGTCGATCACATCGATTTCCTCGGCGAGAGCCTGCCGCAGATCGCGGGCGAGAAGGCCGGCATCATCAAGCGCGGCGTGCCGGTCGTTTGTCTCGTCGCAGCATCGCGACGCAATGGACGTGATCGAGCGGCAGGCGGCGCGGCTGAAGGCGCCGCTGCGGACTGCCGGCGAAGACTGGACCGCCACCGAGGAGCGCGGGCGGCTGGTCTATCAGGACGACAACGGCCTGCTCGATCTGCCGGCGCCAAAGCTTTACGGCCGGCATCAGTTCGAGAATGCCGGGCTGGCGATCGCAACGCTGCGAGCCATTGCCGGATCTGAAATGCCGCTGGGCGCGTTCGAGGCCGGCATGGTCAAGGCCGAATGGCCGGCGCGGATGCAGCGGCTTGGCCAGGGCAGGCTGGTCGAGCTCGCGCCGCCGGGCAGCGAGTTGTGGCTCGACGGCGGGCACAATCCGGACGGCGGCCGCGCCATTGCCGCGGCGCTCGCCGATCTGGAGGAGCGCGTGTCGCGGCCGCTGGTGTTGATCGTCGGCATGCTGGCGACCAAGGACAATGCGCGGGCTTCCTGCGCAATTTCGCCGGGCTGGCGCGCCGCATGATCGCGGTGCCGGTGCCCGATCAGGAAAAGGGCATGGCGGCGGAAGAGTTGTCGGCAGTCGCGCGCGAGGTCGGATTGTCGGCGACCAGCCGCGACGATGTCGAGCGGCGCTCGAGGCGGTCGCGCAAGCTCGAGCTCGATCCGCCGCCGCGGATTCTGATTACCGGCTCGCTTTATCTGGCCGGCGAGGTGCTGAAGCGAGAACGGAACGCTGCCGGCCTGACAGGCCTCACTTCAGCAGCTTCATCAGGTCCGCCTTCTTCTGCTGCACCTGATCCATCGTGCATTGCTTCGGCGCCTTGTCGGGCCGCCAGCGCAGCAGCCGCGTGCCGTGGCGGAAACGGCCGCCGGTGAAATGGTCGTAGCAGACCTCGACCACGAGCTTCGGCTTGAGCGGCTGCCATTCGGCCGAGCGCTTGGTCGACCAGCGGCTCGGCCCGCCCGGCTTGTCGCCGGTGAAGCCGGGCGGCGCGATCAGCTTTTCCAGCTTCCTGGTCAGCGCCGCCTTCTCTTCGGCTCTTGAGCGACGAGGTGAAGCCGACGTGGTTGAGCAGGCCCTCGTCGTCGTAGAGCCCGAGCAGCAGCGAGCCGACCACCGGCTTGCCTTCGTTGTAGCGGAAGCCGCCCACCACGCAGTCGGCCGATGCGGAAGTTCTTGATCTTCTGCATGCCGAGCCGGTTGCCGGACTGGTAGGGCAGGTCGCGGCGCTTGGCGATGATGCCGTCGAGCGTCGCGCCGACGCTGCTTGAGCCATTCTTGGCGTCGGCGATCTTTGTCGTCGCAGGCGACAGCCGGATACGTCTTGTGGCCGCGCAGATATTTGCTGCGCGAAGCGCTTCGAGCCCTTGCGGCGTTCGCTCGAGCGGCAGCTTCGATCAGCGACTTGCCGTTCTCGTCGACCAGCAGATCGAACACGATCAGCAGCGCCGGCGTTTCCTTCGACGAGCTTGGCACGCGGCTCGCGGCCGGATGGATGCGCTGCAGCAGATCGTCGAAGGAGAACGCCTTGCCCTGCGGCACGACGATCTCGCCATCGAGCACAAAGCGCTTGGCTTTGAGCCGCGCGACTGCCTCGACCAGCTCGGGAAAATAGCGCGTCAGCGGCTGGCCGGATTTCGATTGCAGCTCGATCGCTTGCCGCCGTCGCGGAAGACGAGGCAGCGGAAGCCGTCCCACTTCGGCTCGTATTGCCAGTCCTTGCCGTCCGGGACTTCGTCCACGGACAGGGCCTCCATCGGCGCGAAGGGCTGGCGCAGGGCGAGGGACATGCGCCTCACTAACGCAAACGGCCGGCATTGTGCCGGCCGTTTCGAAAACTATTTATGCGGCGACGGTTCAGACCGCGCCGGATAATCCACTGCTGCAGCTTCTGCTTCGGCGCGGCGCCGACCTGGCGCGAGGCGATCTCGCCGTTCTTGAACAGCATCAGGGTCGGGATCGACATGATGCCGTATTTCGCGGCGGTGTTCGGGTTCTCGTCGACATTGAGCTTGACGATCTTGACCTTGTCGCCCAGCTCGCCGGCGATCTCTTCCAGCGCCGGCGCGATCATGCGGCAGGGGCCGCACCATTCCGCCCAGAAATCCACCACCACCGGCGTCGGCCGATTTCAAGACATCGCTTCAAAGCTCGCGTCCGACACTTTGCCGACCGCCATGGGATTGACCTCTGATTGTTCTGGGCGGCTCAGCGCCCGAATGGAAGGCGCAGAACCTATGAATGCGATCGCGGAGCGTCAAGGCACGCTCACGCTGAGGTGACTTGCGTCGAACGCGTCATCCAGAACCTCTCGCGAAAGCTCCATCAAATCAGGGGTTTCGGTCCAGATGAGCGCGGCCCGCACCGGCCTGTCTGGATAAAGTTTTCGCAGCACGGCGCGGTAGAGCGCGAGCTGGCGAACATAAGCCGGCGGCACGTCGGCGATTCGGCGTGGGCGGCGGGCGGTTGGTCTTGAAGTCGCCGATCAGCACCTCGCGTCTCGCGTGACGGCGAGGCGGTCGACATGGCCCGCCACGGTACGCAGCTCGCCGCTGAGCATGACGTCGCCGGCGATCGGACACTTCGGCGCGGCTGCCGGGCGCGAACAGCTCGCGCGAAACGCTTGTCGCCGAGCACCGCCATCACCTGCTTGGCCATCGTCTCGCCGGACTCCGGCGTGACATCGGTCTCGCTTGCGCGAAAAATGCGCGGGCCGCCGCATCGCGCGCCGCTCGGGCGGGATATCGGGCAGCGACTGCAGCAGCCGGTGCGACGAGATTGCCGCGGCGGAGCGCCGCACTCGCGGTCGCCGCGCGCCGCGAAGCGCGGCGGGCTCATCGTCGCCGGTATCGGATGGCGAGATCACGCGCGCATGCGCGACGGCGGTTCTGCGCCGGAGTGCCGAGCCATGCCGGCGGGGCGGGCGGCAGCGCCAACTCCTGTTGCTGCGCCTTGGGCGATCGGCATCTCGCCTTTGCGGATGCGCCAGACCTTTCGCCGTCGGCGTCGGCTGGCTTCGCTCGCATGCGGCCGCGAGCGCGTCGCCGCACCAGCTGGTACCAGCAGCCGTCCGGCATCTTGTTGACGCCTTGGCGCCGCACACGACCAGCCGCTCGGCGGCGCGCGTCAGGCCGACATAGAGCAGCCGGCGGTATTCGTTGAGCGCCTCGCCGATCATCTCGGCCGCGCATCCGCCATCGGGCCGACATCGTGCTCCTTGCGCGCACGCCCAGATCAGCGCGGTCGCTCCGGGTGCAGCGTGTTCGAGCGGCGTGGTCAGCAGGCGCGGCGGATGGGCGCCTTGCGGCGGCACGGTGGTGGCGTCGATCAGAATGACATTCTTCGCTTCGAGGCCCTTGGCGCCGTGCACGGTCATCACCCGCACCTCGTCGCGCTCCATCTCCATGTCGCGCTTCACTTCGCTCTGCGCCACGCGAATCCAGTGCAGGAAGCCCTGCAGCGACGGCGTTTCGCGCGCGCTCATAGTCGAGCGCGAGGTTGAGGAATTCGTCGAGCGGGTCGATGGCTTCGACGCCGAGCCGGGCCAGAATCTTCTTGCGGCCGTGCCGTGCGCCGAGCACATGCGCGTAGAACGCAAACGGCGTCATCGTGCGCGCCGCCTCGCGGAGCTCGTCGAACGCGCGGTTGGCGGCGTCAAACGCCGGCTGTTCGCCGGCACGCTTGCGCAAAGCGCCGCGCAGCGAGCCCTTGCGGCCGTAGGCGAGGGTAAAAAGCTGCATCTTCGCTCAGGCCAAACAGCGGGCTCTTGAGCACGGTCGCGAGCGCGAGATCGTCGTCGGGCAGCAGCAGCGCGTCGCCCAGCACCATCAGGTCCATCACCGCGATGTGCTCGGTGAGCACGCAGCCGGTCGGCGCCGGCGACCGCGATGCCCTCATGCTTGAGCGCGCGGATCACCGCCTCGAAGATCGGGCCGCGCTGGCGCACCAGGATCGAGCACGTCGCGCGGGCGCGTTCCGGCATTGCACCAGCGTCTCACCGTGCGGCCGATCTTGGCCGCCAGCTTGATCGCCGGGCTCGATTCCCTCGCGGTGTCGAACGGCGCGTCCCAGCCTTCCTTGCTGGTGTCTTTCGGGTCGGGCGCGACGATGTCCCAGACTTCGACCTCGCCCGGCAGCTCGTCGTGCACGGCCTCGTGCACGGTCTTGACCGGGTCGGCGGTCAGGCCGCGATACGCGACCGTCATGCGAGAACACCGTATCGACCGCGTTGAGGATGACGGGCTGGAGCGGAAGGAGAACGGCAGCTTCTCGTTGTAGAACTGCGCGCCCGCTGTCGGTGAACAGCCGCTCGAAGTGCCGGCTGGCGTCGGCGAAGGCGAGCGGCACCGCGCCCTGAAACGAAAAGATCGACTGCTTCTCGTCGCCGACCGCGAACACGGTGCGGCAGACATTCTCGCGCGAGCCGCCGGGCGGAAACTCCGACACGATGGTCTTGATGATCTCCCATTGCTTGGGGCTGGTGTCCTGCGCCTCGTCGACCAGCACATGGTCGATGCCGAGGTCGAGCTTGTAGTGCACCCAGGCCGATGAGGTGTCGCGGAACAGCGCGAGCGTCTTGTCGATCAGGTCGTCATAGTCGAGCAGGCCGCGCTCGTCTTTCGCCCGCGCATAATTGTCGATCACGGCGTAGGCGATCGTGAGCAGCGCGGCGGTGCGGTCGCGGGCCCGCAGTGCGATTCTCGCGCGCGACGAGGTCGCAAACCCGGTCCTGCTCCTCGCTCAGACGCTCGAGCCATTGCGGGTTTGCCTTTGCGATTTCCTTGGTCAGGAGGTTTTTTCGCCGGGTCAGTTCGGTCGGTGCAGAAGATGTCGCGATACGCTTTGCGCCGCGTCCGCCGCCGGCGCGTTGCGCGCCTTCGTAATGCGCTCGATCAGGCCTTTCTCGGTGGCCTTGTCGCTGACGGCGAGCACTTCGACCAGCGTTTGCCACTCGGCTTCCGGGATCAGCGTTCCTGACCAGTATTCAGCTTCGAGCGTTTCCATCGTATCGCCGGCGTCAAGCCCAAACGCGCGGGTCAATTCGTCGATTGCTTGCGGCACACCGCCGGCGCGGTTCACCCATTTGGTGACGGTGTCGCGCTTGCGGATCGTCTCCGCGATCACCTCCTTGAAGGTGACGTCGGCCGCGGCGGTGATGGCGGTCGCCAGCGCCTGGCCGAGCGGCCCGTCGGGCTGGCGCGACGCCTCCAGCATCACCTCGAGCGTGAGACGCTCGAGCAGCTGCGCGGTCGCGCTTTCGTCGAGCACCTCGAAATGCGCCGGCAACGTCGGCCTCGAACGGAAACTGATGCAACAGCCGCGTGCAGAAGGCATGGATGGTCTGCACCTTCAGGCCGCCCGGCGTTTCCATCGCGGTGGCGAACAGGCGGCGCGCCAGCGTGCGCTGCGTCGCGCGGCCGGCTTGCCGGCCGATGGTGTCCTCGATGCTCTCGTCGAAGCGCGGCATCGTCGAGCGCAGTCCATTGCGCCAGCGTGTCGAACACCCGGTTCGCCATGTTGGCGGCGGCGGCCTTGGTAAGGTGATGCAGAGGATCTTCGCCGGATCGACGCCCTGCAGCAGCAGGTTGATGACGCGCTGCGTCAGCACATAGGTTTTGCCGGAGCCGGCATTGGCGGAGACAAAAACCGAGCGATCGGGATTGGCGGCGCGGGCTTGCGAGGCTCGCAGCGGCGGCGGGATTTTGGCGGCGCGTCATGACTGCCCACCTGGAATTTCGTCCTCGCTCTCGCCGCCCGAAGCCGCCCACTCCTTCACGCGCGCGAGGTGGTCGTAGTCGCCGTAATGCGTCTTCCACATCGGATGGACCAGCGAGCGATAAGGCTCGCCGTCGACAAGAAACGCGCGCGACCCCGGTGAGTCGCGTGCAGCGCCTTGTCGGCATGATCGTCGGGTGTGCCATCCTTGAACTCGATGGTCTTGCGTTCGCCCGCCGGCTCGCCGCCCTTCAGCCGCACGTAGGTGATTTCGGCGATCGAGCCCGCCGGAATGCCCGTTCGGCAAAGCCGCCACCGCGTAGGATCGCGCCGTTTCCAGCGTCAGTTGCGGCGACATGTCCGCTCGCGGACCTGCCGGCTCGGTCGGCGGTTGCCCGGTCTTGTAGTCGACAATGGCGTAGCTGCCGTCGTGCCGCCGCTCGATGCGGTCGGCGCGCGCCGTGAGGGTGAATTCGGCGTCGCCGAGCGGGATCGCCAGTTTGTCCGGAAATTTCGCCATGGATCGCTGGTCGAGCGTCGGCCGCCGCTCGCGCTCCCATGCCAGTGAACCAGCCCGCAATGCGCTGGAAGCGCGGCCACCAGAACGCCTGTGCTTCCGGGTAGTCCTTCGAGCGGCGCGAAGCTCGTTTCGCCGAGCGCCAGCAAGCTCACGCTCGGGATCGTCCGGCAGTTATCGGCGAATTTCTTGGTGAATTCGCCGATCGCTTCATGGATGACGCTGCCGCGGTCGGCGGCGCCGGGCGGCGTGTCGACCGCTTCGAGCGGGAGCAGCCGCAGCACATGTTTGGCGTAGATCGTGTAGGGGTCGCGCAGCCAGTCTTCGATCTCGGTGACGCTGAATAGCCGTTTGGGCCGCGCTTCCGGCGGAGGCTCCGGCTGCGGCCGCGGGGCGGGCTGCGGCCTGACGCCGGCGCGATCGAGGGTCGTGCGCCCAGCCGAGATATTGCTCGCCACGCGCTTTCATCGCTCTTTCCAGTGGTCTTCGCCGGCGAGCGCCGCGATGCGCTGAACGAAGCGCGATGCCACCATCGGCGCGCCGCCGACTTTGGCGGCGCGCGTGAGGATCACCTCTTTGGCGCCGAGCGCCTGGGCGAAGTCGTGCGCGGCAAGGCCGACGCGCCGCTCCGGAAGATCGAGGCCGAGTTGCAGCCGCATCGGACGGATCAGCCACGGATCGGTGCGGGTTTCCGGGCGGCCAGGAGCCTTCGTTGAGGCCGCCGAGCACGACGCGGTCCATGTCCTGCAGGCGCGCTTCCAGCGGGCCGAGAATGCGGATATTGACGCCGGGCCGCTCACGCAGCCGCACGATGCGGCCCGCCACTGCGGCGTGGAAGAAATCTCCGTAGTCGGCCGGACGCAATTCGAGCCCCGCCGCGGCGGGCGTGTCGATCAGTGCGTCGAATGTCGCGCGAAGCTGCTTGCCGTCGGCATTGGCGAATGCAGCGCCCGCACTCAGCGCCTCGATGCAAGCAGCGTGACGTTTCGCCAGTTCGCTCAGCGTCAGCCGTGCGCCGCTCCGCTCCAGCGGATCGAACGCGGCGGCGAGCCGGGCCACCAGTGCATCCGCCGCGTCGAGATCGGCCGGCGAGACGAACTTGCGCGGATCGCTGTCGCGCAGGTCTGGCTGACCGGTCCGATAGGTCGCCAAAGCGTGGGCGAGACCGGCGATGCCTCGGCGCGGCCGCGGCCCGCGCAGCACCGCGCGCTCCAGCGCCGCGATGGCGCGGCGCTTCGGCATCGCCGAACAGCGGATGCTTGAGCATGGCAAGCAGCGGCACCGGCTCGGCGCCGCCAAGGCCGACGTCGGCGACCAGGCGCGCAAACACCCCGGCCGGCGTGTCGGCGAGCGCGTCGCCGGCGGAATCGTTGACGGCGACATTCCAGCGCTCGAGCGCGGCGACGACGCGCCGCGCCAGCGCGCGGTCCGGGCGTGATCAGCGCCGCGGATTTCTGCTGTTCGTCCGCCTCGCGCAGGGCGACCGCGACCGCCAGCGCTTCTTCCTCGGAATTGCCGGCTTCGATGACGGCAATGCCGTCGAGGGCGCGGCCGGTCGCGGCGGCGAACGCCTTGTCCTTGCGCCGCGCCGGCCAATGCTCGGTCGTCGCGGCGGGCCGCAGCGCTTCGGACAAAAAAGCCTCGCGGTCGCCCGGCGGCGCCAGCGCCTGCACATCCGTGCGAGCAATGCCGATCTTTCTGAGCAAACCCTGCATCGCATATTGCGGGTGGTTGAATGCGGGCATGCCGCCGTCGTGCAGAGATGCTTTCTCGTCGCCCGCCAGCATCTCCCACGATGGATCGTCGAGCGTCGGTGTCCAGGCCGGGCAGCACGACCGCGCCATGCGGCAAGCGGGCGACGGTTGCGATGCAGCTCGGCCGTTGACGGCATCGAGCCGGTCGAGCCCGCGACGATGACGGGCGCGTTGCTGCGCGTGAGCCGCTGCGTTTCCGCCTTGATGAGGAGATCGCGCCGTTCCGCCGCCTCGATCACGCCGCGCTCGTCCAGGACGCGCGGCCAGTAGTCCCGCAGCACCGTAAGAAGCCGCAACGACAGCTGCCAGAACGTGTCGAACTGCTCCGGCACCAGCTCGTCGAGCTTGTCCCAGCCGACGCCGCGCGTCGTCATGTCGTCGATCAGGCGGGCGAGATCGTCTGCCAGCAACAGCGCCGCGCTCGGCGTGTTGGCAACCAGCGGCGTGCCGGCCGCGCCATGCAGATCGCGCGACGACGCCCAGGTGACGACGAGCTGCGCCAGCAGCAGCTTGCGCTCCAGCGGATCGAGGGTTTGCGGCAGCGTGAGCGCGGCTTCGGCGAGCTCGCCGGTCGCGGCCTGCGCGAAGATCAGCTCGTCCTCGTCGATATCGCCGATCGCGACGATGCGCGGCAGGATCGCGGCGTCGCGGCCGATGCAGCCAAGAAACGTCTCGCGCGCGAGCTTCACGGCGCGCCGGGTCGGCAGGTAAAGCGTCAGCTGCGCCAGCGCGAGCGGATCATCCGAGCCCGGAAAGCCCGGGATCAGCTTGCCCTCAATCAGGGCGCGAACCAGCACGGGCAGGAACGGCGCCGACGCCGGAATATTGAAAACGCGCGGAGTCATCGCCGGGAATCATACACGCTTTGCGCGCGGGCAAAGCTATTGCGTGCGGGCCTTGATTGCGGCCTGCGCGGCTTCGATCGCCTCCACGGTGCCGACATGCATCCACAATCCGTCGAGGCGAAGGCCATGCAGCCGGCCGGCCGCGGCGGCGCGCTCGAACAATGTGGTCAGGGAAAATTCGCCGTCCGGCGCGCCGCGGAACATGGCAGGCGAGAGGATCGCCGCGCCGGCATACACAAAGGGCGCGGTGTCCTGCTGGCCGCGGCGCGTCAGCCGGCCGTCCGGAGCCATGGCGAAGTCGCCGCGGCCGCTATAGCCGAGGCTGCCTGTGGTCGGCGCCAGCAGGAGGAGCGCGTCCATCGTGCTTGGGTCGAACGCTTCTGCCAGCCGCTCGAGATTCGGCTGCACGCCGTCGATCCAGATCGTGTCCGCATTGACGTGAAAGAACGGCGCGCCGCCCAGATTCGGCAGCGCCTTGACCACGCCGCCGCCGGTGCCGAGCAAGGCGCCGCGTTCGTCCGAGATAATAATGCGCGGCCGCTCGCGCCCGGCGACGTGCTTCTCGATCATCTCGCCGAGGTGATGGATGTTGACCACCGCGGTTTCGACACCCGCCTCGGCAAGCCGGTCGAGCACATGATCGAGCAGCGGCTTGCCGGCCACCGCGACCAGCGGCTTCGGGATATTGTCGGTGAGCGGCTTCATCCGGGTGCCGAGCCCGGCAGCCAGCACCATTGCAGTGCGTGGAGATTGTTTCGCGGCCATCAGATCGATTTCAGCGCCGGTACGTGCGCAGCGTACCAGGCGCGCAAAGCAGCAAGCGCGGGATGCGCCAGCGAGCGCTGGAGATAGGTCCATACCCGCGGCATGTGACGCAGATATTGCGGCTTGCCGTCGCGCTTATCGAGCCGCGCGAAAATGCCGAGGATCTTGGAGGCGCGCTGTGCGCCCATGGTCGCGTAAAGGCGCGCGAATTCAGCTGCATCGAAGCCGGGATCGTTGAGCCGCGCCCGCGTGTAGCGGCTGAGCAGCGAAAGCTCCATCATTTCCGGCACGTCGACGCGGGCATCTTGCAACAGCGATGCAACATCATAAGCGCCGGGCCCGATGATGGCGTCCTGGAAATCCAGCAGGCCGACGCGCTGCAATGCCGGAACGATCCGGAAGCCACATCAGGTTCGGCGAGTGGAAATCCCTCAGCAGCCAGGTGGCGGGAGCGTTCAGCGCAGGGCCGAGAGCCTCGCGCCACAAAGAAACGTACTGGGCGCGGGATTGAGAAGGAAGCCGCACTTGCAGGCGGGGCAGAAACCAGTCCGGCAACAGCTCTGCCTCGATCAGCAAGGCTCCGAGGTCGTAACGCGGAAGCGCATGGTCGACCCCCGGCGCCACAGGGATTTGTCCGGGCAGCGTCAGCCGGTGCAGCGCAAGCAGGACGTCGATCGCGGCCTCATATCGCTCTTCGACGGGTGCCGCGTTCGCGGCGATGAACTCATTGCCGAAGTCCTCGACGATGGCAAAGCCCGCCTCGCGATCGGCCGCAAAAATCTGCGGCGCGGAAAAGCCGCGCTCTCGCAGCGCCCGGCCCAGCGCGAGATAGGGGCTGATGTCCTCGGCGAGGTGCGCGACCGCGCTGTAAGATTTCCCATCGCGCACCGGCGGACCATCGGCCCGCCGCGGCGAGTTCATCAGCAGAACAGTCCGGCCATCCTTGCTGAGCCGCTCGTATGAGCGGGTCGAAGCATCTCCGGCGAGCCTCTCACGCCGCGCCTGTGCACAGCCGCTTGCTTCGAGAAAGCGCCGCACCGCCGCGATGCGCTCGAACTCGCAGCGCACAGCGGCCATAACCACTGACTCGTGCGTGACGAAAACTGTCGCCGTGCGAGGGCGACAGTGAGAGCGAGACATCGAAGCGGTCGGACGGCAACAGGCCGGCGGCGCGATCGGGCCATTCGAGCAGCGTCACCGCATTGGTCGGCAGGTCCTCGAATCCGAGCTCGATGAGATCGGAAGCGCTCGTGAGCCGATAGAGATCGCCATGCACCACCGGAAACCGCGGCAGCTCGTAGCTCTGCATCAGATTGAAGGACGGGCTCGCGACTTCGAGGTGCTCGCTGCCGGCCAGATGGCGGATCAGCGCGCGCGCGAACGCGGTTTTCCCGGCGCCGAGATCGCCCGACAATGTCACGAGATCGCCCGGCTCAAGGATGCCGGCAAGATCGATCGCAAGCCCGCGGGTCGCGGCTTCGTCGGCTAGTGAGGCATTGAAGCTCGCGCTGAAATTGGTCGCCAACATCAGATCGTCCGTTGAGTCCGGAGGCTTATAGTGCGCGTCCCGTGGCGTAAGAAGGGCGCGTCACGCGGCCGTTCTCGCGCCGACCGGCGCGGCCGCCCGCTCCAGCGGGAAGATGCAGGTGACCGTGGTGCCGCGCCCCGGGATGGAATCGAGCAGCACCTTGCCGCCATGCAGCTCGACGAAGGAGCGCACCAGCGAAAGCCCAAGCCCGGGCCCGCGGTGTTGCGAGCCTTGCGAATGCGTCTCGAACCATTCGAACACGCGATCCTGGGCGTCTTCGGGGATTCCGGGGCCGTGATCCGCGACGGTGAAAATGACGGCGTCCGCGCGCCGCACGGCGCTGAGGCGGATCGCTTCATTGGGCGGGGAGAATCCGGCCGCATTGGATAGCAGGTTGAACAGCACCTGCCGCACGCGCGCGCCGTCAGCGGTGAAGCCACCAATGTCCGGCGAGACGTCGATGACGAGCTTGAGGTTGTCCTTCGCCAGCCGGTCCTGAATGCCCTCGGCGGCTTCGATCACGGCCGCGCGAATGTCGACCTGGCCGAGATTGAGCGTCATCGCGCCGGCATCGATGGTGGCGAGATCGAGAATGTTGTTGATGATGGCGAGCAGCGAGCTGGTCGATTTGGTGATGTAGGACAGGTACTCGCGCTGCTTGGTATTCAGCGCCCCGATAGCGGCATCGTTCAGCAGCTCGGCAAAGCCGATGATGTTGGTGAGCGGCGAGCGCAGTTCGTAGGAGACGTGCTGCACGAAATCGACCTTGATCTCGTCGGCGGTTTCCAGCGCCTCGTTGCGCTCGCGCAGCGCCCGCTCGACATTCACCGTGTCGGTGATGTCCTTGAAGGTCACCATGGTGGCGCCGTCGGGCAGCGGCACGGTGGCGCAGTCGATCACCACGCCATCGCGGCGCTCGATGCGTGAGCCGGTCGGCTCGCGATTGTCGATCGCCGTCACCGCTCCGCGCAGCGTCCGCCAAACATTGTTGTCGTCATGCAGGGCCTGGCACCAGGCCGTGACGGCCTCGATGTGCGGACGCTGTGACAAGCGCCTCCGGCGTCAGCTTCCACATTCTCTGGAAGGTCGGATTGTGCAGGCGGATGCGGCCGTCCGATGCGAACACCGCGACCGCCTCCGAGAGGTGATCGAGCGTCTCGCTCTGCACCTTGATCAGCGCGTCGTAATTGCGGTGGAGCTGCAGCCGCTCGGTGACGTCGTCAAACAGATAGGTGATGCCGCCTTCGGGATTTGGCACGATGACGACGCGCAGCGTGCGTCCGTCGAGCAGGTGCCACATCTGCTCTCTCGGCTCGACCGCGCGGTACGCCTCATGCAACTGCGCTTTCCACAGCCGGAAGTTCTGCTGCTCCGGCAGCTTGTTGGTCGCGCGGAGGCGATCGAGCACCGCGCTGTCGCTCGGCGACTGGTCGAGAAAACTCGGCGTCGAGCTCCCAAAGCCCGCGATAGGCCGCGTTGTAGAACGAGAGCTTCTGGTCGGCGTTGAAGGCGACGACGGCAGTGCCGAGCTGATCGAGGATACGCCGGTTCGCCTCGGTCATGCGGCCGAGCTCGCTGCGCATCGCCGCCGCCTCGGTCGCATCGATGGCAATGCCGGCGCTGCCGCGCCTGCTCGGCATATCGACCACGTCGAACAGGCGGCGTTGTCCCGCGGCGATCGCCGGAAGACGGCCGGCAAAGCCGCTCTTGGCCAGGGATTGAGCGACTTCCGCACGCGCGGCGCGGTCGAACATCTCGACGCCGTTCTCGACCGCTTCGCTCGCATCCTTCGCCTCGACCGCGCGCACATAGGCGCTGTTGACGAAGGTGAGCAGCCCGTCGGAATCGCGCATCCAGATCGGCGAGGGCAGGGCGTCCACGAGGTCGCGCAGCATCTCGGCGGTGCCGAACAAATTCTGGTACCGCATGGTCAGCTCGGCGAGATCGGCCTTGCTGCCGCTGACCTCGCGCAGCCGCAGCACGGCGCGACCGCCGACCACGCGGCCTTGCGCTTCGATCGGCGTTCCGCTGCGGGTTTCCAGGTTCATGAGGAAACCGCGGCCCTCGTTACGCAGCACGCTGACAGAGTCGGCGAGGTCCTGGGCGATCGTCGGCTCAAGCCAGCGCTCGAAGGCGAGCAAATCTTCCGGTGTCGCGCCTGGAAAAACTGCGCCGGCCTCGCCGGTGAGCTCCGGCGTGTCGCTGCCGCTGTGCCAAACCAATAAGGCTTGCGGCTCGGAGAAGCAGCAGCGTCTTCAGGCGCTCGAGCTCGGCGCGCAAGGCGGCAGCGCCCTCTTGGGCCGATGCTTCAATCTGAGCGGCATGTCTGCGTGTGCGCACCAGAGCAATGCCGGTCACCACGGCGACGCCGAGCAGCGCCAGCGTGAGTGTGAGGCCGGTAATTTCCTGCCCGGTCAGGCTGGCAAGGGCGGCAAGCGAGTTTTCGACGATGCTTGCCGAGATCCTGCGCCTGGGCGGCCTCGGCCCAGCCGGTCAGCGATGCAGCAAGGATCGAGGCGAGGAATCCGCCTCGCCTCGGACGAGAACGCAGCCTCTCGTTCTCCGCCCGGATTGTCTCCGGCATTTCGGCTCTTGCCCCTGGGCGCCGAACGCGTCCGCCACGCGCTCCGCGAATCGCACGACTTTACCCCCGCGAGGACTCGCGCTGAAAGAGTCCAGACCGTGAACGGAAACGCTAAAACGCTAGGAAAATCGGGCTGAATCGCGCGGCGAGCCGCGCTAGCCGGTGGCCGCCCGTGGAGCCGAAGCCGCCACTGCCGCGGCCCGTTGCGGAAAGCGCATCCACCTCACGCAGTTCGGCGCGTGAAACAGGGGCGATGACCATCTGGGCGATCCGCATGCCGCGCTCGATCACGACCGCCGCCTCGCCCAGATTGATCAGGATCACCTGCACCTCGCCGCGGTAATCGGCATCGATCGTGCCGGGCGTGTTGAGCACGGTGACGCCATGCTTGGCGGCGAGGCCGGAGCGCGGCCGCACCTGCGCCTCGAAGCCGGCCGGGAGCGCGATCGCGATGCCGGTCGGGATCAGGGCGCGCTTGCCGGGAGCGAAGCGTCACCGGCTCGGCAACCGCCGCCAACAGGTCCATGCCGGCGGCGAGCTCGCTCTGATAGGCGGGCAGCGGCAGATCCTTGCCATGCGGCAGACGGGTGATCTGAACGTCGGTCATTTGAGCGTGTCCGCGATCCGCGCAACCAGCATGCGCGCGACATCCTCTTTGGATTGCGGCGGCCAATTCTCGGCGCCGTCCTCGGTCACCAGCGTCACCGTATTGCGGTCGCCGCCCATGATGCCGGTCTGCGGCGACACGTCATTGGCGACGATCCAGTCGCAGCCTTTCGCCGCGAGCTTCGCTCTCGCATTGCCGAGCACGTTCTGCGTTTCCGCCGCGAAGCCGATCACAAGCTTTGGCCGGTTGCTCTTGCGATGCGCCACCGTCGCAAGAATGTCCGGGATTCTCGGTCAGCGACAATTCCGGCGTGCGCGCGCCCGGCGCCTTCTTGATCTTTTCCTTGCCGGCATTGGCGACGCGCCAGTCGGCAACCGCGGCGGCGAAAATCGCGACATCGGCCGGCAATGCTTTCTCGACCGCGGCCAGCATGTCGCGCGCGCTTTCGACGTGGATGACAGAAACCCCTTGTGGATCGGGCACATTTACCGGTCCGCTGACCAGCGTCACATCCGCGCCGGCTGCCGCGGCCGCCGCGGCGATCGCATGGCCCTGCTTGCCCGACGAGCGGTTGGCGATGTAGCGCACCGGATCGATCGGCTCGTGGGTCGGTCCCGACGTGATCAGCACGCGCTTGCCGGTGAGCGGGCCTTGCGGCTTCGAGTAATTTTTCCGCAGCGGCTGCGATCTCCAGCGGCTCGGCCATGCGGCCCAAGCCGCGCTCGTTCGCCTCCGCCATCTCGCCTTCGTTGGGACCGACAGTGTCGATGCCGTCCGCGGCGAGTTGCGCGAGGTTGCGCTGCGTCGCCTTCGCCGCCCACATCTGCGGGTTCATCGCCGGCGCCAGCAAAATCTTCGCATGCGTCGCCAGCAGCACGGCGCTGGCGAGATCATCGGCAAGGCCGTTCGCCATCTTCGCGATCAGGTCCGCCGTCGCCGGCGCGACGACGATCAGATCGGTCTCGCGCGCGAGACGGATGTGGCCGATGTCGAACTCGGAGTCCTGGTCGAACAGATCGGTGAACACGCGCTCGCCGACCAGAGCGCCGGCCGAGAGCGGCGTGACGAATTGCTGCGCCGCCTTGGTCAGGATCACGCGGACATGGACGTTGCGCTCCTTGAGCCGGCGGATCAGGTCGAGCGATTTATAGGCGGCGATGCCGCCGCCGATGATGAGCAGGACGCGTTTGACGCCGGCCGGGGATGGCACGTGGCGCCGGCGTCCGCACTGCGGTCTCATCGGTGCTCCTGCGGGTCGGCCCGTCCGCCGCCTCGCGCAGTAGCGTACGCACCTCGTCTTCCATCGAGCGGCCGTTCTTGGCGGCGCGCAGCCGCAGCCGCCGTTTCAATTGCTCGTCGATCTGGCGTACCGTGAGCGAAGCCATGCCTGACACTAGCAATTGATTGCAATGCAATCAATGCAATCACAAGAAAATCGAGCTTCGCCAGAGGTTACGATTTTATCGTCGTCGGCGCCGGCAGCGCCGGCTGCGTATTGGCCAACCGTCTGACCGCTTCCGGCCGATACTCCGTGCTGCTGCTGGAGGCCGGCCCCGACAGCAACAATCCATGGCTGCGCGTTCCGCTCGGTTATGGGCGGCTGTTCACCGACCGCCGCTTCAACTGGTGTTACCAGACCGAGCCGCAGCGCGAGTGCGAGGGCCGCAACGTCATCGCGCCGCGCGGCAAAGTGCTCGGCGGATCGAGCGCGATCAACGGCCTCATCTATATCCGCGGCCAGGCTGAAGACTTCGACCATTGGCGGCAGCTCGGCAATGTCGGCTGGAGCTACGACGACGTGCTGCCATACTTCCGCAAGGCGGAAGACAATGAGCGTGGGCCGGATCGAATTCCACGGCAGCGGAGGCCCGCTTGGCGTTTCCGACTTGCGCGACAGCCACCCACTGGCGCGAGCTTACGTCGAAGCCGCCCAGCAATGTGGCCATCCACGCAACGACGATTTCAACGGAGCGCAGCAGGAAGGCGTCGGCTTCTATCAGACGACGATGCGCAACGGCGCGCGCTCCTCGGCGAACACCGCCTACCTCAGACCCGCCCGCGCACGTGCCAATCTCAACGTTGTTGCCGATGCTTTGACAACGCGGGTTCTGTTCGACGGCCGCCGTGCGATCGGGGTTGAGTATCGCGTTGGCAACAGAACGCAACGAGCGCATGCCGGTCGCGAAGTCATCGTCTCGGCTGGCTCATTTAATTCACCCCAGCTCTTGCAGCTCTCGGGAATTGGGCCTGCCACGCTCCTGAAGCAACATGGCATTGAGGTCATCGCCGATCGTCCGGCCGTTGGTGATAACCTCAGCGATCATTATTTCGCGCGGCTGGTGCTCGCGTCTGAAGGCGCCCCTTTCGCTCAATGACGCGGTGAGACAGTGGCATCGCGGCGCGGCGGCACTATTTCGCTATGCATTCTTCCGGCGAGGCTATTTCGCAATTCCAGCACTCGCCGCCGGTTGCTTCCTGCGTGCTCTGCCGACAGCGGCAACGCCGGACGTGCAATGCTCATTGATGCTGTTTTCCGTGAAGGCATGGGGCGAGGGATTGCATCCCTTCTCCGCGGTAACGACCTTATGCACATTGTTGCGGCCGGAAAGTCGCGGTCATGTCCGCATCCGATCGGCCGATCCCACGCAGCCGCCTGCGATCGATCCGAATTATCTGTCCTCGCAGAAAGATCGCGACACGATGGTTGCGGGATTCAAGGCGATGCGCCGGATCGTTAGCGCGCCCGCATTTGCACAGCATATTTCTGAAGAGATCGAGCCGGGCCTTGCGGCAACGAGCGAAGACGCGTTGCTGGATCATATCCGTCGCCGCGGTTCGACCGTTTATCATCCGGTTGGCACGTGCCGCATGGGTCAGGATGCAGACGCCGTCGTTGACGAAAGACTGCGGGTCCGCGGCATGGAACGGTTGCGGGTGATCGACGCGTCGATCATGCCGTCGCTGGTGTCAGGCAACACGAATGCGGCGGCGATCATGATCGGCGAGAAGGGCGCCGACATGGTATTGGCCGATGCACGCTGAGAAGATCAAACCACCAGGAAAATCAGCCAGGCCAGCAGAGCCGCGATCACCCAGAAAGCCGCGACTTTCCAGCGCTCCAGCCGGTCCTGCTCGCGGGTCAGCGCGGCGATCGTCTCCGGCGCCAGGACGAGCCCGTTGCGGGTGATGGCATCGAGCTGGTCGGCCAGATTGACCGCGCGGGTGAGCAGGGCCGGCACCTGGCCGAGGAAGCGCCCGAGCTCGCTGGCGCCGCCCGCCGCCTCCTCGATCCGGCCGACCGGGCCGAGATTGCGCTCGATCCACTCGCGCACCACCGGCTCGGCGGTCTTCCACATGTTGAGCCGCGGATCGAGGTTGCGGCCGACGCCCTCGACCACGACCATGGTCTTTTGCAGCAGCAACAGCTCCGGCCGGGTGCGCATGTCGAACAGGCCGGTCACCTCGAACAGAAGCTGCAAGAGCTTCGCCATCGAGATGTCCTCGGCGCTGCGGCTGTGGATCGGCTCGCCGATCGCGCGGATCGCCTGCGCGAAGTTTTCGACCGAGTGGTGCCGCGGCACGTAGCCGGCATCGAAATGCACCTCGGCGACGCGGCGATAATCCCGCGTGATGAAGCCGTACAGGATCTCGGCGAGGAAGCGCCGCTCCTTCGGGCCGAGCCGGCCCATGATGCCGAAGTCCACGGCGACCAGCCGTCCCTCGGCATCGACGAACAGATTGCCCGGGTGCATGTCGGCATGAAAGAAGCCGTCGCGCAACGCGTGGCGCAGAAAACTCTGGATCACCTTGCGGCCGAGGTCGGGCAGGTCGTGGCCGGCCGCGATGAGTCCGGCCTGGTCGTTCAGCCGCGTGCCGTCGACCCATTCGAGCGTGAGCACGTCACGCGCAGTGCGATCCCAATCGACCGACGGAATGTAGAAGTCGGCATCCTCGCGGGTGTTCTCCCGCATCTCGGAGAGCGCCGCCGCTTCGAGACGGAAGTCCATCTCGATCGCGACCGAGCGCGCAAGCGTGGTGACGACTTCGACCAGCCGCAGCCGCTGTGCCTCGAGCGAGCGGGCTTCGGCTTTGCGTGCCGCGTAAAAGAAAGAATCCAGCTCGGAGCGCAGCTGGCGCTCGACGCCGGGGCGCAGCACCTTCACCGCGACCGGCTTGGTGCCGTCCGCATAAGCAGCTTCGGCCTTGTGCACTTGCGCGATCGATGCCGCGGCGACCGGCGGGCCGAAGCTTGAAAACACCTCGCTCAGAGGCTTGCCGAGCGCCAGCACGACCATCGCTTCGGCTTCGGCTTGCGAAAACGGCGCCATCTTGTCTTGCAGCGTTTCGAGGTCGCGCGCGAGCGCGGCGCCGACCACGTCAGGCCGCGTCGCCAGGAACTGCCCGAGCTTGACGTAGGTAGGTCCGAGCCGCGTCAGCGCGGCAGAGAGCCGGCCGGTGCCGTCCTTCGCGCTGGGCCGCTCGATCAGCCTGCCGAGCGCGATCAGCGTGCGCGCCGACAATGGCAGCGGCCGCGTGTCGACCAACGCCAATACGCCTTCGCGCGCGAACACAAAGCCCGCGCGAGCGAGATGAATGAGGTGGGTGAAGCCTGAAATCACAGGCGCCAGCCGGAATGCAGCGCCACCACGCCGCCGGTCATCGGGGTGAAAGAGGCGCGGCGGAAGCCGGCCGCCTCGATCATGGCGGCGAATTGCTTGGGCTTGGGAAATTTGCGGATCGATTCCACGAGATACTGGTAGGCCTCGCGGTCGCCGGTGACGGCCTGGCCGATCGCCGGAATGACGTTGAACGAATAGAGCTCGTACAGCGCATCGAGGCCGGGCACATCGACCGACGAGAATTCCAGGCAAAGAAACCGGCCGCCTGTTTTCAGGACGCGGAAGCATTCGGTCAAGCGCCACATCGATGCGCGGCACGTTGCGGATGCCGAACGCGATCGTCACAACATCGAAGCTCTTGTCGGGAAACGGCAGCGCTTCCGCATTGCCCTGCTTGAACTCGATCGCGCCATCGTGGCCGCGCTCGGCCACCCGCTCGCGGCCGACACTCATCATCTCTTCGTTGATGTCACAGACGATCGCCCGCGTGCCCGCTCCGCCCGCCTCGACCACCCGCATCGCGATGTCGCCGGTGCCGCCGGCCAGATCCAGCAGCGAAAAGCGCGCCGGCATTTCAAGGGCCGGATTTGGGCGGATTGACCGCGGTGACCAGCGCGTCTTTCCACGCGCGATGCAGGCCGCCGGACATCAGGTCGTTCATCAGGTCGTAGCGGCGCGCGACCGAATGGAAGACGTCGTCGACCCGCGCCTGCTTGTCGGCGAGCGGGATGTCCTGGAAGCCGAAATGGGTGCGGTCGCCACTACGCGGCATACTGAAAAGTCCTTTGGCGGCAGGACCATAGCGCGAGCGACTGTGGGACGCTAGAAACCGTTCAACGTCCCGGAATGACACGGAGTATGCGTGCCCGAACTGCCCGAAGTTGAGACCGTGCGTCGCGGCCTCGCGCCGGCCATGGAAGGCGCGCGGTTCAAGAAGGTCGAGACCCGCCGCAAGGATTTGCGCTGGCCGTTCCCGAAGGACTTCATCAAGCGGCTCGAAGGCCAGAAGGTCGAGGGCGTCGGCCGGCGCGCCAAATATCTCACCGTCGATGTGTCGTCCGGCGACGTGCTGCTGATGCATCTCGGCATGTCGGGCTCGTTCCGCGTCGTCAAAGACCGCGGCAAGGAGCTGCAGCCCGGCAGCTATCACTTCGAAAAGGGCAAGCTCGAGAAGCACGACCACGTCGTCTTCACCATGTCGAACGGCTCGGTGGTGACGTTCAACGATCCGCGCCGTTTCGGCATGATGAAGATCGTGCCGCGCAGCAAGATCGACGAAGAGCCGCTGCTGCGCTGGATCGGGCCGGAGCCGCTCGGCAATGCGTTCGATGCCGAGATGCTGGCGGCGGCCTGCGCGGGCAAAAAGACGTCGCTGAAAGCGGCGTTGCTCGACCAGACGGTGGTCGCCGGCATCGGCAATATTTACGCCTGCGAGGCGTTGTTCCGGTCCCGGCTTTCGCCCAAGCGGATGGCCTCGACCATTGCCGACCGGCAGGGCCGGCCGAACGAGCGGGCGCGCAAGCTGGTGGACGCCATCAAGGCCGTGCTCAACGACGCCATCAAGGCGGGCGGCTCGTCATTGCGGGATCATCGCCGCGCCGACGGCTCGCTCGGCGACTTCCAGCACAATTTCCTGGTCTATGACCGCGAGGGAAAGCCCTGTCCCAACAAGTGCGGCGGCAAAGTGAAGCGGTTCACGCAGAATGGGCGCTCCACGTTCTGGTGCCCACGGTGCCAGAAGTGATCGACGCCCACCCCTTGTGTCCGGGCGTCCGCAACTTGCTTTCATATCCCCAAGCCGAAAAGGCGACAGACAAGGGGGAGGCGATATGCGCAGGTTTCTTCTTTGTGCGATTTTCGCGACGGCGTTGGTATCGCCGGCCGCCGCACAATATCCCGACAAGGCGATCCGTTTCATCGTGCCGCAGGCGGCGGGCAGCAACACCGATCTCTATTCACGGCTGATCGCCGCCGAGATGAGCAAGACGCTCGGCCAGCAGATCGTCATTGAGAACAAGCCGGGTGCTGCCTTCATCGTCGGCCTTGATGCCATCGCGAAGGCGCCGCCGGACGGCTACACGATCGGCATGGGCCTGATCGGCGGGCTGGCGATCGCGCCGCACATGGTTGCGAAGCTTCCCTACGACATCGAGAAGGACTTCCAGCCGGTCGCGCAGGTGTCGAACGCGCTTTCATGATCCTCGCCGTGTCGCCGAAATCGCCGCTCAACTCCGTCAAGGAGATGATCGACTACGCCAAGGCAGAATCCAGGCAAGCTATCCAACGCGTCATCGGCGACAGGTTCGCCCGGTCATGTCGGCGGCGAGCTGTTCAAATACATGGCCGACGTGAAGATCACCCATGTGCCTTATCGCGGCGGCTCAGGTGCGGTGAACGATCTCATCGCCGGCCACGTCGACCTCATGTTCGAGGGCCTGCAATCGATCGCGCCGCATGTGCGCGAGGGCCGGGTCAAAGGCGATCGGCGTGAGCGGTACGCCAAGCGCTCGGCGGCGTTTCCGGATATGCCGACCCTTGAGCGAAGCCGGTGTGCCGGGATATCTGGCGACGACCTGGCTCGGCGTGGTCGCGCCGGCAAAAACGCCGCGCGACATCGTCGACAAGCTCAACAAGGCGGTGAACGACGCGCTCAAATCGCCGCCCGTGGTTGCGCAGTTCAAGCTGACCGGCGATGAAGCGGTCGGCGGCACGCCGGAGGATTACGCCAGGCTGATCAAGAACGATAACGCGAAGTGGAAGGACGTGGTCGCGCGCTCGGGCGCGCGGCTCGAATAAGGAAGGACTGCATGGCTTACGAGAACATCATCGTCGAAACCAAGGGCAAGGTCGGCATCATCCGGCTGAACCGGCCGAACGCGCTCAATGCGCTCAACGCGGCGCTGAAGACCGAGCTGTGCGAGGCGATCCGCAAGTTCGACGCCGATGACGGCATTCACTGCATGATCATCACCGGCAGCGAGAAGGCGTTCGCCGCCGGCGCCGACATCAAGGAGATGGCGGACAAGACCTACAACGAAGCGCTGATGGGCAATTTCGCCGGCGACTGGGACGAGGCGGCGAAGGCGCGCAAGCCGGTGATCGCCGCCGTCGCGGGCTTTGCGCTCGGCGGCGGCTGCGAGCTCGCCATGATGTGCGACATCATCATCGCGGCGGACAACGCCAAGTTCGGCCAGCCGGAGATCAAGCTCGGCGTCATTGCCGGCATCGGCGGCACGCAGCGGCTCACCCGCGCGGTCGGCAAGTCGAAATCGATGGAGATGAACCTGACCGGCCGCATGATGGATGCGACCGAGGCCGAGCGCGCCAATCTGGTGTCGCGGGTGGTGCCGCTGGCGAGCCTGATGGACGAGGCGATGAAGCTCGCCGAGACCATCGCCTCGATGTCGCTGCCGTCAGTGCTGCTGGCGAAGGAGGCGATCCTGCGCTCGTTCGAGGTGCCGCTCGCCGAGGGCATCCGCTTCGAGCGCCGCGTCTTCCACTCGCTGTTCGCGACGCAAGATCAGAAGGAAGGCATGAAGGCCTTCATCGACAAGCGGAAGGCCGGACTTCAAGAACAAGTGAGCCGCGGCGCGGCTCACACATTCATCTGATAGCTCGCCGCCACCCAGCGGTGGCCGCCGTCGGTCATCTTGTCGATCCAGCCGATCGAGGGGAACGGCATGTGGAAGCCGATCGCCATCAGCTTCTCGGCGGAGAGCATCGCCAGCATTTTCTTGCGGTTGGCGACGGCCTTCTGCTGGTCGTCGTCGAAGCCGATGGTCCAGTCCGGGCGCTGAATGCCGCAGACGTAGTGCAGGAATGAATCGGCGAACAAGCAGAACGCTCTTGCCGCCGCTCTCGATCTGGAAGCCGGTGAGCCCGGCCGAATGTCCCGAGCAATCGACCGCGCGAACGCCTGAGACGACCTCGTCGCCGCCCTTGAGGAAGGTGCACTTGTCGGCCAGCGGCGCCATGATCTTGTCGAACTGGAATTTGGTCGGCTTGCGCGCCTCGCTGATGCCTTCGCCCTTCTTCCAGTAGTCGAACTCGGCGGCGGCGATCACGTAGCGCGCGTTCGGAAACGTCGGCTTGCCGCCGGTGAAGTTGCCGCCGATGTGGTCGGGGTGGCAGTGGGTGATGGCGACGATGTCGACGTCCTCCGGCTTGTAGCCGGCCTGGCCCATGCGCTCGACCAGATGGCCGTCGGGCACGCGGCCCTTCAGCGCCTCATTGTCCTTGGCCAGCGTGCCGTTGCCGGTATCGAACAGGATCACCTGCTTGCCGGTATTGACCAGCACCGGCACGAACGGATGCTCGAACTTGCTCGGATCGATGTTGTTCTTCTTCGCCAGCTCCTCGATCTCGCCCGGCTTTGAGCCGCCGGCATGCACGCTGCCGAGCCCGTCGCGCACGGCGAAGCTGTCGAGAATGGTCATCACCTCGAAATCGCCGAGCTTGAAGCGATAGAGCGTCGGGCGCAGCTGGCCCTTCATGTCAGCGGTCATGGCATTCCTCGTTCACGATTTTCGGAAATCATTTCGGCCGCACGCAGATGACGCGCACGACGGCGGCGCGCGCGTCGCCTGTGCCTGTCGCGGCGGCGACATTGTATCTGGCAAGAAAATCACTGATCGCAGCGGCGGGGACGAGCCGCACCGGCGGAAGGCTGCCCTCCGCGCTTGCGAGCTGCGCGTTACGCGTCTCCATCATGCCGAGCACGCGGCCTTTGTCGTCGAGCGCCGCGGCGCCGGAAAAACCGCCGAGCGGCACGGATTCGCGCAGCCGGATCGCATTGCCGTCGCCAAGCTGGGCTTTCACTTCGGCAGGTTTTTTGCCGCCGCCCTGGATGTGGGGATCGGGAATGCCGACCAGCGTGAAATCGCCGGACGCATTTCCCGACATCGCAGCCGTCGCGAGATCGCGCTTGCCGTAGACGCGAAGCAGCGCCAGCCCATTCGTGCGATCGACCGCGATGCGCTCGGCATTGCCCAAGCCGTCCACGGCGATGACGTTGCAGTTCTCGGCGACGCGGCGGTCGGTAATGATATGGCCGTCGGGGCTGACGATCAGGCCGGTGCCGTAATCGACCGGTTTTGCGAGCGATGCGATCGGCGCGTTGCCGTCCGGAAACGGCGCGAATGAATTGGCCATCGCGGCGGTCACCGGCGCGACGATGCCTTCCATCGCCTGGTCGAACATGACGGTGTAGCCGCGCAGCTCGCCGTTCTTGAGCTGCGCGCGCACGCCGAATTTTTTCAGCCCCTGCAGCCCGGTGACGGTGAAACCGTCGCCCTTCACTCCGCTCGAACTCGATCTTGCGGTTCGACGGCTCGCGCTTTTCCTTTTCGAACAGGGCATTGAGCGAGTCCGCCGTCTTGATGCGGAAAGTGTGGATCTGGATGTCGCCGTGACGGGACGACCAATGGGTGCCGTTCTCGGCGTGGCTTGATCGTGGCACCCATTTGACCGGCAGGCCGAGACGAACGCCGGTGGCCGGGTCCTGCACGACGCTCCAGCCGATTGCGTCGCGCTCGTTGGCGCTGACACCGGCCAGCTCGTTGGCCGGCGGCGTTTTCGCGTCGGGCTTTGGCTCGGGTTTTGCGCTCCGGCGGGACCACGGCTTGCTTGATCGATTCAAGCGGCTTCGCCGCAGGAAGTGGAGCCGGAGCTGGAGCCGCCGCCTGTTCGGCGGGCTTTGCCGCGGGCGCGGCTGCCGGCTTCACTGCAGGTTTGGCGCGCTTCGCGGGAGCCGTCGCGGCCGGCGCGCTGTCCTCGAACGGATAGGTGGCGTCCTGCGCCTGCGCAGCGCCGCACGCCAATCCGATGCAAAGAGCTGCCGCGAATGCCGAGCGCATTCCCCCTCCCGGTGAGGGCCGCACCATAACGGATGTGAAAGCGGCGGCAACCGGGGTCGCTGGCAAAAAGTTTCATGGGGTCATAGGCTTGCTGTCATGCTGACAACTGAGGAACTCGAGCGCTATGCGCGCCACATCGTCCTGCGGGACATTGGCGGGCCGGGCCAGCAAAAGCTGAAGCAGGCGCGCGTGCTCGTCGTGGGCGCCGGCGGCCTTGGCGCGCCGGTTCTGATGTATCTCGCCGCCGCCGGGGTCGGCACGCTCGGCATTGCGGACGACGACAAGGTCACGCTGTCCAATTTGCAGCGGCAGGTGATCTTCAAGACCGAGGACGTCGGCAAGCCGAAAGCCGAGATTGCGGCGCGCGCGGTCGCGCAGCTCAATCCGCATGTCACGGCAAAGCCGCACAATATGCGCGTCGATGCGCGCAATGCGCTGGAGCTGATCGGCCAATATGATCTTGTTGTCGACGGCTCCGACAATTTCGCCACGCGCTATCTCGTGTCCGACGCGTGCTACTTGGCCAGGAAGCCGCTGATCACCGCCGCGCTCGGCGTGTTCGACGGCTCGATCACGACGATCCGCGCCCATGAGAAGAGCGCAAGCGGAAAGCCCAATCCGACCTATCGCTGCCTGTTTCCGGAGCCGCCGCCGCCGGGCACGGTGCCGGCCTGCGCGGAGGCCGGGATTCTCGGTGCGCTGCCCGGCGTGCTTGGCTCGCTGATGGCGCTCGAGGTGGTGCGCGAGATCGTCGGGCTTCGGCGAAGGGCTGGTTGGAAAATTGCTGATGATCGACGCGCGCGACATGCGGTTCGAGACGCTGCGCTATGATTGGGATTCCGGAAATCCGTTGAGCGGTCAGAAGCCGACGATCAGGGACTTGTCGATTCACCTGTGACGGGGAGCTCCGCGCAGGTTCCTAGGATTCATAATTAACCCCGCCATTTCCGCGGTTCGATCATGCCCCTCCTAGAGTGCTCCGGGGAATCGACGGGGCGTTATCGTGGCTTGGGGAATTCGCTGGCTCACGGCACTGACACTGGTGCTGCTCGTGTTCTGCACGGGCGCGGCCGCGCAGCAATGCGCGAACCCGAAGGCACTGGGTGTGAGCCGCGTCCTGCCGATCGATCCGCGCTCGCGGCCGCTGGTCGGCAGTTTCGACTACGGCATCACCCTGCCGCTCGCGCCGCGCGAGGTCGTGCTGACTTTCGATGATGGGCCGCGTCCGCCTTATACGAACCGCGTGCTGAAGGCGCTTGCCGACGAATGCGTGCGCGCAACGTTCTTCGTGCTCGGCCGTCAGGCCCTCGCGTTTCCCGCGATGGTGCGCCAACTCCAAGGCGCCGGGCATACGATCGGCACCCACACGCAGAACCATCCGATGCACCGCATGTCGCCGGCGCGCGCGACGGCAGAGATTGAAGCGGGCATTGCCTCAACCGCGAGTGCGCTCGGCTCACGGCAGGCGGTCGCACCGTTTTTCCGTTTTCCGGGTCTTTATCGCACCAGCGCCGCGGAAGCCTATCTGCGCTCGCGCGGTGTGATGGTGTGGAGCATCGATGTCGACTCTGATGACTATCGCCGCATCAGCGGCCAGGCGATGGTGGAGCGGGTCATGTCCAACCTCGAGAAGAGCCGCGGCGGCATCTTGCTGATGCACGACATTCAGCCGAAGACCGCGGCGATGCTGCCGACATTGTTGCGAATCTTGAAGCAGCGCGGATTTCGGATCGTGCACGCGGTGCCGCGCAAGGGCGAGCCGCCACGCAACCTCGATCTGATCGCGCGTGGAGAAGCGCCGGCGGAAGGCTTCGAGATCGTGTTTACGTCGGGCGTCGTCAGACGGTAGCGCGTATCGCTACAGCATGCTCGGCAGCACGCGATCGGGCGGGCGGTGGCCGTCCATCCAGGTGCGGATGTTGATGATCACCTTCTCGCCCATGTCGACGCGGCCTTCGATCGTGGCCGAGCCCATGTGCGGCAACAGCACGATCTTGCCGGCCTTGGCGAGCTTGACGAGCTTGGGGTTCACCGCCGGCTCGTGCTCGAACACGTCGAGACCTGCGCCGGCGATGTCGCCGGCATCGATCAGCCGGATGAGCGCATTCTCGTCGATCACTTCGCCGCGCGCGGTGTTGACGATGTAGGCCTCGGGCCGCATCAGCTTGAGGCGCCGCGCCGAGAGCAGGTGATAGGTGGCCGGCGTGTGCGGGCAATTGATGGAGAGGATGTCCATCCGCGCCAGCATCTGGTCGAGGCTTTCCCAGTAGGTCGCATCGAGCTCTTCCTCGATGCGGCGGCTGACGCGGCGGCGATTGTGATAGTGGATCTGGAGGCCGAAGGCGCGGGCGCGGCGCGCCACCGCCTGGCCGATCCGGCCCATGCCGATGATGCCAAGCCGTTTGCCGTGAATGCGGTGGCCGAGCATCCAGGTCGGCGACCAGCCGACCCAGTCCTTGTCACCGGAAAGAACGTTGGAGCCTTCGGCGAGCCGCCGCGGCACGGCAAGGATCAGCGCCATCGTCATGTCGGCGGTGTCTTCGGTGAGCACGCCCGGCGTATTGGTCACCGTGATGCCGCGCTGATTGGCGGTGGCGACATCTATATTGTCGACGCCATTGCCGAACTGGGCGATCAGCCGGAGTTGCTCGCCGGACTTGGCGAGCAGCGCGGCGTCGATCTTGTCGGTGACGGTCGGCACCAGCACGTCGGCGGTCTTCACCGCCTCGGCCAGCTGGGCCGGGGTCATCGGCTTGTCTTCGGGATTGAGCCGGGCGTCGAACAGCTCGCGCATGCGCAATTCGACGCTGTCGGGGAGCTTGCGCGTGACAATGACGAGCGGCTTTTTCGTTTTGGCCATTGTTCCGCCCGCCTATAAAGCCCTCTTTAACCCGCTTCCCGCACACTGCCGCGGTTCGATTCCGCGCGCAAAATGGCCCTCAATCGCGTTCTTCCTATCAGATGGCGCTGACAAGACAAAGTATCGAGCGGCGCGATTTTGCTGGCCGCGATTTCTGGTGAGCTGATGGCGTCGATCCCTGCAAGCGCAGCGGGCGAAACGCCGGGTTCTGTCACCGGACTGCCCGTGCCGCGTTTCGTCAGCCTCAAGTCCGACCGCGTCAATGTGCGCGGCGGGCCGCAGAAAGAGCAGGAGGTCCGCTGGGTCTATACCCGCGCCAGCATGCCGGTGGAGATCACCGCCGAATACGAAAACTGGCGGCGCATTCGCGATTGGGAAGGCGCGGAAGGCTGGGTCTATCACTCGCTGTTGTCCGGCCGCCGCACCGCCGTGGTGGTGCCGAAGTCGAAGGACGAGCTGGTGCCGCTGTTCGAGAATCCGGACGGCGAGTTAAATGTCACCGCGAAATTGCAGTCAGGCGTGCTTGCAAGCCTGAAGTCATGCACCGGGACCTGGTGCCGCATCACCGGCAAAGGGTTCGAAGGATTCATCCGGCAAGAGCGCCTGTGGGGCGCTTATCCGAACGAGAACGTGGACTAGGAAATAAAAAAGCCCGGCCGAAGCCGGGCTTTTTTATTGATGCTGATCCGCGCTTACTTGTTGTCGCCCTTCTTGCGCAGACGAACGACGATGTCCACGCGCGCGACCTCGTAGCCTTCCGGCGCTTCCGGGGTCTTGCCGACGATCACCTCAGTGCCCGGAATGTCGAGCAGCGAGTCGTCCTCCTCGAGGAAGAAGTGGTGATGGTCGGTGACGTTGGTGTCGAAATACGCCTTGGAGCCGTCGACCGCGACCTGCCGCAGCAGCCCGACTTCGGTGAACTGGTGCAGCGTGTTGTAGATCGTGGCGAGCGACACCGGCACCTTGGCGCGGGTCGCTTCCTCGTAGAGCATCTCTGCCGAAAGGTGGCGGTCGCCCTTGCCGAACAGGAGCCAGCCGAGCGACATGCGCTGGCGGGTCGGACGCAGGCCGACGGATCGCAGCATCGATTTGACGTCGTGCCACGGGCAGCCATTGAGATCGCCGCGTGGCGGAACGTGCGGAAGCGGAGATTCACTCCGGCTATAGACCATCGTGCGCGGCGGATTGGACGTCCGGTTCATTAGAATTACTCAAAAAACCAATGCCTTAGCGATGGTCACCATATACGTAAGCGCAGCACGCGATGCAACAATCGCACCCTTTGTTTTACGCGGAGCTAATTTCACCGCTTACGCATTGATATTTCGGACAAAGTCGGCGGGCCGCGGCTGTCTTTTGCCCGCTTTAGTCCCTATGTTAGGAATCGCATGTCAGTCGCCCCGCAGCGTGGAGTGCCTTTGCCGATGGATGCACGGCGGAACAGGTTCGAATACGAGGATTTGCTCGCCTGCGGACGCGGCGAGATGTTCGGCCCCGGCAATGCGCAGCTGCCGCTTCCCCCGATGCTGATGTTCGACCGGATCTCGGAAATCTCCGAGCAGGGCGGGCCACATGGCAAGGGGCTGGTGCGCGCGGAACTCGAAATCAAGCCGGACCTCTGGTTCTTCCTCTGCCATTTCAAGGGCGATCCGGTGATGCCGGGCTGCCTCGGCCTCGATGCGCTGTGGCAGTTGCTCGGCTTCTTTCTCGGCTGGCTGGGCTCGCCCGGCCGCGGCCGCGCGCTCGGCCTCGGGGAATTGAAGTTCAGCGGACAGGTGCTGCCGAACATGAAAAAGGTGGTTTACGGGCTCGACCTCAAGCGCGTCATGCGCTCGAAGCTCGTGCTCGGCGTCGCCGATGGCTGGCTGTCGGCCGATGGCACCGTGATTTACAAGGCAACCGATCTCAAGGTCGGCCTGTTCAAGCAAGAAGAAATGCAGCCGGGCGTCGTCTGACGCCGCGCTGCTTCCGATCAACGCGGGCATAGGGACGCAAAGGCAGTATGCGGCGGGTCGTCGTCACCGGGATGGGCATCGTTTCGTCCATCGGCAACAACACCCAGGAAGTGTTCGCATCGCTGCGCGAGGCGAAGTCCGGCATCTCGCGCTCCGAGCAATTCGTCGCGCACGGCTTCCGCTGCCAGGTGCACGGCGCGCCGACGCTCGATCCGGCCGGCACGGTGGATCGCCGTGCCATGCGTTTCCTCGGTCCGGGCTCGGCGTGGAATCACGTCGCGATGGAGCAGGCGATCCGCGACGCCGGGCTCGAGCAGAATGAAATTTCGAACGAACGCACCGGCATCGTGATGGGCTCCGGCGGCCCGTCGACCTCGACCATCGTCGCCGCCGCCGACAGCACGCGCGAGAAGGGCAGCACCAAGCGCATCGGGCCTTTTGCCGTTCCCAAAGCAATGTCGTCCACCGCGTCGGCGACGCTCGCCACCTGGTTCAAGATCAAGGGCACCAACTATTCGATCTCGTCGGCCTGCGCGACCAGCAATCACTGCATCGGCAACGCAGCCGAGCTGATCCAGTGGGGCAAGCAGGACATGGTGTTCGCCGGCGGCTCGGAAGAGCTCGACTGGACCTTGTCCGACATGTTCGACGCCATGGGCGCGATGTCGTCCAAATATAACGACACGCCGGAAAAAGCCTCGCGTGCCTATGACGTCGACCGCGACGGCTTTGTGATCGCCGGCGGCGCCGGCGTGCTGGTGCTGGAAGAGCTCGAACACGCCAAGGCGCGCGGCGCCAAGATTTACGCCGAAGTCGCGGGCTATGGCGCGACGTCGGACGGCGACGACATGGTCGCGCCGTCGGGCGAGGGCGCGATGCGCTGCATGAAGCTGGCGCTCAACGGCATCAACGCGCCGATCGATTACATCAATCCGCACGCCACCTCGACGCCGATCGGCGACGTCAAGGAAATCGAGGCGATCCGCGCAGTGTTCGGCGCCGACAAGTGTCCGCCGATCTCCGCGACCAAATCCCTGACCGGCCACTCGCTCGGCGCCGCCGGCGCGCAGGAGGCGATCTACTCGCTGCTGATGATGCAGAACGGCTTCATCTGCGAGAGCGCGCATATCGAGAACCTCGATCCCGCAATGGCCGACATGAACATCGTGCGCGAGCGGCGCGACGCCAAGCTCGGTACCGTATTGTCCAACTCATTCGGTTTCGGCGGCACCAATGCCTCCATCGCATTCAAAAGGCTCGACGCTTAAGCTCAACCAGAAGACCGGCATGCCCCGTTCGAACTTTTCGTCATTCTCCTGTCGCAACGCCATGGATCGATTGCCGGTCTGTGGCGTTTTGATTCGACGCGCCGGAGGATTTCACCAGCATGGAAACCATCATCCCATTCACGCCGCGGAGGCCGTCAATGGCTGACGCGACTTCCAAGACCGGCGGTCTGATGCAGGGAAAGCGCGGCCTGATCATGGGGGTCGCGAACGATCACTCGATCGCCTGGGGCATTGCCCGCACGCTGCACGCGCATGGCGCCAAGCTCGCCTTCACCTATCAGGGCGACGCGCTGAAAAAGCGGGTCGAGCCGCTGGCCGCGCAGGTCGGCACCGACCTGGTGTTGCCCTGCGATGTCGAAAAGATCGAAACGGTGGATGCGGTGTTTGCCGAGCTCGGCAAGCAGTGGGGCGGGCTCGATTTCATCGTCCACGCCATCGGCTTCTCCGACAAGAACGAGCTCAAGGGCCTCTACGCCGACACGACGCGGGAGAACTTCATCCGCACGATGGTGATCTCGTGCTTCTCCTTCACCGAGGTCGCCAAGCGCGCCGCGGCGATGATGCAGCCGGGCGGCAGCATGATCACGCTGACCTACAATGGCGGCGAGCGCGCCATGCCGAACTACAACGTGATGGGCGTGGCCAAGGCCGCGCTCGAAGCGTCGGTGCGCTATCTCGCGGTCGATTTTGGTCCGCGGAACATCCGCGTCAATGCGATCTCGGCCGGCCCGATCCGCACCTTGGCGGGCGCGGGCATCAACGATGCGCGCTTCATGTTCGCGTTCCAGCAGCAGCACTCGCCGCTCGGCCGCGGCGTGACGCTGGACGAGCTCGGCGGTTCGGGGCTCTATCTCCTCTCCGAGCTGTCAGGCGGCGTGACCGGCGAGGTGCATTTCGTCGACTGCGGCTACAACGTCATTGCCATGCCGCAGCCCGATAAATTGCGGGCCGAACAGGACGAGGCGCCGGCCAAGGACGCCGCGCAGTAAATTCGGGAACGCTGGAAAGAAAAACGGCCGGGGATTACCCGGCCGTTTTCGTTTTTACGAACTCCGCACTTATGCCGCGTTCTGCTTGGGCTCGCGCACCAGGTCGAAGCGGTCGGCGTTCATCACCTTGGTCCAGGCCGCCACGAAGTCCTTCACGAACTTCTGCTTGGAGTCGGCGCAGGCATAGACTTCCGCGAAGGCGCGGAGCTGCGAGTGCGACCCGAAGATCAGGTCGACGCGCGTCCCGGTCCACTTGACCTGCTTGGTCTTGCGGTCGCGGCCTTCATAGACGTTGTCGCCGGCCGCAGACCACTCGGTGTTCATGTCGAGCAGGTTGAGGAAGAAGTCGTTGGTCAGCTTGCCCGGCGTCTTGGTGAGGACGCCGTGCTTGGATCCGCCGGCATTGGCGCCGAGCACGCGCAGGCCGCCGATCAGGGCGGTCATCTCCGGCCCGGTCAGCGTCAGCAATTGCGCGCGGTCCACCATCGCCTCTTCGGGCTGCATGAACTGCAGTTTCTTGCTGTTGGTGTAGTTGCGGAAAGCGTCGGCCCGCGGCTCGAGCGGTGCGAACGACTGCACGTCGGTCTGCTCTTGTGACGCATCCGCGCGTCCCGGCGTGAAGGGCACCTTCACGTCGACGCCGGCGTCCTTGGCGGCTTTCTCGACTGCCGCGGAGCCGGCCAGCACGATCAGGTCGGCGAGCGAGACCTTCTTGCCGGAGCCCTTCTGGATCTCTTCGAGCTTGGCCAGCACGGTCTTGAGCTGGGCAGGCTCGTTGACCTCCCAGTCCTTCTGCGGCGCGAGGCGGATGCGCGCGCCATTGGCGCCGCCGCGCTTGTCGGAGCGGCGGTAGGTCGAGGCCGACGCCCAGGCCGTCGAGACGAGCTGCTGACACGGTGAGGCCCGAGGCGAGGATCTTCGCCTTCAGATCGGCGATGTCCTTGTCGCTGACGACCTCGTGGTTCGCGGCCGGGATCGGGTCCTGCCAGATCAGCTCTTCCTTCGGCACCAGCTTGCCGAGGTAGCGAACCCGCGGGCCCATGTCGCGGTGGGTGAGCTTGAACCAGGCGCGGGCAAAGGCGTCCGCGAACTGGTCCGGGTTTTCGTAGAAGCGCCGCGAGATTTTCTCGTAGGCGGGGTCCATGCGCAGCGACAGGTCGGTGGTCAGCATGGTCGGCCGGTGCTTCTTCGACTTGTCGAAGGCATCAGGGATGTCGGCTTGCGCGCTCTTCGCCACCCACTGCTTCGCGCCGGCCGGGCTCTTGGTCAGCTCCCATTCGTTCTCGAACAGGTTCTTGAAGAAGAGATTGCTCCACTTGGTCGGCGTCTGCGTCCAGGTGACCTCCGGGCCGCCGGTGATCGCGTGAGCGCCGATGCCGGTCTCATATTTGCTCTTCCAGCCGAGGCCCTGATCTTCGATCGCGCCGCTTTCCGGATCGGCGCCGACCAGCGAGGGATCGCCCGCGCCATGCGTCTTGCCGAATGAGTGGCCGCCCGCGATCAGCGCGACGGTCTCTTCGTCGTTCATCGCCATGCGGAAGAACGTCTCGCGGATGTCCTTCGCCGCGGCGATCGGATCGGGATTGCCGCCCGGGCCTTCCGGATTGACGTAGATCAGGCCCATCTGCACGGCGCCGAGCGGCTCCGCGAGCTGGCGCTCGCCGCTATAGCGCTCGTCGCCGAGCCAGGTGCCTTCGGGGCCCCAGAACAGTTCTTCCGGCTCCCACACGTCGGCGCGGCCGCCGGCGAAGCCGAACGTCTTGAAGCCCATCGACTCCAGCGCGACGTTGCCGGCCAGCACCATCAGGTCGGCCCAGGAAATCTTGCGGCCGTATTTCTGCTTGATCGGCCACAGCAGGCGGCGCGCCTTGTCGAGATTGGCGTTATCGGGCCACGAATTGAGCGGCGCGAAGCGCTGCTGGCCCGCGCCGGCGCCGCCGCGGCCGTCGGTGATGCGATAGGTGCCGGCGCTGTGCCAGGCCATGCGGATCATCAGGCCGCCGTAGTGGCCGAAGTCGGCCGGCCACCAATCCTGCGAGTCGGTCATCAAGGCGGTGAGGTCCTTGATCACCGCGTCGAGGTCGAGCGTCTTGAATTCCTTGGCGTAGTCGAAGTCCTTGCCCATCGGATCGGACAGGCTGGAATTGCGGTGGAGCATCTCGATGCTGAGCGCATCCGGCCACCAGTCGCGGTTTGAGTGTCCGCGGGAGCCCGTGAACGGGCATTTGCCCGCGCTCTTGTCGTCTGTTTTGGCGTCCATGTGTTCCTCCAACTGCTTTTCCGTTGAGGCTGGCGTACGCCGCAGATTGGATAAGGTCTAATCGTATTGAGTTGATGCCGCGATAAGCCTAGCTTATCGGCATGATCACGTTGCGTCAGTTGCGTTATCTCGCCTCGCTCGCCCGCCATCGGCACTTCGGCCGCGCCGCCGAGGAGTGCGCGGTCAGCCAGCCGGCGCTCTCCATGCAGATCCGCGAGCTTGAGAAGGATATCGGCGTTGCGCTGGTCGAGCGGCGGCCCGGCGACATCGTGCTGACGGAAGCCGGCCTCGAAGTCGCGCGGCGCGCCGAGCACATTCTTGCTTCGACCCGGGACCTCGTGGATTTCGCACGGCACCGCGAAGTGCTCAGCGGATCGCTCAAGCTCGGCGTCATTCCCACACTGGCGCCCTATCTCCTGCCGCGTGTTCTGCCGCCGCTGCAGGCCAAATATCCCAAGCTCAAATTGGAAATTCGCGAGAGCCAGACCGCCGCGCTGATTGAGGAATTGGCGCGCGGCGCGCTCGATCTGGTGATCGTGGCGCTGCCGATCGAGCAGGGCGACGTCGAGACGCAGACTTTGTTTGAGGACCCGTTCCTGCTCGCCGTGCCTGCGTCGGACCCGTCGAGCCATCGCCAGCGGGTCAACCTCAATGATGTCGACCACAGCCGGCTCATCCTGCTCGAGGAAGGGCATTGCCTGCGCGACCAGGCGCTGGCGTTTTGCGGAGCGCCGGGGCGCGATGTGCCAACCGGACTTGCGGCAACGTCGCTGACCACCGTCATGCAAATGGTGGCCAATGGCTATGGCGTGACGCTGGTGCCGCAGATTGCGGCGGATGCGGAACTGCGCGATGTCCGCGTGCGCGCATTGCCATTCGCCGAGCCGGCGCCGCGCCGCGTGATCGGTTTGGCGTGGCGAAAGACCTCGCCGCGCAAGCAGGACTTCATGGCTTTTGGCGATATGGTTATCGCCGCCGTCGCTGGTCCCGCCCGCCGGGCCCGGAAATCCGCATAAACCCTTTGCAGCTTCGGCACTGTCCCTGCGCGCCGGTTTCTGGCTCAATCCTGTCGTGTTCATGTCGGCTTCACAGACCTCGCGCTAATCCAGACTGATGAATCAGCAATTCCGGCCATGCAGAAAAAACGTCGCGACGCCCGCGCGCGGAGTCACAGGGCGGCGCGCGTCGCGTGTCCGGCTTCTCGCCGTGGCAGGTCTTTGTCCTGTTCCTGGTCTGCACGCTGCTGATCTCGATTCCGATCTGGACCCATCCGCTGCCGCCGGTGTCCGACTACATCAATCATCTGGCGCGCATGCATGTGATCGCGACGATTCACAAGAACCCGCTGCTCGCGAATTTCTACGAGATCGACTGGAAGATCATTCCGAACCTGACGATGGACCTCATCGTCCCGGTGCTGGCGCGCGGTGGTGAATATCTATCTCGCCGGCCAGATCTTCATGGTCGTGATGTTCGCGGTGATCATCTCCGGCACGCTGGCGCTCAATCGCGTGCTGATCGGCCGCTGGTCGCTGTTTCCGCTGGTCGCCATTCCGCTGCTCTACAATTACGTCTTCCTCGTCGGGCTGATGAACTATCTGTTCGGCATCGGCCTGGCGCTGTGGGCGCTGGCGGCGTGGGTCGCGTTGCGCGAGCGCATATGGCCGCTGCGGCTCCTGGTCTCGACCTGCTTCGTCGTCTCGCTGTTCTTCTGCCACCTGTCGTCGCTCGGCGTTTACGGCGTCGGCATTTTGTCGTTCGAGCTGATGCGGCTGTGGCAACAGCGCGCGCAGCCCTGGCCGATGCGCCTGGTGGACTTCGTCGTCGGCGGCCTGCCGTTTCTCGCCGCCGCGCCGCTGCTCTACAAAAGCCCGACGCTTCAGCTCGCCTCCGCGATCTATTGGGAGCAGCAGGGCAAGATCGACGGGCTGTTCTACGTCGTCATCGAACTATTCCGACGTCGTGGCGATCGCCATGCTGGCCGTCGCGCTGGTCGCGTCGGTGTGGGCGGTGCGGCACCGCGTGCTGCATTTCCATCCATTTGTTTATGCGGTGCTGGCGGTCGGCGTTGTGGTCTATCTCGCGCTGCCCCGCATCATGTTCGAGACCTACATGGCCGATCAGCGCGTGCCGATCGGCATCGCCTTCATGCTGGTCGCCTGCGGCGATCTTGAGCTGCGGCGGCGGCTGGTGCGGCGCGGCTTTATCGCCGTGCTGGTCGTTCTGATCGGCGTGCGGATGATCGAGATCGATCTGAACTGGTCCGGTCTCTCCGACACGACCAGCGAATTCCGCGCCTCGGTCCGCCGCATCCAGCGCGGCTCGACGGTGTTTGTCGCCTATGCCGACCGCTCCTCCGGCGGCGACGACGTGCGCGACCTCGGCCTCGTTCACGCCGCCTGTATCGCGATGATCGAGCGCTCCTCGCTGGTGACGACGGCCTTCACGGTGGTCGGCAAGCAGGTCCTGCACGTGCGGCCGAATTACAGGCAGTACGTCGATACCAAAGACGGCACGCCGCCCTCGATGTCCCAGCTCCTGGTCGCGGCGCAGTACGACAATCCAATCGCGGACATGCCGGAGTATTGGCGCAACTGGCCGAAGTTCGATTACCTCTACGTGCTGTTCACCGAGGACGAGGCGCCCAATCCCGATCCGTCCCGGCTGCGCCTGGTGGTGGAAGGCGACCGCTTCCAGCTTTATCGCATCGTCAAACCGCAGGACGCGCGGCTTAATCCGTAGCCCCGGCTTGCCAGCGCGCGCCGCCGTAATGATGATGGCGGCATGACCATTCGTCCGCGCCGCAGCGTGCTTTACATGCCGGGCTCGAACGCCCGGGCGCTCGAAAAAGCCAGGACACTGCGCAGCCGACGGCGTCATCCTCGATCTTGAGGATTCGGTCGCGCCTGACGCCAAGGAAGCCGCGCGGCAGCAAGTTGCCGATGCCGTGAAGGCCGGCGGCTTCGGCAAGCGCGAGGTGTTCATCCGCGTCAACGGCGTCGATACGCCCTGGCACGCCGACGATCTCGCCGCGGCCGCGCACGCCGCGCCGGACGCCATCCTGGTGCCGAAAGTATCGAGCCCCGACACGCTGGAGATGATCGGCCGCCGCCTGCTCGACATGGGAACGGCGCACAAGACGCGGGTCTGGGCGATGATCGAGACGCCGCTCGCGATTTTCAACATTCTCGCCATTGCCGCGGCGGCGCGGGATTCCGAGACGCGGCTCGCCGGCTTTGTGATGGGCACCAACGATCTCGCCAAGGATACGCGGGCGCGGCTGGTGCCGGGCCGTGCGCCGATGCTGCCGTGGCTGACGACCTGCCTCGCCGCCGCGCGCATTCACGGCATCGATATTCTCGACGGCGTCTATAACGACATCGGCAATGCCGAAGGCTTCACCGCCGAGTGCAAGCAGGGCGTCGAGCTCGGCTTTGACGGCAAGACCTGATCCATCCGAACCAGATCGAGCCGTGCAACAAGGCGTTCTCGCCCTCCGCCGAGGAAGTTGCGCAGGCGCGCAAGATGATCGCGGCGTTCGACCTGCCGGAAAACAAGACCAAGGGCGTGGTGTCGATCGACGGCCGCATGGTCGAGCGGCTGCATGCCGACATGGCGCGCCGCACGGTGGCGATCGCCGACGCGATTGCGGCGTCGGCCACCGCATAAATCTTGGATACGCAGGTCATCATTGTCGGCGCCGGCCCGGTCGGGCTGACGCTCGCGGTCGATCTCGGCCAGCGCGGCATCCGCTGCGTGCTGATCGAGCAGAAGAGCGAGCCGCAATTCCTGCCGAAGATGGAGCGCTGCAACGCGCGCACCATGGAAATCTACCGGCGCATGGGCATCGCGCAGAAGGTGCGCGATGCCGGCTTTCCGCGCGACGCGCCGATGGACGTGTTCGTCGTGCTCTCGCTGCTCGAGCCGCCGCTGCTGCACATGCCGTATCCGTCGGTGGCGGAGGCGCAGGCGCGGATCGCGGCGTGCCGCGACATGTCGATGCCGCTCGAGCCGTATCAGCTCATTTCGCAATACACGCTGGAGCCGCTGCTCAAGTCGGTGGCGGAGACGCTGCCGAGCGTCGATGTGCGTTACGGCTGCGAGTTCGTGTCATTCGCGCAGGACGAAGGCGGCGTCACGGCGACGGTGAAGACGGCGAATGGCGACCAGCATATTCGCGGCGCCTATCTGGTCGGCTGCGATGGCGGCTCGAGCGCGGTGCGCAAGCAGCTCGGCATCAAGCTCGAGGGCGACGCCAATCTGATGGAGCTGCGGCAGGCGCTCTATCGCTGTGACGAGCTGTGGGACCGCATCCCGATCGGCAAGGGGCGGCATTATCACGTTGCCGACCAGCACTCGACCTTCCTGATCGTGCAGGACTTCGACCAGGCATTTCACGCTGCATGCGACGGTCGAGAGCGACGCGGAGATGTTGCGGCTGTTCGAGAGCACGGTCGCAATGCCGGTCAAATACGAGATGCTGTATTGCGCGCCGTGGCGGCAGAACCTGCTGCTGGCGGAGAGCTACGGCAGCGGCCGCGTGTTTCTCGCCGGGGATGCCGTGCATCTGGTGGTGCCGACCGGCGGGCTCGGCATGAACAGCGGCGTCGGCGATGCGGTCGATCTGGCGTGGAAGCTCGAGGCCGTGCTCAAGGGCTGGGGCGGGCCGAAGTTGCTGGCGTCTTACGAGATCGAGCGGCGTCAGGTCGGCGCGCGCAATGTCGCGGCCTCGGGCTTTGCCGCGAAGGGGCGCCGCACCTGGCGCGCCGCGTGGCGGCCGAATATCCGCGACGACACGCCGGACGGCGCGGCGACGCGCGCGAATCTGGTCCGCGTCGCCGAGGAGGAGCAGAAGAAGAGCAACCGCATGATCGGCGCCGAGCTCGGCTATCGCTACGAGAACTCGCCGATCATCGCGGATGAAGACGGCGGGCCTGCGCACGATGTCATGAACTACGTGCCGACCACGTGGCCGGGCGCGCGGCTGCCGCATGTCTGGCTCGACGACGGCCGCGCGCTGCACGATCTGATCGGACGGCGGCTACACATTGCTGCGGCTGCGCAGCGCCGCCGATGCGGAGCCGCTGGCGCGGGCTTTCGCGCGATATGGCGCGCCTTTTGCCGTGCTGGACGTTGCGGACGATCGCGTGCGCGATCTCTACGGCTACGATCTCCTGCTTTTGCGGCCCGATCTGCATATCGCCTGGCGCGGCCACGCCATCGAGGCGCCCGAGCGGCTCGCGCGCTGGCAACCGGGCATTAGTTCCGCGAACCGGGCCGGGGCGAACGGCGTTGTTCTCTCGAAACCGGAGGAACCGCCATGCCGGAAATTCGCGAGAACAACAGGGTCGTCACGCAGATCACCACGGTGAAACTGACGCCGGAGCGTCAGGACGACGTCGTCAACCTGATGACCGAGCGCGCCCGCTTCATGGCGACGCAGCCCGGCTGCGTGTCAGTGACGCTGCATCGCTCGAAGGACGGCAGTCATGTCGTCAACTACGTCCAGTGGAAAGACGAGGACGGGCTGCACGCCGCGCACCACTCGCCGGAGTTTCGCAAGAAGTGGCCGCAGTTCGGCAAGATCACCGAGAGAGATCGAGCCGTGCCTATACGAGGTGGTGCACGTCGAGCAGCCGGCGCGGACGAGTAGTAGCCTAAGCCCACGGCCGCGCGGCGGCGGCCTTCTGCTCGTAGCTCTCGATCTTGGTCTGCTTCTGCTTGGTGAGCCCGATGTCGTCGAGGCCGTTGAGCAGGCAGTGCTTGCGGAACGGATCGATCTCGAATTTCACCACGCCGCCGTCCGGACCGCGGATCTCCTGCTTCTCCAGATCGATCGTCAGCGTCGCATTGGCGCCGCGGTCGGCATCGTCGAACAGCTTCTCCAGATCTTCCGGCGAGACCCGGATCGGCAGCATGCCGTTCTTGAAGCAGTTGTTGTAGAAGATGTCGCCGAACGAGGTCGAGATCACGCAGCGGACGCCGAAGTCCTGCAACGCCCATGGCGCGTGCTCGCGCGACGAGCCGCAGCCGAAATTGTCGCCGGCGACGATGATCTTGGAGTTGCGATAGGCCGGCTTGTTGAGCACGAAGTCCGGGTTCTCGCTGCCGTCATCCTTGTAGCGCTGCTCGGAGAACAGGCCCTTGCCAAGTCCGGTGCGCTTGATCGTCTTGAGGTACTGCTTGGGGATGATCATGTCGGTGTCGACATTGATCTGCCGGATCGGTGCGGCGACGCCTTCAAGCGTGGTGAACTTCTGCATCGTTCGTCTCTCTTTTGCGGCGATGGTTTAGCGTGAGACGTTACGCGCGTGAAGCGCGTCTCACGCAGCGCTCTCCTCGATGGTGAGCATGTCTTCGTCGGACAGGCCGAAATGGTGGCCGATCTCGTGCACCAGCACATGGGTGATGATGTCGCCCAGCGAGTCCTCGTGCTCGGCCCAGTAATCGAGGATCGGCCGGCGGTAGAGCCAGACCATGTTGGGCATCGCCTCCGGCGCGCTTTCGGAGCGGAAAGGAAGGCCGACGCCCTGGAAAAGGCCGAGCAGGTCGAATTCGGTCTGCGCCCGCATGTCCTCGAGCACCTCTTCGGTCGGGAAGTCCTCGACCCGGATGACCAGGCCCTCGCACAGGGCGCGGAATTGCTCGGGCAGCGCGGCATAGGCCTCGCTTGCCAGGGCCTCCATTTCCTCGAGGGAGGGCGAGCGGGCATCCCGCCATCTCTTGCCGTCGCTTGCCATGGCTTGTTTCTAGGGGAGGGGATGGAAAGGGCCAAGCCGGCAGAATTCCGGAAAAGTGGCGTTTCGGACCCTACCCGGTTGACCATTTTGACGTTTTCGGCGAACTTTATGGTTAATGAGGCGTTACGGGCCGGCTAGGGGCAAGTACATGCGTATCTCGGGTTGGGCTTTTTGGTCGTGCGTGGCGGCGACGGCGATGTTTGCCGGCGACGCCTTGGCAGCCAGCCGCGATTGCGGCCGCGGCCCTCCCGCTTTTTGGAATGCGCCGCGCGTCACCTACACCTACAGCGGCTCGTCCTACGCGAGCGGACACACCCACAGTTTTTCAGCGCAGAAGCGATCCTACCAGGAGCCGCGCCGGGCCCGGATGAGTTACACTCCGTCGCGCTGGTAGCGGGCGGAGGGCGACATGCGAGCGGGTCTGATCATCGGAGTGGCGCTGGTCGTCGCCGGCGTGTGCGCCAGCGCGCCGAGCTTTGCCGCCACCGACGCGACCAAGGAAATTTCCGCGCAACGCCGTGCGCGCATCGTCATCACGCCCGGCACAGCGGGCGGGCTATCCGGGGCCTTACGCCAAACGCGAATGCAAGTCGCTGGCTCCAGGTCGAAAACCGGCCGAGCGGCCAGGTGTTAACGCCGCAAATGCGCTGTTTCTGGCGCTAATTTCACGATGGAACTTTAAATGCCGCTCCGGGTTGAAATCGCGGTTCCAACCGGAGGCAATGACATGATGAAAACATTTGCTGGGGCGCTGGCTGTGGCCGGTGCGGTGCTTTTCGTGGCGCCGTCCGCTCAGGCCGCGTCTGTCGATGGCGTGAGCGCGCTGACGCAAGAGCTGAGCGCGCAGACGGTGGTGACAAGAAGGACGGTCGTGAAGAAGAACGGCAACGTCACGTGCGCACTGTCGTGCGCACCCGCGACCTACCCTGCGCCGAAGTACTACGGCTATTACGGCCCGACCTATTACGAGCGGCCGTACAGCCGCCCGGCGACTGTCACGCTCGGCCTCGGCGGCTGGTGGTAATCGGCTAGTCTGAAATGCAAAAGGCCCGGCATGTGCCGGGCCTTTTTTATTGATCTGGTTGCGCTGGCTTAGCGCCACTCGCGCACGTCGACGAAGTGGCCGGCGATCGCGGCGGCGGCCGCCATCGCGGGCGACACCAGATGCGTGCGGCCCTTGTAGCCCTGGCGGCCTTCGAAGTTGCGGTTCGAGGTCGAGGCGCAGCGCTCGCCCGGCGCGAGCTTGTCCGGGTTCATCGCAAGGCACATCGAGCAGCCCGGCTCGCGCCAGTCGAAGCCCGCCGCCATGAAGATCTTGTCGAGGCCTTCGGCTTCGGCCTGCTCCTTCACGAGGCCCGAGCCCGGCACGATCATCGCGTTGACATTGGCGTTGACGTTCTTGCCGTTCGACCACGCGCGCGACCTCGCGCAGGTCCTCGATGCGGCCATTGGTGCAGGAGCCGATGAAGACGCGGTCGAGCTTGATGTCGGTGATCTTCTCGCCGCCCTTCAGGCCCATGTAGTCGAGCGAGCGGTTCGCCGCGCGGCGCTTGTTCTCGTCGGCGATCTCCGCCGGCACCGGCACGCGGCCCGCCACCGAGATCGACCTGCTCGGGGCTGGTGCCCCAGGTGACGATCGGCGGCAGCTTCGCGGCATCGAGCCTGATCTCGCGGTCGAAATGCGCGCCGTCGTCGGTGCTGCAGCGTCTCCCAGTAGCGCATCGCCTCATCCCAGGCGTCGCCCTTCGGCGCTTTCGGCTTGTCCTTGAGATAGGCGTAGGTCTTCTCGTCCGGCGCGATGAAGCCGGCCTTGGCGCCGCCTTCGACCGACATGTTGCAGATCGTCATGCGGCCTTCCATCGACATCGCGCGGATCGCCTCGCCGGCATATTCCAGCGCATAGCCGGTGCCGCCGGCGGTGCCGATCTCGCCGATGATGGCGAGGATGATGTCCTTCGCGGTGACGCCGCCGGCAGCTTGCCGTCGACCACCGCGCGCATGTTCTTCGACTTCTTCTGGATCAGCGTCTGCGTCGCCAGCACATGCTCGACTTCGGACGTGCCGATGCCGTAGGCGAGCGCGCCGAACGCGCCGTGCGTCGCGGTGTGGCTGTCGCCGCACACGATCGTCGTGCCGGGCAAGGTGAAGCCCTGCTCGGGGCCGATGATGTGGACGATGCCCTGGCGCTTGTCGAACTCGTTGAAATATTCGATGCCGAAGTCCTTGGCGTTCTGCGCCAGCGTCGCGATCTGCTCGGCGCTTTCCGGATCGGGATTGGGCAGCTTGCGGTCCGAGGTCGGCACGTTGTGATCGACCACGGCGAGCGTCTTCTCCGGCGCATGCACCTTGCGGCCGGCCGTGCGCAGGCCTTCGAAGGCCTGCGGCGAGGTCACCTCATGCACCAGATGCCGGTCGATATAGATCAGCGCGGTGCCGTCCGGCTGCTCGTCGCACCAGATGGTCGTCCCAGATCTTGTCGTAGAGCGTTGCGGTTTCATGGCTCGTGCCTCGGAAATGGATTGCAACAGCGGCGTCGCGTTTCGCGCGCGAGCGTCAAAGTCCGGCGCGCACCGCGGCGAGCTGGCCGAAGAAGCGCCACGGCAGCCGCGCGTGATCGGCGAGGATGATCCGCTGAGCGAGAGAAACCATGGCTTCTATATAAGCAATCTAAACAACGCGGACAACGAAACGGATTCTGGAAACGAAAAAGGGGCCTGACCGGCCCCTTTTGCATCGACTTTGCAGCGCTTATTCCGCGGCGGCCTTGGCCGGCGCCGCGCCTTCGTCCTGGCCGTGGGCCTGGCCCTCGGTGATGCGGGCCTTCTTGCCGCGCAGACCGCGCAGGTAATAGAGCTTGGCGCGGCGCACCTTGCCGCGGCGCACGACCTTGATGGAGTCGATCATCGGCGAATAGAGCGGGAACACGCGCTCGACGCCTTCGCCGTAGGAAATCTTGCGGACCGTGAAGTTCTCGTTGAGTCCGCTGCCGGCGCGGCCGATGCAGACGCCCTCATAGGCCTGCACGCGGCTCTTGTCGCCTTCGATCACCTTGACGTTGACCAGCACGGTGTCGCCCGGGCCGAAATCCGGGATGTCCTTGTTGGCGGAAAGCTTCTCCATTTGCTCTTTTTCGAGCTGGTCGATGAGGTTCATGGCAAACTCCTCGGCAGCGCCAGCATCCGGCGCGCGGTTCCATCTGCGGTCTGAATGGGTTGGCGAGCTTCTAGACCATCGAAGCGCGCTTGTCACCCCGTGATTACGGGGCTTTTTTGGCGTCCTTGCGGGCTTGGTAAGCGGCCCAGAGGTCCGGCCGGCGCTCGCGGGTGAGCCGTTCCGCCTCCGCCCGGCGCCATTGCGGCGACCTTGGCGTGGTCGCCGGAGACCAGAACCTCCGGGATCGGCTGGCCCTCGAACACGCGCCGGGCGGGTGTACTGCGGATATTCCAGCAGGCCTTCGCTGAAACTTTCCTCGGCGGCGGAGTGCTCCTTGCCCATCACGCCGGGGATGAGCCGCACGCAGGCGTCGAGCAGGGCGATCGCGGCGGGCTCGCCGCCGGACAGCACGAAATCGCCGAGCGACACTTCTTCGAGCTGGCGCGCGGCGATCAGCCGCTCATCGACGCCCTCGAAGCGGCCGCACAGGATGACGACGCCCGGCCCGTCGGCGAGCTGGCGCACGCGGCGTTGCGTCAGCGGCGTGCCGCGCGGGCTCATCAGCAGGCGAGGGCGCGAATCTGACTGTCGGAAGGCAGCGCATCGATTGCGCGGGCAAGCACGTCGGCCTTCATCACCATGCCGGGTCCGCCGCCGGCCGGCGTGTCATCGACGGTGCGATGCTTGTCGGTGGCGTGGGCGCGGATGTCGATTGCGTCGAGCGACCACAGCTTCGATGCCAATGCCTTGCCGGCAAGGCTGACGCCGAGCGGGCCGGGAAACATCTCCGGGAAAATGGTGAGGACGCTGGCGCGCCACATCTTACTCGTCCTCTTTGGCCTCGATTTCCGCCGGCGGCACGACCACGATCTGCTTCTTGCTCGAGGTCGATCTTCGGCACCGTCGTCTCGGTGAACGGCAGCATCACCGTGTCGCCGCTGCCGAGCGGCGTGATCTCGATCACGTCGCCGGCGCCGAAATTATGCAGCGCATGCACGGTGCCGATCTGCTCGCCGTGCTCGTTGACCGCATCGAGACCGATCAGGTCCGAGTGATAGAACTCGTCCTCCTCGGCCGGCGGCAGGCGATCGCGCGGCACGTAGAGCTCGATATTGGTGAGCTTCTCCGCCGCGTCGCGGTCGGCGACGCCCTTCAGCCGCGCGACCAGGTGATCCTTGCCGGCGCGCACGCTCTCGATCTCGAACGAGCGCTTGCCGTCCGCCGTCTCCAGCGCGCCGTAAGTGGCGATCGCCATCGGGTCCTGCGTGTACGGCCACAGCCGCACCTCGCCGCGCACGCCGTGCGCGGCGCCGATCTTCGCGACGATGACGCGCTCGGCCATCGCCTATGCCGCTCAGGTCGCCGGCGGCTTCTGCCGGCTTCTCTTCGGCCTTCGCGGCAGGCGCCTTGTCGGCCTTCGGCGCGCCGGCTTCGGCCTTCTTGGCCTCTTCCTGCGCCTTGCGTTCCTTGCGCGGGATCGCCTTCTGCGGATTGTTGCGCTTCTCGCGCTTCATGATGCCGGCGGCATCGAGGAAGCGGGTGACGCGGTCGGACGGCTGCGCGCCCTTCTTCATCCACTCCTTCACCTTGTCGAGATCGAGCGCGAGCCGCTCGGTCTTGTCCTTCGGCAGCAGCGGATTGAAGTGGCCGATGCGCTCGATGAAGCGGCCGTCGCGCGGCGAGCGGCTGTCGGCGACGACGATGTGATAGAACGGCCGCTTTTTCGTTCCGGCGCGGGCCATACGGATAACAAGCATTGCAGTTTTCCTTTCTCAGTCAGTTCGTGTGTTCGAGTTGGTTGCTATTTCTTCTTTCCGAGTCCCGGCGGCAGGCCGCCGGGCAATCCGGGAAATTTTCCGCCGAGACCGGGCAGGCCGGGCACGCCGGGAAAATTCGGTGGCAGTTTCGGCAGGCCGGCACGTTGCCCGGCATTCCGGGCGGCAACTGGCCGCCCTGCAAGTTCTGAGATTTGGCCTGCTCGGCGAGCTTCTCAAGCTCCTCACGCGACGGCATGCCGCCGCCAAAGCCCATCGCATTGGCGAGGCCGGCCAGCGGGCCGCGCTTGGCGCCGCCCATGGCCTTCATCATGTCGGCCATGCCGCGGTGCATTTTCAGCAGCTTGTTGATCGCCTCCGGCGAGGTGCCGGAGCCCGCGGCGATGCGCTTCTTGCGGCTGTTCTTGAGGATGTCGGGGTTGCGCCGCTCGGCCGGCGTCATCGAGTCGATGATCGCGACCTGGCGCTTGAGGATGTTCTCGTCGAGCCCGGCATTGGCGACCTGCTGCTTCATCTTGGCGACGCCGGGCAGCATGCCCATCAGCCCGCCAATGCCGCCCATCTGCTGCATCTGCGTGAGCTGCTCGCGCAGGTCCGAGAGGTCGAACGCGCCCTTGCGCATCTTCTCGGCGGTGCGCATCGCCTTTTCGGCGTCGATCGTCGCCGCGGCCTTCTCGACCAGCGCGACCACGTCGCCCATGCCGAGGATGCGGCCGGCGATGCGCGCCGGATCGAAATCTTCCAGCGCGTCGAGCTTTTCGCCGGTGCCGATCAGCTTGATCGGCTTGCCGGTGACGGCGCGCATCGAGAGCGCCGCGCCGCCGCGGCCGTCGCCGTCGACGCGGGTGAGCACGATGCCGGTGAGGCCGACGCGCTCGTTGAACGAGCGGGCGAGATTGACGGCGTCCTGGCCGGTGAGCGCGTCGGCGACCAGCAGGACTTCATGCGGATTGGCGACGCGCTTGACTTCCGCCGCCTCGTTCATCATCTCGTCGTCGAGCGTGGTGCGGCCGGCGGTGTCGAGCAGCACGACGTCGTAGCCGCCGAGCCGGGCGGCTTCGAGCGCGCGCTTGGCGATCTGCGGCGGCGTCTGCCCGGCGACGATCGGCAGCGTGTCGATCTGCGCATCGCGGCCGAGCACGGCGAGCTGCTCCATCGCGGCCGGGCGGCGCACGTCGAGCGAAGCCATCAGCGTCTTTTTCTTGAAGCGGTCGCCGAGGCGGCGCGCCAGCTTGGCGGTGGTGGTGGTTTTGCCGGAGCCCTGCAGGCCGACCATCATGATCGGGATCGGCGGCGCGGCATTGAGGTCGATGCGACTGGCCTTCGCTGCCCAGCGTCTCGACCAGCTGGTCGTGCACGATCTTCACGACAAGCTGGCCCGGCGTCACCGACTTGACGAGCTCGGCGCCGACCGCCTTCTGCTTCACCTGCTCGGTGAAGGCGCGCGCCACATCGAGCGCGACGTCGGCCTCGAGCAGCGCGCGGCGGATCTCGCGCAGCGCCTCCTCGACGTCGGCTTCACGCAGCGCGCCGCGCCGCGTCAGCTTGTCGAGGATGCCACTCAGGCGATCGCTTAGTGAATCGAACAAAAAGGCCTCAAACGCATTTCGCGCCCGAGGGCGCATTGCGCTGTCGGGCGGTTGCCTCCGGCCTCTCAAGGACCGGTCGGCGGATTGAATGTCACGTTCTTTCAAGAAGCGCGCGGAACCTAGGGGTGGGGTATGGCCAAGTCAAGGCACGCTTGGCCCGCGTCAATTCTTAAACTATTGAAACAGCGCATGAAACTGACGCGGCGCAGAGTGATTGGCGGCCTCGCCGCGTTGTTCGCAGCCGGAGGTGCCGTGGGCTTCCTCAAACGCATGTCGTCGGGCGTCTATAGCGGGCCGGTGTCCGATCATTTCGACGGCACGCATTTCGTCGGGCCCTACGCGGTCAGGGGCAACGGCACGCTGGCGTTCTGGAAATGGCGTTTCACGCGCCAGCCGGCGGTGTGGCCGGCGTGGATCGACAACAAGCAGACCGACAAGCCGCCCGCGCGCGTCGACAATGGTCTGCGCGTCAGTTTCGTCGGCCATGCGACTTATCTCATCCAGGCCGCAGGGCTGAATATTCTGGTCGATCCGGTCTGGGCCGATCGCGCCTCGCCGTTTCGCTTCGCCGGCGGCGCCAAGCGCGTTCATCCGCCCGGCATCGCCTTTGACGACCTGCCGAAAATCGACGTCGTTCTGGTCACCCACGGCCATTACGACCATCTCGACGTCGAGACGCTGGGGCGGCTGAATGAGCGCGATAAACCGCGGCTTTTCGCGCCGCTCGGCCATGACGCCACGATCGCGCAAAGCGTGCCCGGTGCGGCGGTGGCGACGCTCGATTGGCATGACCGCGCCGGTGCTCAACGACAAAGCCGCGATCACATTGGTGCCGGCCAGGCACTGGAGCGCGCGCGGCCTTTACGACCGCAACCGCGCCCTGTGGGGCGGCTATGTGATCGAGACGCCGGCCGGCCGCATCTATTACTGCACCGATACCGGCTACCACGAGACGCTGTTTCGCGAGACGCGCGAGCGTTACGGGCCGTTCAAGCTCGCCATCATTCCGATCGGCGCCTATGAGCCGCGCTGGTTCATGCGCGAGCAGCACGTCAATCCGGAAGAAGCTGTGCAGGTGTTTCAGGATTGCGGCGCCGAGCTTGCGCTCGGCTCGCACTTCGGCACGTTTCAGCTCACCGATGAAGGCTTTGACGAGCCGGTGACACGGCTTCGCGCGGCCTGCGCCGCGCAAGGCATTGCCGCGGAGAAATTCCGCGCGCTCGAGCCCGGGCAGTTTATCGCGTTGTGATCAGCTTGCCGCGCGCAGCGGCGCCAGCGGCCCGGTCCGGGCGCGCAGCTTGTCCTGCGCCGACACCAGCCGCTGCATGACCTTGAGATCGCGGTCGCCAAGCTCGAGACAGGCATCAGCCCAGATATGGACGATGCGATCGAGCTCATCGAGCGACAGCGGATTGACCTCGCGGCCGGCGCCGAACACGCCACGAATGGCCGCGTGGTGACCCTTGTTGCGCTGCATATACTCGCGCGCCGCTGCGACGCCTTGGCCGGGCTCGGCGACGATATGCACCAGCCCGATTTCCTTCATCTCGTCGGCCGTGAAGCACTTGCCGCTCAGCATCATCTTCTCGGCGAAGACGGCGGTGGTCCGGCGTGCGACCAGGCTATAGGCGCCCATGCCGGGGAACAGGCCGAACATGATCTCCGGGAAGCCGAACTTGGCGCCGCGCTCGGCGATGATGACGTTGAACGACAGCAGCGACTCCAGGCCGCCGCCGAGTGCGTCGCCCTGGGCGAGGCCGATCGTGACGATCGGCAGATCGAGCGCAGTGTGGAAGCGATGCAGGACGCGCACGCAGGACTTGCCGTAGTCGATCAGCGCCTGCCTGTTGCGCTGACGAATGGACGTCGCAAACAGGTCGAGGTCGCCGCCGAGACTGAACACGCCCGGCGTGCGCGAACCCGCGATCAGATAGCGCAGCTGGTCGGTCTGGCCGGCGAACTTCGCGACAATGCCGCGCTGCAAAGCGTGGATGTCATCGAGCAACGCCAAGTTGTAGCTCGGCCGCCCGTCCGGGCGCATGAAGGCCCACAACGCGCCGTCGGCCTCGTCGAAATTGACCTCGAGCTGATCGAGTTCGAACAGGCGCCGGACATCGGCGCGTTCTTTCAGATCAATCAGAGGGGTTTCCGCTGGCGAAAGGGTTTCAGCCGCGGGGGTGATGAGCTTCTGTTGGTACGTGACCGGGCGGGAGAGCGGGACCCGAGTAGCAACGGACTCGGAATATGCCAGCAACGCCATTTGCACGTACCTGTTAACCGCACTCTTTACCCTATCGGAAAACCGCAATTGGAACAACGCCATAAATGGTCTGTTGACCATGCAGAATTGGGGGACTACCCGCAGGGGCTGTATAAGCCTTGGAACAACCGGGGGAATTTGCCTTAACCAAGCAACCGCTTTCCGGGCCATCCAGTCGGTCGGCCTGAGCCCGGTCCGGAGCTTCAATATCCTGAAAATTTTCAAGTCCGGATTTGCGGTTCGTTCATCACGACGGCCAATAAGGCCCGCCATTAGCCCGTTTGTTGAATAGTGGCCGCTAGGATCGCCGGCGTCCCAGAGGGCGCACGGGGTCGATGCTTCTTAGGAAACTGATCGAAATACGCCGGGCTGATGCGGAGCTGCCGCCGGAAATCCGCGCGGCCCTGGTCAAGTCGTTGTTCGCCCCGATCTCCTCGCTGACGGTCGGCGCGATCAACTGCTCGATCATCGGCATGGTCGTCGCGCTGAGCGTCGGCAATGACGCGATCATGGCCAATTCGGTCGCGATCTTCGCGGTCGGCATGCTGCGCGTCGTCTCGGCGATCCTTTACCGCCGGTACAGGGCTGCCGATCAGCCATCGCTAACGAAGACATGGGAGCGCGTGTACGAAGCCGGCGCCTGGGGCTTCTCGGCGCTGCTCGGCGTTCTGTGCTGGCTGACGCTGACGGAGACGCGGGACGCCGCGCTGCAGATGGCGGTCATCACCACCGCCACCGGCTATGCCGCCGCCATTTCAGGCCGCAATGCCGGCCGTCCGTTCATCGCGCTGGGCCAGTTCACCTCCATCATGCTGCCGATGGTGGTCGCGCTTTTCCTCTATCCCGACTGGATACACAAAATCCTCGGCTTCGTCGGTCTGCTGTTCATGTACGGCATGATGGACATCACGCTCGGCATCCGCGAAGTCATCATTCAAGCGCTGACCATGACGCGCAAGGAAGCGGCGCTCGCGGCCCGCTTCGAGGAGCAGGCCAACCGCTTCGACATCGCGCTCAACAACATGTCGCACGGCCTTTGCATGCTCGATCAGCAGGATCGCTTGCAGGTCTGGAACCGGCGTTTCCTCGATCTGCTGCATCTCAAGAGAGCGCCGGTACGCGTCGGCATGAAACTGCCCGAGCTGCTGCGCCACAGCATCCGCGCCGGCAACTACAAGGGCAAGAAGCCGAAGCAGGTGTTCAATCAATTGGTGCGCGGCCTGCAAGCGGCGGGCGAAGAGCAATTGCAGATCTCGCCCGACGGCGAAAAGACCATTGCGTTGTCCCGGCGCATGATGGCTGACGGCGGCTCGGTGGTGATCCTTGAGGATATCACCGAGCGTAAGCGCGCCCAGGAGCGCATCTCCTATCTCGCGCGCTATGACGACCTCACGGGACTCGCGAACCGGGTTCAGTTCAACGAAGAGCTCAGCGGCCTGCTTGGCGCTGTGCGTCGCGGCGAGAGCCACGTCACGCTGCAGCTCATCGACCTCGACCGCTTCAAGGCGATCAACGACACGCTCGGCCATCCGGTCGGCGACAAGCTGTTGAAGCAGGTTGCAGATCGGCTTCGCTCCATTATCCGGCCGAGCGACTTGATCACGCGCTTCGGCGGCGATGAATTCATCGTGGTGCAGACCGGCACCGATAACCGGCAGGATGCGGAATGGCTTGCGCAGCGCCTGCTTCGGGCAATAGCGGAGCCTTTCGAAGTGGACGGTCATCGTCTCGATATCGGCGCCTCGATCGGCATTGCCATGGCGCCGGCGGACGGCACCGATGCCGATCAACTGCTGAAGAAGGCCGACATGGCGCTCTATGCGGCCAAGCACAGCGGCCGGGGCGGCCACCAATTCTTCGCGGCGGAAATGGAAGAGGCGGTGCAGGTGCGCCGCCTGCTCGAAATCGACATGCGCGAAGCGCTCGCGGCCAACCAGTTCACGCTGGAATTCCAGCCGCTGATCGATCTGCATACCGGCAAGATCACGACCTGCGAGGCGCTGGTGCGGTGGAAGCATCCCAAGCGCGGCTCGATCCCGCCGTCGGTCTTCATCCCTGTTGCCGAGGAAACCGGGATGATCATCGCGCTCGGCCAGAAGATCCTGGATATGGCCTGCCTCGAAGCGGCGACGTGGCCGAACAACGTCAAGGTGGCGGTGAACCTGTCACCGGTGCAGTTCAAGGATCCGAGCCTGGTGCTGCATATCGCGTCGGCACTGGCGAAATCGGGCCTGCGCGCGCAGCGGCTCGAGCTCGAAGTCACCGAACGCCTGTTGCTGGAGGAATCGGAAGAGACGCGCGTGGCGATCAAGCATTTCGAGGAGCTCGGCGTCAGCCTGTCGCTCGACGATTTCGGCACCGGCTACTCGTCGCTCAATTACCTGCACAAATTCCCGTTCCACAAGATCAAGATCGACCAGTCCTTCGTGCGCAACCGGGAGGCCGATCGTGACGCGCGCGCGATCGTCGAAGCGGTCGCGAACCTCGGCGCCAGCCTCGGCAAGATCGTGGTTGCCGAAGGCATCGAGACCGAAAAAGAAATGGATATGGTCAAGTCGCTCGGCTGCCATCAGGGCCAGGGCTACTTCTTCGCCGCGCCGATGACCGCCAAGGCGATTTTCGCGAAGCTCAAAGCCGAGACGCCGAAGGCGCAGCTCGTCGCTTAAGCTATTGCGTCAGTTCGTAGCTGACCGTCACCGACACTTGCAGCTTCTGCTCGCCGGGCTCGATTGGCACCGACGCGGCGGCTTCGCGCATGGTGCGCATCATCGGCCGCACCGGCGGCTGATGTGTCGTCTCGTTGATCGTGACCACCGCGCCGACCTTGGCGCCTGCCGCGGCGGCGTATAGCTCGGCTTTGCGCCTGGCGTCGTCGACCGCGTCCCTGCGGGCGCGGTCGAGTGCCTTGGAACGATCCGACACGGCGAACTCGATGCCGGACACGTCATTCGCGCCTGCCGCGATCGTTTTGTCGAGCAGTCCGGACAACGCCGACAGATCGCGCACTTTCACCGTGACCTGGTTCGAGGCCTGAAAGCCGGTGATGCGCGGCGTGTTGCCGCCGCCCATTTGCGGCTGCAACGACATCGAGCTGGTCTGGATGTCGCTCTCCGCGATGCCACCGCTTTTGATGGCGGTGAGGAGCGCGGTCATCCTGCGCGCATTGGCGTCGCTGGCTTCGCGCGCGCTCGCAGCTTGCGTGGTTACGCCAAGGTGGATCGTTGCCATGTCCGGTGGCACGGAGACCGTGCCTTCGCCGGTCACGGTGACGAGGCGATCAAGCGCGACGGCATTGCCGAGCGGCAGCAGGAGGCAGATGAGCAAAGCGAGAGCGCGCATCATTTGATCGGCACGTAGACCGTGACCAGCAGGTTCTCCTCGCCCTTTTTCAGCGGACCGCCGGCGTATTCCTCGATGAAGGTGTCCTTGGCGTCGAGGTTCTTCTGGTCGAGATAATTCGTGATCGCCTCGTAGGTCGTGTCCATCGCGTCGTAGGAGCCGCGGTGGGTGAACTTGAGCGCCCGGCCTGTCGGCGTCTTGCCGACCCCGATGTCGCCCTTGGGCGGATCGGCCGGAGACCTCGGCGATCGGCAGCGCCGCCAGAAATTCAAAGCCGGTGTCGTTGGTCTGCGTGAAGACGGTGAGCGCGGGTCCGGTTGGCTTGATGCCCTTTGGCTCGGCGTATTGGACCAACGACGCGAAAGCATCGACCAGGCTTTCGAATGCGCTCTCCCATTTTCCGGCGCCGCGGAAATAAAGGATGGTGCGCTCGGGCAGCATGGTCTCTTCGCCGAACGGATCTTCCTTCTGAAGCGGTGCGGGTGACGGCGGGGGGAGCGACGGCAAGGGTTGCGCCAGCGCGAAGCCCGCGTTCAAGCAAAGTGCGGCAGCAAGCAAGCCTGCGCGAATGATCACGAACCGCTCCTTTGCCGGGAGAATAGCACGGCACTGGCCAAGCTTCGGCCATTGGCCATATAAACCGGACCAAATTCAGGCCGGGTGAAATGAGCGCTTTAGGCGGCCACGCCTTCGTCAAGATGAACGGGATCGGCAACGAAATCGTCGTTGTCGATATGCGTGACGGCGCCAAAGGAAAAGACTTGCCGATCAGCGCCGAGGAGGCGCGGGCGGCGGCCCGGCCCGAGGGCGCGCCCTACGACCAGTTGATGGCGCTCTATCCGCCGCGGACGCCCGGCACCGACGCCTTCATCCGCATCTACAACAATGACGGTTCGGAGGCGGGCGCCTGCGGCAACGGCATGCGGTGCGTGGCCTCGCTGGTGGCCAAGGAGAACGGCAAGGAGCGGCTGGCGTTCGAGACCAAGGCCGGGCTGCTCAATTGCTGGCGCAATCCGAACGGCGAATTCACCGTCGATATGGGGCGGCCGCGCTTTGCCTGGAACGAGATCCCGCTGGCGGAGGAATTCCGCGACACCCGCGCGATCGAGCTGCAGATCGGGCCGATCGACAGAGCCGGTGCTGCATTCGCCGTCGGTGGTGAATATGGGCAATCCGCACGCGATCTTCTGGGTCGACGACGTGAATGCCTATGACCTGCATCGCTTCGGGCCGTTGCTCGAAAATCATCCGATGTTTCCGGAGCGCGCCAACATCACCCTGGCGCAGATCGTCTCGCGCGAGCACATCGTGATCCGCACCTGGGAGCGCGGCGCCGGGCTGACCAAGGCTTGCGGTTCTGCTGCTTGTGCTGCTGCTGTTGCTGCCGCGCGGCTAAAGCGCACCGACCGCAAGGTGCGCATGACGCTGCCCGGCGGCGAGCTGACGATCGAATGGCGCGTGAGCGACGACCATGTGCTGATGACGGGGCCGGCGGAATTCGAGTTCGAAGGAAAGTTCGAACCGGCGCTGTTCGAGAAGGTGCCGACATGAGTGTCGATGTCGTCACCTTCGGCTGCCGGCTCAATGCATATGAGTCCGAAGTTATTCGCGGCGCGGCGCGAGGCTCTGACGGCGACACGATTGTCATCAACTCCTGCGCGGTGACGGCCGAAGCGGTGCGGCAGGCGCGGCAGACCATCCGCAAGCTCAAGCGCGAGCGGCCGGAAGCGCGCATCGTCGTGACCGGCTGCGCGGCGCAGACGCAGGCCGCGGACTTTGCGGCAATGCCGGAAGTCGACCGCGTGCTGGGTAACGAGGAAAAGCTCGATCCGGCGGCGTGGCGCGGCGGCGGCAAGGTTGCGGTCGGCGACATCATGGCGGCGAAGACGCTGACGCCGCATCGTATCGCTTCGGTCGAAGGCCGCACCCGCGCCTTCGTGCAGGTGCAGAACGGCTGCGATCATCGCTGCACGTTCTGCATTATCCCGTATGGGCGCGGGAATTCGCGCTCGCTGGCGGTTGACGAGGTCGTCGCGCAAGTGCGTGCGATCAGCGAGAACGGTTACCGCGAAGTTGTGCTGACCGGCGTCGATATCACCAGCTATGACGCCGATGGCGTGAAGCTCGGCGCGCTGGTGAAGCGGATCCTGCGCGAGGTGCCGGAGCTGCCGCGGCTGCGGCTGTCATCCATCGACTCGGTCGAGGCGGATGCCGATCTTGATCGACGCGCTGGCGAACGAGCCGCGGCTGATGCCGCATCTGCATCTGTCTTTGCAGGCGGGCGACGATCTCATTTTGAAGCGGATGAAACGGCGGCATCTGCGGGGCGATGCGATCGCCTTTTGCGACACGATACGGCGCTTGCGGCCGGATGTGGCGTTCGGCGCCGATATCATCGCGGGTTTCCCGACCGAAACCGAGGACATGTTCGCCCGCTCGCTCGATCTGGTCGATGAGTGCGGGCTCACGCAGCTCCACGTTTTCCCGTTCTCACCGCGTCCCGGTACGCCGGCGGCGCGCATGCCGCAGTTGGCGCGCGAGGCCGTCAAGGATCGCGCCCGGCGCTTGCGCGAGAAGGGCGAGAGCGGCGCTGCGTACACGCCTTGATCACGAAATCGGCGGTAAGCGGCGGGTGCTTGCGGAATTGGGGAACATCGGCCGCACCGAGCAATTCCTGCCGGTGCGACTCGCATCGCCTTACGCAGCCCGGTGCTATGCTTGACCTGACAATGAGCGCCCATGACGGGCGGCAACTGATCGCGGCCTAGGGGGAGACATGAACGCGCACGACACCAGTGTGGTGAAATCGGTCGACCAGCTCGAGCAGATTTACGGCGAGCCCATGCCGACCTCGCTCGTCAAGGAGGTCGACCGCCTCAACGAGGTCTATCGCAAGCTGATCGAGGCGGCGCCGTTTGTGGTGATCGCGACCAGCGGGCCGGGCGGGCTCGACTGTTCGCCCAAGGGGGACTTCCCCGGCTTCGTGCGCATCGTTGACGACAAGACGCTGATGATCCCGGACCGTCCCGGCAACAACCGGCTCGACGGCTTCAAGAACCTGATGAGCGACCCGCGCATCGCGCTGTTGTTTCTCATTCCCGGCTGCGGCGAGACGTTGCGCGTCAACGGCCGCGCGAGCGTGTCGGTCGATCCGGCGCTGCGCGAAAGCTTCGCGGTCCAGGGCAAGCCGGCGCGCGGGGTGCTGGTCGTCGACATCGAGACGGTGTTCTTCCACTGCGCCAAGGCGATCGTTCGCGCCAAGCTGTGGGATCCGGCGGCGCAGGTCGACCGCAAGAGCCTGCCGAGCGCGGGCAAGATCATTGCGGACGTGAGCGGCGGCAAGCTCGGCGGCGAGCAGTACGACAAGGAAGCGCCGGCACGCATCCAGTCGATGCTTTACTGATCGGGCTTCCACCCGCACGCCGTCAGCCGCTCCGTCATGTGCGCGGGCACCGGCGCGGTGACGAAGATCGGGTCCTTGTTCTTGTAGAGCGGCACCACGACTTCGCGCGAATGCAGATGCAGCACAGGCCCGCCGCTGCGCGGCGCGCTGCCATAGATATTGTCGCCAAAGACAGGCCAGCCCATCTCGGCGCAATGCACGCGAAGCTGATGCGTGCGGCCGGTGAGCGGCTCGAGCGCAAGCCAGGTCAGCCCGTCGCCGCGCCCCATCACCTTCCATGTCGATGATGCGGGCAGCCCGTTCGGGTCCGGCTTCATCCACCAGCCGCGGCTTTCGTCGAGCTTGCCGAGCGGAATGTCGATGCGGCCTTCGTCCTCTGTCGGCCCGCCTTCGACCACGGCCCAATAGGTCTTGCCGACCTTGCCGTTCTTGAACAGCTTGCCGAGCGAGGCCAGCGCCTTGCGATGGCGGCCGAGCACGAGGCAGCCCGACGTGTCGCGGTCGAGCCGGTGCGCGAGCGCGGGCCGGCGCGGCAGGCCGAAGCGCAGCGCGTCGAAACTGTCTTCGAGGCTCTCGCCGCCCTTCGGCCCGCGATGCACGTGAATGCCGGCCGGCTTGTCGATCACCAGCATCAGGCCATCGCGATAGAGCAGGCGCGACACCATCTCTTCCGGGCTCATGGCGAAACGGCTATCACGGGCCCGGAATGAACGAAAACGCGCAGCAAAGCTGGTGGAAACGGCTCTCGAGGCGGGCTCAAACGCTCGTCGACGGCGCTCGGCACGGCGATTTCCGACCTGGTGTCGAAGCGCAAGCTCGATGCTGCGGCGATCGAAGACCTCGAGGCCGAGCTGATCCGCGCCGATCTTGGCGTCGAGACTGCGGCGCGCATTTCCAGGGCGCTGGCCGAAGGCCGCTTCGAGAAGGACATCGCGCCGGACGAAGTGAAGGCGGTGCTGGCCGGCGAGATCGAAAAGTCGCTGGCCGACGTGGCGAAGCCGCTGGAGATCACGACGCGGCCGTTCGTCATTCTCGTTATCGGCGTCAATGGCTCCGGCAAGACCACGACGATCGGCAAGCTCGCGGCGAAATATCACGCCGAGGGCAAGCGCGTGCTGCTCGCCGCGGGCGACACGTTCCGCGCCGCTGCGATCGACCAGCTCAAGATCTGGGGCGAGCGCGCCAAGGCGCCGGTGGTGGCGCGCGAGCCGGGCGCCGATCCGGCGGGCCTGGCGTTCGATGCGCTGACGCAGGCGCGCAATGAGAGCATCGACATTGTCATCGTCGATACCGCGGGCCGCCTGCAGAACCGTACCGAGCTGATGAGCGAACTGGAAAAGATCGTGCGCGTGATCCGCAAGGTCGAGCCGGACGCGCCGCACGCGGTGCTGCTGGTGCTCGACGCCACGGTCGGGCAGAACGCGCTGTCGCAGGTCGAACTGTTCGGCAAAACCGCCGGCGTCACCGGGCTTGTCATGACCAAGCTCGACGGCTCGGCGCGCGGCGGCATTCTGGTGGCGCTCGCCGACAAATTTCGTCTGCCGGTGCATTTCATCGGCGTGGGCGAGGGGATCGACGACCTGCAGCCATTCACCGCACGCGATTTCGCACGAGCACTTGGTAGGGTTGGAATAATGGCCGAAAAGAAACAACTCAGTCCCGGGCTCAAGCTCGCGCTCGATGTCGGGCCGCTGCTGCTGTTCTTCATCGCCAATCAGCGCTTCGGCATTTTTGCCGCGACCGGCGCTTTCATGGTGGCGGTATTCGTGGCCCTTGGCGTGTCCTACGCGCTGACGCGGCACGTCGCGATGATGCCGATCGTCACGGCCGTCGTCGTGCTGGTGTTCGGCGGGCTGACGCTGATCCTGCACGACGAGCTGTTCATCAAGCTCAAGCCGACCATCATCTATGTGCTGTTCGGCGGGACGCTGCTGGGCGGATTGCTGTTCGGCAAGCTGCTGCTGGGTGCCGTCTTCGACTCGGTGTTCAACCTCACCGACGAAGGCTGGCGCAAGCTGACCTGGCGCTGGATCTGGTTCTTCTTCGCGCTCGCGGTGCTCAACGAGATCGTGTGGCGCACGCAAACCACCGACTTCTGGGTGAACTTCAAGGTCTTCGCGATACTGCCGATCACGCTCGTGTTCGGAGCGCTGCAGTATCCGCTGTTGATGAAGTACGGCAGCCGAGAAGAAGAACTAGCGCAGCGCCTTCTCGATCGCCGGCTTCAGCGCCGCTTCATAATTCTGCGCGCTGATCGGGCCGACCAGCTTGAATGCGATCTTGCCGTCGCGGCCGACGATGAACGTTTCCGGCACGCCATAGACGCCCCAATCGATCGCGGTGCGGCCGTTGGGATCGACGCCGGTGGCGGCGAACGGATTGCCGTAGCGGTTGAGGAAGCGCCGCGCGTTCTCCGCCTGGTCCTTGTAGTTGATGCCGATCAGCTGGATGCGGCTGTCCTGCGCGAGCTGCGCCAGGAACGGGATCTCGTCGTGACACGGCACGCACCACGAGGCCCAGACGTTCACCAGCGACACCTTGCCGGTCAGCGTCGCATTGGTGACGCCGGGCACCGGCGCGCCATTGCGCGTCAGCCCTTCGAGCGCCGGCAAATCGGTCTTGGGCGCGTCGCGGCCGATCAGCGCCGAGGGGATGCGGGACGGATCGCCGCCGCCGAGCCGGTAGAAAAACAGGCCGGCCAAGGCGAGAAAGGCGAGCAGCGGCAGAAGCAGCAGAAGACGCCGGCGGCTCATGACTTCTTGCGTGAGCGGCGCTTGACGCCGCGCTTGTCGAGGTCGGCGAGGATGCGATGTTGCGCGCGATAATCGAGCGCGATCCAGCCGATCAGCGTGACCAGGATTACGATCGCGGCCGAATAGGCCGCAACGATGAAAGCGGCGTGCGGACCCAGGCTCATGCGCTTTTTCCTTTGCGCATGATCTTGTCCGAAAACCGGTGTCCATCCCCGATCAAGGTCGAGGACATGCTTTTCGGGATCATGCGCGTTGCGCCTGCATGATGCGCATCGATCGGACGCGGCGGCGCAGGATCTCGTTGCGCATCGCCGCCAGATGCAGCGTGAAGAACAGCAGAAAGAACGCCAGCGCCATCACCAGCAGCGGATAGAGCAGCGTCGCATCGATGGCGACTCCGCCTAATCGGATCACGGAAGCCGGTTGGTGCAGCGTGTTCCACCAATCGACCGAAAACTTGATCACCGGCAAATTGATTGCCCCGACCAGGATCAAGATGGCGGCGCCGCGTGCGCCGCGGTTCGGATCTTCGGCGGTCCAGTACAGCGCGATCACGCCGAGATAGAGCAGGAACAGCACGAGCACCGAGGTGAGCCGCGCGTCCCACACCCAGTAGGTGCCCCACATCGGCCGGCCCCACAGCGAGCCGGTGACGAGACAAACCAGCGTGAGCGCTGCGCCGATCGGCGCCGCGGCTTTGGCCGCGACGTCCGCGAGCGGATGCCGCCACACCAACGTGCCGAGTGCGGCCGCGCTCATCATCGCCCAGCAGAACATCGACAGCCACGCGGCCGGCACGTGGAGAAACATGATCTTCACGGTCGCGCCCTGCTGGTAGTCGTCGGGGGCGTTGAAGGCCATGACGACGCCAATGACAAACGCGATCAGCGTCGCGAGCGCGAGCCAAGGCAGCATGCGTGCCGCGAGCGACAAAAAGCGTGTCGGGTTGGCGAGGTCGATCAGAGGCATCATTCAAGTCCGTGCCGCAACGCCGCTGCCGCAGCGAAGGGGCCGATCACTACACTCGCCAGCGTGAGCGCGCAAAGAATGGTGAAAGCGGGGCCGAACTGCACCGGCGCGACAATGGCCGAAGTCACCGCGGTAACGCCGAAGATCAGCACCGGCACGGTCAATGGCAGCACCAGCACCGCAAGCAACAGCCCGCCGCGGCGCAATGTCACGGAGAGGGCAGCGCCGACCAGGCCGATGAAAGTCAGTGCCGGCGTTCCGGCGAGCAATGTCAGCGCCAGCGGTCCCACCGCGTTGATCTCGACATTGAGCAACATGGCGAGGAGCGGAGAGATAATGACGAGCGGCAGGCCGGTGGTGAGCCAATGCGCCAGCGCCTTGGCGGTGACCGCAAGCTCGAGCGGCAGCGTGCCGGTCATCAAAAGATCGAGCGAGCCATCCTCGTAGTCGGCGGTGAACAGGCGGTCGAGCGCGAGCAGCGACGCCAGCAGCGCGCCGAGCCACAGGATCGCGGGGCCGATCAAGGCCAGCAAGGCCAGATCGGGACCGACCGCGAATGGCACGATCGCCACGACAATGAGAAAGAACAATGCGCCCATCAGCGCGCCGCCACCCGCGCGCAGGGCGAGCCGCATGTCGCGGAGCATCAGGGCGAGAAAAGGATTCATGCCCGGCCCAACCGCAATTGCCTGGTGCCGGAAATACCGATCGGGCCGTGACTCGCCGCGACGATCAGTCCGCCGGAGCGGAGATGCTTCTTCATCGAGGCCGGCGAGCGCTTTTTGTGCCTGGGCGTCGAGCGCGGTGGTCGGCTCGTCGAGCAGCCAGAGCGGGCGCTTCACCGCGACAAGCCGCGCGATCGAGAGCCGCCGCCGCTGGCCGGCCGACAAGTAACCGGCGGGCAGATCAGCCAAGGCGTCGAGGCCGACCGCCTTGAGGGCGGTTCGCACGTCCGGCTTGCCGCCCAGGTAGGCGCTCCAGAACATCAGGTTCTCGGCGACGCTCAGCGCGCCCTTCACCGGGTCCTGATGGCCGACGTAATGCGCCTGCTCGGCGATGTTCGATTCGGCATTGCCGCCCTGGAGGCTCAATCGCCCACCGGCGAGCCGCACCAGCCCGGCGATGATTCGCAGCAGGGACGACTTGCCGGCCCCGTTCCGCCCGGTAACGAGCAGGGCCTCGCCTTTATCGACCGCGAAACTCAAGCCCGTGAAAACCTCGCGGCCGCCGCGCTGGCAGGCAATGTCTTCGGCGACCAGCCGCATCAGCCGGCCCACCATTGAGCGGAAAAACCGCGAATTTGATGCATGTGAACCCCGCGGGCAGCGATATGGCGTCCGCCGAAAAAAACTCTTATAAGCCCGCCACTAACGCAACTTGCCCGCATTTCTCAGCGCTTTCACGCACCATTTAGCAGCGGTTGCTATCATACGTTAGCGCGGAGACGCACCTATGTCCCCGGCCGGGAATGGATCAGCCGACATGACATCGCTCGACAGTTTTCGCTGCTGCAAGACCCTGAAAGTCGGCAGCAAGACCTACGCCTATTTCAGCCTGCCGACGGCAGAGAAGAACGGCCTCAAGGGCATCTCCCGGCTGCCATTCTCGCTGAAGGTGCTGCTCGAAAACCTGTTGCGTTTCGAAGACGGCCGCACCGTCAAGAAGGAGGACATCCAGGCGGTCGCCGCATGGATGAAAGAGAAGACCTCCGATCATGAAATCGCGTTCCGGCCCGCACGCGTGCTGATGCAGGACTTCACCGGCGTCCCGGCGGTGGTCGATCTCGCCGCCATGCGCGACGCCATGAAGATGCTGGGCGGCGATCCCAAGCGCATCAACCCGCTGGTGCCGGTCGATCTGGTGATCGATCACTCGGTGGCGGTGACCTTCTTCGGTAACAATCAGGCGTTCAAAAAGAACGTCGATGAGGAATACCGCCAGAACCAGGAGCGCTATCAGTTCCTGAAATGGGCGCAGCGCTCGTTCGACAATTTCAACGTGGTGCCGCCGGGCACCGGCATCTGCCACCAGGTCAATCTCGAATATCTGTCGCGCACCGTCTGGACCAAGAAAGAGAAGGTCAAGGTCGACGGCAAAGCCGCCACGATGGAGGTTGCCTATCCAGACACGCTGGTCGGCACCGACTCGCACACCACAATGGTGAACGGCCTTTCCGTGCTCGGCTGGGGCGTCGGCGGCATCGAGGCCGAGGCCTGCATGCTCGGCCAGCCGATGTCGATGGTGCTGCCGGAAGTCATCGGCTTCAAAATCACCGGCAAGCTGAAAGAAGGCGTAACCGCGACGGACCTCGTCCTCACGGTGACGCAGATGCTGCGCGCCCGCGGCGTGGTCGGCAAATTCGTCGACTTCTTCGGCCCCGGCCTTGCGGCGCTTCCGGTCACCGACCGCGCCACGCTCGGCAACATGGCGCCGGAATACGGCGCCACCTGCGGCTTCTCGCCGATCGACGAAAACACGGTTCAATATCTCAAGGACACCGGCCGTCCCGCCGAGGTCTGTGCGCTGGTCGAGGCTTACGCCAAGGCGCAGGGCATGTTCCGCACCAAGCAGACGCCGGATCCGCTGTTCACCGACATCCTCAAGCTCGACCTTTCGACTGTTGAGCCCTCGCTCGCCGGTCCCAAGCGTCCGCAGGATCGCGTCGCGCTCAAGGACGTGAAGGCGGGCTTCACCGTCTGCATGGACAAGGAATTCAACAAGAAGGCCGAGATGCACAAGCGCGCGCCCGTCAGCGGCCGCAAGCAGGATCTCGGCCATGGCGACGTCGTCATCGCGGCGATCACGTCGTGCACCAACACGTCGAACCCAAGCGTGATGATCGGCGCCGGCATTCTCGCCCGCAAGGCGGCGGCGCGCGGCCTCACCACCAAGCCGTGGGTGAAGACCTCGCTCGCGCCCGGCTCGCAAGTGGTCGCCGAATATCTCGAGAGGTCCGGCCTGCAGAAGGATCTCGACAAGCTCGGCTTCAACCTGGTCGGCTTCGGCTGCACCACCTGCATCGGCAATTCCGGCCCGCTGCCGCCGGAAATTTCCGAGTCGATCAACAAGAACGATCTGGTTGCCGCCGCCGTGCTCTCCGGCAACCGCAACTTCGAAGGCCGCGTCAACGCAGACGTGCGCGCAAACTATCTCGCCTCGCCGCCGCTCGTCGTGGCTTACGCCCTTGCCGGCTCGATGTACGTCGATCTGTCGAAAGAGCCGCTCGGCGTCGACAGCCAGGGGAAGAAGGTTTTCCTCAAGGACATCTGGCCGACCAGCAAGGAAATCGACGCGGTGATGCGCAAGACCATCACGCGGGAAATCTTCATCAAGAAGTACGGCGACGTGTTCAAGGGCGACAGCAACTGGCGCAAGATCAGCGTCAAAGGCGGCATGACCTACGGTTGGGACAAGAAGTCCACCTACGTGCAGAACCCGCCATATTTCTCCGGCATGGGCCGCCATCCCAATCCGCTCGAGGACATTATCGAAGCGCGCGTGCTCGCGCTGCTCGGCGACTCGATCACCACCGACCACATCTCGCCGGCGGGCTCGATCAAGGTCGATTTACCGGCCGGCAAGTATCTGGTCGACCACAAGGTCAAGCCGGCCGACTTCAATCAGTTCGGCACCCGGCGCGGCAATCATGAAGTGATGATGCGCGGCACCTTCGCCAACATCCGGCTCAAGAACCAGATGGTGAAGGGCGTCGAAGGCGGCTTCACGATGCACTATCCGTCGAAGCAGAAGATGCCGATCTACGATGCGGCCATGAAATACAAGGCCGATAAGGTGCCGCTGGTCGTGTTCGGCGGCAAGGAATACGGCACCGGCTCTTCGCGCGACTGGGCGGCGAAAGGCTCGGTCCTGCTCGGCATCCGGGCGGTGATCTGCGAGTCGTTCGAGCGCATCCACCGCTCCAACCTGATCGGGATGGGCGTGATGCCACTCGTGTTCGAGGAGGGCTCCTCCTGGCAGTCGTTGGGCCTGACGGGCGACGAACACGTGACGATCCGCGGCCTGCACGGGGAGCTTAAGCCCCGCCAGAAGCTGATGGCCGAGATCGTCAACGGCAACGGCACCCTGAAGCGCGTCCCACTGGTCTGCCGGATCGATACGCTCGACGAGCTCGATTACTTCAAGAATGGCGGCATCCTGCAATTCGTGCTGCGGCAGCTCGCGGCCTAGCAATTGTGGCGAGCTTTGTGGCCGTTGCTCACCGCGAAGTGAGTGGCGGGTGAACCGCGCCGGGCCTATTCATGGGCCACCTCGGGAGCCGGGTGCTGCATGAATCTTCGAACTGTCGCTGCGACTGCCCTTGCAGCGCTGCTGACGACCCAGCCTGCCGCGTCACAGGAGCCGCGGGCCGTCGTCGAGCTCTTCACCAGCCAGGGCTGTTCATCTTGTCCTGCCGCCGACCGGCTGCTGGGTGAATTGGCGCGCGATCCCTCGATCGTCGCGCTCAGCCTCAATGTCGATTACTGGGACTATCTCGGCTGGAAGGACACGCTGGCGCTGAAGGGCCATTCCAATCGCGAGCGCGCTTACGCAAATGCCCGCGGCGACCGCGACGTCTATACCCCGCAGGTTGTCGTGAATGGCGTGACCGCGGTGCTCGGCAGCGACAAGGCTGCGATCGAGAAAGCCATCATCAAGACACGCCGCGACGCGGCTGCGCTCACGCTGCCGGTCACGGTGAAGATCGACGGCGACAAGCTCACCGCCAGCGTTCCGGACGCAAAGGGCGAGCGCAAGAGCGGCGAGGTCTGGCTCTGTCCGGTTACCGGCAAGGTGCACAGTCGAGATCGCGCGCGGCGAAAATCGCGGCAAGACGATCGCCTATCACAACGTGGTGCGATCCTGGGTGAAGCTCGGCGACTGGAACGGCACCGCCGCAAACTTACAGCGCGTCACTGAAAGACATTGCGCGCGACGACGCCAACTCGTTTGCGGTGCTCGTGCAGAGCGGCGAGACATCGAAGCCCGGCGTTGTGCTCGGCGCAGCGATGATTCCCGCGCGCTGATTCTGAGTCGCCTCGCGCGTCACCAAACTCACTGCAAATAAAAATCGGGCCGGTCCTTGGACCGGCCCGAAGGTCGTTTGGGGATTGAACCGTACGCGGAACTCAACTGGCCCGGCCGGCCGAGCCCGGGGGGCTGGGGGGCTGAGGAATCCGGTCTCTAACCGGACCGGGCCTTGAGGCAACACTGCCGATATCGCAACGGGCCATGACCGGCGCTTGACCAAAAAAGGGCCGGATTATGATTCCTTTTCACGAATGCTTGATCGAGGAAGCGGCCGTAATTGCCCATTTCCGCGTCAAATTCCCGCGCCTTGTTTCTGGACTTGCCGACTCCTGCCCGCGGCGCGATCATTGTGTGACAGCACAAGGAGGCGCCGAATGACCTTCGGATCCGGCGAAATTGATCCCAGCCAGTCGTCAGGGGCCGTGAGCCGCCCGCTCCCAGCCCCTTCGCAGGTCACCTTCAGCCGTCACGAACTCAAACGCATTCTCGATCTTTATGGGCGACAAGTCGCAGCCGGGGAGTGGCGCGATTACGCCATCGATTTTCTGAAAGACCGCGCGGTGTTTTCGGTGTTTCGCCGCTCCTCAGAGCACGCGCTGTACCGGATCGAGAAGAATCCGAAGCTTGCACGCAAACAGGGCGCTTACAGCCGTGATCAGCGCCACGGGATTGATCGTGCGCCGCGGCCACGAGCTCGAGCCGGTGCTGCGCGCGATCGACCGGAAATTGGCGGTGGTGTGAAACTGACCGCACGGTTAGTCCGGCTTGGTCTTTGCGCCATCGCCCAGCGCGCGCTGCATCAGCGGCGTGTCGAGCCACTTGCCGAACTTCCACCCGATGCTTTTGAGATTGCCGGCCGGCTCAAAGCCGCAGGCTTTGTGAACGCCAATCGAAGCGGCCTGGTCGGAATCGCCGATCACCGCGATCATTTGCCGGTAGCCGCGGGCGGTGCATTCCTCGATCAGGCGCTGCAGAAGCGCCTTGCCGATGCCCCGCCGGTGCATATCCGGCAGCGACATAGACCGAATTCTCGACCGTGAACCGGTAGGCCGGACGGGTCCGGTACAGCGAGGCATAGGCGTAGCCGGCAAGCTTGCCGTCGATCTCCGCCGCCAGATACGGAAATTTGCCGTCCAGCACGGCCTGCATGCGGCGCGTCATTTCGGCTTCGGTCGGCGGCTCAAGCTCGAACGAGGCGGTGCCGTGCCGCACCGCGTGGTCGTAAATGGCGGTGATGGCGGGGATGTCGGCGAGGCGTGGCGGGGCGCAGTTTCATCGCCGCCTATAATAGCAAAACGCCCCGGCTTTTGGCCGGGGCGTCTGCATTTCTGCTGTGCGTAAGCTTAGCGGCGGTCGCCGAACAGCTGCAGCAGCATGATGAACAGATTGAGGAAGTCGAGGTAGAGCCGCAACGCGCCCATGATGGCCTTGCGGCCGGACGCGGTGCCGTCATCGTTGACGTCGTACATTTCCTTGATCTGCTGGGTGTCGTAGGCGGTCAGGCCGACGAAGATCAGCACGCCGACTGCCGAGATTATGAACTGCATCATCGAGCTGGCGAGCCAGATGTTCACCAGGCTCGCGAGGATCAGGCCGATCAATCCCATGAACAGGAATGAGCCGAAGCCCGAGAGATCGCGCTTGGTGGTGTAGCCGTACAGGCTCATCGCGCCGAACGTCGCCGCCGTGATGAAGAACACCCGCGTGATCGATACGCCGGTATAGGCGAGGAAGATCGAGGTCGAGCGCCACGCCCATCAGGCCGGCGTACAGCGTGAACAGCGCGAACGCCGTGGTCGGCTGCAGCCGGTCGATCCTGAAGCTGATGAAGAACACCAGGCCCAGCGTGACGAGCATCAGCACGATCGGCATGAAGCCGCCGAACACCATGTCGCCGAACGCGGTCAGTGCCGGTCAGGCCGCCGCCCACACGCCGGATCGCGTCGCCGCCGGCGGCCTGATAGGTCAGCCAGGCAGCGATGCCGGTGAAGGCGATGCCGCCAGCCATCAGGTTGTAGACGCGGATCATGTAGGCGCGCAGGCCTGCATCAATCGCAAGGGCCCGATCCGCACCGTAGCCACCGCGTGCAGTAGCTATGTTCCGGTCAAAATCCGACATCGAAGTCTTGCTCCCTTTTCCGGCAACGCGCCGGTTGATGTTGCGACAGCCGTACGGCCGCCGGTCTCGGCAGTGAATCTAGTATTCGCCGAGGTTTCAACGCCAGATACGCCAACCGGGTGCCGGCGGATGTTGCCAATCGTTAATGATGGAAGAGGCTGAAAATGGCTGTGAATCGGCTTTGCGGCGGAATGCCGCAAATCAGAGATTTCGCAGCACCGGCGCGGGCTTCTGGCCCAGCGCCCGCAATGTGCCGATCAGGCCGAGCGCGACTGTCACAATCAGCGCGCCCAGGGTGGCGGCGAGCGCCGACACCGGCAGCCAGGTGAAGCGCAGGTTCATCAGCTCGGTGACGATCATCCAGGCGGCGAGCGAGCCGCAGGCCATGCCGAACAGCGCCGTCGCGGCGCCGAGCAGGCCGTACTCGATCATGTAAGCCGTGATCAGCCGCCCGCGCGTTGCGCCGAGCGTCTTGAGGATGACGGCGTCATAGACGCGATGGCTGTGGCCGGCCGCAAGCGCGCCGCCAAGCACCAGCGCTGCGGCGAGCAATGTCACGGCGCTCGCGGCCCGGATGCCGAGCACAAGATTGGTGACCAGGCCGCCGATCGTTTCCAGCGCTTCCTTCACGCGCACGGCGGTCACGCTTCGGGAAGTTGGCCGAGACGGCCCGGATGACCTCAACCTCCTGCGCCGCGGCGGCGCCGCCCGGATAGGTCAAGCGTCGCCATGCGCGTGTGTGGCGCGCCGCGAAACACGCTCGGCGGAAACACCATCACGAAATTGATGCCGAGACTCTGCCAGTCGACCGTTCGCAGGTTGGAGATGCGGGCGGTGATGTTGCGGCCGAGCACGTTCACCGTGACCGAGTCGCCGAGCTTGAGGCCGAGGCCGTCGGCGATGCGCTTCTCGAATGAGACGATGGGCGGGCCGCTGTAATTCGCGCCCCACCATTCGCCCTCCACGAGGCGCGAGCCGGCGGGCACTTCTTCGGTATAAGTCAGGCCGCGGTCGCTTTGCAGCACCCAGGCGACGTCCGGCTTCGGCTTGAGCTCCTCGGCCGGGACATTGTTGGCGGCGACGATACGTCCGCGCAGCATCGGCACTTCTTCGAGCTTGGCGGCGGGGGCGAGCTGGTTGAGAAAAGCGTCGAAGCGTTCGGAATCGCCGGACGGAATGTCGAGGAAAAAGAACGACGGGGCTTTGTCCGGAAGCTCCGCATTGAACTGGCGCTGCAGATTGCCGTCGATCTGGATCACGGTGACGAGCAGCGCAAGCCCAAGCCCGAGCGACAGCACGATCGACGGCGTCAGCGCTCCGGGCCGGTAGATGTTGCTGATCGCCATGCGCAGCACGGTCGAGCGTGCGCGCGGCGCCTTGCGGGCGAGATCCATCAGCGCCACCGCGACGAGACGCAGCAGCAGGAATGCCGCGGCGGCGCAGCCGACGTAGATGATTGCGACCTTGCGGTCATAGGCGAGCAGGATCGCGAGCGCCGCGAGAGCGAGCGACTGCAATTGCGGTCGCCGCGACATAGATGCGGCGCGGCAGCGTGGCTTGCGGCGCGACTGCATCGCGAAACAGCGCCCCGACCGGCACGTCATGCGCGCGGCCGAGCGGCCACAGCGCAAAGGCGAGCGCGGTCACCAGGCCGTAAAGCATGGCAAGCGAAAGCTCGACCGGCTGCAATTGCGCGACAATCGGCAGGGGAATGATCGCGCCGAACAGTCCCACCACCGCGTAGGGCAGGGCGGCGCCGATCACGAGGCCGATCGCGCTGCCGATCGAAGGCAACGATCATCGCTTGCGTGAGATAGATCGCGAAGATGCGCCGTCCCGTCGCGCCGAGCGCCTTCATGGTCGCGATCGACTCGCGCTTCTTCTCCAGGTGGCTGTGCACCGCATTGCCGACGCCGACGCCGCCGACCAGCAAGGCGGTCAGGCCGACGATGGTGAGAAATTGGGTGAAGCGCTCGATGTTGCGTTCGAGCGAAGGCGAGGCGTTGTGGCGCGAGCGGATTTCCCAGCCGGCTTGCGGGAAGCGCTCGCGCGCTTCATCGGCGACGCGCTTGTCGGCATTGCCGCCGGCGCTGTCGCCGGGGAGCTGCAATCGATAATGCCAGCGCACGAGACTTCCAGGCTGCAGCAGGTTGGTGGCGCGCAGCCCGGCTTCGCTGATCGAGCAGCCGAGGGCCGAACCCGATGCCGCTCGCCAGCTTGTCCGGCTCAGTCGCCAGCGCGGCGCGCACTTCGAAGCTTGCGTCACCGACGCTGAGCACTGCGCCCGGCGCGATGTTGAGCCGCGCGAGCAAGCGTCTCATCGGCGGCGGCGCCGAAGCGGCCGTTCTTTTCCGCAAGCGCGTCCGCGACCGGCATGGCGGGCTCGAGCTTCACCGCGCCGTACAGCGGGTAAGCCCCGTCCACCGCCTTGATCTCGACCAGCGCGGCGTTGCCGTCGTCCTTGCGGGCCATGGCGCGCATCGTGGCGGCGACCGAGACGCGGCCGCGGCTCGCGAGAAAGTCCCGTTCGGCGGGCTCAACTTCGCGGTGGATCAGGCCGAACGAAAGGTCGCCGCCGAGGATGGTGCGGCCTTCGCGCGACAGCCCGTCGCCGAGGCTGCCGGCCAGCGAGCCGACGCCGGCGATGGCGGCGACGCCGAGCGCGATGCAGGCGATGAAGACGTAAAAGCCGCGCAGCCCGCCGCGCAATTCGCGCAAGGCAAAGCGCAGGGCGACCGGCCCGCCTTTGTCGCGTGCCGGGAGGTCGCGCCGTGACCGCGCTCACGTTTCGATCTTGCCGGAGCGGATGCCGCACGACGCGCTCGCAGCGCGCGGCAAGCGTTGGCGTCATGCGTCACGAGCACCAACGTGGTGCCGCGCTCCTTGTGTCCCTGGAACAGCAGATCGATGATTTGCGTGCCGGTCTTCTCGTCGAGATTGCCGGTCGGCTCGTCGGCGACGAGGATCGCCGGGTTCGGCGCAAGCGCCCGCGCCAGCGCGACGCGCTGCTGCTCGCCGCCCGAGAGTTGCGCCGGATAGTGATGCAGGCGTTCGCCAAGGCCGACCAGCGCAAGCTCCTGCGCGGCGCGCTCGGTCGGCATCCGGCGCGCCCGCCATCTCCAGCGGCACCGCGACGTTTTCGAGCGCGGTCATGGTCGGGATGAGATGGAAGGACTGGAACACGATGCCGACATTGCGGCCGCGAAAGCGCGCCAGGGCATCCTCGTCCAGCGTGACGAGATCGACGCTGCCGACCGACACGCGTTCCGGTGTCAGGCCGCTCCAGCCCCGCCATCACCATCAGCAATGTCGATTTGCCGGAACCGGACGGGCCGGTGAGGCCAACCGCCTCGCCTCTGCCTATATTCAAGTCGATGTCTTTGAGGATATGAACGCGCGACGCGCCCTCGCCGAGCGACAAATTCACCCCGGCCAGCGCGATGGCCGGTTGCGCGTTATCTTTCATGCCATCGCTCATATGGGAGAAAATACGTGGCGGTAAAGGCTGGCGCGCTCGCTGTGATGCTCACGATCGCTTGTGCGCTTGCCGCCGTCCCGGCGCGTGCGCAGGACAAGCCTGTGAATATCGTGGTTCTGGGCGATTCATTGAGCGCGGGCTTCGGGCTTGCCGGCGAGGCGTCCTTTCCGTCGCGGCTTTCTGCCGCGCTCAAGGCCAAGGGCATTGCCGCCAATGTCAGTCAATGCAGGCGTCTCCGGCGACACCGCCTCCGGCGGGCTCGAGCGGCTCGACTGGTCGGTGCCCGAGGGCACCGAGGCGGTGATCCTCGAGCTCGGCGCCAATGACATGTTGCGCGGACTTGAGCCCGATGTAACCCGCCGGGCACTCGATCAGATCATCACCAAGCTCAAGGCGCGCAATATTACAGTTCTATTGTGCGGCATGCGGGCGGCGCCGAACATGGGCGCGGCTTATACCAAAGCATATGACGCGATCTTCCCCGCGCTTGCCTCGACTCATCAGGTCGTCTTTTATCCGTTCTTCCTCGACGGAGTGGCGGCCGACAACACGCTCAACCAACGCGACGGGCTTCATCCCAATGCAGCCGGCGTCGATGTGATCGTGAAGCGGATCCTGCCCAAGGTTGAGGAGCTGATCGCGCGGGTGCGGGCGTCGCGTTCATAAGTCCTGGACTGCAAGCCATGCCGCGTCTTTTCACCGGAGTTGAGATCCCGCCCGAGGTCGCGCAAGCGCTGTCGACCCTGCGTGGCGGCCTGCCGGGCGCGCGCTGGATCGATCCGGAGAATTATCACGTCACCTTGCGCTTCATCGGCGACGTCGACGATGACATCGCGCATGAAGTCGAGTCACTGCTCGGCCGGGTGCGGCGCGGGCCGTTTGAGCTGCGCATCGAAGGACTGACATCGTTCGGCAGCAAGAAGCCGCGCGCCGTGGTCGCGAGCGTCGAGCCATCTTCGCCGCTGATGGAGGCGCAGGCCGAGCAGGAGCGCCTGATGCAGCGGATCGGGCTTGAGCCGGAAGGCCGCAAATATACGCCGCACGTGACGCTGGCGCGGCTGCGTGACGCATCGACTCGCGACGTCGCGGAGTATCTTTCGGCCCGCGGCCACTTCCGCAGCATGGCATTTCCGGTGTCGCGGTTCGTGTTGTTCTCGTCGCGCGCTTCGGTCGGCGGCGGGCCTTATGTGGTCGAAGCGAGTTATCCGCTCGGCGCCGCATCCTGATGCCAACCGACCTGCGCAATGCCTACGCTGCGCTGGTCGCGGCCGGCGAGATCGAACAAGACCCTGCGCAGCTTGCTTTGATCCGCCATTTCGAGCGGCTGGAAGATGCGCTGTCGGAGCACCGGCTCGCGCGCAAATCCTCTTCGCTCGGATGGTTGTTCAGCAAGCGCGACAAAGCGCGCCTGGTGCGCGGTCTTTACATCTACGGCGAAGTCGGCCGCGGCAAGACGTTGCTGATGGACCTGTTTTTTCAGGCCAGCAACGTCAAGCGCAAACGCCGCGCCCATTTCCACGAATTCATGGCGGACGTGCATGAGCGCATCTACGCCTACCGTCAGGACAAGAGCGAAGACGATCCGATCAAGCGGACCGCCACGGCGATCGCCGATGAAGCGTGGCTGCTTTGCTTTGACGAATTTCACGTCACCGATATCGCCGATGCGATGATCCTCGGCCGGCTGTTCACGCAATTGTTCGAGCTTGGCGTCGTCGTGGTCGCGACCTCGAACATCGCGCCGCAGGGGCTCTACAAGGACGGGCTCAATCGGTCGCTGTTCTTGCCGTTCATCGACTTGCTCGAGCAGCATTGCGAGGTGGTGCGGCTCGATGCGCGCACCGACTTCCGGCTCGAGAAATTGACCGGCGTGCCGGTGTGGTACGTGCCGGATGACAAAAAGGCGCAGGCCGCTCTCGATGCGGCGTGGCGCAAGCTGACCGGCGGCCACGCCGGCTCGTCCCAGACCTTGCTTGTGAAAGGCCACAAGGTCGACGTGCCCAGGGCGGCCATGGGTGTCGCGCGGTTCTCATTCGAGGACCTGTGCGCCAGGCCGCTCGGCGCCGCCGACTATCTGCGTATCGCGCACGAATTCCACACCCTGATCGTCGATCACGTGCCGGTCATGGACTACGAGCGCCGCAACGAGGCCAAGCGCTTCATCATCCTGATCGACACGCTCTACGACCAGGCGGTGAAGCTGATCGCGTCGGCGGAGGCCGAGCCGCCACGAGCTCTACACGGCCGGGCAGGGCTACGAGGCGGTGGAATTCGGCCGCACCGCATCGCGGCTGATCGAGATGCGCTCGCAGACCTATCTCGGCCTTCCGCACGGGCCGCGCGCGGCGGGCATTTCTCCGAGCGACATTGTGGAGACGTAGCGTCAGGCCACTGGCGCCTCTGGACTCCGGAAGGGCCTTCTGCTGGTATACTGTATACCAGACAAAGGCAGCCGACTTATGGCGGCCTTGCTGGTGCGAGCCGGACCCGATATGCGCCCCGGATCAGCCCTCTAGTCGAAAGTTTTCCTCCCAATGGCTCGTAGCAAAATTGCTTTGATCGGCGCCGGCCAGATCGGCGGCACGCTCGCTCACCTCGTCGGCCTCAAGGAACTTGGCGACGTCGTCATGTTCGACGTCGCGGAAGGCATCCCGCAGGGCAAGTCGCTGGACATCGCGCAGTCCTCGCCGGTCAACGATTTCGACGCCAAATTCACCGGCACCAATTCGTATGAAGCGATCGACGGCGCGGATGTCTGCATCGTCACCGCCGGCGTGCCGCGCAAGCCCGGCATGAGCCGCGACGATCTGCTCGGCATCAATCTCAAGGTCATGGAGCAGGTCGGCGCCGGCATCAAAAAGTACGCGCCGAACGCGTTCGTCATCTGCATCACCAATCCGCTCGACGCGATGGTGTGGGCGCTGCAGAAGTACAGCGGCCTGCCGCAGCAGAAAGTGGTCGGCATGGCCGGCGTGCTCGACTCGGCGCGCTTCCGCTATTTCCTCGCCGACGAGTTCAACGTCTCGGTGGAAGACGTCACCGCCTTCGTGCTCGGCGGCCACGGCGACACGATGGTGCCGCTGACGCGCTACTCGGCGGTCGCCGGCATTCCGGTGCCCGATCTCGTGAAGATGGGCTGGTCGACGCAGGCGCGCATCGACGAGATCGTCAAGCGCACCGCAAACGGCGGCGCCGAGATCGTCAACCTGCTCAAGACCGGTTCGGCGTTCTACGCGCCGGCCGCGTCGGCGATTGCGATGGCGGAGAGCTATCTGCGCGACAAGAAGCGCGTGCTGCCCTGCGCGGCGTGGCTGACCGGCGAGTATGGCGTCAAGGAGATGTATGTCGGCGTGCCGGTCGTGATCGGCGCCAAGGGCGTCGAGCGCATTGTCGAGATTTCGCTCAATGGCAGCGAGCGCGACGCGTTCGAGAAATCGGCGCAAGCCGTGCAGGGATTGGTGGAGGCGTGCAAGAAGATCGCACCGAATTTGGCTTAATACGACGGCCGCGCTGACGCGGCCGTTTTTCTTCTGAACCGGCCGCAGAAGCCGGATATCGCGGGACCAGGAAATGAATATTCACGAGTATCAAGCAAAAGGCCTGCTGAAGAAGTTCGGCGTGCCGGTGCCGCGCGGCACTCCCGCCATGTCGGTCGACGAGGCGGTGAAAGCGGCGAACGAGCTCGGCGGCCCGGTCTGGGTGGTGAAAGCCCAGATCCACGCCGGCGGCCGCGGCAAGGCGGGCGGCGTCAAGGTCGTCAAATCGGTCGATGACGTGAAGAAGGAATCGACCCGCATCCTCGGCTCGACGCTCGTCACGCATCAGACCGGCCCGAAGGGCAAGCAGGTCAACCGCCTCTACATCGAGGAAGGCTCGGCGATCGACAAGGAATTCTACCTGTCGATGCTGCTCGACCGTGAGACCTCGCGCGTCGCCATCGTGGTCTCGACCGAAGGCGGCATGAACATCGAGGAAGTCGCGCACGACACGCCGGAGAAGATCACCACGGTTCAGGTCGATCCGGTCGCCAATATCTGCCCGCACCATGTGCGCGCGGTGTCGAAGGCGCTCAATCTCGACGCCGATCTGCAAAAGCAGATGAGCCCGCTGCTGACCAATCTCTACAAGGCCTTTGTCGACGCCGACATGAGCCTGCTCGAGATCAATCCGCTGGTTGTGACCAAGGACAAGAAGCTGATCTGCCTCGACGCCAAGGTCAGTTTCGACAGCAACGCGCTCTATGCGCATCCCGACATCGTCGCGTTGCGCGACGAGACCGAGGAGGACGCCAAGGAAATCGAGGCGTCGAAATACGAGCTCAACTACATCGCGCTCGACGGCACGATCGGCTGCATGGTCAACGGCGCCGGCCTCGCCATGGCGACGATGGACATCATCAAGCTCTACGGCGAGAGCCCGGCGAACTTCCTCGACGTCGGCGGCTCGGCCACCAAGGAGCGCGTCACCGCCGCGTTCAAGATCATCACCTCCGATCCGAACGTGAAGGGCATCCTGGTCAACATCTTCGGCGGCATCATGCGCTGCGACGTCATCGCGGAAGGCGTGGTCGCTGCGGTGAAAGAGGTCGGGTTGAAGGTGCCGCTGGTGGTGCGGCTCGAAGGCACCAATGTCGATCTCGGCAAGAAGATCATCGCCGAGTCGAAGCTCAACGTGACGTCGGCTGACGATCTCGACGACGCCGCGCAGAAGATCGTCGCTGCAGTGAAAAAGGCCGCGTGATGTCCATCCTTATCGACAAGAACACCAAGGTCATCTGCCAGGGCTTCACCGGCAAGAACGGCACCTTCCATTCCGAGCAGGCGGTTGCCTACGGCACCAAGATGGTCGGGGGCGTGTCGCCGGGCAAAGGCGGCGCGACGCATCTCAACCTTCCGGTGTTCGACACCGTGCGTGAGGCGAAGGAAAAGACCGGCGCCGATGCGTCAGTGATCTACGTCCCGCCGCCGGGCGCGGCCGACGCGATCGCCGAAGCGATCGATGCGGAAATCCCACTGATCGTGTGCATCACCGAAGGCATCCCGGTCTCGCACATGGTCAAGGTGAAGCGCTCGCTGTGCGGCTCGAAGTCGCGGCTGATCGGCCCGAACTGCCCCGGCGTGATGACCGCCGGCGAATGCAAGATCGGCATCATGCCGGGCAACATCTTCAAGCAGGGCTCGGTCGGCATCGTGTCGCGCTCGGGCACGCTGACCTACGAGGCGGTGTTTCAGACCACGCGCGAAGGGACTGGGCCAAACCACCGCGGTCGGCATCGGCGGCGACCCGGTCAAAGGCACCGAATTCATCGCCATGCTGGAGATGTTCCTTGCCGATCCGAAGACCGAGTTGATTGTCATGATCGGCGAGATCGGCGGCGCCGCCGAGGAAGACGCGGCGCAATTCGTGAAGGACGAAGCCAAGCGCGGCCGCAAGAAGCCGATGGTGGGCTTCATCGCCGGCCGCACCGCGCCGCCGGGACGCCGCATGGGCCATGCCGGCGCGATCATTGCCGGCGGCAAAGGCGACGCGGAATCCAAGATCGCGGCGATGGAATTGGCCGGGATCAAGGTTTCGCCGTCCCCGGCACGCCTTGGGAAAACCCTGGTCGAAGTCCTCAAGCGCTAGGTCACAGACACCGGAAAACGTCGGGAAAAGCCTGTTCACGGCTGAATCCGGGTTCATTCCTTAGGTTTTCTTTGACTTACAAGCGTCTTAAATAGCGATAAGGATCAGCCTGCCGGTCTGATTTGGGCCGCCTTGTTCCAGGGCGGCCGGTATCATTTCCGGGCTCCCAGCCCGTCCAAGGATCGCTCATGTCCCGCCAGGACGCCAACGCCGCATTTGCCCGCAGCTCATTCCTTTACGGCGGAAACGCCGCCTACATCGAACAACTCCAGGCCCGCTACGAAAGGGACCCCAACTCGGTCGATGCCGAGTGGCAGGCCTTCTTCCAGAGCCTGAAGGACGACAAGGCCGCGGTCGTAAAGAACGCCGAAGGCGCGTCATGGCAAAAGCCGAACTGGCCGCTTCGCCCCAATGACGAGCTCGTTGCTGCGCTCGACGGCCAATGGCCGGACACCGAGCGGCGCCTCGGCGACAAGATCAAGAAGCAGGCGCAATCGACCGGCGTCGATCTCTCGGCCAGCGACGTCCAGCAGGCGGCGCGCGACTCGCATTCATGCGCTGATGCTGATCCGCGCCTATCGCATACGCGGCCACTTCCACGCCAAGCTCGATCCGCTCGGCATCCAGGAAGAGCCGAGCGAGGCGGAGCTCGATCCGAAGTCCTACGGCTTCAGCGAAGCCGACATGGACCGCAAGATCTTCCTCGACAAGGTGCTCGGCCTCGAATTCGCGTCGATGCGCGAGATCGTCGGCATCCTGCGCCGCACGTACTGCCAGACGCTCGGCGTCGAATTCATGCACATCTCGAATGCCGAGCAGAAGGCGTGGATTCAGGAGCGCATCGAAGGCAAGGACAAGGAGATCGCCTTCACCCGAGAAGGCAAGCGCGCGATCCTCAACAAGCTCGTCGAGTCGGAAGGCTTCGAGAAATTCCTCGACGTCAGATATACCGGCACCAAGCGCTTCGGCCTCGACGGCGGCGAAGCGCTGATCCCGGCGCTCGAGCAGATCATCAAGCGCGGCGGCAATCTCGGCGTGCGCGAGATCGTGTTCGGCATGTCGCATCGCGGGCGGCTCAACGTGCTCACCCAGGTGATGGCGAAGCCGCACCGCGTGCTGTTCCACGAGTTCAAGGGCGGCTCGGCGACGCCGGACGACACCGAAGGCTCCGGCGACGTGAAGTATCACCTCGGCGCCTCGGCCGATCGCGAATTCGACAACAACAAAGTGCATCTGTCGCTGACGCCGAACCCGTCGCATCTCGAAATCGTCGATCCGGTGACGCTCGGCAAGGTGCGCGCCAAGCAGGACCAGCACAACGCGACGCCGCAGGACCGCACCATGGTGCTGCCGCTGCTCATTCACGGCGACGCGGCGTTTGCGGGACAAGGCGTCGTGGCGGAGTGCTTCGGCCTCGCCGACCTCAAGGGCTACAAGACCGGCGGCTCGTTGCACTTCATCGTCAATAACCAGATCGGCTTCACCACCTATCCGCGCTATTCGCGCTCGTCGCCTTATCCGTCCGACGTCGCCAAGATGATCGAAGCGCTGATCCTGCACGTGAACGGCGACGATCCGGAAGCGGTGGTTTATGCCGCCAAGGTCGCGATCGAATACCGCATGAAATTCCAGCGCCCGGTCGTGATCGACATGTGGTGCTACCGGCGCTTCGGCCACAACGAGGGCGACGAGCCGTCATTCACCCAGCCGCTGATGTACAAGAAGATCCGTTCGCATCCCTCGACGCTGGAGATCTATTCCAAGAAGTTGATCAGCGAGGCTGTCGTCACCGAGGGCGAAGTCGAGAAAATGAAGGCCGACTGGCGCTCGCGGCTCGAAGCCGAGTTCGAGGCGGGCCAGGGCTACAAGGCCGAACAAGGCCGATTGGCTCGACGGCCGCTGGTCCGGCCTCAAGGCTGCGCAGGACGCCGACGATCCGCGCCGCGGCAATACCGGCTTGCCGGTCGACGAACTCAAGGCGATCGGCAAAGCCATCACCAAGGTGCCGGACGGCTTCCATGTTCACCGCACGGTGCAGCGCTTTCTCGACAACCGCGCCAAGGCGATCGAAGCCGGTGAAGGCATCGATTGGGCGACCGGCGAAGCTTTGGCGTTCTGCTCGCTGCTCAAGGAAGGGCATCGCGTGCGTCTGTCCGGCCAGGACTTCGAGCGCGGCACGTTCTCGCAGCGCCATTCGGTGATCTTCGACCAGGAGACCGAGGAGCGGTACAACACGTTCAACCACCTCGGCGGTCGAGCAAGGCCGCTTTGAGGTCATCAACTCGCTGCTGTCGGAAGAGGCGGTGCTCGGCTTCGAGTACGGCTATTCGACCGCCGAGCCGAACGCGCTGACGCTGTGGGAGGCGCAGTTCGGCGACTTCGCCAATGGCGCGCAGGTCGTGTTCGACCAGTTCATTTCCTCCGCCGAGCGCAAATGGCTGCGCATGTCCGGCCTCGTCTGCCTGTTGCCGCACGGCTATGAAGGGCAGGGCCCGGAGCATTCCTCCGCGCGGCTCGAGCGCTTCCTGCAGATGTGCGCCGAAGACAACATGCAGGTCGCGAACTGCACGACGCCGGCGAACTACTTCCACATCCTGCGCCGGCAGTTGAAGCGCGAGATCCGCAAGCCGCTGATCCTGATGACGCCGAAGTCGCTGCTGCGCCACAAGCGCGCGGTGTCGACACTCGACGAGATGACGACCGGCACCTCGTTCCACCGCTTGCTGTGGGACGACGCGCAATATCTCAAGGGCGAGAAGATCGAGCTGGTGCCCGACGACAAGATCCGCCGGGTCATCCTCTGCTCGGGCAAGGTCTATTACGATCTCTACGAGGAACGCGAGAAGCGCGGCGTCAACGACATTTACCTTTTGCGCGTCGAGCAGCTCTATCCGTTCCCGACCAAGGCGCTGGTCGCCGAGCTGTCCCGCTTCAAGCAGGCGGAGATGGTGTGGTGCCAGGAAGAGCCGCGCAACATGGGCGCGTGGTTCTTCGTCGATGTGTTCCTTGAGTGGGTGCTCAACCAGATCGGCGCCAAGCACCGCAGCCTGCGCTATGCGGGACGGCCGGCTTCGGCATCGACCGCGGTCGGGCAGATGTCGAAGCACATGGCGCAACTCAAGCAGTTGCTCGACGAGGCGTTGGGATAACAACTCGTCACCTGACGAGATAGACGGACAATAACAATGACCGACATCCGCGTGCCGACGCTCGGCGAATCCATAACGGAAGCGACCGTCGGCCGCTGGTTCAAGCAGCCAGGCGAGGCGGTCGCGGCTGATGAGCCTTTGGTCGAGCTCGAAACCGACAAGGTCACGCTGGAAGTGCCGGCGCCGGCCGCCGGGACGCTCGGCGATATCGCCGCGAAGCAGGGCGAAACCGTCGCGGTTGGCGCCGTGCTCGGCTCGATCAAGGACGGCGCCGGGGCGGCTCCGAAGTCGGTTGCGGGCGGCGCGCCGACCGGCCGGCCTGACACCAAGACGACCAGCACGCACACCGATCAACGCGGCGGACGAAGAGCCCAAGCTGCGCACCACGCCGAAAGCCGAGGCTCAGACGCCCAAGGCTCAGACTCCGACCGAGATGCCGCCGCCGCCGTCAGTGCGAAAGCTTGGCGCGGAATCCGGCGTCGATCCGGCAAATGTTTCAGGCAGCGGCGTGCGCGGCCAGGTGACCAAAGGCGACATGCTCGCCGCCATCGAGCGTGCGGCTTCGGCGCCGACGCCGGTCCCGGCCACCGCCGCTCAGGTGCAGATGCGCGCTTCGTCGCCGGCCGATGACGCCGCGCGCGAAGAGCGCGTGCCGATGACGCGGCTGCGCCAGACCATCGCGCGGCGCCTCAAGGACGCGCAGAACACCGCGGCGATGCTCACGACCTTCAACGAGGTCGACATGAGCGCGGTGATGCACATGCGCTCTCAGTACAAGGAGCTGTTCGAGAAGAAGCACGGCGTGAAGATGGGCTTCATGGGCTTCTTCGTGCGCGCCTGCATCCAGGCGCTCAAGGAAATCCCGGCCGTCAACGCCGAGGTCGACGGCACCGACCTCGTCTACAAGAATTACTATCACATCGGCATCGCGGTCGGCACCGAGAAGGGCCTGGTCGTGCCCGTGGTGCGCGACGCGCAGGATAAGTCGCTCGCCGAGATCGAGAAGACCATTGCCGATTACGGCAAGCGCGCGCGTGACGGCCAGCTCAAGCTCGATGAGATGCAGGGCGGCACCTTCACCATCACCAATGGCGGCGTGTACGGCTCGCTGATGTCGACGCCGATCCTCAATGCGCCGCAGTCCGGCATTCTCGGCATGCACAAGATCCAGGAGCGTCCGGTCGTGCACGAGGGCAAGATGGAAATCCGCCCGATGATGTATCTGGCGCTGTCCTATGATCACCGCATCGTCGACGGCCGCGAGGCGGTGACGTTCCTGGTGCGGGTCAAGGAATGCCTCGAGGATCCGGCGCGGCTGGTGCTGGATCTCTGATCAGCGGGCGGGAACGCGCAGCTCCACGCGGTCCGGCATTCCACTTTCGACGCCGGAGCGCTGCACGGCAGTCACCGCGTAATGGCGGACCTCGCCCGGACGTAATGTTTTCGGGTCGGTGAAGCTTCGGGCCCTGGTCTGGCCGAGCCGGCGCCGCTCCAGATTTTCTCCCACGAGATAGACGTTATAGGCCCCAACGGCCGGGTCGTATCCGGTGCGGCCTGGAGGCGGGGCAGGTGGCGCGTCCCAGCTTATCGTCGCTTTGCCGCCTCGAAGCTCCGCCCGCATGTTCTGCGGCGCAGGCGGAAACATGCGGCGATATTGGTCGACACTGATGCCGCCTTGCGCAGGCTGCGCGCGGGACGTCGCGGGCGTGAGCGATAGCGCCACTGATGCGATCAGCAGGCGGCAGAGCGTTATTGCGATTGGCGAATTCACGCGCCGCAGCATGTGCGCGCGATAAGGCAAAAAAAAGCCGGGGCGGTTGGGCCGCCCCGGCTTGATCGCTCGCGGAAGCTTATTCCACTTCGCGCGTATTACGCTTGTTCTCGAGGTGCTCCTCGTAGGAGAGCTCTTTCAACGCGTGAGGCGGTAGCGGAAGCGTCTTGCGCCTCTCTCGCGCTCTTGCCGGCGCCGATCTGGCCGCCGTCATAGACAAGGTTTTCCCATTCACTCTGCCCCGTCACAAGAGTTGTCCTCGAAGTGGGATCGCCATCGCCATTATTGATATCCACGGCGACCGGGTTCTGGGTGGCAGCGCCCGCATTATTCCAATTGACGTTGGCGTTGGCACCGCTGTTCTTCACCCGGCCATTTCCGGCCGTAAACCAGCGGAGGCCATAAGATGCGAGCGCGGCATCGCCGCCGGCGCCGGTATTGCTAAGGCCGGCAGCCTCATTAAGCGAGCTCTCATTGAGGCTTCCAAGCTCGAAGCGCTCATAATCAGAGATATGGATTGCCGCTCTTAAGCAGTCCAGTCGAACTGATTGGAGTAGCTCATGATGCTCAGGTGGTTCGGCTTGTAGTTGTCATGATCGATGTTGCCATGACGCAGGCCGAGATTATGGCCGAGCTCATGCATGATCGTCCCGGCGCGAGGCCCCAGCTGGCGTATCCGAATGCAGGGTCTCCACGAAGTCGCTGGCCCCGATGCCACGCGATAGGCCGCTTGAATTGCCGCCATCGTATTTTCGGCCGGCGATCATGCGATGATAGATCACCCGCTCCGCAGCGGAGACCCGAGCGCATCCATGATCGCGTCAAACGGCGCCCAGTTCTGTGCCGAGAGGTCCAGGTTTTCCGTGCACGGGATCATGCCGAGGTTCTTCCAGTGCAGCTTGATACCGGCGGTGCCGTCCGGATTTGAGACCGGCGCACGCGCGAAGGCCTGGGTGATCGGACTGAGGACTCGCCGGGTGTCGGCCGATGGCGTCTTCGTTTCGCCCGTGCATTTGTCCATGTAGGCGTAGGCGATCGCAAGAGTCCTTCTTGTTCGGTTGTTGAAGCCGAGGGCCGGCAAGATTGACGTCGATGGTGCCGTCGCCGTCATGGTCGTAGCCACTGCTCCTCCCAGCTATCGAGCAGGCCGTCGCCGTCGGAATCCTTGTTGACGTCACCACGCCCGCTGAACTCGAAATACGCAAAGAAGATATTGTCGTCGTTCGACGGATTGTGGCGTGTCGATTTGGATCAACGTCGTCGCTGTTCGTTGATAAAGCTCAGCAGGATCGTACCGTCTCGTCGTCACTGCGCGGACGTGGTCGGCGTCGCGTTTGGATCGGCTGGCTTGTTGAGGCTGTCGCCGAGGCCGCCAACGGTGATCAGCGCGCCATTCTGCGGGGGGCCTACGCTATCGTCGTTCGCCGCCGGCCGCTGTCGTCAGAGGTTGGCCATTGACGGTGACAGTGCGTGAACTGCTGGCCAGCGCCGGCACGTGGGATCCTGATAGCTGAAGGAGATGCCTAAGACCCATATTGAGGGACGCGCGCCGGGAGCGTTCTTGTCGATCGGGTTCAGCAGACGACAGCTCGAAGCGGTCGCCGTGAAGCTGTTGCGCGCCGAACATCAAGGCGACGGTGCGCGATGGAGCTGCCGGCCGGCATCTTGAACACGACCACGAGCACTTCACCGTCGATATAAGTATTCTTGGAAGAGTTTTCGACGATCGGTGAAATTCTTGTTTGCCTGCCGCCGGCATCGCATCCACGAAAACGATGGCTTACGATCTCATTGTCATCGGTTCCGGCCCCGGCGGTTATGTCTGCGCGATCCGCGCGGCGCAGCTCGGCCTGAAGACCGCGGTGGTCGAAAAGATGCCGACCTATGGCGGCACCTGCCTCAACATCGGCTGCATCCCCTCAAAAGCACTGCTGCATGCCTCGGAGATGTTCAACGAGGCCGGGCCATGCTTTTGCGAAAATGGGCATCGGCATTCCGGCGCCGAAGCTCGAACTGCCGACCATGCTGAAGTTCAAGCAGGATGCGATCGACGGCAACGTGAAGGGCGTCGACTTCCTGTTCAAGAAGAACAAGGTCGACGGCTTTCACGGCACCGGGCGCATCGTCGCGCCGGGCAAGGTCGAGGTGAAGGGCCAAGATAATCAACCTGACGGCAAGACGCAGACGCTCGAGACCAAGACCATCGTCATCGCCACCGGCTCGGACGTCGCGCGGCTCAAAGGCATCGAGATCGACGAGAAGCGCGTCGTGTCTTCGACCGGCGCGCTGTCGCTCGACAAGGTTCCGGGAAATCTGCTCGTGGTCGGCGCCGGCGTGATCGGGCTCGAGCTCGGCTCGGTGTGGCGGCGGCTCGGCGCGGAAGTGACCGTGGTCGAATTCCTCGACGGCGCATTGCCCGGCATGGACGGCGAAGTGCGCCGCCAGGCCCAGCGCCTGCTCGAAAAGCAGGGCATGACCTTCAAGCTGTCGTCAAAGGTCACGGCGGTCGATACCAGCGGCAAGACCCTCAAGGTCAAGGTCGAGCCGGCCAAGGGCGGCGCGGCGGAAACGCTCGATGCCGATGTCGTGCTCGTCTCGATCGGCCGCGTGCCCTACACCGAAGGCCTCGGCCTTGAAAGAGGCCGGCGTGGCGCTCGACGAGCGCGGCCGCGTCGTGGTGGACGATCATTTCGCCACCAACGTCAAAGGCATCTACGCGATCGGTGACGTGATCCGCGGCCCGATGCTCGCGCACAAAGGCGAGGATGAAGGCGTCGCGGTCGCGGAAATTCTCGCCGGCCAGGCCGGGCACGTGAACTACGACGCGATTCCAAACGTCGTTTACACCATGCCGGAAATTGCCTCGGTCGGTAAAACCGAGGAAGAGCTGAAGGCCGCAGGCGTCGCCTACAACGCCGGCAAATTCCCGTTCACCGCGAACGGCCGCGCCAAGGCGAACCAGCAGACCGACGGCTTCGTGAAAATTCTCGCCGACGCCAAGACCGACCGCGTGCTCGGCGTCCACATCATCGGCTCCGACGCCGGCAACATGATCGCCGAGGCGGTGATCGCGATGGAATTCGGCGCGTCGGCCGAGGACATTGCGCGCTCGTGCCACGCGCATCCGACTTTGCCCGAGGCGGTGAAGGAAGCCGCGCTCGCCGTGGCGAAGCGACCTATCCATATGTGAGGCTTGCGCCTTCCGTCTGATCGGCCTCAGGATGAGGACCGCAATCGGGAGGCTTTCACATGGCCAAAGGCCACAAGGACAAGATCGCCGTCATCACCGGCGGCGCGAACGGCATCGGCGCTGCGTTTGCCAAACGGCTCGCGGAAGACGGCGTGCACATCGCTGTCGTGGATCTGGCGGAAGGCGGGCCGACGGCGCAGGTCGTCCAGGGCATCGGGCGCAATTCGATCGCCGTGCAGTGTGACGTGGCCAAGCCCGACGCCGTCGCCAAGATGGCCGAGACCGTCAAGAAAGAGCTCGGCGCGCCCGACATCGTCATCAATTGCGCCGGCATCTTCCCGCAGCGCGCGTTCCTTGAACTGACCTACGAGGAGTGGCGCAAGGTGCTCTCGACCAACCTCGACGGCACCTTCCTTGTTACCTCGGCTTTTGCGCCCGGCATGGTGCAGAAGAAGTGGGGACGCGTCGTCAATATGTCGTCGTCCACGCTCGGCTCGGTCACCAGCGGCTTTGCGCACTACATGTCGAGCAAGGCCGGCATCGTCGGCTTCACCCGCGCGATCTTCGACCGATCTCGCGCCCTACGGCATCACGGTGAACGCGATCTCGCCGACCCTGACGCGTTCGCCGGGGACGCTGGCGCGCTCGCCGCGCGCGCAGTTCAAGACCATGGACGAGGAATTCGAGGCGGTGGCGCAAACTCAAGCGATCAAGCGCGTCGCGGTGCCGGAAGATATCGTCGGCACGGTGTCGTTTCTCACCAGCGATGACGCTGCCTTCATCACCGGGCAAACGTTCAACGTCGATGGCGGACGGGTGCGGACCTGACTACGCGCGCGGGTGCGCGCTGCGGTACGCCTCGAGCAGTCGCTCGCTGTCGACCGCCGTGTAGATCTGGGTCGTGGACAGCGAGGCGTGGCCGAGCAACTCCTGGATCGCGCGCAGATCGCCGCCACGCGCCAGCAGGTGCGTCGCAAAAGAATGGCGCAGCGCATGCGGCGTCGCGCTGTCGGGCAGGCCGAGCGCGCCACGCAGCCGCGCCATCGCCAGCTGGAGGATGCGCGGCGACAGCGGCCCGCCGCGCGCGCCGATGAACAGCGGCGCATCGGGCGCGATCTCGGTCGGACACAGCTTCAGATAATCGGCAATCAGCTGCAGCACGTTCTGCAGCACCGGCACCATGCGCTGCTTGTTGCCTTTGCCGGTGACGAGGATGACGTCGCCTGTGCCGGGCGTCGGCACATCCTTGCGCCTGAGCGACAGTGCTTCGGAGATGCGCAGGCCCGAGCCGTAGAGCAGCCCGAGCACCGCGGCGTCGCGCGCCAGCACCCATTGCGGCCGCTCTTCGCCGGCGCGCAGATCGGCATCCGACATCTGCTTTGCGGACGCGATGCCGCAGCGGCTTGGGCAAGCTGCGCGCGACCTTGGGCGCGCGGACGGCGGCGAGCGCGCCGACCTTGCCTTTGCCGTTGCGTTCCAGAAAACGTGCGAACGACCGCGCTCCGGCAAGCGAGCGCATCAGCGAGCGGCTGCCGATGCCGTGGGCTCGCCGCGCCGCCATGAAGGCACGAACGTCCTGTGGCGTGAGCTTTGCGAGCCCCTTCAGCGCCGGCGCGCCGCCGAGATGCTCGGCAAGGAAAGCCAGGAACTGCGTGACGTCGCGCCGATAGGCATCGAGCGTCTTTGCCGACATGCGCCGTTCCGCGCCGAGATATTTGAGCCAGCGCGCGATTTCGGCGGCTACATCGTGCAGGCATGGATCGTCGGCCAGCGAAGCGGTTCATCGCGGTCGCAGAGCTGGCAGCCGCTCGCGGCGACATATCCCTTCTCACCCTTCCTTAAGCGCGCGGAATTCGGCCATCATCGCGGCCATGCCGCAGCGTGTCGTCGATGTTCTGGTGCCGGTCGCGCTCGACCAGACCTATTCGTACCGGGTGCCGGCCGGGCTCGATGTCGCGATCGGCGACGTCGTCGCGGTGCCGCTCGGCGCCCGCGATTGCATGGGCGTGGTGTGGGGCGAGAGCGAGCCGCGGCCCGGCCTGCACAACCGCCTCAAGGACATCGACGCCAAGCTCGACCTGCCGCCGCTCAAGCAGGAGCTGCGGGAATTCGTCGACTGGGTCGCGAACTACACGCTGGCGCAGCGCGGCATGGTGCTGCGCATGACGCTGCGGATGGGCGACCTCGGTCCCGGCCGCGAGCGAATTGGCGTGCGCAAGGCCGGTCCTGCGCCCTCGCGCATGACGCCGGCACGGGCGCGGGTTCTGCGCGTGCTGGACGACGGCATGACGCGGGCGAAGAGCGACGTGACGACGGAAGCCGGCGTCAGTCCGGGCGTGATCGACGGCCTGGTGGATGAGGGCACGCTGGAAGCGGTGGTGCTGCCGCCCGATCCGATTGCGCTGCCGCCCGATCCCGATTTCGCGCAGCCGGAATTTTCCGACGCGCAGCGCGCGGCCGCCGAGGCGTTGCGCGCGAGCGTCACCAGCGGCGAATTCTCGGCGACCTTGATCGACGGCGTCACCGGCTCCGGCAAGACCGAAGTCTATTTCGAGGCGATCGCCGAGATCGTGCGGCGCAAGAAGCAGTGCCTCGTCCTGATGCCGGAGATCGCGCTCACCGGGCAGTTCCTCGAACGTTTCACGCAACGCTTCGGCACGCGGCCGGCGGAATGGCATTCGCAGCTCTCGCCGCGCAAGCGGGCGCGGACCTTCGCGGCGCTGGCGGCAAACGAAGTGCAGGTCGTCGTCGGCGCGCGCTCGGCGCTGTTTCTGCCCTATGCCGATCTCGGCCTGATCGTCGTCGATGAAGAGCACGACCCGGCCTACAAGCAGGAGGACGGCGCGCATTACCACGCCCGCGACATGGCGGTGGTGCGGGCGCGCGAGAACAAGATTCCGGTCGTGCTGGCTCGGCCACGCCGTCGGTCGAGAGCGAGGTCAATGCGCGGCGCGGCCGCTACAAGCGGCGTGTCGTTGCCGGAGCGATTCGGCGGCCAGTTCATGCCCTCGATCGAAGCGATCGACCTAAGACCGAAGGCCCGCCGCGCGGCCGCTTCATCGCGCCGCGGCTCGCCGAAGCGGTGCAGATCGCGCTGGAGAAGAAAGAGCAGGCGCTGCTGTTTCTCAACCGCCGCGGTTATGCGCCGCTGACTTTGTGCCGCTCGTGCGGCCATCGCATGCACTGCCCGAATTGCGACAGCTGGCTGGTCGATCACCGCTTCAAGCGGCGGCTGGTCTGTCACCTGTGCGGCTTCGCGACGCCGCTGCCGCCGCAGTGCCCGAAATGCCAGGCGACCGAAAGCTTCGTCGCCGTCGGCCCCGGCGTCGAGCGGCTGGAGCAGGAGGCCGCCGAGCTTTTCCCGGGCGCGCGCATGCTCGTCCTGTCCAGCGATCTCGTTGAATCGGTCGAGCGCCTGCGCAGCGAGCTCGACGATGTCGCGCAGGGCAAATTCGATATCGTGATCGGCACCCAGCTGGTCGCCAAAGGCCATCATTTTCCCAAGCTCAACCTGGTCGGCATCGTTGACGCCGATCTTGGGCTCGGCAACGGCGATCCACGCGCCGCCGAGCGCACCTTCCAGCTTCTGCATCAGGTCACGGGGCGCGCCGGCCGGGCCGAAGGTTACGGACGGGGACTGCTTCAAACGCACCAGCCCGATCATCCGGTGATGCGCGCACTCATCTCGGGCGACCGCGAGGCCTTTTACGACAGCGAAATCGCGTTGCGCGAGCGCACCCAATATCCGCCGTTCGGCCGGCTTGCCGCGCTCATCGTCACTGCCAATGAGCGACATGCCGCGGAAGGGTACGCGCGCGTGCTGGTTCAGCATGCGCCGCGCGAGGAGTCCGTCCGCATCCTCGGCCCGGCCGAGGCGCCGATCGCAGTGGTGCGCGGCCGCCATCGCTTCCGGCTGCTCGCCAAATCGCCGCGCAACTTCGATCTCTCGGCCTATATGCGCGAATGGCTGTCCGGCGCCCCCAAGCGCAAGGGCAGCGTGCGGCTCGAAATCGACGTCGATCCACAGAGCTTTTACTAGGCGCGTGGCCTGGTCTTCGCCCTTTCGCTATGTTCCGCACGATTCGACCTTCACCACGGAGCGATGCCATGCGGACGACGATGCGCGTGAGCCTGATGATTGCGGCTGTTGCCGCGCTGCCTTTCGCCGCCACGCCGTCTCAAAGCGCAACCCGGCTGGGTGGAGCTCGGCTGCCAGCGCGTCAATTTCGGGATCGATCGCGACGTGGTGCGGGTCGGCCGCCGCGACGGCACCTTCCGCGCTATCCGGCTCCGCGCGCGCGGCAACACCGTTCACATGCTCGACGTCAAAGTCGTTTATGGCAATGGCGTCGCCGACGACATTCCGGTGCGCGCCAATATTCCCGCTGGCGGGTCGAGTGGACCGAAAGACCTCAGGGGCGGCGATCGCGTGATCGATCGCGTCGAATTGCTCTACCGCTCGCAGCCGAATTTTCGTGGCGAAGGCGTCATTTGCGTCGATGGTCTACGAGGTGGCGGGCGCGCCGCCTGTGCCTGCCGGGTGGGTTGAGCTCGGCTGTCAGCGCGTCAACTTCGGGCTTGACCGCGACGTTGTGCGGGTTGGCCGCCGCGAAGGCACCTTCCGCGCCATTCGGCTTCGCGCGCGGGGCAACACCGTTCACATGCTCGACGTCAAAGTTGTCTATGGCAGCGGCACGGTCGACGACATTCCGGTTCGCGCCAATATTCCTGCCGGTGGATCGAGTGGACCGAAAGACCTCAGGGGCGGCGATCGGACCATCGATCGCGTCGAGCTGGTCTACCGCTCGCAGCCGAATTTCCGCGGCGAGGGCGTGATCTGCGTCGACGGCCAGACCTGACCGGCCGGCTACTCCGGCATCTCGTCGTGCCTGGCGGTCGGCTGCAGCAGCACGCAGGCGGCCGCGGCGAAGATCGATGCAAATCCGATAATGTCGGTGATGCTCGGCCGTTCGCCGAGGATCGCCGCTGAGGCGATCACGCCGACCACCGGCACGAGCAGCGAGCCGATCGACGCCGTGATGGTCGGCAGCTTGCCGACAATCGCCCACCACAAGAAATGCGCGAGGCCGACGCCGAACAGGCCGATGAAAAGAATAGACAGCGCGGCGCGCGGCGAGATCGGCCACACCTGCGGATAGCCGTCGAACAGCAGCATGCCGAATGTGAGCAGCAGCGTGCCGAACATAAGTTGCCACGCCGCATTGACCAGCGGATCGACGTCGACCTCCGCCCATTTCATGTAAACGGTGGCAATCGTCCAGGCGAAGGCGCAGCCCAGTGCGAAGAACACGCCGAGCGGCACGCCGGCTGAGAACAGCGGCCAAACCAGGATCGTGAGCCCGGTGATGCAGAGCCCGAGCGCAATCAGCCGCACACGATCGAGCTTGTCGCCGAGGATCAGCCAGGCCAGCACGCTCGCCCAGATCGGCATCGAATAGGTGATGATCACCGCGCGCGAGGTTGCGCCGTAAAGCTGCGCGAAGGCCGAGCAGATATTGAACACCGACACGTTGAAGAAGCCGGCGATCAAGATGTGCTTGAACGCGCCCGGGGGCACCTTGAGCGAGCGGCCCGAGAGCCAGGTCGCGAGGACGAGGGTGGCCGCGCCGATCGCAGTGCCGACAAAGCGCAGGCTCCACGGCGGCACTTCCTGGAGCGCGAAGGCTGCGGCGATCCAGTTGAAGCCCCACGCGAAAGCGAGCAGCAGCACGAGCAGTTTCGCGCCGCTGGCGGCGTCGGATCTGTGGGTAACGGACATGAGGCCCCGGCGTTCGGCCGCGGCAACCTAGCGGCTGGTCCGGCAAGGCGCGAGGAAAGGCAGCCCTGCATTTTTGCCGTCGGCACAGTGCGGAACCGCCTGTCATCGCATGCACTTGCGACACCTGCGCGTGTTGCACCTGCGGGAGCGCTGTGTTAGCAAACCCGCGATTTTGCAGGGTTTTCCGCGGCTTTGCGCGGTCCCGCAGGGTCGGAATTCCATCTTGGATTCCATAGGCTTGCGCCGCCTCACTCAGCGACGGTGCCTGTCTGTGTGTAAACCAGAAGAAACGGGCGTTACGTGGCAGGCGAAGAACCCATTACGACCGGAATGGCTGGCCGCTATGCGCATGCTCTGTTCGAGCTCGCGCGTGACGAGAAGCAGCTCGATGCGGTCAAGGCCGACCTCGAGAACTTCGACAGACTGGTCGGCGAGAGCCGCGACCTCGAGCGGCTGGTCCGCAGCCCGGTGTTCGGCGCCGATGAGCAGCTCAGGGCGCTGTCGGCCGTGCTCGACAAGGCCGGCATCAAGGGGCTGGCCGCCAATTTCCTGCGCGTCATCACCGCCAACCGGCGCCTGTTCGCCGCGCGCGAGATGATCCGCGCCTACCGCGCAATGCTTGCCAAGCATCGCGGCGAAGTCACCGCGCAGGTTACGGTCGCTGAGCCGCTCAGCGACAAGAATAACGCCGCGCTCAAAGACGCACTCAAATCGGTCACCGGCGGCAAGGACATCGACTTCGACGTCAAGGTCGATCCGGCGATCATCGGCGGTCTCATCGTCAAGGTGGGAAGCCGCATGGTCGACAGCTCGCTGCGCACCAAACTCAACTCGATCAAGATTGCGATGAAAGAGGCCCGCTGATGGACATCCGCGCCGCAGAAATTTCCAACATCCTCAAAGAGCAGATCAAGAATTTCGGCCAGGAAGCCGAAGTCTCCGAGGTCGGCCAGGTTCTCTCCGTCGGTGACGGCATCGCCCGCGTCTACGGCCTCGACAAGGTTCAGGCCGGCGAGATGGTCGAGTTCGAGAACGGCACGCGCGGCATGGCGCTGAACCTCGAAACCGACAACGTCGGTATCGTCATCTTCGGCGGCGACCGCGAGATCAAGGAAGGCCAGACCGTCAAGCGCACCGGCTCGATCGTCGACGTTCCGGTCGGCAAGGGCCTGCTCGGCCGCGTGGTCGATGCGCTCGGCAATCCGATCGACGGCAAGGGCCCGATCCAGGCGCAAGAGCGCCGCCGCGTCGACGTGAAGGCGCCCGGCATCATTCCGCGCAAGTCGGTGCACGAGCCGATGGCGACCGGATTGAAGGCGGTGGACGCGCTGATTCCGATCGGCCGCGGCCAGCGCGAGCTCATCATCGGCGACCGCCAGACCGGCAAGTCGGCCATCATTCTCGACACCATCCTCAACCAGAGGCCGCTCAACGCGCAGCCCGACGAGAAGATCAAGCTCTATTGCGTCTACGTCGCGGTCGGCCAGAAGCGCTCGACCGTCGCGCAGTTCGTGAAGGTGCTCGAAGAGCAGGGCGCGCTCGAATATTCGATCATCGTCGCCGCCACCGCGTCAGACCCCGCGCCGATGCAGTTCCTCGCGCCGTTCTCCGGCTGCGCCATGGGCGAATTCTTCCGCGACAACGGCATGCATGCGGTGATCTGCTATGACGACCTGTCCAAGCAGGCCGTCTCCTACCGCCAGATGTCGCTGTTGCTGCGCCGCCCGCCGGGCCGCGAAGCTTATCCGGGCGACGTGTTCTATCTGCACTCGCGCCTGCTCGAGCGCGCCGCGAAGATGAACGATGACAACGGCGGCGGCTCGCTCACCGCGCTGCCGGTCGTCGAGACCCAGGCCAACGACGTGTCGGCCTACATTCCGACCAACGTCATTTCGATCACTGACGGCCAGATCTTCCTTGAGACCGACCTGTTCTATCAGGGCATCCGCCCGGCGGTGAACGTCGGTCTGTCGGTGTCCCGCGTGGGTTCGGCGGCACAGACCAAGGCGATGAAGAAGGTCGCCGGCAAGATCAAAGGCGAGCTCGCGCAGTATCGTGAAATGGCGGCCTTCGCACAGTTCGGCTCCGACCTGGACGCGACGACCCAGCGCCTGCTGGCGCGCGGCGCCCGTCTTACCGAGCTCCTCAAGCAGGCGCAGTTCTCGCCGCTGAAGATGGAAGAGCAGGTCGTCGTCATCTACGCCGGCGTCAACGGCTACCTCGACAAGGTCGATGTCGCCCAGGTCCGCAAGTTCGAGAACGGCCTGCTGTCGCTGCTGCGCAGCGAGAAGACGATCCTCGAGGACATCCGCAAGACCAACGACTTGAGCGGCGATACCGAAAAGAAGCTCAAGGCGCAGGTCGACAAGTACGCGGCGACCTTCGCCTAAGGACAGTCAGCACCGATGGCCTCACTCAAGGACATGCGGGTCCGCATCGCCGCGACCAAGGCGACGCAGAAGATCACCAAGGCCATGCAGATGGTCGCGGCGTCGAAGCTGCGCCGCGCGCAGGCCGCGGCGGAAGCGGCGCGTCCCTATGCCGAGCGCATGGAGAACGTGCTCCGCAACATCGCGGGTGGCATGGCCGGCTCCGAACTCGGCGCCGAAGCTTCTGGCCGGCACCGGCAGCGACAGGGTTCATCTTCTGATCGTCGCCACCGGCGAGCGCGGCCTCGCCGGCGCGTTCAACTCGGCGATCGTGCGGCTTGCGCGCGAGCACATTGGGCGCCTGCAGGCCGAGGGCAAAGAGGTCAAGATCATGACCGTGGGCCGCAAGGGCCACGAGCAACTGCGCCGGCTTTACGAAAAGCAGATCGTCGAGCGTACCGACCTGCGCGGTGTGCGCGTGCTGGGTTATGGCAATGCCGCCGAGATCGCCGGCAAGGTGACCGCGATGTTCGAACGCGGCGAGTTCGACATTGCGACATTGTTCTATTCGCGCTTCAAGTCGGTGATCGCGCAGGTTCCGACCGCGCAGCAGATCATCCCGCCCAAGTTTGAAGCGGCAGCGAACGAAGGTCCTGCGGCCTCTTACGACTACGAGCCGGAGGAAGAGGACATTCTCGGCGACCTGCTGCCGCGCTACGTGGCGACGCTGATTTTCAGGGCGCTGCTGGAGAACAACGCTTCGTTCTACGGCGCGCAGATGTCGGCGATGGACAACGCGACCCGCAATGCCGGCGACATGATCCGCAAGCAGACCATCAAATACAACCGCACGCGCCAGGCGATGATCACCAAGGAGCTGATCGAGATCATCTCCGGTGCAGAAGCGCTCTAGCGCACAGATTTAAAGAGTAGAGGACGAAAATGGCTACAGCACAGGCCGGTACAAACAAGTCGGGCAAGATCACCCAGGTGATCGGCGCGGTCGTCGACGTTCAGTTCGAAGGCATTCTGCCGGCGATCCTCAACGCGCTCGAGACCACCAACGGCGGCAACCGGCTGGTGCTCGAAGTCGCGCAGCATCTCGGCGAGTCGACGGTGCGCACCATCGCGATGGACACCTCGGAAGGTCTGACCCGCGGACAGGAAGTGATCGACACTGGCGCGCCGATTTCGGTGCCGGTCGGCATCGAGACGCTGGGCCGCATCATCAACGTGGTGGGCGAGCCGGTCGACGAAGCCGGTCCGGTCGTCACCAAGGAAAGGCGCGCCATCCATCAGGACGCGCCGCTTTACACCGATCAGTCCACCGAGGCGCAGATTCTCGTCACCGGCATCAAGGTCGTCGATCTGCTCGCGCCCTACGCCAAGGGCGGCAAGATCGGCCTGTTCGGCGGCGCCGGCGTCGGCAAGACCGTGCTGATCATGGAGCTCATCAACAACGTCGCCAAGGCGCACGGCGGTTACTCGGTGTTCGCCGGCGTCGGCGAGCGTACCCGCGAAGGCAACGACCTCTATCACGAGATGATCGAATCCGGCGTCAACAAGGACCCGCGCAAGGGCTCGGTCGAAGGCTCGAAGTGCGCGCTGGTGTACGGCCAGATGAACGAGCCGCCGGGCGCCCGCGCCCGCGTCGGCCTCACCGGCCTGACCGTCGCGGAATACTTCCGCAACCAGGGCCAGGACGTGCTGTTCTTCGTCGACAACATCTTCCGCTTTACGCAAGCGGGCTCGGAAGTGTCGGCGCTGCTCGGCCGTATTCCTTCGGCGGTGGGCTATCAGCCGACGCTCGCCACCGACATGGGCGCGCTGCAGGAGCGCATCACCACCACGACCAAGGGCTCGGTCACTTCGGTGCAGGCGATTTACGTGCCGGCCGACGACCTGACCGACCCGGCGCCGGCGACCTCGTTCGCGCATCTTGACGCCACCACCGTGTTGTCGCGCGACATCGCCGCCAAGGGCATTTATCCGGCGGTGGACCCGCTCGAACTCGACCTCGCGCATGCTCTCGCCGCTGATCGTCGGCGAGGAGCACTACGCGATTGCCCGCCAGGTGCAGCAGGTATTGCAGCGCTACAAGGCGCTGCAGGACATCATCGCCATTCTGGGCATGGATGAGCTGTCGGAAGAGGACAAGCTGACGGTGGCGCGCGCCCGCAAGATCGAGCGCTTCCTGTCGCAGCCGTTCTTCGTGGCCGAAGTGTTCACCGGCTCGCCGGGCAAGCTGGTCGCGCTCGAGGACACCATCAAGGGCTTCAAGGGTCTGGTCGACGGCAAATATGACCACCTGCCGGAAGCGGCCTTCTATATGGTCGGCACCATCGAGGAAGCGGTCGAGAAGGGCCGCAAGCTCGCAGCGGAGGCGGCATAAACCATGCGCTCCAATCTCGTCGTATTCACTGTCGTAGGTTTGCTGGTCGGTGCGCTGGCCGGCTACCTGACGCGGCCGGAGTCGGCGGAGATCAAGCTCGGGCCGCTGAGCATCGAGGTGACCGGTGACCGCGCGGCCAGAGGCGGCGGGTCAATGACCTCAAGTCAGATGCAGCACGTCGCCCTTATTACATTGATCGGCGGCGCCATCGGCTTGGGCCTGGCATTCGCCACCGGTCGCCGGCGAGGCTGACATCATGGCGTTGCATTTCGAGCTGGTGTCTCCGGAAAAGCTGCTGTTCTCGGGCGACGTCGACCAAGTCGATGTCCCGGGCGTCGAGGGCGATTTCGGCGTGCTGGAGGGCCATGCGGCGCTGGTCGCGACCTTGCGGCCGGGCATCCTGACCGTTCATGGCTCAGGCGGCGAAACGCGCATCGTCGTCCTCGGCGGCTTTGCCGAGGTGTCGGAGAAGGGGCTCACGATCGTCGCCGACCTCGCCGACGCGGTCGGAGACTTCGACAAGGCCGTGCTCGCGTTCGCAGATCGAGGCCGTGCAGGCCGCGATCCAGAAGACCGAGCCGGGTTCGGCGCTCGACAAGCTGATCACGCGGCTCGATCACTTCAAGGAAGTGGATCGCCACCTGCAAGGCACCGCGATGCACTAAAGACAAAGGCCCGCTTCGGCGGGCCTTTTGCTTTCAGGTGAATTTCGAGAACTCTCGCACCACGCTGTCGTAGGTCTTGCGCTTGAACGGCACGACCAGCTCGGGCAGCCGTTCGAGCTTCTCCCATCGCCACGCGATGAACTCCGGCTTGTGTCCGCCCGCGGGATGCTCGATGTCGATTTCGTCCTCGTCGCCGACGAAGCGCAGCGCATACCACTTCTGTTTCTGCCCGCGGTATTTGCCGTGCCAGGCCGCGCCCACGATCTCGCGAGGGATGTCGTAGTGCAGCCAGTCCTTGATCTCCCCGAGCTTTTCGACCGACTTGACGTTGGTCTCTTCGTAAAGTTCGCGCAGCGCCGCCTTGTAAGGCTCCTCGCCCTCGTCGATGCCGCCTTGCGGCATCTGCCACACATGGGTGTCGTCGATGTGCTCGGGCCCGCTCGAGCGCCGGCCGATGAAGACCAGGCCTTGTGAATTGAACAAGGCAAGGCCGGCGCAGGGACGATAGGGGAGGGATTCGAACGCGGGCATGTTCTTGTCATTCCGGTCGCGCGACAGCGCGGACCGGAATCCATAACCCCGGTGTTCGTTGGAATCGAGGCTTTTGTGGTTATGAATTCGGGGCGCCACTTCGTGCGCGCGCCGGAGTGACAATCAGGTCGACTTCGGTCTTTGCCACCATCATGCTGATTGGCACCAGCACAAAGCCGCGGTTCTGCGCGCCCTTCGCCCACTCGGCGATCTTGGCGACCGAGGCGGCGGTCCCTTTTGTAAAACCGATCGCGCCACCGCGCTGCTTGGCCATCAGCTCGAGTCGAGCGAGCGCCTGTCCAATCTCGGTCGGCAGCGGATTGGCATCGAGCACGATGTCGGCTTTGACGAACGGCAGGTTGAGCGCGCCGGCGGCTTGTCCGGCGATGCTGCGCGTCGACGTTCCGTCGTCGAGGTAGATCAGGCCGCGCTTGCCGACTTCGCGCAGCACCGGCGCGATCGCCGCATCCGACGCGGTGAAGCGCGCGCCCATGAAACTCACAACGCCGACATAGCCCTGCATGCGCGCCATCAGCCAATGCAGCCGATCAATGTTCTGGTCGGGCGTCAGCGTGGTCAGCAGGGTTTGCGGGCCGGGATCATTGTCCGGATAATCGAACGGCTCCATCGGAGCCTGCAGCAGGACTTCGTGATCGGCCGCGCGGGCGCGAGCCGACAGATTGTCGAGGTCGCCGCCGTATGGGACGAAAGCGAGCGTCACCGGGCCGGGCAGCTTGGTCAGCGCGTCTTCGGTGACGCTGCCGCTCACGCCAAGCCCGCCGACCACAATGGCGATCTTGGGCGCATCCGACTTCGCCGCCGCATTGACCGGCTTTGCATAAGCCATCGAGGCGCGCTTGCCGTCGGAGCCGACCTTCGGGATTTGTCCGTGCCGCGAGTCCTCGAGCAGCTTCGGATCGGCCGCCATGGCGGCGAGCTTGTCGCCGGCGCGCGGCGGGACCACGACCTGCTGGGCTTTGCCGGTCGAGCCGTCTGTAATGGTGACGACCTTGCTGCCGGGTGCTGGCGCTTTATCGGCGGGGGGAGCCGGCGCCGCGGCCGCGGCGGGCATGATTTTTTCGCCGGGTTTTCCGGCTGCAGCCGCGATGTCGTGATCCTTGGCGTTCGCAGTGGTCAGCCGGGTCGCGACCACGGCGATCGGCTCGCCGCCGTAAGGATCCTCGGCAATGGCAGTCCACAGCCCGACGATGACGACCGTCGTTCCGAGCAAACCGGCGACGATCTGCGGCGGCGTGACCGGCAGCGTCAGAGTCTTGCGTTTCGGTTTTTTGCCGAGCGGGGCGTCGAGGTCATCCGATGCCACGGGGCAATCCCTCGCGAATCATCCGCCGAGTCTAGCTGGCGCGGGAATCCCAAAGGTTAAGGCCCGTAAACGAAAAGGGCGGCCGCAAGTTAGGAACTTGGGCCGCCCTTGATTTCACGAGATGGCCGGGTCGAGCCCGGCCATGACGCCAAGAGGCGTCAGTTCGGGATCGGGGTCTTCGGATTCGGCGGGAAGGCCGAATTCTGCTGGGTGCCGCGCAGGAGCTCCATCGCCATGTTGAGCGCCTTGTCGTCCTTTTCCTCCGGCGGAACGTAGGACTGCGAGCCGGTCTGTTCCTTGCCCTGCTCCCCGCGAAGGTGGCCGCGCAGCGAGGCCTCGCCGCGGGTGTCGGTGCGCGCCTTGAGCTCTTCCGGCACATCCTGAAGCACTTCGATGTCCGGGTTGATGCCCTTGGCCTGGATCGAGCGGCCCGACGGCGTGAAGTACCGCGCCGTGGTGAGCCGCAGCGCACCATTGCCCGAGCCGAGCGGAATGATGGTCTGCACCGAGCCTTTGCCGAACGAACGGGTGCCGATCACGGTGGCGCGGCGGTGGTCTTGCAGCGCGCCGGCCACGATTTCCGAAGCCGAGGCCGAACCGCCATTGATCAGGACGATGATCGGCTTGCCGTCGGTGAGGTCGCCGGGCCGTGCGTTGAAGCGCTGGGTTTCTTCGGCATTGCGGCCGCGGGTCGAAACCACCTCGCCCTTCTGCAGGAAGGCGTCGGACACCGAGATGGCCTGGTCGAGCAGGCCGCCCGGGTTGTTGCGCATGTCGATGACATAGCCCTTGAGCTTGTCCTTGCTCACCTTGGCGGTGAGCTCGCTGATAGCCTTCTTCAGGTTCTCGGTGGTCTGCTCATTGAACTGGCTCAGGCGGATGTAGCCGACGTCGTCGCCCTTGATGTTCGAGCGCACGGCACGCACCCGGATGATGTCGCGCGTCAGCGTGACTTCGACCGGCTTGTCCTGGCCCTTGCGCATGATGGTGAGCTTGATCTTGGTGTTCACCGGGCCGCGCATCTTCTCGACCGCCTGGTTCAGGGTGAGGCCCTGCACCTGCTCCTCGTCGAGCTTGGTGATCAGGTCGTTCGCCATGACGCCGGCCTTCGCGGCCGGGGTGTCGTCGATCGGCGCGACCACCTTGATCAGGCCGTCTTCCATCGTGACTTCGATGCCGAGGCCGCCGAACTCGCCGCGAGTCTGCACCTGCATGTCGCGGAAGCTCTTCGGATCCATGTAGCTCGAATGCGGGTCGAGCCCGGCCAGCATGCCGTTGATCGCGGTTTCGATCAGCTTGGAGTCATCCGGCTTCTCGACATAGTCGGCGCGGACGCGCTCGAACACGTCGCCGAACAGATTGAGCTGCCGGTAGGTGTCCGCGGCGGCGGCCTTGGCGGTCGCGCCTGACAGAACGAGGCGGGGCTGCGTGGACATGAGCGTGATCGCCGCGCCTGCCGCTGCACCGAGAAGAATGAGAGATGTCTTGCGCATCATCCGCGGACCTTTTCAACTTCACCCGCGGCCCACCATGGGCCTGGGTCGATAGGAGTGCCGTCTTTCCGAAACTCGATATAGAGAACCGGCTGGCTCGAACCGGTCGCTAGGATTGCAGCGATACGGGAGCCGTTACCCATCACTGCAACTGGTTCTCCGGCCAGCACGAACTGTCCGAGGTCGACAGATATACGTTCCATCCCGGCGAGCAGCACATGATACCCGCCGCCAGCGTTAAGGATCAAGAGTTGGCCGTAGGAGCGGAACGGACCAGCGTAAACGACCCAGCCGTCGGCCGGCGCCGTCACCTGCGCGGCCGCGCGGGTCGCGATCGATAACCCTCTTTCCGAGCCGCCGCTGCCGTCTGGCGCGGCATAGTCGCGAATCTTGACGCCGTTAACCGGAAGCGGGATGCGCCCGCGCAATGACGCGAAAGTGACCGCGGGAGCAAGCCGGCCGGGATCGTTAAGCACGCTGGTTCCGGGCTTCGCGTCGCTGCGCGCCGCTTCGCGCGCCGCGCGGGCGGCCGAAATCAAGCTCGGCCTCCATTTTGGCGATCAGCTCTTTCAGGCTGTCGGCCTGGCTCGCGAGATCAATGGCGCGCGCTGCGCTCGGCGGCGAGCGAGGCTTCGCGGTCGCTCTGCTGCTTCTGCCGCTCGCCGACCAGCGCGGCCATGCGCTTGCGTTCGTTCTCGATCGCGTCGGCCTGGGCGCGGAGCTGGTCGCGCTCGTCGGTGATGCTCTTGCGCACACGCAGAAGCTCGGTGAGGTCGGCGGCGAGCGCTTCGGTCTCCTTGCGCATCTCCGGCACAACGGCGCCGAGCAGGATCGCCGTGCGCACCGACTGCAATGCGTCTTCCGGGCTGACGAGCAGCGCGGGTGGAGGCTTGCGGCCGATGCGTTGCAAAGCGGCGAGCACATTGGCGATCACCGCGCGGCGGCCTTCGAGCGATTGCTTGAGCCGCGTATTGCGCTCGTCGAGCGGGACAAGGCGCGTTTCGGTCGCGGCGATCTTGCCTTCCAGCGCCCGGATGCGGCCGGCGGTATCGATCAGGTCCTGATTGAGCTTGCGGCGGTCGGCGCCGAGCGCCTCGATCTCGCGGGTGAGCGTTGCTTCGGTCTCGGAAGCCTTGCGCTGCTCGCCGCGCAGCTTGTCGAGCTCTTGCTGGTGCTGGTCGAGCAGGCCGGCCTTGTCGGTATTGACGGGAACAACGGGCGCCTGCTGCGCCGCTGCGGCCGCGGTCAGCGCGACGGCGATCACGCCGCCCGCCGCCCCGAATTGAGCCGCCCGCCAAATCATCTGCTGCAATCTAAGCCCCAGGTTCCCGGCCGCAATGGCGGCGGGAGGTTGGGAGCCGATATGGCGGTGGATTACGTCGAAAAAGGGGTGTGTGCGGAAACCGGCTAGCCCCGGTGATACGGATGGCCCGTCAGTATCGTCGCTGCCCGATAAAGCTGTTCCAGCAGCAAGACCCGCACGATCTGGTGCGGCCAGGTCGCCGCTCCCAGGGATAATGTGAGCTTGGCCTTCTCGCGCAGGCTCGGTGCCAGGCCATCGGCGCCGCCGATCATGAAGACGAGGGCCGCGCGGTCGGCGGCACGCCACTCCGCCAGCTTCTGCGCAAAGCCGGCGCTGCCGAGATTTTCGCCGCGCTCGTCGAACAGCACAGTGAGCGCGCCGTCAGGAATGATGTTGGCGAGCGCGATCAACTCTTCGAGCATGCGCCGCGCGGCGTCATCAGCGCGGCTTTCCCGGATTTCGATGATTTCAATTGATCGCCAGCCGAGATTACGGCCGGTCTGCTCGGCGCGCTTCAAATAGCGCTCGGCGAGCTCGGTCTCAGGACCGCGTTTAATGCGCCCCACAGCGGCGATGATGATCCTCATCACCGCGCATTATCGCTCAGCGCGTGGCGCGTGTCTTTGCCTGCCCCGGCGTCCACATCTTCTCGAGATTGTAGAAGCTGCGGATTTCGGGGCGGAAGACGTGGACGATCACGTCGCCGGAATCGATCAGGACCCAGTCGGCCTGCCGCATGCCCTCGACGCGCACGCGGGTGATGCCGGACTGTTCGAGATCCTTCACGACATTATCCGCGACCGACGCGACATGGCGCTGCGAGCGGCCGGTGGCCACCACCATGTAATCGCCGATTGAGGATTTGCCGGAAAGATCGATGGTCGTGATGTCCTCGGCCTTCATGTCTTCCAGAGCAGCGAGGACGGTGCTGAGCGTCTCTTCGGCGTCGGGACGCCGGGAAACGGGTTCGGACCTACGCTTGGCGGCCCGAGAGAGTGCCGGTGTCGACAGGTTGGTTGATCCTTTCTCTGTTGTCGCACGCATCCCGGCAAATCGCCGGGCTCCACAAAGATAGTATAGCCGCGGTTTGTTTCCACTGTTTGAACGAGAAGTTTTCAGACTTTTCAGCGGGTTCCGTGGCTTTTGAGGCACGCCGGCTGATTTGGCCGGTCGTCAGCCGTGCGGCGCACTCGAAGCCGTGCAGGCTGATTCGCCCGGAATCGCTCAAGCTTGCGGTGGCACGGCATCCGCCCGACCTAGCCGGCGCAGTTATAGGACCCGCATTTCGTGCACCGGATGATCAGCCCGTGGACCTGGTCTTCCTCGGCGTGCAGCAGAACGGCCTCGCAATGCCCGCACGTGTAGTCGATCGTGTGGTCGCTGGCCTTCAAGGTCGGCGGCGCGTCCATCACGTGGCCGACACGGGGCGCTTTGATCACTCGCAAGGGTACGCGCTTGTTGGTCATGCCAGAATGGAACTTTGGCGGCGCCCCGAAGGTTCGAAAGTCGACTGTCAAATTTAAATAACCGCTTCGTGAACGCCCGCCGAACATGCAGGGTCCTTTATCTTCGACGTATGTCGGGAATCGAAGAAGCGCCGCGCAGGCTAAACGGTCCCGGAAGAGGGCTTATCAAACGATAAGAGGGCTTATCAAACGATAAAATGAAGGGCGCTAGGCCGCCGGCCGTTGTCCGACGCGGGGCAATGAGAGCCGGCTCGGGGGCGAGGATTTTGTCGGCGAGCTGTGGTCACTGCGGACCTGAACGATGCGGCCGCAATTTTCGCACTGGAAGAAATGATCGATGACCAGCGGCAGCTGGCTCGCCCGGACCGACCGGTACCATTTCATTTTGATCCGGCAATCAGGGCAGTCTGGCGATTCCAGATGCTCGATCGAACGCTTTAGGTCATCGGCCATGCGGCTTGCCCGGGAGGACGCCTGCAATCCGTAATACATGCCTGCGGACTTCGCTATGTCAAAAATTAAAGCAAGCGTCTGATGCCAGCACTTTTTTCACTTCAGCGGCAGGTGCACTTTGGGCCAAGTTTGCTCCCGGACCTGGCCGGTGCATCATCGCTGGATGGAATTCCGACCGTCTCTTGTCGGCGCATTGGTATTGGCGGCGTTCGGCGCTCGCTGCTTGCGCGACCCCGTTCGGCTCGACGCAGTGCCCATACAGGAGACATCGAGCGTGCGCATCCTCGGCATCGAGAATGCGCGCTATTACACCGATTCCGCCGGTATTGCCGCGATGAACAAGGAGGCTTTGGCGGCACTCGATCGGGAGCGCCGCTTTCTCGGCGGCAAGTCGATGCCGCCGGCGAACTTTCTGGCTTTGTCAGGCGGCGGCGACGATGGTGCGTACGGCGCAGGCCTCCTGGTCGGCTGGAGCGCACGCGGCACGCGGCCCGACTTCAAGCTGGTCACCGGCATCAGCACCGGCGCGCTGTCCGCTCCGTTCGCCTTCCTCGGGCCGGCTTACGACCCGCAGCTTCGTCAGATCTACACAGAGACGACGGCCGGCGACATCTTTGCGGCGCGGCCGATGGTCAGTGCGGCGCTCGCCAATGACGCCATGGCGGACTCGGCGCCGTTGCACCAAATGATTTTGCGGCTGCTGGACGACAAGGTGGTTGAGGGGATCGCCGCGGAATACCGCAAGGGCCGTCTCCTTCTGGTGATGACCACCAACCTCGACGCCGGACGTCCTGTGATCTGGAATATCGGCGCTATCGCTTCGAGCGGCCATCCGCGTGCCCGCGAACTGATCGCCAGAGTCCTGCTCGCATCAGCATCAATACCGGGCGCGTTCCCGCCGGTTCTGTTCGATGTTGAGCTTGGCGGCCAGAGCTACCAGGAGATGCACGTCGATGGCGGCGCGATTGCGCAGAGCTTTCTCTATCCGCCGTCGCTCGCGGCGCGCAGCGTCCCTAAACGCAAGCGCACCGCTTATGTCATTCGCAACGGCCGGCTCACCGTTCCATGGAAGCAGGTCGAACGGGAAACGCTGGCGATCGCCGGCCGCGCGGTATCGACGCTGACAGCCTCAAGCGGCGTTGATGACCTCTACCGGATCTACGCCACGACCCGCCGGGACGGCGTCGACTTCAATGTTTCTTACATTGAAGACGATTTTACCGTCGCCTACGTGGGCCCGTTCAATCATGCGTATATGAACGCGCTCTTCAACTATGGCTACGAAAAGGGCCGCAGTGGCTCTCCTTGGTACAAGGTTCCGCCTGGGTACTCGCGCAGCAGTAGTGCCCCTTGGTCCAATTCGCAGCCGCGCCTTGCAGGCATATTCTAATGTCGCGGCTCATTCCCGGTTTGCCCCCCAGCCCCCGGTGTGCCGCCGGTGGCGCTGTCATCGTCAACGTTGACAGCGCCACTCGTATGTCAACGGGCAGAGCGAAGAGGTTCGCATGACCGACACCGCATATCCATTTCCATCGTCATTGCTCGGCGCGCTCGCTCGCAACTGGTGGCTCATTCTGTTGCGAGGCATCGCGGCGATCGCTTTCGGCATTCTTACTTTTGTTTGGCCCGGCGTGACGCTGGTGACTCTGATTCTGCTGTACGGCGCCTTCGCGTTCGTCGACGGCGTGCTCGCACTATGGGCGGGCATTGCAGGTGGCACGCCGGCGCCGCGCTGGTGGCTGATTCTGGTCGGCCTGTTTGGGAATCGCGGCCGGCATCGTCACCGCCGTCCTGCCCGGCATGACCGCGTTGCTGCTGCTTTACTTCATCGCGTTCTGGGCGATTGCGACCGGCGTGATGCAGATCGTCGGCGCAATCCGGCTGCGCAAGGAAATCGATAACGAATGGATGCTGATCGCGAGCGGCGTCGTGTCGGTTTTGTTCGGCGCGATCGTGCTCGTTGCGCCGGGTGCCGGAGCGCTCGGCGTTTTGTTCGTGATCGGCATCTACGCGATCATCTACGGCGCCATGCTGATCGGCTTCGCATTGCGGCTGCGCAAGCACGCAGCGTAATGTTTGTCGGGTAACACAGAGGCGTCAAAGTAGCCTCTTGCAACGGAGCTGACGGCTATTTCAGCGGTCAGCCACGTTAAGCCAGAAGAGGTCGTCTTCTTCACCGTCCTCACGACGATGTAGATGACGGCGCTGGCGACCACGACGGCAAGCCACTGCGGCTCATGCGCGATCCACGCCGGCGGTCGAGTCCTTAATGAGCACACCTTCCAGCAATTCACTGACGAAGAACACGACAGAGATCAGAAACAAGGTGTGGAATTCGCGCGCCAGCGCGGATCGCCAGGAGAACGGCAGCGCCGGCGGCACCCAGTTGCGGAAGGTCGGTGCGATCACCGGCGTCACGCTTGCCCAGGCCCGGAATGCGTCGCCGTGACGCTCGGCGATGAACTCCTCTTCCGCGAGGATGATGCGCTCGTAATAGATCACGTAGATGACGGCCGCGAGCAATGCGAACAGGCCGCTCTTGAGCAGAAAGACGAATCCCATGAAGACGAGAAAGTTACCGAGATAAAGCGGGTGGCGGACCAGCGAATACATGCCGGTGGTGTTGAGCGTGTCCGCCTTTTGACGGGCCGTGTTGCGGCCCGAGGTGCCGCGCGGCACGAAGCCGACTGTCAGGACCCGTACCGAAAGCCCAAGCAGCGCGACTGATAAGCAAAAGAAGTCCCAGACCTCTTCGCCAAAATGACCAAACTGCTGTGTCATCCAGCCGGAGTGAGGAAGCTTTCCACCGCGAACGGCAGCACGAGCAAGGGCAGATACGAGCGCCAGCGGAACAGCCAGTACCCCTGTTTGATCATCATATGTTTCAGCACGCGTCTGTCTCCCGGTATTCAGGCCAACTGCGGTCTTCAGCGCCGAACGCGATCGACATATCGAACGCGATAGTGACCGAATTGTGCGTGCGACCAGGCCACGATTACTTGGCGCGCAGGCTGCTTTCCTTCGCTGCGCCCGCAGCGCGGTCGACGACAACGGCGACTTCAGCCCGTGCAGGAAGACCAGGCCGGCGGCTTGCGCGACGGGCAGGGCTGTGCGCGGCCTCCTCCGGAATGCGGAAGCGGCGCGAGCGCCTGGCCCGCCGGTCCGGCGGCGGCGTAAAGGCTCGGGCCCAGGCGGTCGACCACCACGATCGGCACCAGGCTCGCGATCTCGCGCCATTTCTGCCAGCGGTGAAAACTGCGCAGATTGTCGGCGCCCATGATCCAGACAAAGCGCACGCCCGGGCAGCGCGTGATCAGAAACCGAGATCGTGTCGTAGGTGTAGCGCGTGTTGATGATCAGCCTCGAGGCCGCTGACATCGATGCGCGGATGATGCTTGGTCAGGGCGCGCGCGGCCGCGATGCGCTCGCTGAGCGGCGCGAGCCCGCGCGTGTCCTTGAGCGGATTGCCGGGCGTCACCAGCCACCAGACGCGGTCGAGCTGCAGGCGCTTGAGCGCGAGCAAGGCGGCGCCGAGATGCGCCTCATGCGGCGGATCGAACGTGCCGCCGAACAGCCCGATGCGCATGCCGGGCGCGTGCGGCGGGCACGAAGCGCTCGTTAGCGCGGCCGAGTGCCTGCGATCACGGACGAATCTGCCCGCTGCCGCGGATGCGGTATTTGAACGATGGTGAGCTGCTCGACGCCGACCGGCCCGCGCGCATGCAGGCGGCCGGTGGCGATGCCGATCTCGGCGCCGAAGCCGAACTCGCCGCCATCGGCGAACTGGGTCGAGGCGTTGTGCAGCACGATCGCCGAGTCGACCTCGCGCAGGAATTTCTCCGCGGCCTGCGTTGTCCTCGGTGACGATGGCGTCGGTGTGGTGCGAGCCGTAGCGCTCGATATGCGCGATGGCGGCGTCGACGCCGTCCACCACCTTGGCGGCGATGATGGCGTCGAGATATTCGGTCGACCAGTCTTCTTCGCTCGCGGCTTCACGCGCGCGTCGGCGGCCTGCACGGCCTCGTCGCCGCGCACCTCGCAGCCGGCGTCGAGCAGCATCGTCGACCAGCGGCTTGAGGTGCGTTGTCGCGCAGCGGCGCGATCGACCAGCAGCGTCTCGGCGGCGCCGCACACGCCGGTGCGCCGCATCTTGGCGTTGAGCACGATCGTCTTCGCCATGTCGAGCGAGGCGGCCTTGTCGACATAGACGTGGCACACGCCTTCGAGATGCGCGAACACCGGCACGCGCGCCTCGGCCTGGACGCGCGCCGACCAGGCTCTTGCCGCCGCGCGGCACGATCACGTCGATATTGCCGTCGAGGCCGGCGAGCATCAGCCCGACCGCCGCGCGGTCGCGGGTCGGCACGAGCTGGATCGCGTCCTCCGGCAGGCCGGCTTTGCGGCAGGCCCCGACAGGGCGGCGACGATGGCGCGCGACGAGCGCAAGCTGTCGGATCCGCCGCGCAGGATCGCGGCATTGCCGGCCTTCAGGCACAGCGCGCCGGCGTCGGCCGTCACGTTGGGGCGGCTTTCGTAGATGATGCCGATGACGCCAAGCGGCACCCGCGACGCGCTCGATCGTCATGCCGTTCGGCCGCTTCCAGCTTTCGGTGACGGTGCCAACAGGATCGGCGAGCGCGGCGACGGCCTCGATGCCGGCGGCCATCGCCTCGATGCGCTCGGGATTGAGGGTGAGCCGGTCGAGGAAGGCGCGGCGTCATGCCGCCCTTGCGCGCTTCGGCGATATCTTCCGCGTTGGCGGCCGAATCGCCGCCTGGTCGGCGCGGATCGCCGCCGCCATCGCGGCCAACGCATTGTTTTTCTGAGCGGTGGAGGCGAGCGCCAGCGTCGCGCGCGCGCGGCGCGCGCGCGACGCCGATTTCGCGCATTGTCTGCGCAAGATCGGGCGATGTAGCGACGGTTTTCAGCGGCGCGGCCATAAGGCCGCTGTCCTAACACGGCGCGGAACAGCCCGCGAGTTCACGCGATTTATTTTGCGATGTCAGCGCGTTAGCTCGGCTTGGGGATTATGTGGACAACGCCGGCCATCCAGGAACGGGTGACAGTGCCTACACATTGCCCTGTCAGCCTAGACGCGATGGAGAGACGTATGGCCAGCTCGAGCCGATTGCCGAGCCGCTTCCCGGTCGGAACAAAATTCGTGATCGAGGGACGCCCCGGAAAGAAGGGCCAGACCTTCACGCGGCACCTCGAATTTCCCGACGGCACGATGATGCGGCTGCCGGCGCGCCGCGTGACGCGCGCCAGCGCGACGCGCCAGCACCGCCTGCGCGGACCGAAAAAGCACTGATTTCGTTCGGGAATCTCCGCGGACTCGGGAGATTCACAAACAAAGGGCCTCTTGAGGTCCTTGGGGGGCAGCCTCAAGAAGGCCCTTTGGGTAGTGCATCCCCAAGACTGTCCAGCCCGAATTTCGTTCGAACGTCGCAGCCTTGGCGAGTTCATTGCAACCGCTTTCCTGAGTGGTTGCAACGGCTTGACGCGCGTAAATTTTATATAATCAACAGGAAGTAGTGCGCTCAAAACAGAAAACCCCGGCCTGAGGGCCGGGGTTCCGGGCGATCGGTCAATCGCCTTCATACTCGTGTGTCGCGTCGCGTCGTGCCCAGACAACGCAACCCGCAGCCTTGGTTCCGTGATTCGCGCGGCGTTGGCGCGCTGGCGCGGCCTCGCCGCTCCGCTATTCGCCGCGCATCGCGAGATCGTCGCGATGGATCATCTCGGTGCGGCCGGTGTAGCCGAGGATCAGCATCACGTCGGCCGACGAGCGGCCTTTGATCTTCTCGGCATCGTCCGCGTCATAGGCGACGAGCCCGCGCGCCGACCTCGGCGCCGTCCGGCCCGCGCACCAGCACCGCGTCGCCGCGCTGGAATTCGCCCTCGATGCGGATCACGCCTGCCGGCAGCAGGCTGCGCCCGAGCTTGAGCGCCTTCACCGCGCCGGCGTCGATGGTCAGCGCGCCGCGCGGCTCGAGCGAGCCGGCGATCCATTTCTTGCGCGCGGTCACCGGATTGGCCGGCGTCAGAAACCAGGTGCAGGCCGCGCCGTCGGCGATCGCCTTGAGCGGATGCTGCACATGGCCGGATGCGATCACCATGTGCGTGCCGGCGGTGGTCGCGATCTTGCCGGCCTCGATCTTGGTCACCATGCCGCCGCGCGACAGCTCCGAGCCGGACGCGCCGGCCATCGCCTCGATCTCCGGCGTGACGCGCTCGACGATCGGAATGAGCTTGGCATCGCTCGCCGAGCCGGGCGGCTTGTCGTAGAGCCCGTCAATGTCGGACAGCAGCACCAGCAGATCGGCGCTCATCATCGTGGCGACGCGCGCGCCGAGCCGGTCATTGTCGCCGTAGCGGATTTCGCTGGTTGCGACCGTGTCGTTCTCGTTGATCACCGGCACGCTTTTCCATTCCAGCAGCTTGTCGACGGTCGAGCGCGCATTGAGGTAGCGGCGGCGTTCTTCGGTGTCGCCGAGCGTGAGCAGAATCTGTCCGGCGTTGATGCCGTGAGCGCCGAGCGACTCCGACCAGGCGCGCGCCAGCGCGATCTGCCCGACCGCGGCGGCGGCCTGGCTGTCCTCGAGCTTGAGCGCGCCTTTCGGCAACTTGAGCACTGCGCGCCCCATCGCGATCGCGCCGGAGGAGACGACCAGCACGTCGCGGTTCTCCTTGTGCAGCGAGGCGATGTCGGCGGCGAGCGAATCGCAGCCAGTCGCGCTTGAGCGCGCCGGCCGAGTGATCGACCAGCAGCGAAGAGCCGACCTTCACGACGATGCGGCGGAAGGATTTGAGTTGGGGCGCCTGCGACATGACGGGCGCGATTTAGCACATATTTTGTGCGGCTCTAACCGGGCCCGACAACGACCTTAACGGCGTCAGGCCGCGTTCGAAAGCACCGTGTCGCGTGGCTTCGACCCAAACAGCTTCTGAAGCAGGCTGCGCTTGCCTGCCTTCTCGCGGATCGTGAAGCGGTAGGTCACGCCGGGGTGGCGCGCCGCGCAACTGCGCAGCAGCGCATCCCACCATTGCGCCGGTTGCTGGGTGGCATGCGCGTTCTCGCCGTTCGGCAAGCGCTTTTGCGCCGGGTAGCTCGCGACATTGGCATAGACGAATTTGCGCGCGGCCGAGAACATCTCCTCGACGATCCAGGGCATGTCGTCCTGCGGGCAGTGCTCGAGCGCGTCGGTCGAGATGACGCCGTCGAATTGCTCGGAAGGAAAATTCCAGTGCTCGGGGACAGCCGGGTCGTAGCAGGCGATGCGGTCGACCCCGAGATACTCCTGCACGCTCGGGATGACGCGCCCGTCGGAAAGCTTGATGTTCCGCTGCGCATAGACCCGGCCTTTGCCGGCGCCGTAATCGAGCAGGCTTTTCGCTCCGGTCGCATCGACCAGAGCCTGGATCGCCGGCAAATGGCCGATCAGGCTCTTGCCGACGTAAACATCTTCGCCCGCAAGGTTCTGCTCGGGAATGCCTTCGCGATGCACCTGCTGGTACAGCGTCACCAGTTCGCGATAGCGGGGCTGGGATTCTGACGGCTGTATTGGGACACTTGTCTCCGACGCAGGGCGGGCTGAAGGCGCCGAACTGTTGCCAGCATGGAAACAATGGTCAACCCAAGCGCGGACCAAGCGCCGGCAAGGAACATTCGCGCAGGGGCGCGTCGAGGCGGTCCTTTGGCCCTAGCGATAGCCCGGCGCAGGCTGGCGGTAGCGCTCGCGTTGCGCCGGCGAGAGCAGGGCGCGGGTCGTCAGATGATATTTGAGGTGCACGGCGCGGAGGCGTCCCTGGGTTTCGCCGATCTGCGACGTCATCTGCGCAGCGCGGTCTCTGAAATGTGGTCGGTCGCAAAGGCACGATCGAGCGCGGTCTCCTGCTCGATCAGTGAAACGCCGACCGAGTCGCTTCGCTTTTCATCGGTCGAACAGCCGTCGTACCTGCTGGCGCTGTTCGCCGCTGAGCTGAAGCTGCTCGGCAAGCTCCAGGACATGCAACGGGCCGGGATAGCCGTTGAGCTCCGCGGCGAGCGCCAAGCCCATGCCGCGGCCGGCGTGCAGATCCGCGATCTGCTGGGCGGTCAGCGCTTTGACGTCGCGCTGCTGGTGGCCGGCATACGGCGTGTGATGTTGGCCCTGGTGCTGTGCTGAAGCCGCAGTGACGCCCGTGAGCAGGAGCAAGGGATGTGATGATCGTGCGCATAAAAGCCCCGAACCATTGGCGAAAGTGCCGGTTATTAGCACAGCAAAGAGCATGGCGAAAAAGCGTGGCAGCGGACAGATCTTCATCGGCACGTCGGGCTGGAGCTACCAGTCCTGGCGCGGGCCGTTCTTTCCGCGCGAGGTCATGGTCAAGCACCATCTCGCCTTCTACGCGACGGAGTTTCTGTCTGCCGAATCTGAACGGCGTGTTCTACCGCACGCCGTCACTCAAAGCGGTGCGCGGCTGGCGCGACCAGGCACCGGACCGATTTCGTATTCGCGTGGAAGGCCTCGAAATTCATTACGCATTGGAAGCGGCTAAGCGATAAGTCGCGTAACTTCGCTGGCGCTGATCGAGCAGCGGCTCAAAATCATGGCAAGAAGGCCGGTCCCGATCCTGTTCCAGCTGCCGCCCAGTTCAAGGCCAATCGCGAGCGTTTGCAATCCTTCTTGAAGCTGGTGCCGAAGCGCTGGAGCTGCTCGTTCGAGTTTCGCGACAAGAGTGGTACGCCGAGGACATTCTCGACGTGTTGCGAAGCACGACGTGTCGTTGTGCCTGGTCGATCACCGCGACGCGCCGGCGCCGTGGGAGGTACGGCGAGCCACGTTTATGTGCGCGGCCACGGGCCGGGCGGGCATACAGCGGCCACTATTCGGACAAGACGTTGCGCAATTGGGCAAAGACGGTGCCGAAAATGGCAGCGCGAGAGGCAAAGACGTTTACGTCTATTTCGATAATGACCAGAAAAGCGCGGCGCCGTTCGACGCAGCGAAGCTATGCAAATTTCTTGGCGACTAATGCGCGCCAGCGCGCGGCTGCCCCTGAAATTTGCTGGAGATTCCAGAGGAAACGCGAGAGGGCGCCATGATTTGCGGGCGCACGGATACGCCGCTGCGCTCGGAGCAAATCAGGAACCTGATGGCCTGCCTGACGTTGCGTCGATGGAGGCGGGCTTGAGCGATAAAGGTGGTTCGATGGTGAACCCTCTCGAAATTATGCCGGTGCTGGCGCTGGCAGTCATGATCACCTGCATTCCGATTTTTGCCGAGCCGCCGGAGCCTCCGGTACCACAACGCCGCGTGGGGCCGCGCCGCGGCCCGACCGTCCCACTCATCTCATTGCGCGGGCCGTCTCGCGACTAGCGATCAGTACACCACCACGCTGCGGATCGACTTGCCCTCGTGCATCAGGTCGAAGGCGTCGTTGATCTCGTCGAGCGGCATCATGTGGGTGATCAGGTCGTCGATGTTGATCTTGCCGTCCATGTACCAGTCGACGATCTTCGGCACGTCGGTGCGGCCGCGCGCGCCGCCGAAGGCGGTGCCTTTCCACACGCGGCCGGTGACGAGCTGGAACGGCCGCGTCGCGATCTCCTGGCCGGACGCCGCGACGCCGATGATGATGCACTCGCCCCAGCCGCGGTGGCAGCATTCCAGCGCCTGGCGCATCACGTGCGACATTGCCGATGCACTCGAAGGAGAAGTCGGCGCCGCCGCCGGTGAGGTCGACGATCGCCTGCACCACCTTGTCGCGGCCGACCTCGTCCGGGTTGACGAAATGCGTCATGCCGAACTTCTCGGCCATGGCGCGCCTTGTCCGGATTGAGGTCGACGCCGACGATCTTGTCGGCGCCGACCATGCGCGCGCCCTGGATGACGTTGAGGCCGATGCCGCCGAGGCCGAACACGGCGACGTTGGCGCCGGGCCAGACTTTGGCGGTGTTGATGACGGCGCCGATGCCGGTCGTGACGCCGCAGCCGATGTAGCAGATCTTGTCGAACGGCGCGTCCTCGCGGACCTTGGCGAGCGCGATCTCCGGCAGCACGGTGAAGTTCGCGAAGGTCGAGCAGCCCATGTAGTGGAACACGGTGTCGCCGTCGCAGCGGAAGCGGCTGGTGCCGTCGGGCATCACGCCCTTGCCCTGCGTGGCGCGGATCGCGGTGCAGAGGTTGGAGCGCTGCGACAGGCAGGTTTTGCACTGCCGGCATTCCGGCGTGTAGAGCGGGATGACGTGGTCGCCGGCTTTCAGCGAGGTCACGCCGGCGCCGACCTCGCGCACGATGCCCGCGCCTTCGTGGCCGAGGATCGCCGGGAACAGGCCTTCCGGGTCGGCGCCCGACAGCGTGTAGGCGTCGGTGTGGCAGATGCCGGTCGCCATGATCTCGACCAGCACCTCGCCGGCCTTCGGGCCTTCGATGTCGATGGTCTCGATGGTGAGCGGCTTGCCCGCCTTCCAGGCGACGGCGGCGCGGGTTTTCATGACGTTTCTCCGTTCCTGGCTCTACATTTCTTTTGCGCGGCCGGGGCAAGATGGGCCATGGATTTTTCTCTGACGCCCGAACAGCAAACCATCCGCGCCGCGATCGAGAAAATCTGCGCGCGGTTCGGCGACGACTACTGGCTCGCCAAGGACAGGGCGGGCGGCTTCCCGCACGATTTCCATCGCGCCTTCGCCAAGGACGGCTGGCTCGGCATCGCCATGCCGCAGGACTATCGGCGGCGCCGGCCTCGGCGTCACCGAAGCCGCGCTGATGATGCAGACCGTCGCGGAGAGCGGGGCCGGGCTTTCCGGCGCCTCGGCGCTGCACATGAACATCTTCGGGCTCAAGCCGGTGGTGATGTTCGGCAGCGAGGAGCAGAAGCGGCGCATGCTGCCGCCGCTGATCGCGGGCGAGGACAAGGCGTGCTTCGCGGTCACCGAGCCGGACGCCGGGCTCGATACGCTCAACCTGAAGACCAAGGCGGTGCGCGACGGCGACCGTTACATGCGTCGCCGGCCAGAAGATCTGGATCTCGACCGCGCAGGTCGCGAACAAGATGCTGATCCTGGCGCGCACCACGCCGCTCGAGCAGGTGAAGCGGCAAGACCGAAGGCCTGACGCTGTTCTACACCGCGCTCGACCGCACGCATGTCGACGTGCGCGAAATCCCGAAGATGGGCCGCAGCGCGGTCGACTCCAACGAGCTGTTCATCGACGAGCTGCCGGTGCCGGCCGCCGACCGCATCGGCGAGGAGGGCAGGGGCTTCGAATACATCCTGCACGGCATGAACGCCGAGCGCATGCTGATCGCGGCGGAGGCGGTGGGGCTCGGCCGCGCGGCGCTGCGCAAGGCGGCGGCCTACGCCAGCGAGCGCGTCGTGTTCGGCCGGCCGATCGGCCAGAACCAGGCGATCCAGCATCCGCTGGCGAAATGCTGGACGGAGCTGGAAGCCGCCAACCTGATGGCGTTCAAGGCGGCCGCGCTCTACGACCGCGGCGCGGCCTGCGCGGCCGAAGCCAATGCCGCGAAATATCTCGGCGGCGAGGCGGCGTTCACGGCCTGCGAAGCGGCGGTGCTGGCGCACGGCGGCATGGGCTACGCCAAGGAATTTCACGTCGAGCGCTATTTGCGCGAGGCGATGATCGCGCGGCTGGCGCCGGTCAGCCCGCAGATGATCTTGAACTTCATCGCCGAGAAGGTGCTCGGCCTGCCGAAGTCTGAGCATCTAGCGCGGCGTTGCGCGTCGGCGGTTTCTTCCCGCGCGCTTGTCGATCACCTTGAACAGCGCGCGCAGCATTTCCGGCACGCCCTTGCTCGATGCCGACGACATCACCAGCGGCGTCTTCTTGCAGGCCTTCTTCAGCTTCGCGGTCTGCGCCTTGATCTGCTCCGGCGTCATGCGCGTCGGCCTTCGTCAGCGCGACGATCTCCGCCTTGTCCGTCGAGGCCGTGGCCGTACGCGTCGAGTTCGGCGCGCACGGTCTTGTAGGCCGCGGCCGGCATCCTCGCGCGTGCCGTCGACCAGATGCAGCAGCACGCGGCAGCGCTCGGTGTGGCCGAGGAAGCGGTCGCCCAAGCCGACGCCTTCATGCGCGCCTTCGATCAGGCCGGGCAGATCGGCGATGACGAATTCGCGGTCGTCGACGCGCACCACGCCGAGCTGCGGGTGCAGCGTCGTGAAGGGATAATCGGCGATCTTCGGCTTGGCCGCGCTCACCGCGCCAGGAAAGTGGACTTGCCGGCATTGGGCAGGCCGATGAGGCCGGCGTCCGCGATCAGCTTCAGCCGCAGCCGGAGGTCAGTTCTTCGCCCGGCTGGCCGGGATTGGCGTTGCGCGGCGCCCGATTGGTCGACGACTTGAAATGCGCGTTGCCGAAGCCGCCATTGCCGCCCTTGGCGATCGTCACCTGCTGGCCAATCTCGGTGAGGTCGGCGATCAACGTCTCGCCGTCCTCTTCGTAGACCTGGGTGCCGATCGGAACGCGCAACACGGCATCCTTGCCGTTGGCGCCGTGGCGGTCCTTGCCCATGCCGTTGCCGCCGCGCTCGGCCTTGACGTGCTGCTGGAAGCGGTAGTCGATCAGGGTGTTGAGGCCGTTGACGGCCTCGACCACGACGTCGCCGCCGCGCCCGCCGTCGCCGCCGTTCGGCCCGCCGAATTCGATGAACTTCCGCGCGCGAGAACGACACGCAGCCATTGCCGCCGGCGCCGGATTGCGACATAGACCTTGGCTTCGTCGAGGAATTTCATTGCCGTTCACGCGCTGTCACGCAGCGGGTATATAGCGGCGCCCGCCATGAATTCACAGGCTCCCCAGTCAGCGCAATCGAACCTTGCCGGCATCGGCCTGATGCTGCTCGGCATCTTCGTGTTTGCGCTCAATGATGCGCTCGGCAAATGGCTGGTTGCGACCTATTCGGTCGGCCAGTTGCTGCTGATCCGCAGTGGCGCGGCGCTCATCCTGCTCTTGCCGTTGATCTGGCGCGATTGGGCGACATTCGCCGTAGTGCCGCGGCCCTGGTTTCAGGTGCTCCGTGGCCTTTTCGCCACTTTCGAGGTCGCCTGTTTCTACTGGGCGCTGACCGACCTGCCGCTTGCCGACGTCATGACGTTCTACCTGGCCGGGCCGATCTATGTGACCGCGATGTCGCCGTTCCTGCTCGGCGAGCAGGTGGGCTGGCGGCGCTGGGCCGCGGTCGTTATCGGCTTCATCGGCGTGATGATCGCGCTCAACCCGACCGGCGCGGCGTTCAGCGCCGCGTCCTGGATTGCGATTGCGGGCAGCTTCTCGTTCTCGCTTCTGATGATCTGCACGCGGCTGGTGCGCGGCACGTCGGATACGGTGCTGGTCACGACCCAGACGGTGATGGCGTTGCTGTTCGGCCTCGTGGTCGCGCCGTTCACCTGGACGCCGATCACATGGAGCGCGCTCGACCTGTGGCTGCTGCTTCTGCTCGGCGTCACCGCGATGGGCGCGCATATGTGCATCAACCGTGCGCTCAAGATCGCGCCGGCCTCGGTGGTCGTGCCGTACCAGTATTCGACGATCGTTTGGGCCGTGATCCTCGGCTACATCTTCTTCGGCGACGTGCCGGGCTGGGGGATCATTGCCGGCGCCGCAATCATCATCGGCGCAGGCATCTACATCTTCATGCGCGAGCGGGGGCTGGCGAAAACCGTCGCGCTCGCCGATCCGCCTTAAGCGTTACGCGGCGCTGCGAGCGGCTTCCTCGAAGGCGCAGAAGCGGGCGCGGCCGGAGCGCTTGGCCTGATAAAGCGCCGCGTCGGCCTTCTTCATCAGGTCGCTCGAGCTGCGGCTGTTAAGCGGGCAGCTCGCAATGCCGATGCTGATGCCGAGATCGTAGTCGACCCCGTCAACCCGGAACGGCTTGTTGACGGTGCGAAGAATGCGGCGGGCGAGGGCGGACGGCTCGTCGGCGCTGTTCAAGCCGGTCTGGATGATGGCGAACTCGTCGCCGCCGAGGCGGGCGACCGTGTCTTCCATCCGCAACTCGCCCTTGAGGCGCTTGGCCAATTCGACAAGGACGATGTCGCCGACTGCGTGGCCCTGCACGTCATTGATCTGCTTGAAGCGGTCGAGGTCGAGCGAGAGCACGGCGAAGGCGGTGCCATGCCGCTCGCTATAGGCGAGGGCCTGCTCCAGGCGCTCTTGGAAGAACACGCGGTTCGGCAGATCCGTGAGCGCGTCGTGGCGGGCGAGATGCTGGAGATGGCGCTCCGCGTGCTTGCGCAGCGTCACGTCAGTGTAGGTGCGAACCAGCGAGCCATCGGCCAGCGGGACGGTAGCGCACTTCGAGCACGCCACCGGCGGGCAGCTCGCGCTCATGCACCAACGTCGTGCCGGGCTGAAGCTTGCTGCGGTCGAATATGATTTTGACGTCGTCAGGCATCGCACTGAAGTCACCGCGGTCCGCCTGCAGGCGCACCGTGTCCCGAACGTTTGGATGCGTATTGAGCAGGTCATTCTCGAGGCCGATCATCTCGGCGGCGCGGGAATTGTGCAGCTGGATCCTGCCGGTCGGGTCGATGACGATGAGGCCCTGGTCCATGCTGGCCAGCGTCGTTTCGAGCAGGTGACGCTTCTCGGCAAGCTCGGCCGTGCGCTCCTCGACGTGCCGTTCAAGCTCTTCCTTGGCCGCCGCCAGCGCCTCGGCTTGCTGGCGCAGTTTGCGGGAGGCGGCGACCATCGCGCTGCCCACCGTGTTTGCTTCAGCGACGGCCGTCACCGGCTCGCCGAGATCGAGACCGTCGCCCAGCTTGCCGGCTTTCTGCGTCAAGGACGACGCGGCATCAGCCATGACGCGCGTCAGCGTCCAGGCGATCAAGGCGCTGATCGCGACCATCACGAAGGCCAGGACACCGAGCCAGGCGAGCGAGCGGTAGAGCGGCGCATTCAGCAGGTTTTCGGAGATGCCGCCGGTGACGCCCCATCCCGACGGCAGGCGCCGGAATACGCCATAGACCTTTACGCCCTGCGGGTTCACGCCGCTCCACGTGAAGTGGTTGCGGTCGGGCCCATCGAGGCCGGGCAGCTTGCGTCCGTAATGCTTCTCCGGCTCGCTCGAGCGCGCGAGAATGATGCCGTTGCGGTCCACGATCGACGAGAAATAGCCCGACCCTAGCCGCAGCGAGTTGACCAGATAGACGAGCCGCGCGAGCGACATGCGGCCATGCAGCCAATATTGCAGCGTACCGTCGATCGTGACCGGTACGCTGACGTAATAGGCGGAATCCTCAAACGTCGCGGCGCCGACGAAATTGGAGATCGTGTGCCAGGGGTCGATCCCATTCAGTTCTTTGGCGTCGAACGATGGCTGGCCGACGCTGACCAGAACGCTGCCGCTATCTATGTCCCGAATGACAATCGACGTATCCTTGTCGTCCCTGCCGCTCAGGCTTTTGACCTGCTCGGTGAAGGCCTCGAAGTCGCGGTAGCGAAGCGCGGGTGAACTCGCGAGCGCGCGCAACATTTCAAGGTCGTTGGCGAGCTGCCGCTCGATCGCGAACTCGATCTGCTTGCCGGAATCCTCGACGTCGGCCTTGAGCCGGAGCTGCTCGGAGCGCGCAAACTGCCATGTCATGAATGCGGTGACGATCAGGATCGGGATCGTCAACGCTGCGCACAGCGCGAAGAGATAGAAAGAGAGCGGCCGCGGCCGCATCAGGAAACTCTGCACGATAGCCCCCACAACGCCCACCGTGCGCGAAGGTAGAGAACCCGCGTTGTTAAAGGCGTAACCGGAACGGCAAAATGTGAGGGTTTAGTTTTCCCAATATTAAGGCCGAGGGAAGAGTTCGCTAACCACGTCGAGGCGCGCGGCGTCTCGACAAGTTACGGCACGATGGCGTCGGCTTCGATCTCGACCAGCCAGTCGGGATCGATGGCCTGCACGATCTGGATCATGGTTGAGGCGGGCCGGATATTCTTGAAGAATTCACCATGCGCGCGGCCCGCGTCCTCCCACCGTGACATGTCCTTGAGGAAGATGCGGGTCCGGACCACGTGCTCGATCTTGCCGCCGGCGTCCTCGATCGCCTTTTGAATGATGTCGAGACAGCGCCTGGTCTGGCCGTAAAGGTCGCCGGGCGACGCGACGCCGCCACCCGGCGCAATCGGCGCGGTACCGGAGACCGCGATATGCGGCCCGACGCGCACCGCGCGTGAAAAGCCGATCTTCGGCTCATACGGCGAACCGGACGAAATGAGCTTTCGTTCCATCATTGCACTTTCCTGCTTCGTTCGAGCACGGCCGCCGCCATGACCGCCGCATCGCCGCCTTCGCTCTGCAGCCCGGCAACGACGCCGGCCTGGTCGATGGCCGGACGATTCTGGCTGACCTTCCACTTGCCTTCGATGCGCGCGATCGGGAATTTCGACGCCGACAATGCCTTTGACCTGGGCGGCGACGAACGGCTCCGGCGCATCGCTGACCTGCCACGGCGCCGCGCGCGGCTCTTCATTATGTCGCGTCAGATCGTCGATCTGTTTGCGCAACCAGGCGGCATCGTCCATCACCTGCGGCCGGCCCCAGGCGTGCACCGTGATGTAATTCCACGTCGGCACGACCTTGCCGGTCTCTTGCTTGGTCGGGTAGAGCGACGGGCTGATGTATTGCTGCGGCCCTTGAAACACCACCAGGCACTCGGTGACGTTCGCAAGCTCCGCGATTTGCGGATTGGCGCGCGCGAGGTGAACGCGCAGTGTGCCGCGCTCGCGAGCGGCAGCGTCGATCAGGAAAGGAACATGGTTCGCCTGCAATCCGCCCGGGCCTGCCGAAATCAGCAGGCCGAGCGGATGGGTGAGGATCAGCCGATGCTGAACATCGAGCCGATCCTCACGGAAGTGCGGGGGCTGATACATGGGGCAATCCTTTGGGCCCAATCCTACTGCACCCGCTTGCTGCGGCCCCAGCCCTTGATGGCTTGCCAGATGCCCCGCTCGAGCCGGAAGCGGTCGATCGGCGCCGACGACCTGATGGCGTTGATCCGGTAGAGGCCGACGCCGGTCCACTGGAAGCCGCACTTCTCCAGCACCCGCCGCGAGGCCGGGTTGGTGACCCGCGCGCCGGCATGGAGCGCGCTGTGCTCGAATTCGCTGAAGGCGAAGTCGATCACGGCGTGCAAAGCTTCGGTGGCGAAGCCCTGGCCCCAGTGCGGGACGCCCAGCCAATAGCCGAGCTCGGGCGCATTCGGATCGGCGACAGCCACGCCGCACGCGCCCATAATCGTGCCATTGCGGACGATCAGAAACACCGTCTCGCCGTCCGCCTTGTTCGCCCCCGCGATGAAACTCTCGGCATCCGCAAGCTTGTACGGATGCGGAATGCGCGCGGTGTTTTCTGCGATGCGGCGGTCGTTAGCGAGCACGGCAATGGCTTTAGCGTCCTTGAGGGTCGGCGCACGCAACGTCAGCCGCTTCGTCTCAAGGACGGGGATACTCCGCTCGCGAAATGATCCTCTTGGTAGTTCTTCCAGCAGTGTCATGGCTCAGGGTTCGTTGGGCTCGGGTTGCTCTCGTTTGAGATCACGCACGTCACAAAAGCGAAGAGGGGGAGACGGTCACCCGTCTCCCCCTCTCAGAGCCCATTGAGCCCCGCCGGTTTGACTGGAATGACCGGCGGACCTCGATTTTGGTCTACCGTTTACTCGGCCGCTGCCTCCGTCATCGGAACAACCGATACGACTTTGCGGCCTTTGGCTTTGGTAGCGAACGAAACCTTTCCATCGATGAGCGCGAACAGGGTGTGGTCTTTGCCGGTGCCGACATTATTGCCGGCGTGCCATTTGGTGCCGCGCTGACGCGCAAGGATGTTGCCGGCGAGAACGCTCTCACCGCCAAACATCTTCAAGCCAAGGCGACGGCCCGCGCTATCGCGTCCGTTTCTGGAAGAGCCGCCTGCTTTCTTGTGTGCCATCGGTACTGCTCTCGAATTCTCTGCTCTAGTTCCTACACCAATTCCGTGACGGAATCATCTCACTTCTTTGTTCGTTTTGCGGCCGGCTTCTTGCCTTTTGTTGCCGGCTGCTTGGCCCTGGCGGCAGTTTTCTTGCCAGCCGCTTTCTTGGGAGCCTGCTTGGTCTCGCCTTCACCGCCTTCGGCCTCGGTCGAAGCTTCCGGCTTCGGCCTGGCTTCGCGCTTGGGGCGCGGGGGCGGCTTGTCGGACGGCTTCTTGCCCTCGGTCAGAATCTCGGTGATGCGGATCAGCGAGAATTCATGGCGATAGCCGCGCTTGCGGCGCGAATTCTTGCGGCGGCGCTTCTTGAAGGCGATGACCTTGTCGCCGCGCTCATGCGCGATGACTTCGCCGGCCACGGTGGCGCCCGACACGGTCGGCGCACCGATCGACGGCGTGTCGCCGCCCACAACGAGCACTTCGCCAAACGAGACGACCTCGCCCGGCTGTTTCTCGACGCGGTCGATCCGGATCACGTCTTCGGCGGCGACCCGGTATTGCTTGCCGCCAGCTTTGATCACTGCAAACATCGCTCACATCCTTCAGGCGCGAGCGTGCCCCAAGGCCTCAGCCGCGCCAAAAATCTTGAAATGTCTTTGTTTTTAGGGCGCCGCACGCCGCTTCAACAAATGCGCGGGCCCTCATGCCCGCGCGGCAGGTTTATGGCCGCCGAGGCCAGTTATGTCAAGGAAGCGGCCATTAATGGGCCTTTGACGTGCTATCGGCCGCGCGCCTCGCCGAAGCCGTTCTGGTCGTTCTCGCCGGCCAGCCGGTAACCCACCCCAAGTTCCGTCAGCAGGATGCGGGGCGAGTTCGGCTCCGGCTCGATCTTCTGCCGCAGCTTCCGGACGAAAATGCGCAGGTAATGGGTGTCGTGCTCGTGCACCGAGCCCCAGACCTCACGCAGCAGGTGCTGGTGGGTGACGACATTGCCGGCGTGCTGAGCCAGCACCTGGAGCAGGCGGTATTCCTTCGGCGTCAGAGTGAGTCGGCTGCCGTTGAGCAGAACGGCGCGCGCGGAGAGATCGATGGTGAGGGGGCCGATTTTGACGGTGGGCTCGCCGGTCGCAGCCCGCATCTGGCGGCGCAAGCGCGACCCGGACCCGGGCCAGCAACTCCGCCATGCCGAACGGCTTGACGACATAGTCGTCGGCGCCGAGCTCGAGCAACTTCACCTTCTCGGCCTCGTTCGAGCGCACCGACAGCACGATGATCGGCACATTCGACCAGGAGCGGATGCGCTCCACGACTTCCGAGCCATCCGTGTCCGGCAAGCCGAGATCGATAATGACGAGATCGACCGGCTGCAGGCTGGCGGCTCGGATCGCCTCGGTGCCGCTTCCCGCCTCTACGACCGAAAAGCCGTTGAGCTCGAAGCCGGTCCGCAAGAACCGGCGGATTTGAACTTCGTCATCGACAACCAGGACAATGGGACCCGTTTCACTCATCGGTTTCGCTTTCCATCACGCTCACGGCCGCAAGTGCGACCGGCAGTTCGATTTGAATGGCGGTGCCTTTTCCCGCGCCCGCGCTGTCGGCGGAGACGTTGCCGCCGTTCGCGGCAATAAACGCGATGCGATCCAGAGACCAAGGCCCGAGCCTTGGTGGTGGCAACGTGACGCCCGCCGCGGAAGAAGCGATCCCACATCTGCGCCTTCTCCTGGGCGGTCAGTCCGGCGCCTTGGTCCGCGACGCTGATTGTCATGCGCTGGGCTTCGGTGCGCGCCGTGATCGTGATGGTGGAATCCGACGGCGAATACTTCGCAGCGTTGTCGAAGGTCTGCACCAGCGCCTGCTGCACCAGCACCGGATCGATATGGACCAGCGGCAGATCCGGTGGAAATGTCGAATACCAGCCGCCGCTTGCCGATGCGGTTGCGGCAACGCTCGATCGCAGAATTGATGATGTCCGAGACGTCGGCCCACTCATTGTGCGGCTTGACGCCTTCACTGCTGATGCGGCTCGCATCGAGCAAATTCTGGATATCGTGGTTGAGCCTTAGCGCCTCGTCATGCACGTCATGGATGAGGGCTTTGAGCTTCGGATCGCCGGCCAGCGCCGGCACCCCGCCAAGCACCGTCGCCGCGCCCATGATCGAGGCGAGCGGGGTGCGCAACTCGTGCGACACCGAGCCGATCAAGGCTTCGCGCAATTGGTCGGTCTGGGCGCGCATGCGCGCCTCGCTGATTGCGTGCGCGACGCCGAGCCGCTCGAGCGTCGCGGTCGCGTCAGCCAGCACCGCGCCGACCCGCACCCGCATGTCGTTCGCCCGGTCTTCGGTGACGTGGCCGAAATTGATGGCGATGACGCCGAACTCGAGGCTCTTCGGCGAAACCGCCTGCACCAGCCAGACTTCGCCGCGCTCGCCGGTCAGCGTCAGGCCGGCGGCCGGACTGAGGCTTCCGGAGGCGATCGAGGCGACCGTGTCGCGCACATTCTGCGGCACCAGCACGCCGGCATGGCGGCCTGTGCTGGTCGAGGCTTCCCGCGCCGAGGCAAACAGCACCACCTTGCGCTCGACGGCGGAGGCAAGGTGATCCTCGATCGCGGAATGGATGTCGGAGACGTCGAATGCGACGGCCAGACGGCGCGAGAAGGCATAGAGGTCGCGCACGTCGATTTCGCGCTGCCGCGCAAGCTCGGCCTGCGTCTTGAGGCGGCGAGGCAAGCTGGCTGATGACAATCGCCACGAAGATGAAGAGCGTGAGATTGATCGCTTCGCGCGGGTCGGCGATCGTGAAGGTGTAGAGCGGCGGATAAAAGAAGAATGCCGAGGCGACCACGCCAAAGCAGGCGGCGATGATCGCCGACACGATGCCCCACCGCACCGCGGCGATCACGACGGGCACGAGATAGATGACCGAGCCGTGGGTGATGCCGGACTCGCGCTGGAAGAAGAACAGCGCGAGCGTGATCAACGCGACGAGGCCGAGCGTGAAGGCGATGCCACGCAGTTCCTTGCGCACGCGCTCGGCGGTGAAAATTTGCGGCATCGATCCCCCTAGGCGCGCAAAGCTAGCACGCGCAGCCGGGCCGCGCTCTTGTGCATGCGATGTCGGTTGGCTAGATAGCAGCCTCGGAACCCGGCCATTTCAGGGCAGTCTTGGCGGTTCTCTTGGCGGTTCTGGCTCCGGAGAGGTGGCAGAGTGGTTGAATGCACCGCACTCGAAATGCGGCATACGGGCAACCGTATCGGGGGTTCGAAATCCCTCCCTCTCCGCCAGAGCAAAGTAGGAATTTCGCCAGACACAACTTGGCACCGAGCTTTCGCTTCGATCGGCAGAGCATGCGCAAGGCGAGATTGGCTCGTTATTTCGCTGCCAAAATTATGACTAACCGGCAGTTCAGCCTTTCCCCTTGGTCCAGTAGTCGCGCCTGCATTGCCTGCTAAGCTTGGGGGAAATGAGCTTGCTTCTTCAGGAACCGAGACGCGTCAGCCCGAAACCGACGGGATGATTTTCATCCCCGGCGGCACGTTTCGCATGGGCTCCGACCGGCACTATCCGGAGGAGGCGCCGGTCCATCGCGTCACGGTCGATGGCTTCTGGATGGATCGCACGCCGGTGACCAACCGGCAGTTCAAGGAATTCGTGCGCGCGACCGGCTACGTCACCACCGCGGAAGTCGCGCCGGATCCCGCCGACTATCCCGGCGCAATGCCGCACATGATCTATGCCGGCTCGCTGGTGTTCTCGCCGCCCGGCCGTCCGGTCGATCTCAAGGACTGGTCGCAGTGGTGGGAATTCATGAAGGGCGCGAACTGGCGGCGGCCTTATGGCCCGAAGAGCAACATCAACGCGCTCGACAACCATCCGGTCGTCCACGTCTCGCACGCCGACGCGCTCGCTTATGCCGATTGGGCCGGCAAGCATTTGCCGACCGAGGCGGAATGGGAATTCGCGGCGCGCAGCGGTCTCGACGGAGCCGATTATGCGTGGGGCGACGAGCTTGCGCCCGGCGGCGCGCATCGCGCCAACACCTGGCAGGGCGACTTTCCAAATCAGAATAAATGCGACGACGGCTTCGAGCGCACGTCGCCGGTCACCGCATTCCCGCCGAACGACTACGGCCTGCACGACATGATCGGCAATGTGTGGGAATGGACCGACGACTGGTACACGGCCAAGCACACCGCCGATGCGCCGAAGGCCTGCTGCATTCCGGAAAATCCGCGCGGCGGCCGCGCTGAGGAGAGCTACGACTCAGCGTCAGCCGAACATCAAAATTCCGCGCAAGGTGCTCAAGGGCGGCTCGCATCTGTGCGCGCCGAATTACTGTCAACGTTATCGTCCGGCCGCGCGTCACGCGCAGCCGATCGATACGTCATCGAGTCACATCGGATTTCGCTGCGTTCGCCGCTAAGAGTATGGTTTGCGTACGGGGGATGGCATGTCGCGGTTAGCAGTCGTTCTGGCGGGCCTGTTCCTTGCGGGCACGTTCGTGTCCGCTCTGGCGCAAAGCGTCGAAACGATTCCGGAGCCGACCCATCCCGACGTCGCGCCCGGCATCGATCACGGCGGCAGCGAGGATCAGCTCGACTATGTCTGGCGCAAACAGGCGGTGCTCTATCGCACCGATCAGCCCGCCGGCACGATCGTGGTGCACTCGGCCGACCGCCTGCTGTTTCTGGTGCAGGGCAATGGCCGTGCGATCCGCTACGGCATCGGCGTCGGCCGCGACGGCTTCCGCTGGGGCGGCACGCAGCGCATCACGCTCAAGCGCGAATGGCCGGATTGGGTGCCGCCGCCGGAGATGATCGAGCGCCAGCCCTATCTGCCGCGCTGGATGGCGGGTGGCGCGGGCAATCCGCTCGGCGCTCGCGCGATGAATCTCGGCGCCACCGTCTATCGCATCCACGGCACCAATGCGCCGGAGACGATCGGCCACGCGGTGTCGTCAGGCTGCTTCCGCCTGGTCAATGACGATGTGATCGACCTTTTCAACCGCGTTCCGGTCGGCACCAAGGTCGTGGTGCTGCACAACTGAGCTACGCCTTGCGGATCTGAAAGCTCAGCACGCCGTCCGCTTCGCTCTTGGCTTCCAGTTTGTCGCCGGTTTGCCGCAGCAGGTTCGGAATATCGATGGCGGTGAGCGGATCGGTGCACTCGATCGTCAACAGATCGCCGGCCGCCATGCCGCCGAGCGCCTTCCTGGTGCGCAGCGCCGGCAGCGGGCATTTCAGGCCGCGCAGGTTGAGTGTCGTTTTTTCCGCCATCTATGGCTGAGCCAGGAAGGCACCATCGAGAGCTTGGGATCGGTAGCCGGAATATAGGCTTCCTCGATCTTGAGCTCACGCCGCACCATGTTGGTCGCGCGCGTCAACGCGACCATCTTGTAGAAGGCGTGCATGCGGCTCATCGATTGCCGGCCGAAGCCGCAATCGCTGGTGAGGATCAGCCGCTCCGGCTCGATGTATTTCAGCGCCTTGCGGATCAGCTCGGCGATCTCTTCCGGCCGCTCGACCTGCAGGGTGCGGTGACTGATGACGCCGAGCGCGATCTTCTTGTCCTTCGAGACCATCTTGCCGATGTGCTCGAAATCCATGCCCTTGTTGAAGGCGCCCTCGAAGGTGAGCACGTCAACGTCGAGCTGGTCGAGATAGGGCAGCGCATCCTTGTAGGACTGGTCCTTGCTGGCGACGCGTTGTGCCGCGGGTGAACCCCAGCAGGTGTGGCACCACACTTCGGTCTTGCCGCGCAGGCCTTTCACTTCGCGATTGAAGGCGGCGACCCATTTGTCGAGATGCGGCTTGTTGCTCGGGTCAGCGATGACCTGGTGAATCGCCGGCTCCTCGACCTGGACGATCGGCGCGCCGGCATCGGCGAGCGCGTGATACTCGCGATTGAGCGCGTCCGACATGTCGTTGAGCAGCGCGAAGCGGTCGTTGTAGTGCTCGTCGGTGAGCATCAGCGCGAGGATCTGTGCCGAGATCGAGCCGATCTTCACCGGCTTGTCGGTCATCGGCGCGATCGCCTTGTAGGCGCGGTCGAGCTCGAGCCAGCCTTTGTCGATCTTGCCGGTGACCGGCGGCGTCATGCGCGTCTCGATGACTTCAAGCATCAGGTCGCCGGGGCCTTTGTCCTTCATGAAACCGGCCGGCGGCACTTCGACCCGCGGCGTGCCGATGCCGGAGAGCCGCTCGGTGACGTAACTGACCCAGGCGCGGCCGGCGACATCGTCATCGAGCCGCGTATCGCCGTCGACGAAGATGTCGATGCCGGCGCGCTGCTGCGCGGCGCAGTGGCAGGCGAGGCAGTCGAAGTGCTGCTCGCGATAGGCGAAGCGGGAGAAGCCGTGCGAGAGCGGAATGCCGCGCAGATTTTCCGTGTACCAGCTCGGCCGTGGCAAAGCGCCGGTTGTGGTCGTCAGCAGCGCCTTGTCCTTGGTCGCGATAAACATCCAACTCTCCCGATTTCATGCCGCGAAAGCACGTCAGCGCGGCTTATCCGAATGGACAAATTGCCAGCGCTCGCGTCAAGCGCGCGAAAAGGGAGAAGAGTGGGAAGACGCCCGCGCTCTGTTCTGGAGAGCGCGAGCGTTGCGTTACGGACTAGGCCGTCTGGTCGTCCGGCAATCCGAAGCCGGCGGCAAGAATGGCGACCGAGAGGAAAACGTGCAGCCAGTTGTCGGCCGCATTGATGTGGACGAGGCCGAGCAGCATGCCGGGCCCCATCATCAGGCCGAGCACGGCGACCGCGGCGTAGACGATGCCGACGATCTTGAGTGCCATGCCGGCGCCGAATGCGGTGTATGCACCGGCCAGCAACACGACGCCTGAGATCAGGTGAACGAGATTGTGCATCGTGTTCACCTGGAACAAGCCGGTTGGCGAGACCAGCGGATTTGGAAAGAAGCCAAGGATGCCGACCAGAACAAAGACGGCGCCGATGACGATAGCAGCGAGCTTCGCGTTCATGGATTTCTCCCCATAGGACGTGACTATTGCTGCGCAGAGTGTCCGCGCCTTTGCAGTTACGATGGCGCTGTTCGTTGGGATGCAATCAGGCGCCTCGGATGCGCAAGCTCGCAAGGGGGTCGCTTCGGCGGTGCAACGCGAGGCGAAGCGGCTGTTTTCCTGAGGTTTTTGCTATAAGGCCGCATGCGAATGATCGGCCTCGCCGGCTGGAGCGGCTCCGGCAAAACAACATTGATCACCAAGGTGCTGCCCGTGCTGATCAGGCGCGGGCTCAAAGTATCGACGCTCAAGCACGCCCATCACGGCTTCGATCTCGATCAGCCGGGCAAGGACTCCTTCATGCACCGCGCCGCGGGCGCGAGCGAAGTGATCATCTCGTCGGCGAAGCGCTGGGCGGTGTTGCACGAGCTGCGCGAGGAGCCGGAATGGAACATGCCGGCGCTTCTGCAGAAGATTGCGCCGGTCGATCTGGTTCTGGTCGAAGGCTACAAGCGCGAAAGCTTTCCGAAGATCGAGATTTACCGGGCGACGAACGGCAAGCCGCTATTGCATGACGAGGACAAGTTCATTGTCGCGATCGCGTCGGATACGCCGCTGCCGGACGTGAAGCTGCCGGTCATCGATCTCAATGACATCGACGCGGTGGCCGATGCTTTGTTGAAGCACGCCGTGCCGCTGGAGAAGGTGAGCGCCTGATGGCCCAGCTCACCGACGATTGCTTTGCGTTCTCCGGGCCGCTGCTGCCGCTCGAGGATATGGAGAAGCTGATCGTCGAGCGCATTACGCCGGTTGCCGAGATCGAGCGGGTGGGACTTACGCAGGCGCGGCTCCGCGTCACGGCGCGAAGACGTGTTTGCGCCGGACAATCTGCCGCCGTTCCACAATTCGGCAGTCGATGGCTATGCGGTGCGTCACGCCGATCTCAAGGCGGCGGGCTATACCGTGCTGCCGGTGAGCGGCCGGCTTCAGGCCGGCGCCAAATCGGCCGGAGCGATAACGCCAGGCACGGCGGTCCGCATCTTCACCGGGCGCGGCGATGCCGCAGGGCGCCGACACGGTCTTCATGCAGGAGGACGTGAAGGAAGAGGACGGCAAGGTCGTGCTGCCGCAAGGACTCAAGAAAGGCGCCAATGCGCGCGATGCAGGCGAGGATATTGCCAAAGGCGCGCTGGTCGTCCCGGCGGGAACGGTGCTCGACGCGCAGCACATCGCGCTGCTGGCCGGGCTCGGGATCAGCGAGATTGCGGTGCGGCGCCGGCTCAAGGTGGCGATCTTCTCGACCGGCGATGAAGTGACCGAGCCCGGAAAAGCGCGAGGCGAGGGCGCGATCTTCGACGCCAACCGTTATCTGCTGTCCGAGCTGCTGAACCGGCTTGGCATCGCCGTCACCGATCTCGGCATCCTGCGTGATGACGCAGCGAGCCTGTCGCGCGCGATCGGGCAAGCCGCAAAGACGCATGATGTCGTTCTGACGTCCGGCGGCGTTTCGACCGGCGACGCGGATTTCGTCAAGACCGCGGTCGATCAGATCGGCACGCTGGTGTTCTGGCGGGTCGGCATCAAGCCGGGGCGGCCGGTGACGATGGGTACGATCGGCGGCGCTGCCTTCGTCGGCCTGCCGGGCAATCCGGTCGCGGTGTTCGTGACGTTCGTGCGCGTGGTGAAGCCGCTGCTGCGGCGGCTCGGCGGCGCGCTGCCGCAGAAGCTCACGCCGCTGCCGGTGCGGCTGTCGTTCCCCTACAAGAAGAAGACGGGACGGCGTGAATATGTGCGGGTGTCGCTGCGTAAAGGCGCCAACGGCGAAGTTGAAGCCGTGAAGCATCCGCAGGACGGCGCGGGCGTCATCACATCTCTGACGCAGACCGACGGATTGCTGGAGTTTCCGGAAGACGTCACCAAGGTCGAAATCGGCGACCGGGTCGGCTTTCTCTCTTACGCGCAGCTGATGGACTGATCAGCCGGCCAATTCCCGCGCGCGTTTGGCGTCGTCCGGCGTATTCACATTGAAGAACGGATCGACCGGCTCGGTCGGCCAGTCCGCCACCGCGATGCCGTGACGCGCGGTCCATACTTCGATCTTGCGCAAGTCTTCGACGGTGAGCGCGTGGCGGAGGTCTTCGCGCAACGCGACCGGCCACAATCCGACCACCGGGTGCCGCCACTCGCCGGAGCGGGCGCAGGCGAGCGGCACGCCGGCGCCCATCTTGCGCCGCGCCTGATGCAGCCGCTCGACCAGATCGTCCGGCAGGAACGGGCAGTCGCCGGGGACGCTCAGCATCCATTCGATGCCATTATTCTGAGCGGCAAGGTGGTCGAGACCCGCGAGGATGCCGGCGAGCGGACCGACGAAGCCTTCGACATTGTCCGGGATGACCGGCACGCCGCATTCGGCAAAGCGCTTGGGATCGCCATTGGCATTGATGGCGATGCCGGTGCACTGGCCGGACAGCGTTGCCAGCACGCGGTCGAGAATGGAAACGCCGCCGATCTCGATCTTCGCCTTGTCGCCGCCGCCCATGCGGCGGGCAAGCCCGCCGGCGAGGATCAGGCCGAAGGTGGCAGGGACCGGAACGTCACTCATCATGCATCGCCGCCTTGCGGCGGTGCTTGGCGCTTTCCTCTTCGACGAACGCCAGATCCTGGTCGAACACGATGCGATGCTCGCCGGCGAGCGCGACGAAACGCTTGCCGCGCGCGCGGCCGACCAGCGTCAGGTTCGCCTTGCGCGCCAGCTCGACGCCCCAGGCGGTGAAGCCCGAGCGCGAGATCAGAATCGGAATGCCCATCCGCACGGTCTTGATCACCATCTCCGAGGTGAGCCGGCCGGTCGTGTAGAAGATCTTGTCGGCGGGCGAGACCTTCTCCTTGAACATCCAGCCCGCAATCTTGTCGACCGCGTTGTGACGGCCGACGTCCTCCATATAGACGAGCGGCTTGTCTTCTTGCGCCAGCACGCAGCCGTGAATGGCGCCCGCCTCGAGATAAAGCGAGGGCGTCGTGTTGATGTCGTGCGCGAGCTTGTAGAGCCATGAGGTGCGCAGCTCGGCGTCGGGCAGCTTCACGTCCTCCAGCGCTTCCATCAGGTCGCCGAACACGGTGCCCTGCGCGCAGCCGGAGGTCTGCACCTTCTTCTTCAGCTTCTTTTCGTAGTTGGTCTTGCGCTTGGTGCGCACGACGACAAGGGACAGCTCTTCGTCGTAGTCGACGCCGGTGACGACATCATCCGGCAGCAGCATGTGCTGGTTGAGCAGGTAACCGATCGCGAGATATTCCGGATAGTCGTTGATCGTCATCGCGGTGACGATCTCCTGCGAGTTGAGGAAGATCGTCAGCGCGCGCTCGACCGTCACCGCCGTCTCGATCTTGGCGCCGCTTTGATCGAGGCCGCTGACGCGCTCGGTGAGGCGCGGATCCGCGGGGTTGGGCTTGAGGATGTAGCCGCTCGGCTTGTTCATGCCCTCAATATAAAGACAGCGGCCGGGCTTTGCGACCCGGCCGCTGCGAAAATAGTAAGAAGACTATGGCTTAATTGATGCCGACGCCGGCGGCCTTCAGCACTTTGCCGTAGCGCTCGGTGTCTTACTTGATCACGGCGTCGAACTGCGCCGGGGTGTTCGGCGCCGGGACTGCGCCGAAGCTGGTCAGCTTGTCGACCACGTCGGGCATTTTCAGCGCCGCGGTGATGTCCTTGTTGACCTTGTCGATGATCTCCTTCGGCGTGCCGGCGCGCGCCATCACACCGAACCACGAACTCGTACTTGTAGCTCGGACACGCCGGATTCCTTGACGGTCGGAATGTCGGCAACCTGCGGCATGCGCTTGTCGGAGCTGATCGCGATCATCCTCACTTTGTTGCCGGCGGCGAGCTCCTTCGCATTCGGGATCGGCGCAAAATAGATCTGCACGTCGTTGCGGATCACCGCATTGGTCGCATCGGGAACGCCCTTATACGGCACATGCACGATGTTGATGTCGGCGCTCTGCTTCAGGGTCTCGCCGGCGAGGTAGGTCGTGCTGGCGACGCCGGCCGACGAGAAGTTGAGCTTGCCGGGCTGATCCTTGGCGAGCTTGATGAAGTCCTGAAGCGTCTTTGCCGGCGAATTCGACCGGCACGATCGCGACGAACGGCACCGAGGCGATGACCGTGATGCCGGAGAAGTCCTTCACGGAATCAAACGGCACATCCTTGTTGATGTGATTTGCGATGGTATGGCCGTTCGAGGTCAGCATCAGCGTGTAGCCATCAGTCGTGCCCTTCGCGACCGAGACGGTGCCGGGCAGGCCGGGCTTGTTCTCGACCACGACCTGCTGCTTCCAGGTCTGGCTCAGCTTGTCGGCCAGCACGCGGGCCATCGCGTCGGTGACGCTGCCGGCGCCGAACGGAACGACGATCGTCACGGCCCGATTGGGGTAGCCCTGAGCGGCCGCGCTCGATGGCAGTTGGGAAGCGGCCGCGATCAATGTCGCCGCAGCAGCCAGGAGCCGAAGTTTTTTAGAGTGGATCATGCGTCCTCCTTTGATTTCCATGAGCGGCTGAAACGCCGCCTCTGTTTCCGGGCGGGATTAAAGCGGAAAGGCGCAGGTGCGGCTAGTCCGCGGAACCTATGGCAAATGGCCCCATGCGGCCCACTTATGTTGTGCCGCGCGGCGTCGATGGCTATAGTCCGCGCCGCGTCGAGCTGGAGAGGTGGCCGAGTGGCTGAAGGCGCACGCTTGGAAAGCGTGTGTACGGGAAACCGTACCGAGGGTTCGAATCCCTCTCTCTCCGCCACTATCTCTTTGATAAACCTGCTCTCATTTCCCAAAGCCGGCAAATGGGGCGCGTCATAAACGAACCCTGCGCAGCCGCAGGGAATTGCCGACGACGCTGACGGACGATAGCGCCATGGCTGCGGCTGCGATAATCGGTGAGAGAACGATACCGAAGAACGGATACAACACACCCGCCGCCACCGGCACGCCCAAGGCGTTGTAGATAAATGCAAAGAACAGGTTCTGGCGGATGTTTCGCATCACCTGTTGAGAGAGCCTGCGTGCACGCACGATGCCGGTCAGGTCGCCCTTCAGCAGGGTAACCCCCGCGCTTTCCATCGCGACGTCAGTGCCTGTTCCCATGGCGATACCGACATCGGCAGCGGCCAGCGCCGGGGCGTCGTTTACTCCATCCCCGGCCATCGCCACCGCTTTGCCGGCTGCCTTATAACGCTGGACTACACCGCTCTTCTGATCGGGCAGGACTTCAGCTTCGACATCGTCGATTCCCAGCCGACGCGCGACAGCCCTGGCAGTCGTCCAGTTGTCACCAGTAAGCATGACCACCCGGATTCCTTCGGCCTTCAAGGCGTTCAGAGCTTCGAGAGTAGTGGCTTTGACTGGATCGGCGATTGCCAGGACGCCCGCGGCCACGCCGTCCACGGCCATGAAGATGGCAGTGGCCCCCTCCTTGCGGAGCTCTTCGGCTTTGGGCGCGAGCGCGCTGACGTCGACACCCAACTCAGACAGGAACCTGGCATTTCCGAGCGCCACGCGTTTACCGGCGACCTCTCCCAAGGCGCCTTTCCCAATTGGCGAGTCAAACTTCGTGACCTGTCCGAGCTCAAGGCCGCGTTCATTGGCGGCCCGGACAATGGCGACCGCGAGCGGATGCTCGCTAACCCTTTCCACGCTCGCGGCCAACCGAAGCACCTCCGCCTCTGTGTAGTTTTTCGGTGGTTACGACTGATGTGACGGCTGGCCTGCCTTCAGTAAGCGTGCCGGTCTTGTCGATGACCAGCGTGTCGATTTTTTCCATGCGCTCCAGCGCTTCCGCGTTCTTTATGAGCACGCCCGATTGTGCGCCACGGCCCACGCCCACCATGATCGACATTGGTGTCGCCAATCCGAGAGCGCACGGGCAGGCGATGATGAGAACGGCGACTGCTGCAACCAAGCCATAAGAGAATTGCGGCGGCGGGCCCCAGAAAAACCAGGCGCCGAACGCCAGGACGGCGATGACAATGACGGTGGGCACGAACCAGCCCGATACCTGATCGGCCATTCGTTGAATCGGGGCGCGGCTGCGTTGGGCTTCCGCGACGAGCTGCACGATCTGGGAGAGCATTGTGTCGCGGCCCACCTTGCTCGCTTCGATCACCAAAGCTCCAGACTGGTTCATCGTGCCGCCGATGACCTTGGCACCGACTTCTTTCGTGACGGGCATCGATTCCCCGGTGACTAGCGACTCGTCGACGGCGCTGCGCCCTTCAACGACAACGCCATCTACCGGCACCTTCTCGCCTGGGCGCACGCGCAGGCGGTCACCGACGTAGACTTGGTCGAGAGAAACATCCTCTTCGCCGCCATCTTGCCGAATCCGCCGCGCGGTCTTCGGCGCCAGATCAAGCAGCGCCCGTATCGCGCCACTCGTTGTTTCACGGGCACGCAGTTCCAGCACCTGACCGAGCAGCACCAGCACCGTAATGACAGCGGCCGCCTCAAAATAGACCGACACGGTGCCGTGGGCATCGCGGAAGGCGGGCGGGAATAGTCCCGGCCACAGCGTGGCGATAACGCTGTAAAGCCACGCCACTCCGGTGCTCATCGCGATCAATGTGAACATGTTCAGATTACGGCTGACGAGGGAGTGCCAGCCGCGTTTGAAGAATGGCGACCCGGCCCAGAGCACCACCGGCGTGGCCAACAGCAGTTGAACAATGCTTGAGGTGCGGGCGTCGATGACGTGATCGAGGCCAATCAGATGTCCGCCCATTTCCAGCGCGACTACCGGAAGTGCCAGAATGCCGCCGATCCAGAACCGCCGCGTCATGTCGGCGAGCTCGGGGTTCGGTCTTCGTCCGCGGTCGCCAGCACCGGCTCGAGCGCCATACCGCAGATGGGGCATGAGCCGGGACCGACCTGCCGCACCTCTGGATGCATCGGGCAGGTGTAGATCGCCCCGTCACGCATTGCGGGTTCTACATGAGGCTGTCCAACCAGATACTTGCGTGGTTCAGCCTCAAATTTTGAGAGACATCCTGCGGAGCAGAAATAATACGCTCCGCCGTCGAACTGATGGCGGTGCGGTGTCGTGTGTGCGTCCACCATCATTCCGCACACAGGGTCGCGAGCATGGTTGGCGTCCGCTAAGGAGCCATGCTCGTTAAGCGCTCCTTTCACCGATGTCTCGCCATGGTGCCCGGCCACGCTATTCCTGGATCGATCGCAGATAGATCGTCAGCGCGCGTGCATCGCCCCAACTAAACCGAAAATTGGGCATCTGCGGATGTCTTGCGAACAGTTTGCCGGTTGCGAGCAGCTCCTGCATCTCATCCAGGCTGAAGCGCTCGCCAATGCGGCGCAGCGGTAACGCGCTTCGGTTTGGACTTTCGCCACTCGGCCTGATGGCATGACACGTCGCGCAGTGTTCTTCCGCCAACGCCAGCCCCTGATCGGATTGTTGTGTGAGCGCAGGTGTTGGGAGCGCCGCCAGTATCAAAACAACGGAAACGAGAATTTTCGTATTCATAAAGCAACCCCGAACAGAAGACCGATTCCAAGCGCCAGTCCCAAGCGAGAAATCAACGCGTAGAATTCAGGCTCCGGCATATTGTCTGTCGCCTGTCACATGTCGTCGAGCCGTACATGATCAGTGTGACATCAAGGTGGGAGCGGTCATGCTCTGGAGCATCCCACGCGTGGCTCCGCCCAGGATGAATTCACGCAGCCGCGAGTGGCCGTAGCCTCCCATCACGAGCAGGTCGGTACCGTGATCGGCCATGAAATTCAGAATGGTCGATGGTACGTCCACCGTCATTGGCATCGACTTTGCAGCGACTTCGACACCATGGCGTCGGAGATGGTCCATCATGCCTGCGCTTTCGAAAGTTTCGCGCTCGGTGTTTTCACCGTAGATGGACAAAAGCTGTACGGAGCCGGCGCGGTCCAGCATGGGCAAGGCATCAGCGATCGCGCGTGCCGCAGCTCTGCTGCCATCCCAGGCAATCGCAACTCGATCGAGCTTGAAGGACTTGCTCTGGATGTACGGGACGATCAGGGTCGGCCGACCTGAATTCAAAAAGAGCAGCCTCCGCGATGAGGTCGTCAATCTCCTCATCTTTATCGCGGTTCACCTGGCCGACGATAGCCATGTCAAAAGCCCGCGCGAGCTCGGCGAATTTCCGCGGTGCTGAATCGGGTGAAGCTTCAATCTGCCGAATTGATGTTGAGATATCTTCGCCGCGCACCTCAAAACGGAATTTGTCGGCAGCAGCTTGAGCTCGCTCGCGCGCCTCAGCCAACTGTTCATCGATAAGGCGTTGCGGGACAGCGGCCCCGATTTCCACCATCGGCATGACGGGTCGTACACGAAAGCGACGCCGGTCAGATGCGCGCCGAAGTGGCCGGCTACCGATGCGGCAAACCGCGTCACAACATCCGATCCGCTAACCGGCAAATTGACGACAATGTCCTTGACCATGTGTTGCACTCCTCGAAGCGGCTGGTGAAACGTTAGGCTTTGTTCGGGGGCCAGCCTTGATAAGGATCAAAAGCGCGCTGTTTTTGACGCCCGTTAGAGCGCTAGGCAGCTACAAGCGGTTCGACAGCAGAGATCGCGAACGTCAAAGTCTTGCCATCGCTGCCGCGAACAGAGACGTACTCGCCTTTCACGAAACGATGGGTGCCGAACATGAAGCCGGCTTCGTCGTCGTCGACGGCTTTAGTGTCGTAGTCGACGACCCAGCGCGCGTGGTCCTTGCCGCCGGCCTTGTGGACGAGCATCCCGAACTCGTCATCCCGCCCGTCGGCAAAATGCCTTACCGTGCAGTCCGCGCGCCTTTGCTTCCATGCATCGGCATCCAGATATCCGTCGTAGTCGAGTGGTGCGATGATTTCGTAGCCGTAACGGGATGAACCCTCCGGATACTCTTTCGAGCGAGCCAGGATGAGACGGATGCGCTGAAGGATAGATTGGGCAGGCATGATGCAGCTCCTTTCAGAGCTGCACTACTATCCTCATTCTTCAGGCCGTTGCTTGATCGAGATCAATGGCCGGTGGAATTGTCCGCCGGGCTTGTCAATCCGGCAATGAGAGCCATGCGGACGAGTTCGGACAGGCTTCGGGCGCCCATTTTGGTCATCGTATTTGCGCGATAGATCTCAACTGTGCGCGGGCTGATGTTCAGATCGTACGCGATCGATTTGTTCGGCAGCCCCGCCACCAAGCCATCCAAAACCTGCCGCTCCCGGCTCGATAAAGTGGCCAGTTTCTCGTGTACTTCCGACCGCTCCGCGTCTTGACGGCCGTGCGCATTGCGCCGAGCCAGCGCCGTTCGTATCGCAGCGAGCATGGCCTCGTCGTCAAAAGGCTTTTCCAGGAAATCCGCCGCGCCCTGCTTCATCGCCTCGACTGCCAGCGGCACGTCGCCGTGGCCGGTAATCACAATGATGCTGGGCGGGTTGGGCTCGGTGCGGAGCCGTTTGAGCAATTCGATCCCGTTTATGCCTGGCATACGGATATCGGTAATCACGCAGCCGCCACCGCCTTTCGGCAGCTTTGCCAGGAAGGCATCGCCGGATTCGAACGTTTCGACCGGCAATTTCGCGCTTTTGAGCAGGAATGCGAGCGAGTCGCGCGCCGCGTCGTCATCGTCCACGACATAGACGCTTTGCCTCAGGGGGCATGCTCGGGCTCCTCGTTTTCAGCACTCTGCAACGTGAAGAAAAACGTGGTGCCGCCATCTGGATTGTTTTCGGCGCCTATACGGCCTCCGTGCGACTCGATGATCGTCCGGCAAATTGAGAGGCCGACCCCCATGCCCTGCGGCTTGGTGGTGAAGAATGGATTGAACAGGTTTGATGCGACGTCAGATGAAATGCCCGTGCCGGTGTCGGAAACCCGTACAGCAATCATGCCGTCAGATTCTGGCGAGCTGGAGATGGTCAGGTTCCGGCGATCGCTCTGCGTCATCGCTTCGAGGGCATTGCGGATAAGATTCAGAAGCACCTGCTGGACCTGAACCTTGTCGGCCATCACCATGTCGTGCCGCCGATCAAGCTCGAAACGCACATGCACGTCCTGATCCTTGACGCCGACCAGGGCGAGCGCGCTGGCTTCCTCGATTAGCTTGGACAGGCTTTCGATCCGTCGTTCGTTCTCGCCGCGCGCGACAAAGTCGCGCAAGCGGCGGATGATCTGCCCGGCGCGCACTGCTTGGTCGCCTGCCTTGCCAAGCGCGTCACGCAACATGATTAATTCGTCGTCGGTGCGGTTCTCGAGGATCCGGCTCGAACCTTTCAGGTAATTTGAAATCGCGGACAGCGGTTGATTGAGTTCATGCGCCAGCGTCGACGCCATTTCGCCCATGGCGGTCAGTCGGGAAATGTGGACGAGCTCCGATTGCAACTCCTGCAGCCGTGCTTCTGTGCTTTGGCGCTCGGTGAGATCGCGGATGAACCCCGTGAAGAACGGCTCGTTGCCCGAGTGCATTTCGCCGACCGAAAGCTCGAGCGGAAACGTCGCGCCGTCTTTTGCGCTGCCCGACGACGACGCGGCCAATGCCGATGATCCTTTTTTCGCCCGTGTCGATTGTAGCGTTGCAAGTACCCGTCATGCTCTCCCCGATAGGGTTGGGGCATGAGCATCTTGACGTTCTGGCCGACGACCTCTGCGGCGCTGTAACCGAACAGCCGCTCTGCGGTGGTGCTGAAGGACTGGATGGTACCGGCTTTGTCGATCACGATCATTGCATCGGGAACGGTGGCAAGGATCAACTCCAGATGTGCTTCCCGGGCGAGGACGGTTTGAGCGACGAGTACGGCCGAAGCGCGCGCCCGGAGCTGGCGTTCGCCCAGCCAGGCCATGCCTATTCCGATTGCGGCGAACAGGCCGGCACCGAAGAGCTGAGCCTCGGTAGGGCGCGGAAAAGGCAACTCAGGGTAAAATCCGAGATAGGCGCTCAGCACCGTCGCAAAAAGGCCCGCAGCGAAAGCCGCTAAGTGCGCTGGCGACCAACACAGCGGGGACGAACAGCAGAAAAGGACTTTGATTGCTGATCTCCGGAATCAAGAGATTGCGCGCAAGCAGCGCGAGAACCACCAGAACCGTGGCGGCTACGTAGCCGAGAACTCCGGGTACGAGCAGATGCGGCTGTTCGCGGGTGCCTTTGGGAAAAGTCAGCCAGCGCGCGGACATCTGTGAGCTTGAAGTCATCGGTCACGCCCGGAACATGAGGCAAAAGCCACATTACCCCCACTAAGGGGAATCCCTTAGGGCGATTATCTGAATTTTCCGCATCCAGCGCCTGCGCCAGAGTGCCGTCAACGTCCACGCAACCAGCGGGAGATGACGATGCCGGCTCAAGTCCTTGCAACACGCACTGAAGCGTTCCGCCAGCCGATCCAAATCCACCCGGTCGACAAGGCCCCCGAAAACGGACTGCCGGCCGCCTTTGCGATGATGGGTGCGCCGCTGACTTTCGGCCGCAACGAGGAAGTCTTCGGCGAGGGCGAGGGCGCTGAATACCTGTATCAGGTAAACGCCGGCTGCATCCGAACCTACAAGGTGCTCAACGATGGCCGCCGGCAGGTTGGTGGATTCTATCTGCCTGGCGACGTCTTCGGAATTGAGGCAAGCGAAGAACACTTGTTCTCGGCGGAAGCCATCGTTCCGAGCACGGTCACTGTGTTGAAGCGCTCAATGGTGTTTTCCCGCGCTGCCGGCGATTCGACCCTTGCGCGGCAACTCCTGGAGCTCGCTGGATCCGAACTTCACCGCGCTCAGAGCCATGTTCTTCTCCTGATCAAGACGGCGCAGGAGCGGGTCGTGGGTTTCCTGCTGGAGATGGCGGCCAGAGCCCGTAGCCGTACCGAGATCGAACTGCCGATGTCGCGCCAGGACATCGCCGACTATCTCGGTCTCACGATCGAAACCGTTTCGCGCACTCTGACGCATCTGGAAAATTCATCGGCAATCGCGCTGCCGTCAGCACGCCGGGTTGTCGTCCGCAATCATTCGGCGCTGTGCCGGTTCAACGCGTAAAGGCCGACAAACCTCGCAACTGATGGAGATGACGATGCACGCCAACGACATCATGACACCCTTTGTGATCAGCGTTACGCCTGACGCCACAGTGACGGATGCCGCACAAATCATGCTTGAAACCGGAGTGAGCGGCCTGCCGGTGATCGATTCGGCCGGCAAGCTCGTCGGCATGTTGACGGAAGGCGACCTGCTGCGGCGGGCGGAAACGGAAACCGAGCATGAGCGTCCGCGCTGGCTGGAATACATCCTGGGTCCCGGAAAGGCCGCCCAAGAGTTTGTCCGTGCTCATGGCCGCAAGGTTGGTGAGGTGATGACCGACGACCCGATTTCCGTCACGCGCGAAACCGGACTTGAGGAGGTCGTAAAGTTGATGGAGCGCCGGCGCTTAAAGCGTGTGCCGGTGGTTCAAGGTAACGCGGTGGTCGGCATCATTTCGCGCGCCAATCTGGTCGCGGCTTTGGTCAAAGCCGCGAAACATCGCACCGTCCGTCGCTGCCACCGACCGTCGCATTCGCGACGAGATCTTCAGTGAAATGAAGAAGACGACATGGGCGCCAATCGCAACAGTGACCGTCAGTGTCGAGAACGGTGTCGTCACGCTGTCTGGCGCCGTATTCGACGAGAATACCCGCAGGGCGCTGATCGTGCTGGCGGAGAACACCCCTGGTGTGAAGTCGGTCCAGGATGAAATCGTCTGGATTGAGCCGACCACCGGCTTCGCGGTGCTGGCGCCTTCCTTCGCGGCTGCGGCGCCGGTGCGGCAATGACAAGTCTGCGCTCGTCGAGACCACTTTACACGGCGGTGAGGGCCGCCTGGTATCTGCACCTGTTCTGGCTCGCCTTCGTCTTGATTATGGCGGCTTATTTTTTCGCCAAACTGGTCACCCCGGCGTTGTGATTGCGTTCGCCACAAGCTCTTCGAGGAGTCCATTGCCGTCGATCCGGCTGGCCCTACGAGCTTTTGCCGCATGGAGGCATCCAGGTCGCCGCGCGCTAACCGCTTATCAGACCACCGTCCCGAACACCGCGCCAATGCCCGCAGTCAGAGCCATGGCCAGCGCGCCCCAGAATGTCACGCGCGCGGTGGCGCGCAGGACATTCGCGCCACCGGCTTTCGCCCCGATCGCGCCGAGAAGGGCAAGAAAGCCCAAAGATGCGGCGGACACGATGGGGACAAGCGCGCTCGCGGGCGAGACGACCACCATGAGCAACGGCATGGCCGCGCCGACCGCAAATGTCGCGGCCGAAGTCAGCGCGGCTTGCACGGGCCGCGCGGTGGTGATTTCCGAAATCCCAAGCTCATCGCGGGCGTGCGCCATCAAGGCGTCTTTTGCCATCAGCTGCTCGGCAACCTGCCGCGCAAGCGCCTGATCGACACCGCGCTTGACGTAAATGTCCGTCAGCTCATCGAGCTCAAATTCTGGACTTTCCTTCAATTCCTTGCGTTCGCGCGCAAGGTCGGCCTGTTCGGTGTCCGATTGCGAACTGACGGACACATATTCGCCGGCGGCCATCGACATGGCGCCGGCCACCAGTCCCGCAATGCCCGCGATCAGGACATCATTCTGCGTGGCCGCCGCCGCGGCGACGCCAACGATCAGGCTCGCGGTCGAAACAATGCCGTCGTTGGCGCCAAGAACCGCCGCCCGCAACCAGCCAATACGTGCGACGAGGTGATTCTCTGGATGCAGGTGAAGACGGCTCATTTCAATTTTGACGTCAGTGACCACCTGCCCCGGGCAAGGGAATGCGAAGGTTTAGTTCGGCGCCACTTTCCCTCCTGAACCGAATTTGAAGGTTTCACAGTAACGACCGGAGAAACCATCACGTCGCGCGCTCTCATGTCATCCTCCTTGGGAAGGTGCCGTATATTGGTCTTGCGACCGGCGAAATCATTGATTCAAGTCAAGCCCCGTCCGCTGGGGCCGGACCACCGCGGCGTCGCCGCGCGGGGGCGGTTGATCTCGATCAAAGCTCTTCCTTCGCTTTGTGGGCACATTGCTCGGATCATCGGAGGGACTCCATGGCAAATGTTACGCAAGCTCTGCCGGTACCAGCGAAGACATCCTCGTGGTTGCGGGCGAATTGGGGAGTTCTGGCAGCAGTCGCCGCTTTGGTTGTGATCCTACTGCTGCCGACACCGGCAAATCTGCCCGTCGCCGGCCACCGGATGCTCGCGATTTTGGCGTTCGCGGTCATCATCTGGATGACGGAAGCGATCGACTACGCAGTGTCGGCCATTGTCATCGCGGCGCTGATGGCGTTCCTGCTGGGTCTCGCGCCCAGCGTGACCAATCCCAACGTTCTGTTGGGAACGAGCGCCGGCGATGAGCCTCGCTTTCAGCGGCTTTACGACGACCGGCCTTGTCCTTGTCGCCGCGGCGCTGTTTCTCGCGGCGGCCATGACAATCACCGGGCTCGACCGGCGCATCGCGCTCACCATCCTCTCCCGGGTCGGCACCAGCACGCGCAGCGTCATAGTCGGCACGATCCTGGTCGGCTTCGTGATCGCGTTTATGGTGCCGTCAACCACGGCCCGCGTCGCGTGCCTCGTCCCGATTACGCTCGGCATCATCTCCGCGTTCGGCGTCAACAGGCGCAGCGCCTTTGCCAGCATGCTGATGATCATCACGGTGCAGACCGCAAGCATCTGGAATGTCGGCATCAAGACCGCTGCCGCGCAGAACATGGTCGCCATCGGCTTCATCGAGAAGGCCTTCAATCAGACGATTACCTGGGGCGAATGGCTGATGGCTGCCGCGCCGTTCAGCATCCTGATGTCGATCGCTCTGTATTTTGTGATGACGCGGATGATGCCGCCGGAGATCGAAGGAGTCGCCCGGCGGCATGCAAGGCATCCGCAAGTCGTTGGCCGAGCTCGGGCCGATGAAGACCGCGGAAAAGAAGCTGCTTGCGATCTCGCTCACCTTGATCGCGTTCTGGGCAACCGAGGGCGTTCTGCACAAGTTCGACACCGCATCAACGACCGTTGTTGCAGTCGCGCTGATGTTCATGCCCGGCATCGGCATACTGACCTGGAAAGAGGCGCAGCCGAAAATTCCGTGGGGCACGATCGTTCTGTTCGGCATTGGCATCAGCTTGGGTACGGCGCTGCTGCAGACCAAGGCGGCGACCTGGCTGGCTGACATCGTGGTGGCGGAATTCGGCCTCAAGAACGCGACGTCACTCTTCATCCTCGGGGTGATGATGCTTTTCCTGATGGTCATCCACCTGGGCTTTGCCAGCGCGACGGCTCTTGCTGCAGCGATGATCCCGATCGTGATTGCGGTGCTCAAGAGTGTTGGAACTCCCGGCATCAACGTCATCGGCATGACGATGTTGCTGCAGTTTGTCGTCAGCTTCGGCTTCATCCTGGTCGTCAACGCGCCGCAGAACATGGTGGCGTACGGCACCGACACTTTCAGGCGCGGGACTTCGTCCGCACCGGTCTGGTGCTGACGGTCATCGCGATCGGGCTGGTGATGTTGCTCGGCGCCACGTACTGGCATTGGCTCGGCTACGTGTAATGTCGCTCCAGGGGCTGCCGTAGTGCCCGCGATGACCATGTTGCCGCGTTTGAAAAAATACTCAGGATCGACCCATGAACGCAGCGTTTGGCAAACTAGCATTAGTCTTCTCGACGACTGCTACCCTGCTGACTGCAACGACGGCGTCTTGGGCTCAAATGTCGCCGCAAGAACAGCGGGGGCGGACGTTCGCGCGTGCCAACTGTTCGAACTGCCATTCCATCGACAAAGTCAGCCCAAGTCCGCTTGCCATCGCGCCGCCGTTTCGTGAACTAAATCAGCGGTACCCGGTAGACACGTTAGAAGAGGCGTTGGCCGAAGGCATCGTGACCGGCCATCCCAGCATGCCTGAATTCAAATTGGCCCCGATCAGGTCGTCGATTTCATTGCGTTCCTGAAGACACTCGCGCGCTAGAAATGATCGGCGGATTGACAAAGATCAAGGTGGGCTCAGGCGTCGCGTGGTGTGCTTACTTGGAGAGGAGCACATCATGCCAATGGACGTCGCACTTGCAGTTTTTCTGATCGCCACACCCTTCATTGTCTTCGCCATCGCACTGGCTTACGCCGACAACAAAACGAAACGCCGGCTGAAGAAGCAGTAGGTCTACGCATGTCGCGCGTTCTGACTCAGTCGACCCCTTTGCGCCGGGCCCTCGGGCCGGTCCTGCTCGTCCTCTATGGCACCGGGGTCACCATCGGTGCTGGGATATATGTCCTTGTCGGGCCGGTTGCCGGCTATGCGGGCCAGCACGCGCCATGGGCGTTCTTGCTGGCTGCTGTCGTGATGGGGCTGACGGTCGCGTCATACGCGGAGCTCTGCACCCGCTATCCGGTGGCGGCCGGAGAGGCAGCTTACGTACGAAATGCGTTTCGGCTGCGCTGGCTCTCCACTTTGACCGGATTGTTGATGATCGGCACCGCGATCGTCGCGTCGGCAACGGTGGCGATCGGCGCAAGCGGCTACATTGCTCAATTTGTGGACTGGCCGCGGCCGATCGTCGTCACGTGCATCGTCGTCGCGCTCGGCCTCGTTTCGGCTTGGGGTGTGTTGCAGTCGGTGCTGCTCGCCAGCCTCTTCACGCTTATTGAAGTGGCAGGCCTGCTCGTGATCATTGGTTTTGGCGTGAGTCCGGGGCGTTCCGCTGCAGGACGCGCTGTTCATCCCGCCGCCAGCGGACATGGCGGCGTGGTCCGGCATTGCTTTCGCAAGTCTTCTCGCCTTCTTCGCCTTTATCGGCTTTGAAGATCTGACCAACATGGCGGAAGAGACGGTAGCGCCGGAGCGATCGATGCCTATCGCAATGGCGGTCACCCTTATCGCAACGACATTGCTCTACATGCTGGTGGCTGCGGTCGCGGTAACGAGTGTCGCTCCTCATGAGCTGGCGTCATCGACCGCTCCACTGAGCTTGGTGTTTCGCAAGATTGTCGGGATCAATCCGGCCATTATTAGCTTGATCGCCATCGTCGCGACGCTGAACACAATTCTTGCCGAGATGACGATGGCAACGCGCGTGGTCTATGGCATGGCGCGACAGGGTGATTTGCCACGTTCCTTCGGCCACGTTCACGGCCTTACCGCGACGCCCTGTGCTTGCAACTATTTTTGTTATGGTCGCGACGATTTCGCTGACTCTGATCGTTCCTTTTATCGAACTCGCGCAAGCAACGTCCGTCGCGACACTCATCGTCTTTGCCCTGGTGAATTTGGCGTTGATCCGCGTGAGAATTCGCGACGGTTACAGCCCGCATATCCGGGTGCCGCTGTGGGTGCCGATTGCCGGCTTCATAACTTCGGTGGGGATGATTGCCAGTGCTCTAGTGCTGAACTGGCTAAGTTGAGAACATTCGCGTCGCGTTCTGCTAGCGCTGTGCTCAGAGGGCGTGCGCTGCACAGTTGATTTGCATCAAGGTGCTGGTTCTTCCGCTGTGTTCCTTGGGATCGTCCCCACGACGGGGCCATTTAAAGGAGCATCCTATGCGAAAGCTCGCCCTTACCGCCGCCGCCGTCTTCTGCCTCTCTCTGATCGGCATGGCCGCTTCACTTGCCCAACCAGGTGACGGATGGGGGCCCCGCGGTGGTTGGGGCTCCGGCATGATGATGGGGCCTGGCATGATGATGGGCCCGGGCATGATGTCATGGCGAGGCCCCGGGATTTGTCAGGACCGCATGAGCCAAATGGCGACTTGGCGGATGGATCGTCTCGAACAGATTGTAAAGCCAACGCCAACACAAAAGCCCGCCGTCGACGAGCTTCGCGCTGCCCTGAAGGCAGCCGCGGAACGCACGGCGGCCGGTTGCCCGTCTGAATTTCCAAAGAGCATGTCGGCTCGACTTGAGCTCATGGAAAGCCGCATGGAGTCCATGGTGGCGGCCATCAAGTCCATTCGGCCGGCCTTCGATAAATTCTACGGATCGCTGGACGAGCAACAGAAAGCCCGATTGGATACTGCCGGTCCTCGGCGCTGGGGGTGGTCTCGGGGATCGCGCTGAGCTGTGCGCTCACCGGCCGATCACCACGAATTTTTCCGGTAAAATATGAAGCTCCGTTCGACCTTAGCGCTAAGTCTGGTTGCTGTTGCGGCGATCGCTCTCGTAGCGTGGTGGCGGCTCAGTCAGGTTCCGCAAGTGGCTGCGATCGCCGCATCACGCGGCACCGCGGTCGAGATCGTCTATGCGACCGGCGGGGTTGAGCCGGTGCGCTGGGCCAAGGTGGCCAGCGTTATCCGCGACCGCATTATCGACATCTGTTACTGCGAGGGCAGGTCCGTCGCCAAGGGCGATGTACTCGTGCGGCTCGATGATCGAGAGGTTCAGGCGGGCCTCAAGGAGCTGCGCGCCCGGGAAGAGTTTCTCAAGCGAGAAATGACGCGGGTCAGCGACTTGATCACACGCGGCGCTGCGACCATCCAAGGGTATGAACGCGCCGGTATGGACCTTCAGCAGATTCAGGGGCTGATCTCCGTACAAACGGAAAAGATCTCCGACTATACAATCACTGCTCCGATGGATGGCGTCGTACTCCGCCGCGACGGCGAAGTCGGCGAGATCGCGGAGGTCGGACAGATTCTGTTTCGCGTTGGCGTGCCGAGGCCTTTGCAGGTGGTCGCCGAGGTCAATGAAGAAGACATCCCGCGCGTTAACGTCGGGCAGAAGGTGCTGTTCCGTACCGATGCCTTTCCAGCTCAACAGCTCGAGGGCAAGGTCAACGAGATCACCCCAATGGGAGATGCCGTAGCCAAGACATTCCGCGTCAAGATTGCGCTATCGAACGACACGCCGCTGAAGCCGGGAATGAGCCTGGAGGCCAATATCGTCACCCGAGAAAAGCCGGATGCATTGCTTGTTCCGGCGGATTCGCTGCGCGACAACGCGGTGTTCGTCATTGACGGCAATAGAGTGCGCCGGCGGGCAGTCACGGTTGGCATTCGCGGCACCCGAGCCGTTGAAATCCTGGCCGGCCTGCAGGAAGGTGACCGTGTCGCGTCACCCGCGGCGACCGAGCTCAGAGACGGGGCGTATGTGCGCGTCTCCGGCCCATGAATCTGATTTTCGACATCGCCTGGACCCATGTGCGCTCGCGCGTGCGCCAGACCGGTTTTGCCGTTGCCGGGGTGGCCACCGGGGTCGGGTTCTCCATCATGATGGCGTCGCTGATGCAGGGGTCACAGGACGACTTTACCAATCGCCTGGTGAACACACTCGCTCACATCAGTGTCACCGACGAAAGGCGCGCACCGCCGCCCCAGCCTGCCGAGAAGATCTACAGCGCCGCCGAAATTCGCGGCCTGACGCCGGAGGCGCGTCGGCCCGGCGTCAAGAATCCGCTCGCCACCATGGCCGCGCTGGAGGCCTGGCTACCCGGCACGGTCGGCCCGTCCGTCAAGGTGCCCGCGATCATCCGCTATGCCGGCAAAGATGTGGGCGTAAGCGTGATTGGCATCGATCCGCGCCGGGAAGCGATGATCTCCGATTTGCCGAAACAGTTGCGGGGCGGAGTGAGGTTGGCCGCGCTTTATACCGCCACCAACGCGGTCTTCATCGGTGACGGCCTCTCCACCAAGTTGGGCACGCGGATCGGCGCCACTGTCACCATGCAAACGAGCGAGGGGGTGCAGATCAACGCCCAAGTGGCCGGCTTCTTTCACTCCGGGGTGAAGATGGTGGACGACGGCACTGCCTATGTGCTGATCAAGACCGGACAGGTTCTCTCGCGCCAGACCGGTTTGGTCAACGAATTGCGGGTACGGCTGCGCGATCCAATGAATGCGCGCGAGATTGCCGCCAGGATCGAAAATGAGACGAGCTACAAGTCGGTTTCCTGGCAGGAATCGAACGAAGATCTGATCAGTACCTTCCTCATCCGCAACCTCATCATGTACACGGTGGTTGGCGCGATCCTCTTGGTCGCGAGCTTCGGCACCTACAACATCATTTCCACGATCACGCATGAGAAAGCGCGCGACATCGCCATCATGAAATCGCTGGGGTTGAGCGAGTTCACCGTACGCTCGATCTTCATCGTGGAGGCGCTGATCATCGGGATCGCCGGCGCGCTCGTTGGGTTCGCGCTCGGCTATTTGCTCTGCCTGGCTCTCGGTCAAATCCGTATCACTAATCCATTCCTGGATTCGGACCGGCTGCCGCTCGCCTACACTTACGTACACTATCTGCTTGCGGGCGGTGTCGCGCTGGCTTCATCCATCGCCGCCGGTTATCAGCCGGCGCGGAAAGCCGCGCAGGTCCATCCGGTCGAAATCATCCGGGGAGCCACATGAGCGACGCCATGCCGCTCATCGAAGCCCGCAAAGTCACTCGCATTCTCGAAGGCGTCGTGCCCACCACGCTGGTCAGCGAAGTCGACCTGGTTGTGGGTGAGAAGGAATTCGTCGCTATCACCGGGCCGTCTGGCTCCGGCAAGTCATCGCTACTCTATCTGCTGGGTCTGCTCGATCTCCCGACCTCCGGAGAGGTGCTGATCCACGGCCGCGCCACTGCGGCGATGGACGAGCGCGAGCGAGCCTTCACGCGGCTGTCGATGCTCGGCTTCGTCTTCCAATTTCACTTTTTGCTGCCCGAAATGACGATCCTCGAGAACGTCACGCTGCCGATGCGTGCTCTTGGCAGGCTCTCGTTACCGCAAATGAGGGAGCGCGGGATCGCATCTGCTGGGTTTGCTGGGCCTAACTGATCACATCCACAAGCGGCCGGACCAGCTCTCCGGCGGACAGCGCCAGCGCGTCGCGGTAGCACGCGCTTTGGCGAATGAGCCGCCGGTGATCCTGGCCGACGAGCCGACCGGGTCGCTCGAATTCGACCGTCGAGCGAACAGGTTTTTCAGATCCTGCGGCAACTTGTCGATCGCGAGGGGAAAACAGTGGTCGCGGTCACTCACGATTTATCGCTGGCCAATCGGATGGATCGCAAAGTTGAACTGGTCGACGGTGCTATCGTAGCGGTCAGCGCAATGGCAAGCAGCGCCTGAGGTGGAGGGGTTGCGGGGCCGGCCGGGGCCGACCCCGCTTGGCATTATTTGCTCGCCGTCTTTTGCAGCCAGCTATTCATCCAGGCGATTTCTTGTTCCTGCGCCTTGATGATGCTCTCCGCCAGCTTCCGGACCTCAGGATCTTTGCCGAAGGCGAGTACGATCTTCGCCATGTCGACCGCGCCCTGGTGGTGGGGAAGCATGCCGGCGACGAAATCACGATCAGCGTCGCCGCTGAAAGCGATGTCCATGCCTTTATGCATTTTGGCGTTCACGCCCTGAAAGGCGAGGCTGGAAGGCCCCTGGTCACCTTTCGCCGCCGTGCTTGCGCCATGAGCGTGCGCGCCACCACGCTCGTCGGCGCCGTGTCGGCGCCGCCGCCATGCATCATGCCGTGACCACCGCCTTGCATGCCGCCGCCGTGCATCATTGCTTGCATGCGGCTATGCATGTCCGAAGAGCCACTCATTTGGCCGTGCATCTCCGACGAGCCGCGCATCTGTGCCAAAGCAACGCCGGTAAAGAGCACGGCCGCGCCAAGCACGAGTCCAAGCACTAAATATCTGGATTTCATTTCAGTCTCCTGAATCGCGGGCATGCGTCCATGACGCGACGACCCGCAGGTTTATGACTAATGCTGCAGTGCTAAGTCAGGAGACGGTGCGCGGAGGGGGATCGACCAGATCGGCGAGCGTCGCAACCAAAACAGAGGGTTCGGCCTGCTTGATGGCGGTCCCACGAACCTCTACCGCGAGCTCGGTGGCCGGAGCCGTAACGCCGGTAAGGTTGGCGAGCGGGCAATTCGAAGCCAGGTTCAGCTTGTCAGGCAGCTTTCTCGGGACGCTGGCCTTCGTCGGGCGCTTGATGATCGTGCGTGCCATGCGAATGCGAGTTGTTCGCGGTGCCGGCGTGGCAATCAATTCCGGCCGCAACCGCCGAACCGAGCATCATTGATGGGGCATGCAAAAGGCCGAGCGCCAAAGCAGCGGCCAACAAGGCGCAGACTGTTCGGCGGTATCGGCCGGGGCTCATAATCGTCAGCTAGGGATCGATCGAGGTCGAAACAAGGCAGCAAAACCGCTGACTCTGTAAGGGTCGGTGGTTGTATTTTTGATCAACTGCGGACTGTTGGCTCTTCGACCAAAGAAGAGAACAGCCCCTACTGGGAAGACGAAGCTCAGAACGGTCGCCACTACGAGCAAGGGGCCCATCTCTGAATATTCACCCCGTTGAACGACAAAAATCTGATTGAGGTATTTCGTTTCAAGTTGGCCCGCTACCAAGGCCATGTTCATGAGCGATGCCATCAGGGCAAACCAGGTCGCACGTTTTCGTGGCGGTGCGTGATAAGCGATCAATGCAAGAAGCGGTACCATGCTCAAATGAACTAACGGCGTATTGGCAACGGTATCGATAAGCGCAATCGAGCGCGCACCAAGGCCGAAATTGCTCTCGGTCCATTGGTGCAATCCATACACCAGTCCGATATTTGGCAGCGTCAGAACTGCTTGTGCGCATGCGAGCCAAAGCAGAACGGTGGTGATCGAGTACTCGGTAAGCTGCCGGCTAAAAAGCCATAGCGCAACGAATGCAATCAGTGCGCCGGTTTGTCTAAGCACTCCATAAAATGCCTCGTCGAACTTGAGAACGTCCAGGGTCCACCAGAAGTAGCCGTCACCCGCAGAAGGGGTGGCCCGAAACGCAAACACGATGATCGTGGTGTACAGAACGGCACGCCGCGTCTTTGGATCAATGTCGCTGGTTACGATGGCGAGCATGACGGTAATCACGACCATCGAAAGAACAAAAATGGCCTCCTGGGCGTAAGGAAAGCCGGTTGTCGCGAGTCCCAATACGCCCGCCGCAAAGACAAAGCCGCCGCCGACAATCCTCCAATCGAGGGGGCGGCGTTGGACCGCTCCCTCCTCGACAAACAAGACGCCAACGACTGAGATGGCCGGGATGATCAACCCCAGCAAAAAAACCGTCTCTCGGCTGAGAAACTGGGCGAGGATGCCCGACAACCCGGCGACGGCTAAGATCCCCAAGGACAGAGACAGGCGTCCAAGGACTTGGACCATGCCCAACTCGGTTTTCACCCGGTTTACCGGTCGGGGCTTTTCCATTTTGTGTTCGGGGAACGACCTCCGCGGACATCGCATCGGCCACGACGTCTTGAACGACCGTACCGATTACGATGAGAAGAGCGCCAAGCAGGTAAAGTTGATTACTAGCTCCGCCGATCCAGCCGCCTGCAGCGCCCGCCAAAACAATCAACCCGGCACTGACGCAACCCGCCCCGATGACGATGTAAGAGCGGCGCTGCGAGCCCAGGATGGGGACGCTATCCGCCAGCGCACCAACGACCATTTTCAGCGTCCAGGGAAGGCTAAGCCAGACGCCAATGCCCGCCAGCTCGGCCGCGCTGACCGTCAAGCTCTCCTTAATCCACATGTCGCGGGTTACATCGATGAGGCCAAGTGCCCCGTAGGCGAAGTAAACCACCAGCAAGGGGATATAGCGGACACGCAGGGCCTTGATCGGGGTCAGCAAACTGGAAACCAGTTTTGGCACGGCCACTCCAACGTGCGCTGTGAACTATTCAGAAGAGCATCTTCATCGCAGCAGAGAGATGGAGGCAAGTGAGTACGCGGCCGACGTCTCAGAAACGGCTCACTAACGTCCTTGGCTCGATCGCCGGTTTACCGTTTCTAGCGCAGGTAGCGCCGCCTCGTTATGACGGTAGAGAAGTTTGTTTGCAGTTCTTCTCTCTCGGCCAATTCCGTCCGGAACCCCCGCTCCATTGCATGTAAACAACGGGTTCGCGGTATCTGGTCAAAGCGCCCCCAACCAGTCGCAAATCGTCTCGGCTTCCTTTTGCGACGTCGTGCTTTTTATTCTCCTACAGAATAAATCTTATTCTAGCGCAGCAGATAGCGTCCGGCGCGGCGCGCCTGCACGCTGCGGCTGATGTAAAATGGAGCGACTATCCCGTGACCTTCTCAATCATCGCGCGCTGCGAGCGCACCGGCATGTTCGGGATCGCCATCGCCACCCGGCCCATGGCGATCGGCGCCAAATGTCCTTTCCTCAAGGCCGGCATTGGCGGGCTGGTGGTGCAGGCCAATGGCGACCCGCGGCTCGGCCCGTTCGGGCTGCGGCTGCTCGAGCAGGGCTATTCCGCCGAGAAGACCTTGCGTGAAATCGCCGACAGCGACGGCGACGACAATATGCAGTGGCGGCAGATGGCGGTGGTGGACAAGGACGGCCGCGTCGCCGTCCATACCGGCCGCTCCAACGAGGAGTGGGCGGGCCACGTGGTCGGCAAAGGCTTTGTCGCGCTCGGCAACCGGCTCACCAGCGAGAAGACTGCAACGGCCATCGCCGAGGCCTATGAGAAGTCGGAGGGCGAGGAGCTTGCCGAGCGGCTGGTGCGCGCGCTCGAAGCGGGCCGCGATGCCGGCGGGCAGGTGGCAGGGCAGCATTCGGCTGCGCTGCTGGTGGTGAACAAGAAATCCTACGCCTGGGTCGATCTGCGCGCCGACGAGCACGACGAGCCGATCGGCGAGCTGCGGCGGCTCTACACATTATACATCCCGCTCATTCCCTATTACGACACGCGCCCGACCAATCCGAGCATGCCGCGCGACGACGACTGGCGTAAGCAGGCCGGCGTGAAAGGCGGCCCGCGCTAGCAATGGCGACCACGGGCACATTCCTCTATCTGTCGAGCGCCGACATCGATGCGCTGGCGCTAAAGCCGCAAGAGATGACGGATGCGGTGGAGGCGGCCTATCGCTCGCTCGCGCAAGGCGGCGCCCGCAGCGTGCCGAAGAGCGGTTTCGACGTGACCGCCTTCGACATTCTTCCATGCCATGCCGGCGCGCTATGACGATGCCGGCGTGATCGGCACCAAGTGGATCGGCACCGCGCTCAATGCGGCGAAAGGTCTGCCGCACATCAATGCGATGATCGTGATCAACGACATCGAAACCGCCGTGGTGCAGGGGGTGATGGATGGCACGGTCATCACCGCGGTGCGCCCGGCGGCGGTGAGCCTCACCGCGGCGCGGCGTCTGGCGCGGCGGGATTTAAGCCGCATCAGCTTTTATCCGTGCGGCGTGCAGGCGCTGGCGCATCTCGATTATTTCGCCACCGAATTTCCGCTGCGTGAAGTGACCGCTTACAGCCGCACCACGGCCACCGCCGAGGCTTTCGCGCGAGAAAGCGCGGGAGCGCGGCTTTGCGGCGAACGTCGTCACGCAGGCGCGCGAGGCGGTCGAAGGCCAGGACATCGTCATTTCCAGTGCGCCGCGCGCCGCCGATCTCGTCAAAGTGCTCGACCCGGCCTGGCTGTCGCCCGGCGCCTTTGTCAGCGGCGTCGATCTCGGCCGCGCCTGGCAGCTTGCCGATCTGCGCCAGATCGAAATCCTGGCGACCGACAATCATGACCAGAGCCGCGAGGCGGCCGCGACGGGGATCATCTCCTGGCGCGGCGAATACGACGCCGAGCTGTCGCAGCTTGCCGCCGGGACGCGGCCGGGACGCACCTCGCCGGAACAGCGCGCATTCTTCATTCATCCGGGGCTTGGGCTCGGCGATGTCGCGATCGCGGCGCTCGCGCTCCAGCGCGCGAAAGCGCTTGGCATTGGTACGAGACTTGCTCGGTAGGAACTTGAAGTGCACTGCGCCGGAAACCGCAAATTGAACAGGAGTGGGCGGCCATGAAACGAGAACTTGCACGATTGCTCTTGATTGCCGGTGCGCTGATCGCGCCGCTATTCGTTGCCGGCGCGGCACATGCGCAGGTCTATCCGTCGAAGCCGGTGCGGCTGATCGTGCCCTTCGCGGCCGGCGGTGACATCGATCCGATCGCGCGGCTGCTCGCCGACTATCTGCAGACCGCATGGTCGCAGCCGGTGCTGGTTGAAACGCGCCCCGGCGCGGGCGGCACGATCGGCTCCGAGTTCGGTCGCGAAGTCTCCGGCCGATGGCTACACGCTGCTGATGTGCTCGGCCGGGCCGATCACGATCAGCCCCAGCCTCTACGCCAAGCTCAATTACGCGCCGGACAAGGATTTCGACCCGGTGGCGCTGGTCGGGTACGCGGCGCTGGTCATGCTGGGCAATCGACTCGATCCCGGTGAAGACCTACGGCGAGTATGTCGCGCTGGCAAAATCGAAGCCGGACACGATCACCTATGCGACGGCGGGCGTGGGCAGCCTCGCGCATCTCACGACGCTTGGCTATTCGGGCGATGCCGGGCTCAAGATGGTTCACGTGCCGTATAAAGGCAGCGGCCCGGCCGTGCAGGACCTGATCGGCGGCCACGTCAATTCGAGCTTCAATCCGATGCCGTCGGCGCTTGCCGCGCTCGGCTCGGGCAAGGTGCGTCCGCTGGCGGTGACCTCGCAGCAACGCTCGAAGCTGTTGCCGGATGTGCCGACTTTGGCCGAACTCGGGCTCAAGGATTTCGACGTCACCTCCTGGTACGGCATCTGCGCGCCGGCCGGCACGCCGAAGGACGTGATCCAGAAGATCCACGCCGAGGTTGCCAAGGCGACATCGTCGCCGGCCTTCCAGGAGAAGCTTGAGCAAGCTCGGCACCGAAACGCGCGAAGCGAGCGTCGAGGATGTCGCGAAACTCATCAAGGTCGATGCCGATCGCTGGGCCAGGGTGATCAGCACCAACAACATCCCCAAGATCACTAACTGAGGCTAGATCGCGCGGCGCATCTGCGTCGCGAGGTAATCGAGGAAGCGGCGGACGCGGGTCGGTAGCCTGCGGCCGCCGGCATAGACCGCATAAATCGAGGTGCCTTCCGGCTCCCAGGCCGGCAACAGGCGCCGCAGCCTGCCGGCGGCGACGGCGTCACGCACCGCCCATTGCGGCAGGCAGGCAATCCCGAGCCCGGTCGTCACCGCGCTCATCAGCACTTCCGAATTGTTGATGCGCATGCGCCCGCTGATGGCGACACTGACGGCACGGCCCTTGCGGTCCTTGAGCTTCAACACGTCGGGGTGGGGCAGGTACGAATAGACCAGCACCTGGTGCCGCGTGAGGTCGGCCGGCTCCTTCGGCTCACCATGCTTCTTGAGGTAGTCCGGGCTTGCGACCAGCATCCGCAGGCTCGGCGCCAGCAGCCGCGCCCGGTAGGTCGAATCCGCCTGCGATCCGATGCGGATGGCGAGATCGACCCCGTCCTCGATCGGGTCGAGATAGCGTGACGACAGATCGAGATCGATCGCGGTATCGGGATTGGCCGCGAGATAGGCAAACACCATCGGGGCGATCACCATGCGCCCCAGCGCCGGCGGGCAGCTCACGCGGAGCTTGCCGCCCGCGGCATCCGAGGTTTTGGTTGCGACCGACTCCAGCTCGTCGAATTGGGAGAGCAATTTCTTGGCCTGGGCATAGAAAACCCGGCCATCGTCGGTGACGCGGACATGGCGGGTGGTGCGCTCGAGCAGCCGCAGGCGGTAGCGCGCCTCGAGGCCGGCAACCAGCTTGCTCGCGGTCGGTTGGCTGATGCCGAGGTCGCGCGCGGCCCGCGAGAAGTTGCCGGTCTCGATGACCCGGACAAAAACCGCCATCGCAAACAGCCGGTCGGAGAAATTCTTGCCGCTTCTTGGCCTCATCGCCGAAGCGTATCATGTCAAGGAAAAGGCCGCGCTGTCGCGTCGTGGCCGACTGCGTCAACGGGCTACGCGCTCACGGACCTCAATCGGCAGCGTCAGCCATCGCTTCCATAAGCTCGACAGCGCGGCGCTGAATATTCCGATCGCGAATTTTTGAGAAAGCCTTCAAGACGCGAAGGGCGTATGCGGATTTAAGAAGAGTGGAGATCTCGCTGCTGCCTTTTCCCAAGTCATCGTAAAAGAACATGATCGGGACTTGCAGGACGCCGGCGATTTGCTGCAACCGTCCGGCGCTGACTCGATTTATTCCCTTCTCATATTTCTGAACTTGCTGAAACGAGACCTTCAGCGCGTCTCCCAGTTTGGTCTGAGAAACACCTAATTCCTGCCGGCGCAGCCTGATACGGCGGCCGACTTCGCGATCTTGGGCATTTTGACTTTTGGGCATATTCCGCTTGCTTGGTTATGGACCGGTTTTCGCATGGCCGAAAGCTACGTCAATAAGCGACTGCTTCGAACATGGGTATTTTGTGAATTCGCGCGGATGAATGAAGTCGTCGCGAAACCAGGGATTTTGCTGCGGGTCAAACACGTCAATCGTCCAATCAATCATGCGTCTGACCCGGGGCAGCTTTGCAGCATCAGGCGTGATAGCTCAGCCAGATGTCAAACGATATGACATGCCCGATGTCCAGCGGAACGACAGTCGTGCCGAGCGCGAAGTAATAAGTCGGCAACCAACCGCACGCCAGACCATTTAGAACGGCGGCATACATTGCGGTGCTCGCATCGGTTCGCATAGCCATAAAGCCGGTCTGTACCCGGCCAGGAAAGAGCTGGTTGTAGTAATGAGCTCCTCGGCCCTGGTCGGCGTACTGCGCGACAAGGCGATGCTGACGTGCAATGTCATCTTTAGTCTGCGGCATTCCATAACGGTCGATGTAGTCCTGTGATGCGCAAGGCATCACATGCATTCGCCCAATGCGGCGAACTTTGAGATCTCGAGGGACGGGCTCCTCGATCTGAACTGCGAGATCTGCCTGGGCGCGAAGCACGAGCTCGTCGGGACGCTGCATCGAACAGTGCAGATCGATAAGGATCTTCGGGTGCGCGCGTAAGAACTCCATCAATCTCGGAGTGACCCAGAAGGTGCCCAGTCCCTCCGTCACCGCGACTCTTACTTCGCCCTCGAGCGGTTGAGCGAGGCCGCCACGGCGCCGGACGAAGCCCTTCGACGCCTCTTCCATGGCAGCGGCGAAAGAGAGAAGGTTTTGGCCATCATCCGTGAGCCGGACACCATCGTGATGACGCGTGAACAGGACGATGTCGAGCTGTCGTTCCAGTTGTTTGACGCGCTCGCTGACGGCCTGGCCGGTCATCCTCAGCCGCTGTGCTGCGGTGCGAAAGCTGCTCGCCCGCGCGACTTCGAGGAAGACCCGGACATTATCCCAGTCGGGCCCGGCTACCTGAGTGAGTTCGTGGCGTGCTCAGTTTTTTGAGCACCGTTAGCCGGGATTAGTTGCACCGCGCCGTTCGGCCGGCCCTTAGAGTCGGGCTCGGTCACACTAGCAGCGGCGGTGCATTCCCATGACGGTCCACGATTTTCGGATTGCTTCAGAACTGCCCCCCATCGCCGGCGATAGCATACGCGCCCTCGATGGGCCTCATATGCTCCGCCTTGCGAGTCGTCTTGTCGTTTTTACCCCCGACGGACGCCAAATTGCAGCACTTATGGATAAGGCCCGCAAGGCTATTCCGATGCTGACGTCGGCAGCGGTTGTGGAGCGCGTGGCCTCGCATAATCCAGACTGCTTCTGGGCTGTCTCGCGAAAAGACCGGTTCGATATCAAGGCACCTAACCCTGAGGGGTACTTTGCATTCCTGCCCTTGAATAAGGCCGGATTGGCAGGCCTCCTCGATGGCAGCCTCGACCGCAAGAATCCCCCGCTTGCTGCGATCGCAGCGCAAAACGAAAAAGCCGCCGGCATCTACATCTGGCACGTCTACGCGCCCGGACCGCTGGCCGCGGGCCTGAGCCTGGCTTGTTCGAAGATTGCCGGCATGCATAGCCAGGAGGCCGATTTCTACGCATGGGGGACCACCGACGCCGCCGTTCGCTTCATGGACAGTATGGGCTTTCGCAAGTTGCCGAGGATTGCCGGCAGCGCAGCGCCTCAATTCCACGTCTATCGACGCGCATCCCAGGTCGCGCCCGCGCCTGCCCCCGTAGCACAGACACCCCAGGCCCTCGCTGTGAAGGTCGCGCGATCTTTCGAAGATCTCGCAAAAGCAGTTGCCATTCGTGGTGCCGTTTATATCGGCGAACAGGAATGTCCCTACGCGGAAGAGTTCGATGGCAACGATTTTTCCGCAACGCACCTGATTGGCTATGTCGGTGACGAGCCGGCCGGCTGCATGCGCATCCGTTACTTTGCCGACTTCGCAAAAGTGGAAAGACTGGTTGTACGCAAGGAATTCCGCAGCAGCGGCCTGGCGCGAGAACTTGTCAATGCGAGCGTCGCTCACTGCCGGGCAAAAGGATATGTGCGCGTCTATGTCTATGCGCAAAAGCGCCTGGTGAAATTCTGGACCAAGTGCGGGTTTACGGTTTCTGCAAACGCCCGCGAGCTTGAGTTTTCGGATTTTGACTACATCGAGATGATCAATACTGCGCCTCGCCGGTCGGACGCGATTTGCGAAGCGACGGATCCCTACATCATCATCCGCCCGGAAGGAGACTGGAGCAGCCCGGGTGTGCTTGAGAGCTCCCGCGTGCGCGGTGTTCGGCGGCCCTCAGTCAACGAGGCCGCAGCATGAGCGAGGTCATCTATTTAAAAGCACTCGCCAATCCGGCCGTTGCGCCGTGTCTCGTTCTCGTCGATCTGCAACGAGAATACGTAACCAAGCCGCGGCTGATGGCTGTTCCCGGAGCAGCGGCCGCGCTCGACCATTGCCGTGCTGCGCTTGCGCACGCCCGTGCCCGCGGATTTCCGGTCGCGCATTGCAGGCAAATCTCCAAGTCGTCGTTCTTCAATCGGTCCTCGAAATTTTCGGCATGGATTGAAGGTTTTGAACCCACTGCGGCTGAGATGGTGTTCGATCACGAACAGCCATCGTGTTACTCGAACAAGCAGTTCTCAACGATAATGGGCGACTGCGGCGGCCACTTCGTGATGGCGGGCTTTGCCGGCGAGACCGCTTGCCTGTCCACCATCGTCGACGCTTATCACCGCGGCCATCAGGTCACTTATCTTGCGGACGCGTCGGCGAGCCACGCCTTAGGCAATCTTACGGGACAATCAGTTCAGGAGAGCGTGACCGAGATTATCCGGGTTTACGGCGAAGTTCTCGATACCGAATCCTGGGTGGAAGGAACGTCACGCGTGCGCACTGTCTTAAGCAAGGTGCAGTGATGATGCTCGGCACAAAAAACGAAAGAATTCACGACCTGATCGGCCGCCTTACGACAGCAATTCAAGAGGCTCGTAACGCCGGCCTGGACAACACGGCCTGGCTCCTGGAGGTCGCAATTCTCGATCTGAAAACGATTGCCTTCGCGATATCGGATGATGACCTGCGTCAATTCACCGAGGCCGTGGCAGATCGACTGGAAATCCCAAAGCTTCCGCCACACTGACGAGCGGTGAAGCAGCTCAACAAGGTGACATACGGCCAATGGGCTGCCATGGTGCTTGCCACTGTTGGTATAGCCCGTGACCGACCAGCTCGAACATGCAAAGTCAAGTGGCGTGTCGTTCTGGCAATCTCGATCGGCAACGCGCTCGAATGGTTTGATTTCGTCATATTCGGATATTTTGCGCTCGCCATCGCAAAGCAGTTTTTCCCAGCCGACGATCCAGTCTCCTCGCTTCTTATGTCCTTGGCCGTTTTCGGCGCGGCATTTGTCATGCGCCCGCTTGGTGCGATCGCGGTGGGGTATTACGCGGACAAGGTTCGGCCGTAAGCCGGCGCTGACACTGACAATTACTTTGATGATGGTGGGAACGGCTCTCATTGCGTGCGCCCCGCCATACGAAATCGTCGGACCTCTCGCGCCGTTCATAATCGTGGTCGGCCGGCTGCTTCAAGGGTTCTCGGCCGGCGGCGAGTTCGGTAGCGCAACAGCGTTATTGGCCGAGCAGCATCCGGCCCGCAGAGGATTTTTCGCAAGCTGGCAGTTTGCCAGCCAGGCGATGTCCGTTGTCCTCGCGACGTCGTTCGGCGCGGCTCTGGCGATGGTCCTCGATAAGGACCAGCTCGATAGCTGGGGGTGGAGGATACCCTTCCTGTTCGGCGTGCTGATCGGACCTATCGCGCTCTATATTCGCTACCGCATTCCCGAGAGCTATGAATTTCAATCGTTGCCCCGCACCGGCGAAACGCCACGCCAGGCTCTTTTATCATCGAGCTGGAACATCCTGACTGCGTTGGGCCTCGTGATCGTCGCGACCGTGACGGTCTATACGCTCGTGCTGATGCCGACCTTCGCCGTTCAGTATCTCGGCTACCCGATGCGTGATGTTTTTGTCGTCGGGCTGCATTACCGGCGTATTGCAGACGGTCCTCATTCCCGTAGCAGGCTTTCTTTCAGACAAATGGGGACGGCTGCCGCTCATGGCGGGTGCTGCGCTTGTCATCTTTGGTACGGCGTTGCCGTTACTGACCCTGGTCGCAACGACGCGCACATTTGCCGCGCTGCTGGCATTCCAGATGTGGATCGGCGCCCAGCTTGCGATCTATTTGGGTGCCTTGCCCGCGCTGATGGCGGAGCTGTTTCCCACCCGAATTCGCACCACGGGTCTTGCTGTCAGTTATTCGTTGGCAGTCGCCGTGTTCGGCGGATTTACGCCTGTCATCAATGCAAGCTTGATCGAGTTATTGGGCACGTATGCTGCGCCGTCATTCTATCTAATGGCCGCGTCGATTGTGTCATTGGTCGCCATGGCGGCGGCCCATCGCGCCTTGAACACTCCTCGCCCCAGGTCCCGCCGAGCCAAGCGGCATCAACGGGGCGGCAGGCCGGGGAAAGCGCTAGTTTTCCTGTCATAATAATGTCGGCTTAACCCTTCATGCGGCGGGGCGTGGGGCCGAAATGCCAGCCTCCACCTAGGGTTTTGCGGCAGGGAACTATTCGCCCCTCGGCGCGTTTTCGCGTCAGTCCGGATTAGGTCACCAGGGGGGAAGAGCTCGCCACTCGGCAAACGTCGCGATCCAACTATAATGACGCCGAAATGGCGCTCGATCGCAGGTCGATTCGGCTGTCTCTTCAGTAAGTTGCGGTTGGTCTCCCTGTGAGCGGGCGCTCTATGCGCCGCCGGCATGGCTTTGCGAGGGGAGAATTAAGACGTGGCTATTGAAACTGAAAATCGGTCAAAGCGGCAAAAGACTGCTGCTGCGCCGATCGTCACAGCTCCGGGCGAGAACGGAGCGCCGGTAGCCCCCCACACCAACGGCAAAGCCCCGAGCGAACTGCACGAATTCCTGCATGCCCTGCAGGCCATGCGGGCCGGCGACTTCTCCGTCCGCATGCCCGGCGACCACGTCGGCATCGCCGGCAAGATCGCCGACACCTTCAACGAGATCGTCGCCGCCAACCAGCGCATGGCCAAGCAGCTCGAGCGCGTCGGCCAGGTCGTCGGCCGCGAGGGCAAGACCCGCCAGCGCGTCAAGTTCGGCATGACCCACGGCGCCTGGGGCGAGATGGAAGTCTCGGTCAACACGCTGATCGACGATCTGCTCTGGCCGACCACGCGAAGTGACGCGCGCGGTCGCCGCCGTGGCGCAAGGCGACCTGCTGCAAGACCGTGCGCGCTCGACGTCGACGGCCGCCCGCTGAAGGGCGAGTTCCTGCGCTCGGCCACCATCGTCAACACGATGATCAAGCAGCTCGGCGTGTTCACCTCGGAAGTGACGCGCGTGGCGCGCGAAGTCGGCACCGAAGGCAAGCTCGGCGGCCAGGCGCAGGTGCGCGAAGTGACCGGCGTGTGGAAGGACCTCACCGAGAGCGTGAACTCGATGGCGTCGAACCTCACCGCCCAGGTGCGCAACATCGCCGAAGTGACCATCGCCGTCGCCAACGGCGACTTGTCGAAGAAGATCACCGTCGACGTGCGCGGCGAAATCCTGCAGCTCAAGGAAGCCATCAACACGATGGTGGACCAGCTGCGCTCGTTCGCCTCGGAAGTGACGCGCGTGGCGCGCGAAGTCGGCACCGACGGCAAGCTCGGCGGCCAGGCGATCGTGCCGGGCGTCGCCGGCACCTGGAAGGACCTGACCGACTCGGTCAACGCCATGTGCGGCAACCTGACCGACGCAGGTGCGCAACATCGCGCAGGTGACCACCGCCGTGGCGCGCGGCGACTTGTCGCGCAAGATCACCGTGGACGTGCGCGGCGAAATTCTCGAACTGAAGGACACCATCAACACGATGGTGGACCAGCTCAACGCCTTCGCCTCGGAAGTGACGCGCGTGGCGCGCGAAGTCGGCACCGAAGGCAAGCTCGGCGGCCAGGCGCAGGTGCCCGGCGTCGCCGGCACCTGGAAGGACCTGACCGACAACGTCAACTTCATGGCGTCGAACCTGACCGCGCAGGTGCGCAACATCGCCGACGTGGCGACCGCCATCGCCGGCGGCGACTTGTCGAAGAAGATCACCGTGAACGTGTCGGGCGAAATCCTTCAGCTGAAGGAAACCATCAACACGATGGTGGACCAGCTCAACGCCTTCGCCGGCGAAGTGACGCGCGTGGCGCGCGAAGTCGGCACCGAAGGCCGGCTCGGCGGCCAGGCCAACGTGCTCGGCGTCGCCGGCACCTGGAAGGACTTGACCGACTCGGTGAACTCGATGGCGTCGAACCTGACCGCGCAGGTCCGCAACATCGCCGAAGTGACGACCGCCATCGCCAACGGCGACTTGTCGAAGAAGATCACCGTGGACGTGACGCGGCGAAATCCTCGAGCTGAAGGACACCATCAACACGATGGTGGACCAGCTCAACGCCTTCGCCGGCGAAGTGACGCGCGTGGCGCGCGAAGTCGGCACCGAAGGCAAGCTCGGCGGCCAGGCGCATGGTGCGCGGCGTGGCCGGCACCTGGAAGGACCTGACCGACAACGTCAACTCGATGGCGTCGAACCTGACCGGCCAGGTCCGCAACATCGCCGAAGTGGCGACCGCCGTGGCGCAGGGCGACTTGTCGAAGAAGATCACCGTGAACGTGTCGGGCGAAATCCTCGCAGCTGAAGGAAACCATCAACACCATGGTGGACCAGCTCAACGCCTTCGCCGCGCGAAGTGACGCGCGTGGCGCGCGAAGTCGGCACCGAAGGCAAGCTCGGCGGCCAGGCCGCAAGTGCCGGGCGTCGCCGGCACCTGGAAGGACTTGACCGACTCCGTGAACTCGATGGCCGGCAACCTGACCGGCCAGGTGCGCAACATCGCCGAAGTGGCGACCGCCATCGCCGACGGCGACTTGTCGCGCAAGATCACCGTCGACGTGCGCGGCGAAATCCTTCAGCTGAAGGAAACGCTCAACACCATGGTGGACCAGCTCAACCGCTTCGCCGGCGAAGTGACGCGCGTGGCGCGCGAAGTCGGCACCGAAGGCCGGCTCGGCGGCCAGGCCAACGTGCCGGGCGTCGCCGGCACCTGGAAGGACTTGACCGACAACGTGAACTCGATGGCCGGCAACCTGACCGCCCAGGTCCGCAACATCGCCGAAGTGACCACCGCCGTGGCGCGCGGCGACTTGTCGCCGCAAGATCACCGTGGACGTGAAGGGCGAAATTCTCGAGCTGAAGAACACCATCAACACCATGGTGGACCAGCTCAACGCCTTCGCCTCGCGAAGTGACGCGCGTGGCGCGCGAAGTCGGCACCGAAGGCAAGCTCGGCGGCCAGGCGCAGGTGCCGGCGTCGCCGGCACCTGGAAGGACCTGACCGACAACGTGAACTTCATGGCGTCGAACCTGACCGCCCAGGTCCGCAACATCGCCGAGGTGGCGACCGCCATCGCCGGCGGCGACCTGTCGAAGAAGATCACCGTGGACGTGCGCGGCGAGATCCTGCTGCTGAAGGAAACGCTCAACACCATGGTCGAGCAGCTGCGCTCCTTCGCCGCCGAAGTGACGCGCGTGGCGCGCGAAGTCGGCACCGAAGGCCGCCTCGGCGGCCAGGCCGTGGTGCCCGGCGTCGGCGGCACCTGGAAGGACTTGACCGACAACGTCAACCTGCTGGCCGCGAACCTCACCACCCAGGTGCGTAACATCGCCGAAGTGACCACCGCCGTGGCGCGCGGCGACTTGTCGCGCAAGATCACCGTGGACGTGAAGGGCGAAATTCTCGAGCTGAAGAACACCATCAACACCATGGTGGACCAGCTCAACGCCTTCGCCTCGGAAGTGACGCGCGTGGCGCGCGAAGTCGGCACCGAAGGCAAGCTCGGCGGCCAGGCGCAGGTGCCGGGCGTCGCCGGCACCTGGAAGGACTTGACCGACACCGTGAACGTCATGGCCGCCAACCTCACCGAACAGGTGCGCGGCATCGTGAAGGTGGTGACCGCGGTCGCCAACGGCGACCTGAAGCAGAACCTCACCGTGAAATCGAAGGGCGAGGTCGCGGCGCTCGCCGAAACCATCAACAACATGACCGACACGCTGGCGACCTTCGCCGATCAGGTGACGACCGTGGCGCGCGAAGTCGGCGTCGAAGGCCGTCTCGGCGGCCAGGCCAACGTGCCCGGCGCCGCCGGCACCTGGAAGGACCTGACCGGCAACGTGAACCTGCTGGCCGCCAACCTGACCACCCAGGTGCGCGCCATCGCCGAAGTGGCGACCGCCGTGACCAAGGGCGACCTGACGCGATCGATTCAGGTCGATGCGCGCGGCGAAGTGGCCGAGCTCAAAGACAACATCAACACGATGATCGGCAACCTGCGCCTCACCACCGATCGCAACACCGAGCAGGACTGGCTGAAGACCAACCTCGCCAAGTTCACCAACATGCTGCAGGGCCAGCGCGATCTGACCACGGTGGGCCGGCTGCTGCTGACCGAACTGGCGCCGCTGGTCAATGCGCAGCAGGGCGTCATCTATCAGATGGAAAGCGAAGGCCAGCACGCGCTGCGCCTGCTGTCGGCCTATGCCGACGACGGCAGCAACCGCGCATCGCGCAGCTTCGCGCATCGGCGAGGGCTTGATCGGCCAGTGCGCCGCCGACAAGCGGCGCATGCTGATCACCGACATGCCGGACGACGCGGTGCCGATCGGCTCGGCGCTGTTCAAGGCCGCGCCGCGCAACATCATCGTGCTGCCGGTGCTGTTCGAAAGCCAGGTCAAGGCGGTGATCGAGCTGGCCTCGATCGACGAGTTCACCACGCTGCAGATCGACCTTCCTCGAGCAGCTCACCGCCAGTCATCGGCATCGTGCTCAACTCGATCGAAGCGACGATGCAGACCGAAGGCCTGCTCAAGCAGTCGCAGCAGCTCGCCGCCGAACTGCAGACGCAGCAGAGCGAACTGCAGCAGACCAACGAGCAGCTCGAGCAGAAGGCGCAGCAGCTCGCCGAACGCAACGTCGAAGTGGAGCGCAAGAACCAGGAAATCGAGCAGGCCCGCCGCGCGCTGGAAGAAAAGGCCGCCGAGCTGGCGCTCACCTCGAAGTACAAGTCCGAGTTCCTGGCCAACATGTCGCACGAGCTGCGCACGCCGCTGAACTCGATCCTGATCCTCGGCCAGCAGCTTGCCGAAAATCCGGACGGCAACCTGACCGGCCAAGCAGGTCGAATTCGCGCGCACCATTCACGGCGCCGGCACCGACCTGCTCAACCTGATCAGCGACATTCTCGACCTGTCGAAGATCGAGTCCGGCACCGTCACGGTCGAGGCGGAGGAGATCTTCTTCACCAACCTGCTCGACACGGTCGCGCGGCCGTTCCGCCACGAGGCCGAGAACAAGCAGCTTTCGTTCGATGTCGACCTCGATCCGGCACTCGGCCGCAGCATCGTCACCGACTCCAAGCGCCTGCAGCAGGTGCTCAAGAACCTGCTGTCGAACGCCTTCAAGTTCACCGCGCAGCGGCGGCGTCCAGCTCAAGGTGTTCGCAGCCCCCGGCGGCTGGACGCCCGGCCATCCGGTGCTGAACCAGGCGCAAGGCGTGGTGGCCTTCGAGGTGTCGGATACCGGCATCGGCATTCCGCTCGAAAAGCAGAAGCATCATCTTCGAAGCCTTCCAGCAGGCCGACGCATCGACCAGCCGCAAATACGGCGGCACCGGCCTTGGCCTCGCCATCAGCCGCGAACTTGTCGAACCTGCTGGGCGGCGAAATCCAGCTGCGCAGCACGCCCGGCGTCGGCAGCACCTTCACGCTCTACCTGCCGCTGACGTATGTCGGCTCATCGACGGCGGCCGCGCGCGGCGCTCAGCCGGCTTCCGAGCGCGTGCCGTCGCCGCCGATCATGCTGCCGCCCGAGCGCGTCGGTCGAGCAGATTCCGGACGACCGCGAGGCGATCGAGCCCGGCGATACGATCCTGCTGATCGTCGAGGACGATCCGCACTATGCGCGCATCCTGGTCGACCTCGCGCGCGACAAGGGCTTCAAGGTCCTGGTCGCCATGCGCGGCGCCGACGCGCTCGAGCTGGCGAAGCAGTACCAGCCGACCGCGGTTTCGCTCGACGTGTTCCTGCCCGACATGCTGGGCTGGACGGTGCTGAGCCAGCTCAAGCAGAACCCGCTGACCCGGCACATCCCGGTGCAGATCATCACGCTCGACGAGGACCGGCAGCATGGGCTGGCGCGCGGCGCCTTCTCCTTCGTCACCAAGCCGACCACGACCGAGGGCGTCGACGCTGCGTTGCGCAAGATCAAGGAATACGTCAACGCCCCGCAAGAAGCGGCTGCTGGTGGTCGAGGACAATCCGGCCGAGCAGATGAGCATCTCCGAGCTGCTCGGCTACGACGACATCGAGATCGTGACGGTCGGCACCGGGCGCGAGGCGCTCGCATCCTTGCGCCGGCAGGTCGCCGATTGCGTCGTGCTCGATCTGCGTCTGCCGGACATGACCGGCTTCGAGGTGCTGGAGGAGCTGCGCGCCGACGAAGCGCTGTCCGAAGTGCCGGTCGTCGTGTTCACCGGCCGCGAACTGTCCGCCGAAGAGGATGCCCGCCTGCACACCATGGCGCGCAGCATCGTGGTCAAGGGCGTGGAATCGCCCGAGCGCCTGCTCGACGAAACCGCGCTGTTCCTGCATCGGGTCGTCACCGAACTGCCGGCCGAGAAGCAGCGCATGCTCGAGCGGCTCAACAGCTCGGACGAGGACCTGGTCGGCCGCACGGTGCTGCTGGTCGACGACGACGCGCGCAACATTTTCGCGCTGAGCAGCGTGCTCGAGCGGCGCGGCATGCGCGTGCTGACCGCGACAACCGGCAATGAAGCGATTCGATGCTGGAATCCGACCCGGACATCGCGCTTATGCTGATGGACATCATGATGCCGGAGATGGACGGCTATCAGACGATGGAGCAAATCCGGAAGAACCGGAAGTTCCGCCGGCTGCCCATCATCGCCCTGACCGCCAAGGCCATGAAGGGCGACCGCGAGAAATGCCTGGAGGCCGGCGCGTCGGACTATCTTGCCAAGCCCGTCAACACCGAGCAGTTATTGTCTGCGCTGCGCATGTGGCTGCACCGTTGAGCGCGCGATGTCGATGCAGGACGAAAAGATCAACATTCTGTTGGTCGACGACCAGCCGGCGAAGCTGCTGAGCTACGAGGTCATCCTGGGGATCTCGGCGAGGAGCTTCACAAGGCGACCTCGGCCAAGGATGCGCTGGAGCTTCTGCTGCGGAACGAGGTTGCCGTCGTCCTGGTCGACGTCTGCATGCCGGAGCTCGACGGCTTCGAGCTCGCGACGATGATCCGCGAGCATCCGCGCTTCCAGAACACCGCGATCATCTTCATCTCGGCGGTGCTGCTCAGCGACGCCGACCGGGTTCGCGGCTACGAGATGGGCGCGGTCGACTACGTGCCGGTGCCGGTCATTCCCGAGGTTCTGCGCGCCAAGGTGAAGGTGTTCGCGGAGCTCTACCGCAAGACCCGCGCTGCTCGAGCAGCTCAATCGCGAGCTTGAGCGGCGCGTCGCGCAGCGCACCGCCGAACTGGCCACGTCGAACAGCCGCCTGCTCGATAGCGAGCAGCAGCTTCGCTTCGCGACCGACGCCGGCGAGATCGGGCTGTGGGACGTCGACTTCGTCGAGGAAAAGCTGTTCTGGCCGCCGCGGGTCAAGGCGATGTTCGGCATATCGCCGCACGCGCCTGTGTCGATGGCCGATTTCTACGGCGGCCTGCATCCCGAGGACAGGGAGGCGGTGATCACGGCGCATTCCGCCGCTACCGATCCCAAGAAGCGGGCGCCGTACGACGTCGAGTATCGCACGGTCGGAAAAGAAGACGGGATCATACGCTGGGTCGCGGCGAAGGGCCGTGGCATCTTCGACGCGCAGGGCCGGTGCATCCGCATTGCCGGCACGGCAATCGACATCACCAAGCGCAAGCAGGCCGAGGAGCGCCAGTTGCTGCTGGCGCGTGAAGTCGACCATCGCGCGCGCAATGCGCTCGCGGTCGTGCAGGCGATCATGCGGCTGACGCGCGGCAGCACGCCGTCGAATTACGTCAAGGCGGTCGAGGGCCGCATCAAGGCGCTGTCGCAGGCGCACTCGCTGTTGTCGCAGTCGCGCTGGCAGGGCGCCGACATCACCCGCATGGTCGAGGAAGAGCTTGCGCCTTATCGCGTCGCCGGCAGCTCGCAGGTTTCCATCACCGGGGAGTCGGTGCTGCTGCCGCCGGATCGCGCGCAAACGGTTGCGCTCGCGCTGCACGAACTCGCCACCAATTCGGCGAAATACGGCGCGCTGTCGTGCCGCGAGGGCCATCTCAACGTCGACTGGCAGCTCGATAGCGGCATGATCAAGTTGAACTGGCGCGAGGCCGGCGGCCCGCCGACCCAGGCGCCGAAGGCGCACGGGTTCGGCACCAAGATCATCAATGCGACCGTCAAGCAGATGGGCGGCGATGTCGTGCTCGATTGGCGGCCGAAAGGGCTGCATTGCCTGCTCTCCATCCCGACCGACGACAAGCCGATCCAGGCCAACGGGTCGTTGATCCGCGAAACCGACAAGCCGCGCCCGATCCTCAGCCCGGATGCCAAGCGCATCCTGCTGGTCGAGGACGAAGGGCTGGTCGGCATGATGATGCGCGACATGCTGGCCGACCTCGGCTACGCGGTGGTCGGGCCGTACTGCTCGATCGCGGAGGCCAACGGCGCGCTCGATACCGAGCGATATGACTGCGCCGTGCTCGACCTCAATCTGCGCGGCGACATGGTCTATCCGGTCGTGGATCTGCTGGCCAAGCGCGGCACGCCGATCGTTTTCGTCACCGGCTATGGCTCGGAGAGCATGGACGGCCGCTACGCGCATATCCCGGTCATGCAGAAGCCGATCGCCCGCGAGACGCTCGAGAGCGTCATCCGCGGCGAACTGAACCGCGCCGGCGCGATCATCGCGGCGGGCGACATTCATGACCGCGGGGCGGCGGCCAGTGGATCGGAAGCGGCTGGCTCGGCGTAACGCTGGGCTTGCCGCCGGGGCTTGATGGTTCAGGAAGAAGACGTCCTCAATTTCGCTGCTTCGTCTATTGCGTCGATCTGGGCGCTCGAACTGCTCCTGCTGGTGCGGCAGGACCGCCGCGCCTGGACCAGCGCCGAGCTGATGCGGCAGTTGCGCGGCAGCGACGTCGTCATCGCGCAAGGCCTGCAGCGGCTGCGAAGCGCCGGCCTGATCACCGAAGACTCCGGCCGCTACCTCTACAAGCCGAGTTCGCCCGAGATCGACGCGCTCGCCAACGAGCTCGAAAATCTCTACCGGCTCAAGCCGGTGGCGGTGGTCTCCGCCATCGCAAACGCTCCGCAACGCAAACTGCAGATTCTCTCCGACGCATTCCGTCTCAAGAAGGACTGACGAGATGGCGACCGCCGTTTATCTGCTGTGCTTCGTGACCAGCCTCGCGTGCAGCTGGCTCTTGGTTCGCAGCTATCTCCGCAACCGCACCAGGCTGCTGTTGTGGACCGCGGTCTGCTTCGTGTTTCTCGCGCTCAACAATTTCTTCGTCGTCGCCGATCTCGTCCTGTTGCCCGACATAGATTTCCGGCTGGCGCGACATCTGGCCAATCTCACCGCGCTCGCAACGCTTGCTTTACGGTTTCATCTGGGAGCTCGACTGATGTACGACTTTCTCACCGGCGTCACGACAGCGGGCTTCCTGATTGCGGCGGTGTTCTTTTTCCGCTTCTGGAAAACGACGCGGGATACGTTCTTCGCCATTCTGGGGATTGCCTTTGTTTTGTTTGCCGCAAACCAGGCCGGCGTCGCACTGCTTGAAGTGTCGCGCGAGGAGCAAAGCTGGATCTACGTCTTGCGCCTGATCGGCTTTGCTTTGTTGCTGGTTGCCATCGCGCTGAAGAATATTCCCGGGCGCGGCCATCAAGGCCGGAATGGCTGACGACAAATACGATACGTATTACCGCCGCTATCTGGCCTTGGCCGAGCACGCCGGCTTGCCGGAGCAGCGTGCGCTCTTTCTACAGATGGCGCGAAGCTGGAAAGCTCTGGCGGAGCAGGCGGAAACGATCAAGGACCTGTTTGCGCACGTGAAGCCCGCGGGCCACGCCTAGCGGCACGCGTGTGCTACGCGCCCGGATCGGTGGCATTCGGGAAGAACAGCTGCTGGCCCTCGATTTTGTAGGCCGCAATCGCGCGCTGGCCTTCCGGGCCGGTGATCCAGTCGATGAATTGCTGGCCGAGGTCCTTCTTCACGTTGGCATGCTTTTGCGGGTTCACCAGGATGACGCCGTACTGGTTGAACAGCCGCTTGTCGCCCTCGACCACGATCGCGAGGTCGGTCTTGTTCTTGAAGCTGATCCAGGTGGCGCGGTCGGACAGCACGTAGTTATTGCCGGCGCTCGCCATGTTCAGCGCCGCGCCCATGCCCTGGCCGATCTCCTTGTACCAGGGGCCTTTGTCCTTCGCGACGTCGATGCCGGCTTCCTTCCAGAGGTTGAGCTCGGCGTTGTGGGTGCCGGACTTGTCGCCGCGCGAGATGAAGTTGGCCTGCTTGTCCTTGATCGTCTTGAGCGCGGTGACGACGTCCTTGCCCTTGATGCCGGCAGGATCGTTCTTCGGTCCGATGATGACGAAGTCGTTGTACATGACGGGATTGCGCTTGACGCCATTGCCTTCGCTGACGAACTTTTCTTCCAGCGACTTGGCGTGAACGAACACGACGTCGGCGTCGCCGCGGCGCGCGGTATCGAGCGCCTGACCGGTGCCTTGTGAGACGACCTTCACGTCGATGCCGGTCTTTTGCTTGAACAGCGGCAGGATGTGGCCGAACAGGCCGGAGTCCTGGGTCGATGTCGTCGACGAAACCACGATCGACTTGTCCTGGGCCAGTGCGGACGTGACGCCGAGCGCCAACGTGAGCGCAGTGGCGATCAGATAACGGCGGTTGAACATTGAATCCTCCTTCTGTTTTCAGATCAGCAATTCGCCCGCCATGAAGATGCGGGCTTGGTCGGTGTTTGGGTGGTCGAAGAAATCAGCGGCGTCGCCCTGTTCGACAATCTGGCCGCGATGCAGCAACACGATCTCGCCGGCAAGGCGCCGCGCCTGGCCGAGATCATGCGTGGACATCACGACCTTGACGCCGTTAGCGGCGACCGCGCGCACCACATCTTCGATTGATTTTGCGGCGGCTGGATCGAGGCTTGCGCTTGGTTCGTCGAGAAACAGCACCGCCGGATCGCGCGCCAGCGCCCGCGCGAGCGCGAGGCGCTGCTGCTCGCCGCCGGACAGGCTGCGCGCCGGTCGAGCGGCAAAGCCGTGCAGCCGCACCAGCGACAGCAATTCTTCGATGCGGCGTGGACGCTCGGCTCGCGGAACGCCGACACTGGCCAGCGCATAAGCGATATTGGCGGCGGCACTGCGCCTGAGCATGGCGGGCCGCTGGAACAGGATGGCGTTTCTGTGCGCCGGCACGCGCTCGAGGCCATCCCATGTCACCCGACCTGAGGTTGGCGCGAGCAACCCGCTCGCGACCCGCAGCAGCGTGGTTTTTCCTGAGCCATTCGGGCCGATCAGAACCGTCGGAGCGCCGGCAGAGAGCGTCAGCGACACGCGATCGAGCATCGTCACCGCGCCGCGCGCGACGCTGACGTTCTCGAAGCGGATCGGAAGCTCGCCGGTCGGTGCGCGCATCGGTTAGCCCTCGTACCTCAGGCCGATTGCGCGCACGCTCCAGGCCAGCGTGTTGACCGCGATGACGATGAAAATCAGCACGATCCCAAGTCCGACCGCGAGCGGCAGGTCGCCCTTCGACGTTTCCAGCGCGATTGCCGTTGTCATCGTGCGCGTAAAGCCCTCGATATTGCCGCCCACGATGATGATCGAGCCGACTTCCGCCGCGGCGCGGCCGAAGCCGGCCAGCAGCGCGGTGATCAGCGAGAAACGGGCGTCCCAGATCAGCGTGACGACGCGGCCGGCGGGACCGACATTCATCGCGGTGAGCTCGTCGCGGTACTCGAGCCAAAGATCTTCAATGGTCTGACGCGACAGCGCGGCGATGATCGGTGTGACCAGGATCGTCTGCGCAACGATCATCGCTTGCGGCGTAAACAGAATGCCGAAATTGCCGAGCGGCCCCGAACGCGACAGCAAGAGATAAACCGCGAGACCGACCAGCACCGGCGGCAGGCCCATCAGCGCATTGAGCACGACGATCACGCTGGTGCGCCCGGGGAAGCGCGTGAGCGCGATGGTCGCTCCCAACGGAATGCCGATGATGCCGGCAAACAGCGCGGCCGACAGGCTCACGAACAGCGACAGACGCACGATGGTCATCAGCGCCGGATCGGCGGTGAGCACCATGTGAAGCGCGGAGGTCTCTTGCATTTCCAATTCCAACAGCACGCAACGTGCGCATAGTTATAAGGGCGCGCGTTGCGGCGTCCACGTTGGGCAATCGTCAGCTGTTGCAGCGACCATCGAGGCGCAAAAAGGCTGCTTGGAAGTTGCGATGTTGCGCGGCTCAAACGGCCATAGGCGTGAGCTATGGACCGATCGGACGAGACACTCACAAATATTTTTGCTCTAAAAGCAAAACGCGCCCGCTTTCGGCGGGCGCGTCTCATCGCAACTTAGATTAGCTCTTAACTTCGGCGACGATGATCTTCAAATTGGGCTCGATGATGAGTACGCGATTGTCCGGCTTGACGTATTCATAACGGCCGGCCATCGGCAGCTTCTGTGCGAGCTCGGCGGGAAAGCTCAACGCTCTCGACCCCCGGCGGAAGTAGTTCGGAGACTTTCGCATTCTTGACGTCTGTCTTCGGCGCGTTCGCCACGCCCTCGATGATCATCTTCTTATCGGCGTCGGTCAGCCAGAACGAATAAGCGATGACCGGCAGCTTATCGAGCTTGTCGTTTTCAGCCGACACGGTGGACGGCGCGGTCTGGCGCGTCGAGCCGAACGGCCAGTTCGTGGCGGCGGTACTGTTGCCGGTGTTCGCAGTATTCGCCTGAGCGGGACCGACGTCTGCCGGTGAAGCCTGATTGGCGATCGGCGCCTGCGGCTGGCCGCCGGCTGTGCCGGGATTTGTACCCATCGGCGCAGTGGTCTGAGACGGCGGCTTGCGCCTGAGCAGGAGCGCTTTGCCGCTCCGCTTCAGCCTTGTTCGGTTCCTGCGCGGCGAGATAAGTCGAAGCCAGCAGCGCAGATGTCAGCGTCGTCAGCCAAAGCGCCTTGTGCATGGCACATTCTCCTCTCAACGGTTCGCTGCACAACGCGCGAGAGGGAACTCGGTTTCCATTGCGGTGCGGCATATGCCTAAATGCAATATGATGCGAGGGAGCGGTGAGGGAGAACTGCGTGAAGCGCCTGCTACTTACGGCGATCCTGATCGCCCTGGTCGCTGCGCCGAGCCTCGGTCACGCACAATTGCGCGGCCATGGCGGGCCGGTGAAGGCGCTTGCCGTCTCGTCCGATGGCAGCAGCGCTATTTCGGGCAGTTTCGATACGTCCGCGATCCTGTGGTCGATGTCGCGCAACGCGGCGCAGCAGGTGCTGCGCTTTCACGAGAGCGCGGTGAATGCGGTGGCGTTTTTGCCGGATGGCGGCATCGTCACCGGCGGCGAAGACGGCAAGATCGCAATCTGGAAGGCGGGCGCAGCGGAGCCTTCGCACGTCCTGTCCGGCCACACCGCGCCGATCGTGTCGCTCGCCGTCTCGCCTGACGGAAAACAAATCGCATCTGCGTCGTGGGACCGGACAGTCCGCGTCTGGTCCGCCGGAGGCGGTGACGCGAAGGTGCTCGAAGGTCATCAGCAGAACGTCAACGGCGTCGCCTTCAGCCCGGATGGAAAATCGCTCGTCAGTGTCAGCTACGATCCGCAGCTCCGGATCTGGCCGCTCGACGGCGGCGCGGCCACCATCGTCACGATCGCAAGTCCGCTCAATTCTGTTGCGGTCGCGCGCGATGGCGAGATCGTGGTCGGTGCGGCGGATGGAAGGGTGCTGTTCTTTTCGCCGACCGGCGAGGCAAAGGGCGAAGTGGCGGCGACCGAGTCGCCGGTCATCAGCGTCGCGGTATCGGCCGACGGCAAGCTCGTCGCCGCGGCGGCAATTCGCGGCTCGGTCGGCATCATCGATCGCGCGTCGCGAAAGCTCGAGCGTACGTTGGTCGGGCCGGGCCTGCCGGTCTGGGCGGCGGCCTTCATGCCGGACAGCCGGACCCTCGTGACCGGAGGCACTGATCGCATGGTGCGCCGCTGGGATGCCGTCAGCGGCGACCACATCGGCATGGTGGCGCTGGCTGCTGCGGAAGACCCGCTCGCCGCGCATGCCGGCGATCGCGGCGCCGAGGTTTACCGCGCCTGCGTCGCCTGTCACACGCTCTCGCCGGACGAAGGCAATCGCGCGGGTCCGACCCTGCACGGCATCTTCGGACGCCGCATCGCCTCCCTGCCGGGCTACAATTTTTCCGAGGCGCTCAAGAAGCTCGATATCGTCTGGACTCCGGAGACCGTGTCCAAGCTGTTTGAAGTCGGCCCGATGGAATACACCCCGGGCACCAAGATGCCGGAGCAGCAGATCGGCTCGGCGGAAGACCGCGCGGCGCTGGTCGAATTCCTCAAGAAAACAACGGCGAAGTAGCGGCCGTCAGGCTTCGCTCTTGCCTTCGTGTTCCCGCTTGAGGCGTTCGCGCTCGCGCAGGTAATCGTCGGTGGTGCGCGGCCGCGGCCCGCGCATGCGGGTCGAAGCCGGTCTCGCTCATCACCACGACGCGGCAATCTTCACACATCTTGATGGTCTCGAGCCGCTGCGCCGAGCCCTTGAACATCCAGTGCTTGCCCTCGAGCTTGGCAACGACCCGCTCGACCGAACTCTTGACCCCGAACGGCTTGCTGCAACGGATGCACTCGAACGGCTGTTCTTCCTTGATGATGCGCGCGGTCGGCGGTCGCGGCGCGGAAGTCGATCTGCGGCTGCAGGCTGATCACTTTCTCGGGGCAGGTCGCCTTGCACAGTCCGCATTGCACGCAGGCATCTTCCGCGAAACGCAGCATCGGCCGGTCGGGATCGGCGCTGAGCGCGCCGGTCGGGCATGCCGACACGCACGCGAGGCAAAGCGTGCAGCCTTCGACATTCACGTTGAGGGTGCCGAACGGAGCGCCTGCCGGCAGTGGAATGACATCGACCGGGGCAGGAGCCACGCCCTGCAGTTCGCGCAGCGCCAGGCGAAGCACGTCGCGTTTGCCGCCGACCGGCATGAAAGCCGCGGCGCGCGTCGCTGCCGACGGCGCGACGATGGCGCGCAACTGCGAGCCGAGTTGATCGGGGTCGTCCGTCTCGATCGTGCCGATGCGGCCATTGCCAAAGCCGAGGCCGGCCAGAATGGTTTCGCTCAACGCAACCGTCTTTCGCAAACCTTCAACGTCGTGCTTGGGCTTCGCGCGCAGCAGGAAGTAGAGGCTGCTTGCGCCATAAGCGAAAGCCGCAGCCACGATTTCGAGGCCGATCTGCGTGACCTCATTGACCGTCAGCGGCAGCACATTGGCCGGCAGTCCCTCGCCGTGACGCGCGAGGGAGTCGATCATCGCGCCGCCATGCTCATCGTCGTGCAGCAGGACGATGGCGTTCTTGCCGCCGGCGTCGTGATAGGTCCGCAGCAGGGTGCGGAGCTTGCGCATCAACGCGTCGGCCGGCGGCAGAGCATAGGACGCGGCGCCGGTCGGGCAGGCGGCGGCGCATTGTCCGCAGCCCGCGCAGATATAAGGATCGATGGCGACATGATCGCCGGCCGGCGTGATCGCGCCGGTCGGGCACAGGTCGAGGCACCGGCGGCAGCCGACGATGCGCGAGCGCGAATGCGCGCAGAGGTCTTCCCGGTACGTGACGTATTTCGGCTTGTCGAAGCTGCCGACCAGGTCGCGCGCTTTCAGGACGGCGCGCAAAATCGCAGCGCCGTCGCGCGGATCGGCGCGCAGATAGCCATCGCGCAGATCGGCTGCCGGAAAGAGCGGGGTGCCGCCCGAAAGATCGAGCACGACATGGCAATTCGACACGGCGCCGTTTCGGGGCGCACCAAAACTGAGCGCGGCGCGTGAGGACGGAGACGGCGTGGCGTAGTCGTCGACCGTGATCTCAAAGGCGCCGAGATAGCCTTTGGCGGCTTTGATCGTGCCGCGAACGATCGGATATTCGGTGGCGCGTGCTACCGGCATCGCGGCGCCGCCGCTCAGCAGCACCGTCACGTCGAGATGCTCTTTCAGCAGCTCGGCCGCCTCGAGGGCCTTCTCGTCGCGCCCGTAAATGAGAATGACGCCTTCACTCGCCATCTCGACGAACTGGATGTCGGGCAGCGGCTCGGCTGCGGCGGCGAACAAAGCGGCCATCTTCGGCCCGGCTTTGTCGGCTTCGCTCGACCAGCCCGCGTTTTCGCGGACATTTACGAACTGAACATCGGCCTTATCGCCGGCCAGCTCGGAGAAAAGCGGCGCTTCTTGCGTGCAGCCCACCGTGATCGGCGTTCCGGCGCTCGCGAGCTTCTGGAAAATCTCGGTCTGGGCGCGGCACAGATAACGGGCGGTAACGACGTCGGCGCCCTTGCAGCCGCGCTTAATCGCGCCCGCATCGAGCGGCATCGTGTCCTCGCACGAGCACGCAATTATGGTCCGCTTTTCGGTCACGCTTCCAATGTCGTCTAAATGTGCGGCTTTAGCCCCCACGCTGGCCGCATCCGGATTTAGGTTATAATTAGGCCAAAGAAAAAGAGCCAATCCGAGGCGGCATGCCGACCCAGTTTCGCGTCAATGAGTTGCCGAGTTCCCAGCTCGAACTGCCGCCGGGCCTGCGTTCTGTGGTGCTGCGGGAGGCGGGCGACGCTTTCGCGCACGCCACGGCAAATGCGGCCGATCTCGGCGCCGGAACGCTGGTCTTTGTCGGCCGCTTCGACCTCGCCGAGTTCGCGATCGTGCTCGAGCCGGACGAGCCGCTGCGCACCGCGCGGCGCGCGTTTTATGCCGGCATGGCCGCGCTCGGCGACGCCCTGGCGACTTACGCGCCGCCGGAAAAGCCGATGACATTTACATGGCCCGACGCCATCGACGTCGACGGCGGCCTGGTCGGCGGCGGCAGGCTGGCCTGGTCAAAGGGCAGCGAGGACGAACCGCCGGAGTGGCTGGTGTTCGGCACCACAATCCGCACCGTCAGCCTTGCCGACGGCGAGCCCGGCGTGCGGCCGCTTGCGTCGACGCTCGAGGACGAGGGGTTCGACGCTTCCGACGGCGCCGTGCTCGCGGAGAGCTTCGCCCGCCATCTGATGACTCATGTCGACGCCTGGCAGGAGAAGGGATTCGGCGCCATTGCCAAGGAATACATTTCGCGATTGCCGCGCGAGACCGGCATCAGCCGCAACATCGATGAAAACGGCGATCTTCTGGTGCGCCGCATGGGCAAGGTCGAGGTCGATCGCCACAAGCTGCTGCCGAGCTTGATGAAGCCGAGTTGGCTGGATCCGAAGACCGGCGGCCCAAAAACAGCCGGAGTGCGTCTGTGAAGCTGTTGCGCACCATCAGGCTCGACGCCTCGGACACATTTGTGTTCGAGCGCGCCGCGGAGCCTGGCGAGTGGGCGGTCACAGGCTCTTTCGTGTTCTGGGACCAGGACCTGGCCAGTCTCGGCGCCAAAGCGCGTGTCGCGTTTCGCAGCGGCTTTTTGGGAATCGAGACGCTCGGCTGGTCAACACTGGTGCAGATCGTCGAAGCGAGCGACGAGCAGCGCGACGCTGCGGTCCAGACCCTGGCGCGTCATCTTGTCGAAAAGTTCGGCGCACCATCCATGACCGAGGCGACCGCAGCCGCGAACGAGGAGTTCACCTTTGCGACGTCTCTGTGTGACCACCCGCTCGACACGCTGATTGCGCTTCATCGCACCAGCGAAGACGGCGAGATCCGCGAGACGTTTCGCACGCTGCGTCCGCGCGAGGGCGGCAACAAGTCCTTCCGCGCCTTCTCGTTCCTCGATGTCGAGGACGCGCCCGAGGAGCATGTCGATCTTGCGACGCTCGGCCGGGAGGCGAAGCCATGAAGGACTTCTGGCTTTCGTCGGGTCATCATCTGCTCGACCGCAGCGAAGGTGGCGGCCTCGATCTCACCGACGATTTTCTCAAAGTGTATCTGGCGCGGCCCGAGCTGACGCCGCCGCCCGAGGCCTGCGATGCCGAACGAAGGCTGCATGCAGCATTGCTGGCCGATCCGCGGCGGCCGGTAACATCCGCCGACATGGCGTCGATCAAGGATGCCGATGCGCGAGAGAACTGGGAGGTCATGCTCGGCTTTCGCGCCGTTCTGTTGGCGCACCCGACGCTCGAAGCCGCCTACCTCGATATCGTCCGCAATAACCGCAAAGTGCCGCACATTTTTCTCAACCAGCTCGTGCACGTGATCCTGCGCAGCGCACTGGAAGGCTGCGAAGATCCTTATGTTTTGCGGGCTGCCGAGCTGTTCTTCCGGCCCGCAGCAGATGACATTGCACGACGGCTCGCTGATTGCCGCCGATGAAGAAACCATCGCCGGCGCCAGCAACAAGCCGGTTTCGCCGCTGGTTTCGATGCTCGGCATTCCCGCCGAGGCGCAGATCGACGTGATGAACGACGACAATGCCGGGCACTATTTCGAGCACAGCGACCAGTTTCACGTTGCGCTCGATCTCAGTGGCGGCCAGCGCGGCCACATCGCGCTGGCTCGCGTCGATGGAACGCTGGATCGCGCATCTCCTGGGCATCAAAGTCGACATCGAGCCATTCACCGAAGTGCGCGATGCGTCGCTGAGCTGGTACGTCGGTCTCGACGCCGACGGCACCAAAATCGGCGATGCTCTGTGGAACGGCGAAGAGCTCGATGAGCGCCAGAAAGGCAGCGTGGTCGGGCTTTACCGGCTGACGTTCCCCGATCCTTCGATCGTGGTTGATCGTGCGCGTGGTGAGCCGGTGTTTCTCATTCTCGCTTCCGGCGCGCGACAAAGTGTTGCGGCTCAAGCCGCAGAATTTGGTCACCGGCTTGCCGATCAAACATCTGGAGGCGGTGTCGTGAAGCCGCTCGTCACCATTCCGGTCGGTGTCATTATCGAGCGCCACAAGGCGGCGTCGAAATGGATCGACTACACGTGGCGTCCAATTGCGGTGATGGACGGGCGGCCAGAAACCGCGCCCTGGACTCTGCTGCGCGAAGAGGGCGAGGTCGCGACATTCTTTGCCGGGATGGCCGACATCGATTTGCACCCCGGCGACACCGCGAGCTATCGCGACAACCTTTCCAGCGCCGAAGCCAAAGCTCTGGGTGGTGCTGCGGCCGACCGGCGTCGATCCGCCTTATGACGTCGTGCGAGTCACTGCCGACGGATCCGAAGGCGAGTTTTACTTTTCAGCAGGCGAGGACATCGTTGAGGCGGTGCCGATGCCTGACCGGATACGTGACACGGTTGATGCATTTGTCGCGCAGCATCACGCCGAGAAACCCTTCTTCAAGCGCAAGCGCAACCGCGCCGATCCTGAAGCGCTGGCGCGCCGGGGTGTGGTTGATGAGCCGGATAAGTAAATGAGTGAGCCTGAAAACTTTCTCGCTCGCTGGTCGCGCCGCAAGGCGGAGCAACCGGCCGATCGTGCACCCGATGCGAATGAAAAGGCCGATCCGCAGAAGCAGCCCGGCGGCGTAGCGGCCGAAGCGAACAGAGGAAGAGACCAAAAAAGAGGGAGAGGAGGTCGATCTCTCCAAACTTCCGCCGATCGAATTCGATCGGGCCCGAAACCGATATCCGGGCCTTTCTCCAGAAAGGCATCCCGCCCGAACTGACTCGTGCGGCGCTTCGGCAGGTTTGGACCAGCGATCCGGCAATCCGCAATTTCATCGGAATTGCGGAAAATCAGTACGACTTCGCGACCGGGAGCGACATTCCGGGCTTCGGCCCACTCACGCCGGCCGACGATGTCGCCCGCATGGTCCGCCAGATCATGGGGGAAGGTGTGCCGCGGCCGCCTTCGCCATCCGAACCGGAGCCTTCTCCCGAAGCGGACGCGCAAGCGCTGGAAACGAGCACGGAGCCGGTCGAGGTCGCAGACGAGTCACCTGCGTCTCACCAAGTGGCGGCGTTGGACGACGTCCCACCCGAAAATGATGCAGTGCAGCAAAACGAAGAGGGCGAGGAAGAGGATTCTCCCGCACCGCACTCTCACGGCGGCGCATTGCCGCGTTAGCGGTGCATATAGCCAAAACCTATTGACCGATTTCGCTCCCGCGGCCTAGATTTTAATCAGTCTTATCTGAATCTAGCGTGCCGGACTTTATAAGAAATAATGCGAGACGCCGGTCTCCAGGAAGCAATCAAAGCCGTTGGCAGCGTGAGCGAACTCGCGCGCCGTGTCGGCATTTCGCAGCCTTCCGTCTCAAACTGGGATCGTGTGCCGGCCGACCGCGTCCTGTCGGTCGAAGGCGTTACCGGTGTCAACCGCGCCATTTTGCGGCCGGATCTTTTTGCCGCGCAGGCCGGAGGCGACATCGACGAGATCGATGTTGCGCGCGCTCAGGAATACGCGCTGCTTTCGGCACTGTTGGCTCGCGCGCCCGACGCCGCATTTCTCAAAAGACTGTCGCAACTGCGCGGCGACGCGACGCCGCTCGGCGTTGCGCATGCTGCATTGGCTGATGCGGCCGCTGCGGCCACCGTTTCGCAGGTCGAGCGGGAGTATTTCGATCTCTTTATCGGGCTCGGGCGCGGCGAGCTGATGCCTTACGGCTCCTATTATCTGACCGGCTTCGTCTACGAGCGGCCGCTGGCGCGGCTTCGCCAGGATCTCGCGCAGTTCGGTATCGAACGTGCGGATGACGAGATCGAACCGGAAGATCACGCCGCCATCGTCTGCGAGATCATGTCGGGGCTTTGCGCGCGTCGCTTCCATGCGCCGGCCGGCAGCGATGAGATCTTGTTCGAGAAACATCTGGCGCCCTGGCTCGGGCGCTTTTTCGCGGATTTGTCGCAGGCCGAGACTGCGAAGTTCTACCGTCACGTAGGCACGCTCGGACGCGCCTTCATCGAAATCGAGACAGAGGCGCTCGCACTGACCGGGTAGGGACGTGCGACGCTCTAAGGAGGAAACGGCCATGAAAACAGAAAATAAAAAATCAGGACTTGGACGCCGGGACTTGCTCAAAGTCTTCGGGGCCGGTGCTGGCGTCGCCGCAACGGCGGCGCCGTTGAGCGTGGCTCGCGCCGACACCGAGAACAACGATGAGAAGCGCAAGGCCCGGTACAAGGAAACCGACGCCGTAAAGACCTTCTATCGCGTCAACCGCTATCCGCGCTGAGGGGAAAACGCACATGCTGATCAAAAGAAAAGATCGCCAAGCCCGCCGCGGATCACTCGTTGGCGCGCTTGCATCGCAAGCCGGTGGCGCGCTCGACCGCCGCACCTTCCTGCGCCGCTCCGGCCTCGCCGCCGGTGCTTTGACCGTCGTCGGCGCTCTGCCGATGGTCAGTGTCCGCAAGGCTGAGGCCGGTCCGCCGGCCGCTGCCGGCGCCGCGGTCACCATCCGCAAGAACATCTGCACGCACTGCTCGGTCGGCTGCACCGTCATTGCCGAAGTCTCGAACGGCGTGTGGATCGGCCAGGAGCCGGGTTGGGATTGCCCGATCAATCGCGGTTCGCACTGCGCCAAGGGCGCCGCGGTTCGCGAGCTCGTGCATGGCGACCGCCGCCTGCGCTACCCGACCAAGCTCGTAAACGGCCAGTGGACGCGGGTTTCCTGGGAGACCGCGATCAACGAGATCGGCGACAAGCTGATGGAGATCCGCGCAGAAGTCAGGACCCGACGCGGTGTACTGGCTCGGCTCGGCCAAGTTCTCCAACGAAGGCGCCTATCTCAACCGCAAGTTCGCGGCCTTCTGGGGCACCAACAACTCCGACCACCAGGCGCGCATCTGCCACTCGACCACGGTCGCGGGCGTTGCGAATACCTGGGGCTACGGCGCGATGACGAACAGCTACAACGACATTCGTCGCGCCAAGACCATGATCATCATGGGCGGCAACCCGGCCGAAGCGCATCCGGTCTCGCTGCAGCATCTGCTGGAAGGCAAAGAGCTGCAGAACGCCAACATGATCGTGATCGATCCGCGCATGACGCGCACGGCCGCTCACGCCACTGAATATGTGCGCATCCGTCCCGGCACCGACATTCCGGTGATCTGGGGCCTGCTCTGGCACGTCTTCAACAATGGCTGGGAAGACAAGGAATTCATCCGCCAGCGCGTCTACGGCATGGAAGATGCCAAAAAAGAAATCATGAAGTGGACGCCGGAAGAGGTGGAGCGTGTCACCGGCGTTCCCGGCGAGCAGCTCAAGCGCGTCGCCGAAATGTTCGCCAAGCAGAAGCCGTCAACGCTGATCTGGTGCATGGGCGCGACCCAGCACACGGTCGGCACGGCGAACGTCCGTGCGTTCTGCACGGCGCTGCTTGCGACCGGTAACGTCGGCGGCTTCGGCGTCGGCGCCAACATCTTCCGCGGCCACTGCAACGTGCAGGGCGCAACCGACCTCGGCCTCGATATCGTGACGCTGCCGCTCTACTACGGCCTCGCCGAAGGCGCGTGGCGGCATTGGAGCCGGGTCTGGGAAGTCGACTACAACTACATGCAGTCTCGCTTCGAATCGAAGCAGATCATGGAGACCCCCGGCATCCCGTCGACCCGCTGGTTCGACGCGACGCTGCTGCCGAAGGATCAGGTCACTCAGAAGGACAACCTGAAGGCCATGTTCGTGATGGGCCACGGCGGCAACACCATCACCCGCATGCCGGAGGCGGCCAAGGGCATCGAGGCGCTCGACCTGCTCGTCGTCGCCGATCCGCATCCGACCACCTGGGCGGCGCTCTCCGAGCGCAAGAACGGCACCTATCTCTTGCCGGTCTGCACCCAGTTCGAGTGCGATGGCTCGCGTACGGCCTCGAACCGCTCGATCCAGTGGGGCGAGCAGATCGTGAAGCCGATCTTCGAGTCCAAGAACGACTACGAGGTGATGTACCTCCTCGCCAAGAAGCTCGGCCTCGCCGAACAGATGTTCAAGAACATCAAGGTCGAGAACAACCAGCCGAGCGCGGAAGACCTGCTTCGCGAGATCAATCGCGGTGGCTGGTCGACCGGCTACTGCGGCCAGTCACCGGAGCGGCTCAAGCTCCACATGGCGAACCAGAAGGACTTCGAGCTGGTTTCGCTGCGGGCACCGGATGGTCCGGCCAAGGGCGACTATTACGGCCTGCCGTGGCCGTGCTGGGGCAGTCCGGAGGTCAAGCATCCGGGCACGCATCAGCTCTACAACACCCATCTTCATGTCATGGATGGCGGCGGCACGTTCCGCGCCCGGTTCGGCGTCGAGCGTGTGGTCAAGACCAAGGTCATGGAGAACGGCGTCGAGGTCGAGAAGGAGGAGAAGCACAATCTTCTCGCCGAAGGCTCGTACTCGCTCGGGTCCGAGATCCAGGACGGCTATCCGGAGTTCACCTACGCGGTGCTCCAGCGGCTGGGCTGGGACAAGGACCTCACCGAGACCGAGCTCGCCACCATCCAGAAGATCGGCGGCAATAATCCCGGCGCGGTCTCCTGGGCGATCGATCTCTCCGGCGGCATCCAGCGCGTCGCCATGAAGCACGGCTGCATCCACTACGGTAACGGCAAGGCCCGCGCCAATGCGTTCGGTCTGCCGGACGCCGTGCCGGTGCACCGTGAGCCGATCTACACGCCTCGGCCGGACCTGGTTGCGAAGTATCCGACCTTGCCGAGCCGGCGCGAATTCCGGCTCCCCAATATCGGCTTCGACATCCAGAAGGCCAACGTCGAGAACAAGGTCGCGGAGAAATTCCCGATCGTGCTCACCTCGGGCCGCCTGGTCGAATACGAAGGCGGCGGCGAAGAGACCCGGTCCAACAAGTGGTTGGCCGAGCTCCAGCAGGACGCCTTCATCGAGATCAATCCGGCGGACGCCAATACCCGCAACATCAAGGACGGTTCCTGGGTGTGGGTGGATGGCCCGCTGGGCTCGAAAGCCAGGGTCAAGGCACTGGTGACCGAACGCGTCGGCAAGGGTGTCGCGTGGATGCCCTTCCACTTCGCCGGCTGGTTCCAGGGCGTCGACCAGCGCGACAAGTACCCGAAGGGAGCCGATCCGATCGTGCTGGGCGAGAGCGTCAACTCGCTCACCACCTACGGCTACGACCCGGTCACCGGCATGCAAGAACCCAAAGCAACCCTCTGCAACATCAGAGCGGCGTAAGGAGCAACGACCATGGCACGTATGAAATTCCTCTGCGACGCCGATCGTTGCATCGAGTGCAACGCCTGCGTCACCGCCTGCAAGAACGAGCACGAGGTTCCGTGGGGCATCAACCGCCGGCGCGTCGTCACCATCAATGACGGCAAGCCCGGCGAGCGCTCGATCTCGATGGCCTGCATGCACTGCACCGACGCGCCCTGCGCGGCGGTGTGCCCGACCAATGCGTTCTACACCACCGCCGACGCGGTGGTGCTGCATTCCAAGGACATCTGCATCGGCTGCGGCTACTGCTTCTATGCGTGCCCGTTCGGCGCGCCGCAGTATCCGCGGGTCGGCAACTTCGGTTCGCGCGGCAAGATGGACAAGTGCACCTTCTGCGCCGGCGGCCCCGAGGCCGACAACAGCCAGGCCGAGTTCGTCAAATACGGCACCAACCGTCTGGCCGAGGGCAAGCTCCCGCTCTGCGCGGAAATGTGCTCGACCAAGTCGCTGCTCGCCGGTGACGGCGACATCATCGCGCAGATCTACAAGGAGCGCGTGACCAAGCGTGGCTACGGCTCGGGCGCCTGGGGCTGGAAGACGGCCTACAAGGAAGCGATCTCGATCTAACGGGTTACAGGGCGGCGCACGACCTGCGCCGCCCTTTTCTCATCGGCGGGGCAACAAAAAGAAGCACAAGGAGGGAGCATGACGCGATTTCTGTCTCACGCGCGCTTCATCATCAGCGGTATCGCGCTCACATTACTGATCGCGTTGGGGACACCGGCCTCGGCACAACAGCCGACCTCGGTCAACCCGACAGCATCTTCGGTGAAGGAAGACCAGCTTCTCAACGCGCTGCAGAATAGCGGCGGCACGGTGAGCGGCCGCGTCACTATTCCCGACGCGAAGTCAGGCACGCTTATTCAGCCGGCCGGCCGCGATTGGCGTGAATTCCACGAGCGCACGCTGAAGTGGATCGGCGCGATTTCGGTGCTCGGCATGTTGATCCTGCTGGTCGTGTTCTATCTCATGCGCGGCATGGTCAAGATCGAGCGCGGGCGCGCCGGCGTCACGGTGGTGCGCTTCACGGCGTTCGAGCGCTTCATCCACTGGATGACCGCCGCGTGCTTCATCATCCTGGCGATCTCCGGCCTCAACATCACGTTCGGCAAGAACATCCTGGCGCCGCTGTTCGGCGCCCAGGCCTTCACCGATTGGTCGCAGTGGCTCAAATACGCCCACAACTATCTGAGCTTCCCGTTCACCATCGGCGTCGTTGTCATCATGCTGATGTGGATCGCCGGAAACATCCCGAACCGCACCGACGTCGAATGGGTCAAGCGCGGCGGCGGCATCGTCGGCGAAGATCATCCGCCTGCCTACCGGTTCAACGCCGGCCAGAAGATGATCTACTGGATCGTCGTGCTCGGCGGCGCCGCGGTGGCGATCACCGGCTACATCCTGATGTTCCCGTTCTACGGGACCTCGGTTGCGGGGATGCAGCTCTCGCAAACCATCCACGCCATCGTCGGCGTGCTGTTCGTCGCCGCCATGCTCGCGCACATCTATATCGGCACGATCGGCATGGAGGGCGCGTTCGAGGCGATGGGCACCGGCACCGTCGACGTCAACTGGGCCCGGCAGCATCACCGCCTGTGGCTCGAGCAAGAAGCCGCGGTCACGGGGCCAAATGAGAGCCAGCGTCAGCCGCGCCATGCGGCGACGCCGGCCGAGTAGGGGGAAACGCCATGAAATCTTTCGTCTCTGCTTGCGTCGTTGCGGTGGTTCTCGCGGTAGGCGCCGCGTTCCTCCTCAACAGCGTCAACGAGTCCTCGACCGACGCTTACACCTCGGCGACCGGCGCCCGCGTCTAGCGGCCGGTTTAGCCCTCGCGACAAACGCCCGGCCTAGCGCCGGGCGTTTTCGTTTTAGGCAGATGCCAAGATTGCCTGCCTATTAATCAGGCGGTGCGGGCTGGTCAAAAAATAGGCCCCACAGCGCCCAGACGCCGAATTCCTCTGAAATTATCAATGACTTTTTGCTTGGCACAAGCCTTGCGATGACCGGCTTGAGCCAGCCTCACGGGGGCGCTGGCCATCAAACGCGAGGGTCATCCATGTTGAAGTACGGGACGGTCGCCGGGCGACCGCAGACCAGCCGCTGGCTCGCAGCCTCGGCCGGGTTGGCACTGACATTGGCGGCAACGGTTTCCGCCAAAGCACAAGACACGATCAAGGTCGGAATTCTCCATTCGCTCTCCGGCACGATGGCCATCAGCGAAACGACGCTGAAGGACACGATGCTCTTCCTCATCGACGAGCAGAACAAGAAGGGCGGTCTGCTCGGCAAGAAGCTCGAAGCGGTCGTGGTCGACCCGGCTTCGAACTGGCCGCTGTTCGCCGAGAAGGCGCGCGAGCTGATCCAGAAGGAAAAAGTCTCCGCGGTGTTCGGCTGCTGGACCTCGGTGTCCCGCAAGTCGGTGCTGCCGGTCTTCAAGGAACTCAATTCGATCCTCTTCTATCCCGTGCAGTACGAGGGTGAAGAGTCCGAGCGCAACGTCTTCTACACCGGCGCCGCGCCGAACCAGCAGGCGATTCCCGCCGTCGACTATCTGATGTCGAAGGAAGGCGGCTCGGTGAAGCGCTGGGTGCTCGCGGGCACCGACTACGTCTATCCGCGCACCACCAACAAGATCCTCGAAGCCTACCTCAAGTCGAAGGGCGTCGCGGATGCTGACATCATGATCAACTACACGCCGTTCGGTCACTCCGACTGGCAGACGATCGTGTCGGACATCAAGAAGTTCGGCTCGGGCGGCAAGAAGACCGCGGTGGTCTCGACCATCAACGGTGACGCCAACGTTCCGTTCTACAAGGAACTCGGCAACGCCGGCATCAAGGCGACCGACATTCCGGTCGTCGCGTTCTCGGTCGGCGAAGAAGAGCTCGCCGGTCTCGACACCAAGCCGCTGGTCGGTCATCTGGCCGCCTGGAATTACTTCCAGTCGATCAAGGACAAGGGCAATTCCGAGTTCATCAAGAAGTGGCAGGCCTACACCAAGAATCCGAAGCGCGTCACCAACGACCCGATGGAAGCCCACGTGATCGGCTTCGCCATGTGGGTCAAGGCGGTCGAGAAGGTGAAGTCCACCGATCCGGACAAGGTGATCGACGCTCTCCCGGGCATCGAAGCGCCGAATCTGACGGGCGGCATGTCGAAGATGCTGTCGAACCACCACATCACCAAGCCGGTCTTCGTCGGCGAGGTGAAGGCTGACGGTCAGTTCGACGTGGTGTGGAAGACCAAGGGTCTCGTCCCCGGCGACGCCTGGACCGACTTCCTGCCCGGCTCGAAGGATCTCGAGGCGGATTGGACCACGCTGAAGTGCGGCAACTACAACAAGGTCACCAAGAAGTGCGGCGCGGGGGCCTCCTGACCCGCGGCTGACACAACGGAGGCGGCGCAATGCGCCGCCTCCACTCTCTCAAGTAACATCCTTGCCGGGATTGATTACGATGAGCTCTGTAAGCGGCCGCTTGATGGCGGCTCTCGTCCTTGCTTTGGCTTTGCTTGGCGCTGCGCCGAATGCGCATGCCGACGCTTACCAGGACGCGCTGCAAGGCTTCGTCACCGACGATTTCTCCGATACCGCCGATGCGATCGAGAAGGTTGCCGTAAGCGGCGACCCGAAAGCCGCGGTCGTTCTTCAGGCGCTGCAGGAAGGCCGGCTGGCCTACAGCGCCGAAGAGAAGAAGGTCTACATCAAGAGCGCCGATGACAAGCTGACCGATGCCGCGACCGGCGAGGCAGTCGCACAGCCGCCGTCCGACATCGACAATGTCAGGCTCAACAATCGACTGCGCGGCATGGTCGGCGGCATGATCGGCGGGCTCACGCTGATGTCGCCGGATGCCGGGCGGCGCTACGAGGCGGCGCAATCGGTCTATCGCTCACGCGACGCCTCCGTGCTGCCTGCGCTGGAGAAGGCGCTGGAAGCCGAGCAGGATCAACGCGTTAAGAGGGCCTTGGCCGAGGCTCGCGCGGTTCTCGTCATCGGCGCGAGCGACACCAGCGACGAGGATCGCATCGCCGCGATCGACCTCATCCGGGCCCGGGGCGGCCAGGACGCGCTCAATCTTCTCGCCAGCGTGCCGGCCGATGCCGCCGACAACGTCCGCAAGGCCGCAGTGAGCGCGGTCAATTCCCTGCAGCAGCGTCAGCTGATCTGGGGCGCGGTGCAGAACGCCTGGTACGGCCTGTCGCTCGGCTCGGTGCTGCTGCTCGCCGCCATCGGCCTCGCCATCACCTTCGGCGTCATGGGCGTCATCAACATGGCGCACGGCGAGATGGTGATGCTCGGCGCCTACGTCACCTTCGTCGTGCAGCAGCTCATCCGCACCTACAATCCGGCGCTGTTCGACTATTCGCTCTTCATCGCCGTGCCGCTCGCCTTCCTCAGCGCCGGCGCGGTCGGCGTCCTGATCGAACGCACGATCATCCGTTTCCTCTACGGGCGGCCGCTCGAAACGCTGCTGGCGACCTGGGGCCTGTCCCTGATCCTGCAGCAGGCGGTTCGCACCGCGTTCGGGCCGACCAACCGCGAGGTCGGCAATCCGTCCTGGATGTCCGGCGCGTTCCAGCTCGGCGAGATGACGATCACCTACAATCGGCTCTGGATCATCGTGTTCACCGGCGTGGTGTTCGCCGCGCTGCTGGCGATGCTGCGCTACACCCGGCTCGGCCTTGAGATGCGCGCGGTGACGCAGAACCGCTCGATGGCGCGCGCGATGGGCATCCGCACCGCGCGCATCGATGCGCTCACATTCGGGCTCGGCTCCGGCATTGCCGGCATCGCCGGCGTCGCGCTCTCGCAGATCGACAATGTCAGCCCGAACCTCGGCCAGAGCTACATCATCGACAGCTTCCTGGTCGTCGTGTTCGGCGGCGTCGGCAATCTGTGGGGCACGCTGGTCGGCGCGCTCACGCTCGGCATCGCCAACAAATTCCTCGAGCCGTTTGCCGGCGCGGTGCTCGGCAAGATCGCCATCCTGGTGCTGATCATCCTGTTCATCCAGAAGCGGCCGCGCGGCATGTTCGCCCTCAAGGGCAGGGCGGTGGAAGCATGAAGCCGTTTCCGCTCACCCGGCTGCTCGATCGCGGCGCGACGATCTTCCTGGTGCTGCTCGGCGCATTCGCGATTGCGATTCCTGTTCTCAATCTGCTGGTGCCCGCCACCTCCGCTGCGTACGTCTCGACTTATCTCGTGACGCTGTTCGGCAAATACGTCTGCTACGCGCTGCTGGCGCTCTCGATCGACCTGATCTGGGGCTATGCCGGCATCCTCTCGCTCGGCCACGGCGCGTTCTTCGCGCTCGGCGGCTACGCGATGGGCATGTACCTGATGCGGCAGATCGGCAGCCGCGGCGTTTACGCCAACCCGGTCCTGCCGGACTTCATGGTGTTCCTGAACTGGCCGGAGCTGCCGCTGTACTGGTACGGCTTCAACAGTTTCGCCTATGCGGCGCTGATGATCGTGCTGGTGCCGGGCCTGCTCGCCTTCGTGTTCGGCTGGTTTGCGTTCCGCTCGCGCGTCACCGGCGTCTATCTCTCGATCATCACCCAGGCGATGACGTTCGCGCTGATGCTCGGCTTCTTCCGCAACAATTTCGGCTTCGGCGGCAATAACGGCCTCACCGACTTCAAGGACATTCTCGGCTTCAACGTGCAGGCCGACGGCACGCGCAACGCGCTGTTCTTCGCGTCCTGCTCGGCGCTCGGGCTCGCGTTTCTGGTCTGCCGCGCGGTCGTCACCTCGAAGTTCGGCAAGGTGCTGGTCGCGATCCGCGATGCCGAATCCCGCACCCGGTTCATCGGCTATCGCGTTGAAACCTATAAGCTTTTCGTCTTCGTCGCTGTCGGCCTGCATGGCCGGCATTGCCGGCGCGCTCTACGTGCCGCAGGTCGGCATCATCAATCCGGGCGAATTCGCGCCGGCCAACTCGATCGAGGCGGTGATCTGGGTCGCGGTCGGCGGCCGCGGCACGCTGACCGGCGCCGTGCTCGGCGCGTTCGTCGTCAATTACGCCAAGACCTTCTTCACCGTCGGGCTTCCTCGCGCCGTACTGGCTGTTCGTGCTCGGCGCACTGTTCATCGGCGTCACCCTGTTCCTGCCGCGCGGCATCATCGGCACGCTGAACTACTGGCGCGAGACGCGCGCCGAGAAAAAGTCCGCCATGGCAGCCGACGCTCTCCCACAGGCGGCGGAGTGACGGCATGATCGATCCGAGAACCACCAACGCGCTGCTCTATCTCGACGGCATCAGCGTGTCGTTCGACGGCTTCAAGGCGCTCAACAAGCTGTCGTTCGTGATCGAGCCCGGCGAGATGCGCGCGATCATCGGCCCGAACGGCGCCGGCAAGACGACGATGATGGACATCGTCACCGGCAAGACGCGGCCCGACTCCGGCGAAGTGTTCTTCGAGCAGGGCCGTTACGACCTGTCCGAGCTCGACGAGACCGAGATCGCCGAGCTCGGCATCGGCCGCAAATTCCAGAAGCCGACCGTGTTCGAGATGCATACGGTCGAGGACAATCTGCTGCTTGCCCTGAAGAACGACCGCAGCGTTCGCGCGGCGCTGTTCTGGGAAAATACCCGGCCGCAGGAAGAGCGCATCGGTGCGCTGCTCGACACGATCCGGCTGTCGCACGTCGCGCACGCGCGTCGCCGGCGGCCTTTCGCACGGCCAGAAGCAATGGCTCGAGATCGGCATGCTGCTGGCGCAGGAACCGAAGCTTCTGCTGGTCGACGAGCCGGTCGCCGGCATGACGGATGCCGAGACCCAGCAGACCGCCGAGCTGCTCAAGGAGATCAACCGGGACAAGACCGTCGTCGTCGTCGAGCACGACATGACGTTCGTGCGCGAGCTCGGCGTCAAGGTGACGTGCCTGCACGAAGGCTCGGTGCTGGCCGAAGGCTCGATCGATCAGGTGTCGAGCGACGAGCGCGTCGTCGAAGTTTATTTGGGGCGGTAGCGCAGATCCGAAATCCGCATAGAGAAAATGCATGCTGACTGTAAACGCAATCGATCTGCACTATGGCGCGGCGCAGGCCTTGCGCGGCATCACGCTGACCGCCGAGCCCGGCAAGGTCACCTGCGTGCTCGGCCGCAACGGCGTCGGCAAGACCAGCCTGTTGCGCGCGCTGGTCGGCCAGCACCCGGTCTCGCGCGGCACCATCGCCTTCGACGGCAAGGACATCACCAAAATGTCCACGGTCGAGCGCGCGCGGGGCGGCATCGCCTATCGTGCCGCAGGGCCGCGAGATCTTCCCGCTGCTGACCGTTGCCGAGAACCTCGAGACCGGCTTTGCGCCGCTGCCGCGCAGCCAGCGCAAGGTGCCGGACGAGGTGTTCACGCTGTTCCCGGTGCTCAAGAGCATGCTGGGCCGGCGCGGCGGCGACCTGTCGGGCGGCCAGCAGCAGCAGCTGGCGATCGGCCGCGCTCTGGTGATGCGGCCGCGCGTCCTGCTGCTCGACGAGCCGACCGAAGGCATCCAGCCCTCGATCATCAAGGACATCGGCCGCGCCATTTCGTACCTGCGCGGGCTCGGCCAGATCGCGATCGTCCTGGTCGAGCAGTACCTCGATTTCGCGCAGGAACTGGGTGACAAGTTTGCCGTGATGGACCGGGGCTCGGTGGTCTATGCTTGCGACCGCGCCAACATCGACGAGGGCGCGCTCAAGCGGGCTTTGGCGATCTGACGCGAGCCGGCGGACGTAAGGGGAGTGGGCGTTTTGGACGTTGCGCTGGCCGACCTGCCGACGACTGCCGGTGCGGTGTTCGCCGCCAATCGCGCCACCGGCCGGATCGCATTTCATGCGGCTTTTCTGGACGGCAGGACCCGCCGCAGCCGCGTCTATGAGGACGGCTCGCTGCGGCTGCGGGTGCCGAACACGACCAACGGCACGCTCGAGGCGGTGATCGTCAACACCGCCGGCGGCATGGCGGGCGGCGACCGGTTTTCCATCGAGATCGTGGCCGGCGACGGCGCGGATGTGGTGGCCGGGACGGCGGCGGCCGAGAAGGTCTATCGCGCGATCGGCGCGGAAACCGAGGTGACGCACCCGGCTGTCGGTCGGCGCGGGCGCAAAGCTCGCCTGGCTGCCGCAGGAGATGATCCTGTTCGACCGCGCGCGGCTTGACCGGCGCATCGAGATCGATCTTGCCGCGGATGCGTCCGTGCTGCTCTGCGAAGCGGTCGTGTTCGGCCGCGCCGCGATGGGCGAGGCGGTTGAGCAGGGCGCACTGATCGATCGTTGGCGGCTGCGCCGCGACGGCAAGCTCGTGTTCGCCGAGAACGTGCGGCTCGACGGTGCGATCGCGCGAAACACTGTCGCAGACGGCCATCGGCCAACGGCGCCGTCGCGTTTGCAACGATACTCATCGCTCCGGGCGATGAAAGCGACTGCGCCGCCGTGCGCGAACTGCGAGCCGGAGTTTGCAGGCGAGGTCGGCGTGTCCGCCTGGAACGGCATCGCGGTCGCGCGGTTCTGCGCCCGCGACGGCGCGGCGCTTGCGGCGCGATCTCATCGCAGTGCTGGCAGCGCTCAAGCGCGTCGAGCTGCCGCGCCTCTGGTTGAACTAGCGCATGAACCTGACGCCGCGCGAAAAGGACAAGCTGCTGATCGCGATGGCCGCGATGGTGGCGCGCCGCCGGCTCGAGCGCGGCGTCAAGCTCAATCATCCGGAAGCGGTCGCGCTGATCACCGATTTCATCATGGAAGGCGCGCGCGACGGCCGCACCGTCGCCGAGCTGATGGAAGGCGGCGCGCATGTCCTGACGGCGCGACCAGGTGATGGATGGCATCGCCGAGATGATCCACGACATCCAGGTCGAGGCCACGTTTCCCGACGGCACGAAGCTCGTGACCGTCCACGAACCGATCCGATAGGAGCCGTAATGAAAATACTCGCCGCGCTGTTCCTTGTGCTGCCGTCGGCGGCGCTGGCGCATCGACTCGCTTGCGCCGCACAGCCATCCGCACGGCCCGAGCCTTCTGCCTGACGTGACCACGCTGGTGATCGGCGGCCTTGCTGGCCGCGCTGCTTCTACGTCGCGGCGCGCTGGTTTCGAAGAGCTGAGCCATGATCCCGGGCGAGATGTTCATCAAGGACGGCGAGATCGAGCTCAACGCCGGCCGCAAGACGGTGACGCTCACCGTCGCCAACACCGGCGACCGGCCGATCCAGGTCGGCTCGCACTACCATTTCTTCGAGACCAATCCGGCGCTGAAGTTCGAGCGCAAGAAAGCGCGCGGCATGCGGCTCGATATCGCCGCCGGCACCGCGGTGCGCTTCGAGCCCGGCCAGACCCGCGACGTCACGTTGGTCGCGCTGGCCGGCAAGCGCACCGTGTACGGCTTCCGCCAGGACGTGATGGGCAAGCTCTGATGGCGACGATCAAGCGCAGCGTCTATGCCGACATGTTCGGCCCCACCACCGGCGACCGCGTGCGGCTCGCCGACACCGACATCATCATCGAGGTCGAGAAGGACTTCACCACCTACGGCGAGGAGGTGAAGTTCGGCGGCGGCAAGGTGATCCGCGACGGCATGGGCCAGTCGCAGATGACCAACAAGCAGGGCGCGGTCGACACCGTCATCACCAATGCGCTGATCCTCGACCACTGGGGGATCGTGAAGGCCGATGTCGGCCTGGTCGGCGACCGCATCGCCGCGATCGGCAAGGCCGGCAATCCGGACATCCAGCCGGGCGTCACCATCGTGATCGGCCCCGGCACGGAAGTCATTGCGGGAGAAGGGAAAATCCTCACCGCCGGCGGCTTCGACACCCACATCCACTTCATCTGCCCGCAGCAGATCGAGGAAGCGCTGATGTCGGGCATCACCTCGATGCTCGGCGGCGGCACCGGCCCGGCGCACGGCACTTTCGCGACCACCTGCACGCCCGGCCCGTGGCACATCGGCCGCATGATCCAGGCCGCGGACGCCTTCCCGATGAATCTCGGCTTTGCCGGCAAGGGCAATGCGTCGCGCCCGGCCGCGCTCGAGGAGATGGTCAAGGCCGGCGCCTGCTCGCTCAAGCTGCACGAGGACTGGGGCACGACGCCCGCCGCGATCGACTGCTGCCTCTCGGTCGCCGACGACTACGACGTGCAGGTGATGATCCACACCGACACGCTCAACGAGTTCCGGCTTCGTCGAGGACACCATCAAGGCCTTCAAGGGCCGCACCATCCACGCCTTCCACACCGAAGGCGCGGGCGGCGGCCACGCGCCCGACATCATGAAGGTCGCGGGGCTGAAGAACGTGCTGCCGTCATCGACCAATCCGACCCGGCCGTTCACCCGCAACACCATCGACGAGCATCTCGACATGCTGATGGTGTGCCACCATCTCGATCCGTCGATCGCGGAAGACCTGGCGTTCGCCGAGAGCCGCATCCGCAAGGAGACCATCGCGGCGGAGGACATCCTGCACGACATCGGCGCGCTCTCGATGATGTCGTCGGACTCGCAGGCGATGGGCCGCATCGGCGAAGTGATCATCCGCACCTGGCAGACCGCCGACAAGATGAAGAAGCAGCGCGGCCGCCTGAAACAGGAGAAGGGCGACAACGACAATGTCCGCGCCAAGCGCTACATCGCCAAATACACGATCAATCCGGCGATCGCGCACGGCGTGTCGAAGCACATCGGTTCGGTCGAGAAGGGCAAGCTGGCCGACCTCGTGCTGTGGTCGCCGGCCTTCTTCGGCGTGAAGCCGGACTGCATCATCAAGGGCGGCACCATCGTCGCCGCGCCGATGGGCGATCCGAACGCCTCGATCCCGACGCCGCAGCCGGTGCATTACCGCCCGATGTTCGGCGCCTTCGGCAAGGCGGTGACCGCCTCGTCGGTGGTGTTCGTGTCGAAGGCGGCGGTGAAGGCGAAGCTTGGCGACAAGCTCGGTGTCGAGAAGGAGCTGGTCGCGGTCGAGAAGACCCGCTCGATCTCGAAGAAGAGCATGATCCACAACGACGCCACGCCCAACATCGAGATCGACGCCGAGACCTATGAGGTGCGCGCCGACGGCGAGCTTCTGACCTGCGCGCCGGCGGAAACTTTGCCGATGGCGCAGCGCTACTTTTTGTTCTGACACGAAGGCCGGGTGATGCGTGCAACGCAGTGTGAAGCCGGCCGGCTCCTGGCCGGGAGATGCGGCTGACAGCGTGGTGCTGGCGACCGACGATCGGCATCGCCGCCGCATGGCGATGACCGGCACGCGCGGCCTGTCGTTCGTGCTCGACCTGCCCGAGGCGGTGTGGCTGCGCCACGGCGACGCGCTGGTGCTCGAAGACGGGCAGCTGGTCGAGGTTCTGGCGGCGCCGGAGCCGCTGCTGGAAATCCGCTGCGCCGATCCGCTGCATCTGGCGCGCATCGCCTGGCACCTCGGCAACCGTCACCTGCCGAGCCAGATCTTCCCGAAATACATCCGCATCCGCCGCGACCATGTGATCGCCGAGATGGCGAAGCAGCTTGGGGCAAAGGTTACGGAGATCGAGGCGCCGTTCGACCCCGAAGGCGGGGCGTACGAGGGCGGCGGGCATTCACACGACGTGCACAGCCACGATGCGCACGATCACGACCACCATCATCACGGACATGCTCACCCGCACCACCACGACCACTGAGCTGTCGGCGGCCGCGCTGTACCGGCTGACGACCTGGCTGTCGCCGGCCTATCCGGTCGGCGGCTTCGCCTATTCCGGCGGGATCGAATGGGCGGTGGAGGCGGGCGACATCACCAGCCCGGAGACGCTGCGGGGCTGGCTGGAAACGATGCTGGGCCACGGCGCCGGGCTCAACGACGCGATCCTGTTCGCGCAGGCCTATCGCGCGGTGGCTGATAGCGACGATGCGAAGCTGGCTGAAATCGTCGAACTCGCCGCGGCCTTTGTGCCGACCCGCGAGCGTCATCTCGAAACCACCACGCTCGGCCGCGCCTTCGTCGATGTGACATCCGCCGCCTGGCCGTGCGACGCGCTGACTAAGCTGCAAGACATCGCCAAAGGCCCGATCGCCTATCCCATCGCGGTCGGCGTCGCCTGCGCCGGCCACGACATCCCGCTCGAGCCCGCGCTGCACGCCTTCCTCACTGCGCTGACCTCAAGCTGGATTTCCGCCGCGGTGCGCCTTGTCCCGCTCGGCCACACCGACAGCCAGCATACGTTGCGCGCCATCGAGCCCGCCGTCGCGCGCACGGCGCAACGCGCGCTCGCCGCGACGCTCGACGACCTCGGCAGCGCCACCTTCCGCGCCGACATCGCCAGCGCGCGGCACGAAACCCAGTACACCCGCCTGTTCCGGAGCTAGACGAATGCCCAGTCCCAACGGCCCGCTTCGCGTCGGCATCGGAGGCCCGGTCGGCTCCGGCAAGACCGCGCTGATGGATGCGCTGTGCAAGGCGATGCGCGAGACCTACGACCTCGCCGCCATCACCAACGACATCTACACCAAGTGGGACGCCGAATTCCTGGTGCGGTCCGGCTCGCTCACGCCCGATCGTATCGCCGGCGTCGAGACCGGCGGCTGCCCGCACACCGCGATCCGCGAGGATGCCTCGATCAATCTCGCCGCGGTCGCCGACATGCGCGCCAAGTTCCCGAAGCTCGACCTGGTGCTGATCGAATCCGGCGGCGACAATCTCGCTGCGACATTCTCGCCGGAGCTCGCCGACCTCACCATCTACGTGATCGACGTCGCGGCCGGCGACAAGATTCCGTCGAAGGGCGGGCCCGGCATCACCCGCTCCGACCTGCTGGTTATCAACAAGACCGATCTCGCGCCGCATGTCGGCGCCTCGCTGGAGAAGATGGAAATCGACACCAAGCGCATGCGCGGCGCGCGGCCCTTCGTCATGACCAATCTGCGCGAGGGCAAAGGTGTTGACAGCATCGTCCGTTTTATCGAGGAGAAGGGCGGAATCGCCGCGACGGCGAACAGGCAGTGAGGTTGCCAGAATGATGCTCAGTTTCCGGACCGCTCGCGCGCTTGCGGCGGCAGCGCTCCTCGCCATAACGGGCGGCCTCGCCTCGGCCCAGGAAGAAAAAGTCCTCAACGTCTATAACTGGAGCGACTACGTCGCCCCCGACACGCTCGAGGAATTCACCAAGCGCACCGGCATCAAGGTCAATTACGACGTCTACGATTCCAACGAGGTGCTGGAAGCGAAGCTCCTGGTCGGCAAATCCGGCTACGACGTCGTGTTTCCCTCGGCGATGCCGTATCTCGCGCGCGAGGTGAAGGGCGGCATTTATCGCAAGCTCGACTTCTCCAAGCTGCCGAACGCCAAGGGCGTCGATCCGAAAGTCCTCGGGCAACTCAAGCCGGCCGATCCGAACAACGAATATGCGCTGCCTTACCTGATGGCAGGCACCGGCATCGGCTACATCAAATCGAAGATGCCGAAGGACGCGCCGGTCGGCAGTCTCGCTCTGCTGTTCGACCCGAAGACAGTGGGCTCGCTCAAGTCCTGCGGTGTCACCGTGCTCGACACGCCCGACGAGGTGTTGCCCGCGGCGCTGTCCTATCTCGGCCGCGATCCGAACAGCACCAGCGACGCCGATCTCAAGGCCGCGGGCGAGGTGGTCGCCAAGGCGCGGCCGTCCTACCGCTACTTTCACTCGTCGAGCTACATCAACGATCTCGCCAATGGCGCGATCTGCGTCGCGCTCGGCTATGCCGGCGACCTGTTCCAGGCGCGCAAGCGCGCCGCCGAGGCAAAGAACGGCGTCGACATCGGCATTTTTCTGCCGAAGGAAGGGGCGCGCCTTCAACATCGACGTGATGGCGATCCCGAAGGACGCGCCGCATCCCGACAATGCGCACAAGTTCATCAATTATCTGCTGGAAGCCAAGGTGATCGGCGCGATCACCTCGGCGGTCGGCTATGCCAATGCGGTGCCGGCCTCGCGGGAGTTCATCGCCAAGGACATCAACGAAGACCCGGTTGTCTACCCGCCGGCGGACGCTAAGCTCTACACCGCCACTCTGGTGACCCAGAAATTCGAGCGCGAGCGGAATCGATTGTGGACGCGGATCAAGACCGGCCGCTGAACGATCGGAGCGCCGAACTCGATCATCGGCATTCGCGAAATCACCAAGCGCTACGGCGACGTCGTCGCCGTTGACGACGTCAGCCTGGACATCGGGCGCGGCGAGTTCTTCTGTCTGCTCGGCCCCTCGGGCTGCGGCAAGACCACGCTGCTGCGCATGATCGCCGGCCTCGAGACTCCGAGCGCAGGGCAGATTTTCATCGACGGCAGGACATGACCGATTGGCCGGCCTGGCGGCGGCCGTCGAACATGATGTTCCAGTCCTATGCGCTGTTTCCGCATCTCACCGTCGCCGGCAATGTGGCGTTCGGCCTGGAGGAAGAAGGGCGGCCGAAGGACGAGATCAGGGCGCGGGTAGAGGCCGCGCTTGCGATGCTCGACATGGCGAATTTCGCCGGCCGCAAGCCGCATCAATTGTCGGGCGGCCAGCGCCAGCGCGTCGCGCTGGCCCGCGCGCTGGTGAAGCAGCCGAAAATCCTGCTGCTGGACGAGCCGCTGGCCGCGCTCGACAAGAACCTGCGCGAGCGGCCCAGGTCGAGCTGGTGCGGCTGCGCGAGCGGCTCGGCATCACCTTCGTCATGGTCACGCATGACCAGGAAGAGGCGATGGCGATGGCCAGCCGCATCGCCCTGATGCAGGCCGGCAAGATCGCGCCAGGTCGGCTCGCCGCACGAACTCTATGAGGCGCCGGCATCGCGATACGTCGCCGGGTTCTTCGGCGAAGCGAACTTCTTCGAGAGGCCGGGCGGCTCGGCCACGATGGTGCGGCCCGAAGACCTGCGCATTGCGAAGACAGCGCCGCCGGGCTGGCGAGGCGCTGCGCGGGCGGCTCGAAAACCTGGTGTTTCTGGGCAGCCATTACGCCGCGCGGGTCGCGCTGGACGGCGGGAAAACCTGCGCTCCTTCGCCTGTCCGAAGCGGATCTGAAGGCTGCCGGTTCGCCCGCGGGAAGGCGAGGACGTCTTCGTGTTCTGGCCGCGCGAGGCGGCGCGGGTGGTGTCATGAGCCGGGCAGGGGATTCCGCATCGGTGCCCATGCGCGCCGCGTTCGTCGGCATCCCGTTCGTGTGGCTGCTGGTGTTCGTGCTGCTGCCGGTGCTGATCGTCCTGATGATCAGCCTGGTCGAGGCGCGCATCGGCTCGCCGCCCTACACGCCGATCTATTCGCCGGATCAAGGCTTCAGCGCGACGCTCGGCAATTTCCAGACGCTGATTTCCGACGAGCTTTATTTCCACGCCTTCATCAGCTCGATCCGGATCGCCGGCACCGCCGCGCTGATCACGTTGCTGATCGCCTATCCGATGGCCTATGCGCTCGCGCGGAGTTCGGCACAGCCTGCGCACGCCGCTTGTCATGCTCATCATGCTGCCGTTCTGGACGCCGCTTCTGATCCGCGTTTACGCCTGGACCGGCATCCTGAATTCGAACGGCCTGATCAACAATGCGCTGATGAACTGGGGGCTGATCGATCAGCCGCTGCCGCTGCTGCACAACGAATTCGCCGTGCATCTCGGCATTGTTTACTCGTACCTGCCGTTCATGGTGCTGCCGATCTACGCCGTGCTGGAGCGGTTCGACTGGAGCCTGCTCGAAGCGGCGAGCGATCTCGGCGCCAAGCCGTTCCGCGCCTTCTTGCGCGTGACGTTGCCGCTGTCGGCGCCGGGCATTCTTGCCGGATTCCTGCTGGTCTTCATCCCCGCGCTCGGCGAGCTGATCATCCCGGAGCTGCTGGGCGGCCCCGGCACGTTGATGATCGGGCGGCTGCTGTGGACCGAGTTCTTCAACAATAATGACTGGCCGCTCGCCTCGGCGCTGGCGATCGGCCTCCTCATTCTGGTTCTTGTGCCGGCGGCCGTTCTGGTGCGGCAGGCGCGGCGGGCGGAGGCGGCACTATGAGGCGGCCGCTCTTTGCGCTCTCGATGCTGGCGTTCGGCTACGCGTTTCTTTACGTGCCGATCGTCATCCTCATCGTCTACTCGTTCAACGACAGCCGGCTGGTGACGGTGTGGAGCCACGCCTCAACCCGCTGGTATGGCGAGCTTTTCCGCAATGCGCAGATCGGCGAGGCGTTGTGGCTGTCGCTGCGGGTTGCCGCGGCCAGCGCCACGGTTTCGGTCGTGCTCGGCACGATGGCGGCTTTCGCGATGGACCGGATCCGCCGGTTCCGCGGCCGCGGCCCGTTCGAGGCGCTGACCATGATGCCGCTGATCCTGCCGGAGGTGCTGACGGGTCTGTCGCTGCTGCTGCTGTTCGTGTTGCTCGGCGACGCAATCGGCTGGCCCGGCCGCCGCGGCGCGATCACCATCACGCTGGCGCACATCACCTTCGGCCTTGCCTTCGCGACCGTGGTCATCCGCGCACGACTCTCGCAACTCGATCCCGCGCTCGAACAAGCCGCTGCGGATCTTGGCGCAACGCCGTGGCGGGCCTTTCGTCGCGTGACGCTGCCATTGCTCATGCCGGCGATCGTCGCCGGATGGCTGCTGGCGTTTACGCTCTCGCTCGACGACGTGGTGATCGCGAGCTTCGTCACCGGTCCGGGCGCCTCGACCCTGCCGATCGTGATCTTCTCCAGCGTGCGGCTCGGCGTGTCGCCGCAGATCAATGCGCTGGCGACCTTGCTTGTCCTTGCGGTCGGTGTGCTGATCGCCGGTGCGATGCTTATTCTGCGGCGGGCCGAGGCCGGACTGGGCCGAAACACCTGATTCTATTGCATTTTAATAAAACTGTATCAGTCGTATCCCCCCGCCAAAGCCGTTAACATCGTGTCGCATAAGCCGGGCACGATAAGCCTCGGCGAAACAGGGGAGGAATTGTATGCGTCTTCAGGCCACAGCCTTGGCTTTTGTTTTGAGCGCCACGGCATTCTCGCTGCCGGTGTTTGCGGACAATGGCCACGGCAGACGACAACAAGCTGCCGGTCTATCTCGACCGTCCGCTCAGCTCGAGCGCGGAAGACACCTGCACGCCCGGCTTTCTTTGGCAGGGCGCGGGTAACCCGAACACGACATTCCAGCGCAAGCGGAATGTCGATGCCGGCATTGAACTCGGCATAAAGGGCATCGTCCGGCAGGGACCAGACATTCGCTCGACCTATGTCGATGACGACGGCCTGGTGCACATCGAAGTGCCGGCCGGCGCGCAGCCGGGCAATCCGGCCCGCGCGGCATGGAATTTCACCTATTCATTCGACGTGAGCCTCGATCCCGGCAATCCGGCCCTCGACAAATACGATGCCGAGCTCTGGATCGACCTCGATCCATCCAGCGACACGGACTATCTCAAGCTCAACCTGGCCAAGCTGGGCTCTCCGGCCGCAGCCGGCCCGTGCCCGCGTGAGCCGGACACCAATGGCTATGGCTGGAAGGCAAAGGGCATCAGCACACCCATCATTCCTGACGACGAAGGCACTGATCGCGTCACGCAGAACTCGCAGAACCTTGCGTTTTATGCGGCACAGATCGACACCAATCCGAGAATGCGAGGCATTCAGCCTTACACGTTCGGACCTGGGCAGTTCGATGTGGTGCTGAAGATCAAGCGCAAATGGGGCGGCTGGGGCGGCAACAACAGCGATACCGAACTGCACGTCGTATTCGACGTCGTGACGGCTCCCTCGCAGACTCCCTGATCAACTCTACGGGCGCCGTTCAAAAACGGCGCCCGTATTGCGTCTAGTCGACGAACGTATCGAACAAGAGCTTGAGGTTCAGCGCCACGATCACGGCGGCGACGAACCATGCCAGCGCGGCGACGGCCTTGGGTATTACGAACGTCCCCATCTTCTCCCGCGATGACACGAACTGCACCAGCGGGATCACCGCAAACGGCAATTGCATCGACAGGACGACCTGACTGAGCACCAGCAGCCGCCCGGTGCCTTGCTCACCGTAAAGCGCGGTTACGATCACGACCGGGAACGATGGCGATGGCGCGCGTTACCAGCCGGCGCGCCCAGTGCGGCAGCCGCAGGTTCAGAAAGCCTTCCATCACGATCTGACCGGCGAGCGTGGCGGTAACGGTCGAATTGAGACCCGGACGCAAGCAACGCAATCGCGAACAGCATTGATGCAATTGCCCACGCCCAGCAGTGGCGACAGCAGCGCATAGGCTTCTTCGATCTCCGCGACGCCGGTGCGGCCGCTCGCCGTGGAACACGCTCGCTGCCATGATCAGGATCGCCGAGTTGACGAACAGCGCGAGCATCAAGGCGATCGTGCTGTCGGTCGTTGCCCAGCGGATGGCGTGGCGCTTGCCCGGCTCGTCGCGCGTGAACTGCCGCGTCTGCACGATCGAGGAATGCAGATAGAGATTGTGCGGCATCACGGTGGCGCCGAGGATGCCGATGGCGATGTAGAGCATCTCGGGATTCAGCACGATCTCGCGCGACGGCACGTAGCCGCCGAGCACGGCCTGGATCGGCGGCGCGGCGAGCGCGATCTGGATCGCGAAGCAGATCGCAATCACGATCAGCAGCGAAATGATGAAGGCTTCGATGTAGCGGAAGCCCTTGTTCATCAGCATCAGCAGCAGGAAGACGTCGAGCGCGGTGATGAGCGCGCCGACCACCAGCGGAATGCCGAACAGGAGCTTGAGCGCGATCGCGGTGCCGATCACCTCGGCGAGGTCGCAGGCGATGATGGCGAGCTCGCAGATGAACCACAGGACATAGCCGACCGGCTTCGGATAGGCGTCGCGGCACGCCTGCGCGAGGTCGCGCCCGGTCGCAATGCCGAGCCGAGCCGACAGCGCTTGCAGCAGGATGGCCATCAGATTGGAAATCATGACGACCGCGAGCAGCGTGTAACCGAACTTGGATCCGCCGGCGATGTCGGTCGCCCAGTTGCCGGGATCCATGTAGCCGACCGACACCATGTAGCCGGGGCCGGAGAAGGCGAGCAGCCGGCGCATCCACGATGCCGTCATCGGTACCGGAACGGTCGCGTAGACCTCCGACAGGCTGCGCTGATCGTCGTGGCGCAGGAGCCGCCAGCCGGAACGCGGACCGTCAGCCGCCGCTTTGAGGGACTCGATCTGCGCAGTCATGGCGTCGGTCCTAGTTGCGAATTATTCGCAACTAGACCAGAGCGGGCAGAGCCGGTCAAGCTTATCTGCAACTCATTCGCAACAAGCCGGACCGGCTGGAAAAGGGTATTTTCCCTGACGTTTCGTGCGGAGGCTCAATGATCAAAATCGGCGAGGCCATCATTACCCGGGTCGAGGAGACTTACGGGCCAACCTACAAGCTCAAGGACATCTTCCCCGCCTGCACGGACGAGATCATCGAGCGTCACAAAGGCTGGCTGGCGCCGCACCACTATGAGCCGGCCACCGGCCGCATCCTGCTCAGCGTCCATAGCTGGCTGCTCCAGATCGGCGGCAAGAAAATCCTGATCGACAGCTGCTGCGGCAACGACAAGGTGAAGCCCGGCCGGCCGTTCTGGCACATGCTGAACACGCCGTACCTGGAGCGGCTCGCCGCGGCAGGCGCGCGCGCCGACGAGATCGACCTCGTCATGTGCACGCATCTCCATCACGACCACGTCGGCTGGAACACGATCAATCGCGACGGCAAGTGGGTGCCGACGTTTCCCAACGCCCGCTACGTGTTCTCAAAGCCCGACGTCGATTACTTCTCGAAGATCGATGCCGACCCGAAAGAAGGTCCGGCCGAGCTCGGCACTTTCCGCGAATGCGTGGTGCCGATCCTCGACGCCGGCAAAGCAGACATCATCAGCGGCGGCGCCGGACGTCTCAATGACTTCATCGAGATCGCGCCGGCGCCCGGTCATGCGCCCGGCCATGTCGTCTTCAAGCTCGAGAGCAAGCGCGAGCGCGGCGTCTTCATTGGCGACGTGCTGCACCACCTGATGCAGGTGCACTATCCGGAATGGAATTTCCCCAAGAACTCGGATGCCGCGCAGGCGATCGAGAGCCGCAAGCGCGTGCTTGCCGACCTGGCCGCTACTGGCGCCCTGGTGCTGCCCGGCCATGTCGGTGCGCCATTCGTCGGCCGCATCGAAAAAACCGCGGACGGTTACCGGCCCGATTTTCCGGCCTGAATGCCTTCGGCGAGTTGCCGGTCAAAATCGAGCACGGCCTGAAGCAGCACTTGCGCGCCCTTGGCGCATTGCTCCTGTGAGGAGAATTCTTCCTCGTTGTGGCTGATGCCGTCCTTGCACGGCACGAAGATCATGCCGGCCGGTGCAACCCGCGAGACGTAAGCCGCATCGTGCAGCGCGCCCGACACGATATCGCGGCTCGACAGGCCGCATAGCGAGGCTGCCTTACGCACCGCGGCGACGCACTGCGGATGAAAGGCGATCGGTGCCTGCTCCCAGATGCGGTTGAGCGAAGCATCGAGCTTGAGCTCGGCAACGACGTGAGCAAGCGCCGCGCGAATCTCGTTCTCGATGGTCTCGAGCGTGCCGTTATCGGGATGGCGCAGGTCGATGCTGAACCAGGCTTCGCCCGGGATGACGTTGCGTGACGCCGGGCGCGCTTCGATCACGCCGACGGTCGCCACCGCAAGCGGCGCGTGGGCGCGGGCGATGCGATCGATGGCGTCGACCATGCGAGCGGCGCCGAGGAGGGCGTCGCGCCGCGCCGTCATCGGCGTGGTGCCGGCGTGGGCGTCGCGGCCGGTGATGGTGCAATCGTACCAGCGCACGCCCTGCACGCCGCTGACGACGCCGATGTCGATGTTTTCGCGCTCGAGGATCGGGCCTTGCTCGATGTGCAATTCGAAAAACGCCGAGAACTTGCGGGCGCCGCAGCGCTCCGGACCGCGATAGCCGATCTCCTCAAGCGCCGCGCCGAACGTCACGCCGGCGCGGTCTTTCTGCGCGTAGGCCCAGTCGCGCTCGAATACGCCGCCGAACACGCCGGACGAAATCAGCGCCGGCGCGAACCGCGAGCCTTCCTCATTGGTCCAGTTGACGATCTCGACCGGCGCGTAGGTCTCGTAGCCCGCTGTTTCCAGGGTGCGCAGCACTTCGAGCGCGGCCAAGGTGCCGAGGGTGCCGTCGAACTTGCCGCCGGTCGGCTGGGTGTCGAGATGGCTGCCGAGCGCGATTGGCGGAATATCGTTGTTCTGCCCGCGGCGCCGCGCATAGACGACGCCCATGTCGTCCACACTGACCGTGCAGCCGAGCTTCTCGGTCTCGCGCCGAAACCAGTCCCGCACCTGCCGGTCGAGATCGGTCAAGGTGAGGCGGTTGATGCCGCCCTTTTTGGTGGCGCCGATCTGCGCCGTTTCCATCAAAGTGTCCCACAGCCGCTCGCCACTGATCGTGAGATTGTGGCCGGCGCTGCGGGGTCCGTTGTTCGCTTTCATCAGACGAAGATTGGCACGAAATCACGGCAGGCGCGAAGGCTAGGCAGCAGCGGACTCTGCGCTATTATCCGCGCGCTCAAAGGGGGCGTGCGTTTGTCCGGGCCGAATTCCAGTTGGCATGAGATCATCCAGGCCACGCTGAAGGCGAACGAGGTCAAGCTCGTCACCTATGTGCCGGACCGCGTGTTCACGCCGCTGATCTCGTCGCTGCACGCCGACAACGACTTCACCACCTTCGCCTGCACGCGCGAGGAGGAGGCGGTCGGCATCAATACCGGCGCCTGGATGGGCGGAATGCGCTCGGCGCTGCTGATGCAGACCTCGGGGTTCGGCACCATCGCCAATGCGCTGGCTTCGCTGGTGGTGCCGAGCCAGATCCCGCTCATCATGTTCGTGACGGAGCGCGGCGTGTTCGGCGAGTTCAACCTCGGCCAGGCGCTGGTGTGCCGCACCATGCGGCCGGTGCTGGATTCGATCGCCATCGTCAATCACACGCTCACGCGGCTCGATGAGCTGGAGTTTTCCGTCGACCGCTCGATCAAGCAGGCGGTCGCGACGCAGGCGCCGGTCTGTTTCATTCTGTCGCCGCTTCTGACCGGCGGGAAAGTGTTCAAGGCATGAGCACGCCGGCCCACAACGCCAAGGTGATGAACCGCTTCGCGCTGACCAAGCGGCTGGTCGCCCAGCTCAAGCGCGAGGAAGCCGTGATCGGCGGCATCGGCAACAGCAATTTCGATCTGTGGGCGAGCGGCCAGCGGCCGCAGAATTTCTACATGCTGGGCAGCATGGGGCTGACGGTGCCGATTGCGCTCGGCGTCGCGATTGCGCAGCCGCAGCGCCATGTGCTCGCGCTCGAGGGCGACGGCTCGCTCTTGATGCAGCTTGGCTGTCTTTCGACCGTCGCCGTTCGCGCGCCGAAGAATCTGACGATCATCGTCTGGGACAACGGCATCTATCAGATCACCGGCTCGCAACCGACCGCGACGACCGCTGCTGATCTCGTTGAAATTGCCCGCGCTTCCGGAATTGCCCGCGCGCATTGGGCTGCCGACGAGGATGACTTCGACCGGCGCGTGAAAGAAGCGCTGTCCGGCGGGCCGAGCCTGATCGCCGCGCGGATCGATAATCAGCCGGGCGTCGGTGAAGTCGAACGCGACCCGGTCCGCATCCGGCAGAATTTCATGAGCGGCATCGGCGTGCGTTAGCCCGCCTTCGACCTGAGAAACTCGACCGACTCCGCGGTCTCTTCCATCATCTTTGGCATATCGAGCGCGGTGAACTGGTTGCGCCGGCGCAGGATGCGGCCATCGACAATCACCGTGTCCACATTGGCGGGCTGGGCGAGGGTGACGAGGCCGTCATAGGGATCGGCGAAAGCGAGGTTCAGGTCGGTCCGGCGCAGCAGGATGATGTCGGCGCGCTTGCCCGGGCGTCAGTGAGCCGACCTTGTCGCCAAAGCCGAGGTCGCGCGCCCCGCCGATCGTCGCCATCTCGACCAGCATCTTGCTGGTGAGCTTGAACTTGTTGCCGTGCTTGTGCTGCACGACCGTCGCCAGGAAGCGCATCGAGTCGAACAGATTGGCGTCGTAGGTCGTGATGTGGTCGACCGACAGGCTCATCTTGACGCCGGCCTCGTGCATTTCGACGAACTGAATCTCGGCCGGCCGGCGCGCTTCTCCTACCGGGGAGATGCTGTAGCTCGCGCCGTTGCGCGCCATCGCCGCGCGCTCCTCGGCGGTCGTGTTGAGCGGATGAACGAGCTGCACATCGCGGCCGAGCAGGCCGGCTTCGTCGAGCACCTTGATGCCGCCGATGCCCGACGTGTGCATGGTGATCGGCAGGCCGAGCTCGCGCGCCTTGGTCCATTCCATCTTTGCAAGGTCGGGGCTGATCGTGCCGCGCGTTCCGGCATTGGCGTTGTCGACGCTGCGCGAGCAGATCGCGAGCAGCAGCAGGCCGTCTTCCTTGCTCCAGTCGCGCTTGGCGCGCTCAAGCCCGGCGAAGTCCATCGGCTTGTCGTTCGGGTGGCCCTGCGGAGTGCCATAGGCGAAGCGGCCGCGAATGCCGATGTCGTGCATGGCGCGCATCTCGGCTTCGGCATGCTCGTAGCTGCGCGTGTTGTGGTTCCAGTTCTGCGTGGTGGTGATGCCGGCCGACAGCGCTTCGGCAAGGCCGATGCGCGCGCTGCGGTAGCTGACCTCCGGCGTGTAATGCGGTCCGTACTTTGCAGTGACCGGGAAGTAGGTGCGTTGGGGATCCTCGGCGCGCATGAAGGAGCGCAGGATGTTGGTCCAGTGATGCCAGTGCGTCTCGACCAGCCCGGGCATGCAGATCATGCCCTTGCCGTCGATGCTGATGGCGGACCCGGCCTCGATGCGCGGCGCCACGGCGACAATCGCGCCGTCCCGCACATGGACGTCGCCGGTCGGCAGGTCGGCGATCGCCGGATCCATCGTCAGCACGTAGGCGCCGCGGATCACGAACTCGGCGCGCGCAGGCGGTGTGCCGGGAGCCGCACCCTGCGCTGCGACACCGCGCGGCAGCATTGTCGCGGCGGCGAATGCACTCGTCGCCATCAGCATTGTGCGGCGATCGAGCTTGGTCACGGTCATGGCTTTCTCCCGATGAAAGACGCGGCGCTTTGTTGCGCACTTAGTCGATCATTGACGGCACTTGTTTGGCAAGGCGCGTTGTGACGCCTTTCGGCCCACGTTAGGCTTTCTGCCTGACAGCGAGGACACATGACGGCCTACGACGCGGTTGTAATTGGCGCAGGACACAACGGGCTGACGACGGCCGCCTATCTGACGCGCGCCGGGTTGAAGGTCGCGGTGCTGGAGCGCAACGCCAAGATCGGCGGCGGCACCTCGACCGATGCGACGACGCTGCCGGGCTTCCGGCTCAACACCCATGCCAGCTTCTTCATGGGCATGGGGCACTGCCCACTCGTCAACGATCTGGAGCTGGTGCGCTACGGCTTCTCCTACATCCAGCCGCCGGTGCAGCAGGGCGCGGCGTTTCGCGACGGCACCTGCGTCGTGATCCACCGCGACCTCGATCTGACCTGCAAATCGCTGGCGCGCTTCTCCAAGCAGGACGCCGAGACCTTCCGCGAATTGTGGAACACGTACTGTATCGAGATGCGGCCGCTGCTGGCCTCGCTGCTCTACAACGCGCCGATGCCGCGCGAGCAAATCGTCGAGGCGCTGTCCGGCGCCAAGGGCAAGGAGCTGCTCAGCCACGCGCAGCACGACCTGTTCAGCGTGGTGCGCAAGCACTTCGTCGATGAGCGCATCCGCACCTTGTTCACGTCCTACATGCACGTCATCACGACCGAGAACGTGCCCGGCGCTGGCCTGGTGTTTCCGGCGATCTTCGCCAACATCGCGAGCTTCGGCCTGCCGATCGGCGGCGCGGTGACGATTGCGCAGGCGTTGCAACGGGTGGTCGAAGCGGGCGGCGGGGACGTCATCACCGGCGCCGACGTCAAGGAAATTACCTGTAAGAACGGCCGCGCCACCGGCGTTAAACTGGCGGACGGCCGCACGATCGAGGCGAAGAAGATCGTCGCCAGCGCGATCGATTTTCCCGGTACGCTGCGGATGGCCGGCGAGGACCTGTTCCCCGAGCCGGTGCGAGAGAAGGCCAAGAGCTGGCACTGGGGTAATCACAGCCTGGTGACGCTGCATCTCGCGCTCAAGCAGGCGCCGCACTATCGCGCCGAGAAATTCGATCCGGATTTCGCCCGCGCCTACAACATCTTCTTCGGCATGGACGACATTGAGGAGGTCGAGAGCTGTTTCCGCGAATGCGCCGAGAAGAAGCTTCCGAAAATTCTGATGGGCAACGGCGCCTGCAACAGCGCGTTCGATCCGACCTACGCGCCGCCGGGCGAGCACACCGCGTTCTGGTGGCCGTTCGCGCCGTTCGCGGTCGATGGCGATCCGGAGAATTGGGAGAAGAACCGCAAGCAATACACGGCGCGGCTGCTCGAAGTCTGGCGCGAATACGCCGACAACCTCACCGACGACAACATCATCGGCAGCTACCTCTACACGCCGCGCGATCTCTCGCGTCACAACGTCAACATGGTGCAGGGCGCGGTGCGCATGGGCGCCTATATCCCGAACCAGCTCGGCATCAACCGGCCGCATCCGCTGATGCCGGGCTCGCGCACGCCGGTCGAGGGGCTCTATCTGTGCGGCTCGTCGTCGGGCAATGGCGGCGGCGCCAACGGCGCGGCGGGCTACATCGCGGCCAATGCGATTGCCGATGATCTCAAGCTCAAGCGGACGTGGACTCCGGTGCCGAAGCCGGAGTGGCGGCACTGACTATTTCGTCAGCGTCACCGTCTCGAAGTCGGCCGGCAACACGATCTCCAGCAGCTCGCAGTCGTCGTTCCAGCTGGCTGCGCTGCGTCGTCAAGGCGTGGGACACATGCGCCAGCGCGGCCTGGCCGTCGCGTACAAACCCGTGCATGCCCCGCAGGTAGGCCCCGTAATCGGCCATGGATCGCAGCCCACCGCCCAGCACCGCATCCACCCGGGCATGGGCGTCGGTGGTGGCAGCCCGCAATGCACGGTGGGCTGGAAGGAGGGCGGCGCTGGCGGTCATCGGCTCCACAGTGGGGGGCGCGGTCGCCCCTTTCACAACGCCGTCACTCTAAGCGGCGAGGCCTGTTCAGGTTCCGGCGTCCGGTGCTCACGAACGTTAACGACGACGGCCGTGCCGGCAGGGGCCGGAAAGCGCACAGCGCCATCCACGTACACTCCGGGCCTGTCCGGCTGAATGAACGACCCATGACCCGGTGCCTGGATTGCCGCCCTTTTCGCCTGTTCGAGCCTGCTTGTGGAGCCCCGCCAGCGCGCAGACCGCGCCCTCCACCGCCCGCCCGCTGACGCTCGAAGCGATCGCCGGCGATGCGCCGCTGTCCGGCCCGAGCCTGGTCAAGCCGGAGATCGCGCCGGACGGCACGCGCGTGACCTTCCTGCGCGGCAAGGACGACGACCGCAACCGGCTCGACCTGTGGGCCTACGACGTCGCCAGCGGCCAGCGCCGCGCTGCTGGTCGACTCGCCGACGTCGTGCTGCCCGGCGAGGAAGTGCTGAGCGACGAGGAGAAGGCGCGCCGCGAGCGCCAGCGCATCGCCGCGCTGTCAGCGGCATCGTCGAATACCAGTGGTCGCCGGACGGCGAAGTCGCTGCTGTTCCCGCTCGGCGGCGAGCTGTACCTGTACGACCTGCGCAAGCGCGGCAAGGACGCGGTGCGCAAGCTCACCAGCGGCGAAGGCTTCGCCACCGATCCGAAGGTGTCGCCCAAGGGCGGCTTCGTCAGCTTCATGCGCGGCCGCAACCTGTGGGTGATCGACCTGGCCAGCGGCAGCGAGCATGCAGCTGACGCGCGACGGCAGCGACACGATCGGCAACGGCGTCGCCGAGTTCGTCGCCGACGAGGAGATGGACCGCCACACCGGCTACTGGTGGGCGCCGGACGATTCGCGCCATCGCCTTCGCGCGCATCGACGAAACGCCGGTGCCGGTGCAGAAGCGCTACGAGGTGTATCCGGACCGCACCGAAGTCGTCGAGCAGCGCTATCCGGCCGCCGGCGACCGAACGTGCGCGTGCAGCTGGGCGTCATCGCGCCGCGCGGCGGGCGCGCAGCCGCAGTGGATCGACCTGGGCACGAACCCGACATCTACCTCGCGCGCGTGGACTGGCGCGATCCGCAGCACCTGACCTTCCAGCGCCAGTCGCGCGACCAGCGCAGGCTGGAACTGGTCGAGACCGACCTGGCCGACCGGCAAGCAGCGCACGCTGGTCACCGAGACCGCGAAGACCTGGGTGCCGCTGCACGACGACCTGCGCTTCCTCGACGGATGGCCGCTTCCTGTGGAGCAGCGAGCGCAGCGGCTACGAGCACCTGTACGTGCATCGACGCCGACGGGCAGCGCTGCGCGCGCTGACGTCGGGCGACTGGCCGGTCGACGCGCTGCTCGCGGTCGACGAGGCCGCCGGCCTGCGTCTACTTCGCGCCGGCAAGGATTCGCCGCTGGACGCGCAGGTGTATCGCGTGCCGCTGGCCGGCGGCGAGCCGTCGAGCGCCTGTCGCCGAGCCGACGGCATGCACGCGCGCCAGCTTCGCCGACAACGCCAGCGTCTACGTCGACAACTGGTCGAACCCGACCACGCCGCCGCAGATCGACGCTGCTCCGCAGACGACGGCACGCCGCATCGCCGACGCTGGTCGACAACGACCCGGCCGACCCGGCGCACCCGTACGCGCCGCTACCGCGCCGCGCAGCGCCCGATCGAGTTCGGCACGCTGCACCGCCGCCGACGGCGACGCCGCTGCACTACAGCCTGATCAAGCCGGCCGGCTTCGATCCGGCGAAGCGCTATCCGGTGGTGGTCTACGTCTACGGCGGCCCGGCCTCGCAGACCGTGACCGACAGCTGGCCCGGGCGCGGCGACGCACTTCTTCAACCAGTACCTGGCGCAGCACGGCTACGTCGTGTTCTCGCTCGACAACCGCGGCACGCCGCGCCGCGGCGCGGCCTTCGGCGGCGCGCTGTACGGCAAGCAGGGCACGGTGGAGGTGCGCCGACCAGCTGCGCGGGCGTGGACTGGCTGCGCAGCGCAGCCGTGGGTCGACGGCAGCGCATCGGCGTGTACGGCTGGTCCAACGGCGGCTACATGACGCTGATGCTGCTGGCGCAGGCGCCCGACGAGTACGCCTGCGGCGTCGCCGGCGCGCCGGTCACCGACTGGGCGCTGTACGACACGCACTACACCGAGCGCTACATGGACCTGCCGGCCGCGCAACGTCGACGGCTACCGCGACGCGCGCGTGCTGCAGCACCTCGACGGCCTGCGACCCGATGCGCCGCGCTGCTGCTGATCCACGGCATGGCCGACGACAACGTGCTGTTCGCCAACTCCACCGCGCTGATGAGCGAACTGCAGAAGCGCGGCCAGCCGTTCGAGCTGATGACCTACCCGGGCGCGAAGCACGGCCTGCAGGGGCGCGGACCTGCTGCATCGCTACCGCCTGACCGAGGATTTCTTCGCCCGCTGCCTGAAGCCGTGAGGCGTCCGTAGGCGCGGCTTTTTACGCCCTCCCCTGCTTGTAAGGGGGTAAGGAGGGCTGCTTGCAAGCCACGGCGCGCAGCCCGACGAACGCCCGCTGGCTGTGCCAGTGGGCCGGACGGGTTGGGAGGGGTGCGTTGCACGCGGTGGTCGCACTTGAGTGCGGAACCGGTTCCCGGTCGCGACACGCGCCGCTCTACGGCGGCCCGGTACTTGAGAGACGCTGCTCCTGAGAGACGCTGCTCCGCTCGATCATCCGCTGGTCGATCAGCTGCGCCAGCGCGCACGTTGTCCGCCGCCGGGACACTTGAACCGGACGCGAACCGCGGCATTGCATGTGGCGCGGACCCATGCCGGGGCACGACGGCGCGCTGGCTATACTCGCCACCCCCACCCCCACCCCTCGCCCCCCGCAGGAACGTCGTGCCCGCCGACTCCGCGCCCGCTGCATCTCCAGCCACCGCCGCCGTGCCGATGCGCCCGCTGGCGGTGCGCGCCTACACCGCCACCACCGCGCTCGGTCGCGGCCGGCAGGCCCAGGCCGATGCCCTGCACGCGCGCCGGAGTGGCCTGCGCCGCAACGACTTCGGCCCGCTGCCCGAGGGCGAGGAACCCCTGGCCTGCTGGATCGGTCGCGTCGAGGGCGTCGAGGACGCGCCGCTGCCCGCGGAACTTGCCCAGTGGGAGTGCCGCAACAACCGCCTGGCCTGGATGGCGCTGCAGTCCGACGGCCTGATGGACGCCATCATCCGCGCTCGTCGGGTCGAGCGGCTCCGGCAAGAGCACGCTGATCAGCATCGTCATGGCGTTCAACCGTCCGACGAAGGGTCGCGTGCTCGATGGACGGCCAGGACCTCGCCGACTGCGGCTGATGGACTACCGCGAGCAGCTGGCGTCGGTGCTGCAGGAGAACTTCCTGTTCGACGGCACGATCGCCGAAAACGTCGGCTACGCGCAGCCGGGCGCCACGCTCGAGGAGATCAAGGAAGCGTGCCGCATCGCGCATTGCGAAGAGTTCGTCGGCCAGTTCCCCAACGGATACGACACCATCGTCGGCGAACGGGGCATCAAGCTGTCCGGCGGGCAGCGGCAGCGCGTCTCGATCGCCCGCGCGATTCTGGCCGATCCGCGCATCCTGATCCTGGACGAGGCGACATCAAGCCTCGACAGTGAGAGCGAGCAGATGATTCAGGACGGCCTGCGCCGTCTGCGATCGGGTCGCACGACGTTCGTCATCGCTCATCGGCTGTCGACGATTCGCAGCGCGGATCAGATTCTCGTCCTCGAGGCCGGCGAGATCGTCGAGCGCGGCACGCACGCCGAGCTGCTGGCCGCGACGGCCGGTATCGGCAGCTGTACGACAAGCAATACAACTTCGAGGCGATCGCTTCATCAATCCCCGGAGAGGACTTCACGCCGGAGCCGGAGAAGCCGGTGGCAGCGGTGCCGGTCGGGAGGACCTGTAGGGGACTGGCGGATCCGCACTTCCTGACTCAAGGCGTGCTTCGCAGCGTGCTCGGCGGCCAGGGCGGCGGCGGTCCACCGCGCGCTCGAACTACCTGACCGGCGGCGGGCGAGGATCGTTCTGGACGAACCGTCAACGCTGCTCACCGCGGCCGGCGTGGCGTGGGGCATCTTCGAGACGCATGCAGCAGTCTGCTGGAGTCGGAGGCCGGGGGTCCGGTCATGTCGCTCTGAGGTTCCCCGGGCGCTGGCCTCCACCGCCGCCTCTACCAATTCGGGGCGCAGAGGCTCGGTGTCGCCCGAGGCACTGCGAATCGTGCGGCTGGCGATCTCCGCGGCCAACGCCGACGGCAGCGTCAGCGACACCGAGCGGGCGGCGATTCTGATCAGGCGAAGACGGCCGGCGTCGGCGAGATCGTCGAGGCCGAGATGCAGCAGCCGCGTCCGCTCGCCGAGATCGTCTCGGGCGTCAGCGATACGGCCAGCGCGCGACGATGTACGTGCTGGCGTACAGCATGGTGCGCGGTGACGAACAGCCAAGCGGCGCGGAGCGTATCTATCTCGCGCAACTCGCGAATCTGCTCGGCATCGACGTCGCGACCGTGCAGGAGCTCGAACAGAAGGCCGCAAGCCGGATCGACGCGCAGCCTGGCGGTAAGGTGGGGGATAGTGGTTGGTGTTTTGACGTGAGACGCGGGTGTGAGCCCGCGGAGAGAGACCGAATGTCACAACAACAGTGGTACATGGCCATTGGCGGGCATCAGGTCGGGCCCGTCTCTCAGGACGATGTCATCACCAACCTGCGGAACGGCACGATCGACGGGAACACGCTGGTGTTCACCGAGGGGCTGAAGAACTGGACGCCGCTCAAGGACGTGCCGCAGCTCGCGTCGTTCCTCGCCGGCACCGCGGGCGCCGGCGCCGCGCGCCGCCACCGATGGTGCCCGGACGGCGCGCGCACGACATCGACTTCCGCATCGTCGGCAGCGAGATGCAGTTCGTCGAGGTGGAGCTCGATCCGGGCGAGAGCGCCGTCGCCGAAGCCGGCTCGATGATGTACATGACGCCCGGCATCACGATGGAGACGGTGTTCGGCGATGGCGGTCAGTCGCGGCGGCGGCGTGATGAACGCGATCCTCGGCGCCGGCAAGCGGCTGCTGACCGGTGAGAGCCTGTTCATGACGGTGTTCACCAATCGGGCGGCGGCAAACAGCAGGTGTCGTTCGCCGCGCCCTATCCCGGCAAGATCCTGGCGATGGATCTGAAGCAGCTGGGAGGGACGCTGATCTGCCAGAAGGACTCGTTCCTGTGCGCCGCGCGCGGCATCTCGGTCGGCATCGCGTTCCAGCGGCGGATCGGCGTCGGCCTGTTCGGCGGCGAGGGCTTCATCATGCAGAAGCTCGAGGGCGATGGGCTCTGCTTCGTCCATGCCGGTGGCACCGTGCATCCGCTGGAGCTCGAAGCCGGGCAGACGCTGCGCGTGGACACGGGATGTCTCGTCGCGCTGCAGCCGTCGGTGAGCTACGACATCCAGTACGTCGGCAAGATCAAGACGGCGCTGTTCGGCGGCGAAGGCCTGTTCTATGCCATGCTGACCGGGCCCGGACGCGTGTGGCTGCAGTCGCTGCCGTTCAGCCGCATGGCCGATCGCATCTACAAGGCGGCGCCGGCCGCGGGCGGAAAGAGGCGAGAGGGCGGCTCGATTCTCGGCGGTCTCGGCGACTTGCTCGATGGCGATCCGACTTGAGATGGATCGCGCGCCGGGCATGACGTCGCAGGAGCGTCAGGAGTTTCGCAAGATCTCAAGCGCACGCGCAGACGGTCGCCATTGCGAGGCGTGCGCGACCACGACGAGCGACCTGGCGGCCGAGGTGGCGCGCGGCGGCGTGCCTCGCGCCGACGAACTGCAAGCGCGACGATCGGCGAGGCCGAGCGGACCCTCGCCGATCTGGCTCGCGTCCGCGAAGAGATCGAGCGCCTGATGGCGGCATTGGGGCCATGGCCTAGTGCGCACGCCGGTCACGCTCGTGACCGGGGCCGGCGGTGAGATCGGCCACGGTCTGATCACGCGCCTGGCGGGACCGCTCCGCCCGATCGTCACGATCGATCTCGCGCCGCTCGACCCCGACCTCCACACGCTGGTGCATCGCGAGTTCACCGGCTCGATCACCGATGCCAACCTGCTCGAGCGCGTGCTCGCGGAGTTCGAGGTCGATCTCATCTTCCATCTCGCCGCGCTGCTCTCCACGCGGTCGGAGTTCACGCCGATCACGGCGCATCACGTGAACGTCGAGGGCACGCTGACGCTGCTCGAGTTCGCGCAGCGCGAAGGCGAGTCGCACGGCCGGGATGTCCGCTTCCTCTATCCCTCGTCGGTCGCCGCGTACGGCTTGCCGGATCTCGCCACGAAGACGCGAGTCGGGTGATCCGCGAGGACCAGTGGAACACGCCGCGCACGATGTACGGCTGCAACAAGCTGTACTGCGAGCACCTCGGCGCTACTACGCGCGGTTCTACAAGCAGCTGGCCGCGCACGCCAGCGGCCGCGTGGACTTCCGATGCGTCCGGTTTCCTGGATTGATCTCGGCGATGACCATGCCGTCGGGCGGCACGTCCGACTACGCGCCCGAGATGCTCCATGCCGCCGCCCGCGGAGAGCCGTATGCGTGCTTCGTCCGTCCCGACACGCGCATTCCGTTCATGACGATGCCCGATGCCGTGACGCGCTGCTCACGCTGGCGGACGCGCCGCGCGAGCGGCTGACGCGGACGGCCTAGAACGTCAGGGCGTTCAGTCCGCGCGCGCAGGAGATCCACGACATGGTCGGTCGCGGCGTTTCCGGATGCGTCGATTGCCTGGAGACCGACCTAAGCGGCAGGCCATCGTCGATTCGTGGCCCGAAGACGTCGATGACCAGGCGGCGCGGCGCGACTGGGGCTTCGCGCCGGACTATGATTTTCAGCGGGCGTTCGACGAGTATCTGATTCCGAGCATCCGGGAGC
>CAWBHU010000012.1:0-262187 GCA_963788805.1 uncultured Alphaproteobacteria bacterium
CACGGTAGGGGGAGGCGACCGATTATTACGACAAGGAAGTTGAGACGCAGCTTGAAAGTCTGAAGAGCGAATATGAACTGATCGGATTCCAAGAACTGATGGATCAAAATGTGATCCAACTCGCGACCGGAGATGAATTAGGAAAGCTCAGTTACGGAACGGGTGAGGTGCCTTTTATCCGGACCTCGGACCTAAGCAACTGGGAGATCAAAGTCGATCCGAAGCACACAGTAGACGAAAGCATTTATCGCCGGTATGCGAAAAAGCAGGACGTGCGCCCGCTTGATATTCTTATGGTTCGCGATGGAACGTATCTTATTGGAACGTGCGCAATCGTCATGCCGGGCGAAGAAAAAACTAGTATCCAAAGTCACATCTACAAAATTCGAGTTGAGCAACTAACCTCGCGCATTACGCCATTTCTTTTGCTGGCGATATTCGAGCTCACCCATTCTGCAGCGGCAAATTCAAGCGAAGAGATTCACGCAGGACATAATCAACTCTCTAGGAGACCGCATCCGCGAACTGGAGTTACCTGTCCCAAGATCGGTCTCTGCTTGCGAAGAAATATCTACTCTTGTCGAGCGATCGATTGGTTTGCGGCTAGAAGCCCGCAGACTGGCGCGAGATGCCCGCGAGAAAATCGGATTGACCACAACAGGGCGCAAGCTTCGAAAGAATTAGCCTTGCTTAGGCTTTCGCCGCACTTGAATGGCGTCCAGCAGCGCCAACGTCTCGGTCAGGTTTAGATCCCCTTGGATTCGATTGCCATCTGCTGATTGCCACGTGATGTTTGTCCCAACATGTCTTCCCCGGGGTTAGGTGCCCGAATCTGATAGTCGGACCTTCCGTGCGGCATTGGTATCGCAAGAGCAAACGCTTCAAAGTCGAGCGGAGCCAGGGTGACTGGACAGCATGTTACTTGTGCTCGATCTTCTAGAAGATTTGCCGCAACAAATTTTTGGCGCAGGTCTGCTGGAAATTTATCGAAAAATACCAGGTCGCCCGTAAGCTTTCTCTCGACGGACCAACAGTCGGGCAACGACGCAAACTGAAAATCGCCATACAACACTTCCCACTTTTTCGCCCTGTTTGTCTTATCTTTGCCGGTGAGCGAACGGTCTGTTTATAGACTTTCACCTCTAACTTTCGACTTTGGATCAAACAAATCGCTGCCGAATAATCGCCCTCGTAAATTCTCAATAGGTGGCGGGCTTTCACCAGCCACTTTATGTCCTCGTTGAGGGACCAAGTAATATTTGCAGCGTTGTGTGGCGCCGCCGCCCCGGGAGCTACGTAGACAACCAGGTACTCGTAGGGCACGCGGTTGAAGTTTAAGAGCCCAGCGACGAATTTGATGTCGTCCTCACTCGTCACTAACTCCGATGTGAGCCGCAATACTTTTCGAAATACAGCGAGACAATTCGTAAACGCTGCAGATCGTGGGTCATTTCCAGGCTGGAAAACGCGCGAGATAGGTTACAAAAAGAGCCCTGTTGCGGCATCAAAATATGGCCAGGTCGCCATCGCGTTTTCATTTTTGTCGAACCGACCTTCAAATCGGTCAGCTCGATCAAAAAAGAAAACCGTAACGCCGCCGCAACGACCCCTCTAAAGACAGTTTTCGGTAGCTGAGCCTTTAGGTCCGATAAACATTCAGGGGTGGCTCCGCCGTGATCCTCGAAATTCTCTAGTATCCAGTCGCGTATTCGTACAACTGAGTAGCTTCCCTGCGACGCGACCGTACCACCAAAGGATGTTCCGACCGTCCTAATTTCTTCTTCTTCGAACTGTTCTTGAAGATCGCTTACGAAGCTCATCGCTTCCTCACGCGAACTTCCAGATCTTCGATCAAAGCTGCCGCCGACATATCTAGCGCACGAGCGACCTTTCCGAAATTCGACTAGGTCTAATCGACGTTCTCGCCGTTCGATTTTGCTAATAATTGACTGGGTGGTTCCGATTTGAATGGCTAACGCAGCCTGCGTTAGCCCCCGCCTTTCCCGCTCGGCCACCAGTTTTCGGATCAGCTTTGTATATTCAGAGCTATGAATGGATTTCGGCATTCGGCTGCCTCAGCCGCTCGAAACCTATTCGCCTCATTTTGATAGTCCAAAATCGACTATTGCCAACATGACAAAACCGCGTTTCCTGGCTCACGTGTGGCGCAGTCGGTTATGCCCCTCCCCGCCCACATCATCTCCCTCATCACCACCGCCTGGGATGACGGCTATCCGCTGCTGCTGGCCGTCAATGGCCCCGGCGGGCCGGTGATGGGGCCGAAGGGCTCGATGATCGTGTTCGACGGGGAGCACCTCGCCTATCTCGAGCGCACGCGCGGCACCATCCTCGACTGCCTCAAGCGCGATCCGCGCGTCTGCATCATGTACGTGAACATGAAGGCGCAGCGCGACGGCAAGATGGAGTCGGGCTTCCTGCGCTTCTTCGGCACCGCGCAGCTTTACGAGAGCGGGCCGATGCGCGAGGCGATCTTCGCCAAGCTGCACAAGCGCGAGCAGGAGCATGCCGGCGCCGACAAGGGGATCGGCGTGCTGATCAGGATCGACAGCGCGACGGATATCCGGGGCAAGCCGCTGTGACCGTCAGGCCGGCGCCGCTACGGCTGCACTTCAGGCTGTGCTGGCGATCCCGATCGGATAGATATCCACCGCCTCGAACTCGCTCACCCGGATGGTCTTGAGCTCGTCGATCATGGCGGTCGGCCAGTTGTCGTTGACCTCGCCCTGGAAGTACCAGTCGTGGCCCTTGTCGGCGAGGACGAGGCCGTAGGTCTTCATCGCGCGCAGCACCACCTGGGTGTCGGAACGGAAGGCCGGTGATGTCGAAGCCGCTCTTGAGGCGAAACCGCGCGCCCATCGGCGGGAAGTCGCGGCTGGTTGTCGTGCCGGCCTGGTGGCGCGCCGGCCAGAGGAAGTGCGTCTGCGTCCGCGTCATGGTGAAGCGGATCGGATGGTCGAGCTGGTCCCCGACTGACCTCGTCGAGCGCAGCAGGAGCGGAAAGACCGGCAGGCCGGCGGCATCGGCCGACCTCCAGCCTTTCGGGCGCATTGCGTATGAGTTGAGGTCAAATGTCGCGCCGGACAGCGCGGTCCAGCTGGTGTTGATGCGGCGCGCCCCGCCGATCTCGTAGAGCATGCAGGTGTCGGTGTTGACGACGACGACGCGCCGGCCGGGCGCGCGTTCGATCTCGGCGTTGTTGGGGATCGGGTACGGCCCCGCGTCGCTCTCCGCCGTGTTGGTGAATGAGATCGTCGCGTTCGGCTGTGCATTGGTAACGGTCGTCCACGGAATGCCATTGGGCGCCGGCAACGCAGTGCCGGAGGACGGGCCGAAGTCCGGGAACAGCGTCTTGGCCGGCTTCATGTTCCTCATCCAGGCGTCGCTTTTGCGATGCTTGGGCAGGGCGGAAATATCGGCGTCGAACACGTTGCCGGGCGGGAAGACAGTGCAGGGACCGACTTCGGCGGCGCGCGCCGGCGCAACGACAAGAATGAGCGCCATGGCGCCCATCAATACGCGTAAATACATCGTCCCCCCGCGGCTTGCAGCCGTGCCGCACTATAGCGGCTGTCGTGAGGACTGTCCTGCTGGGCGGCGTCTAGGGCGCCACCCGCATGCTGTTGCGGTTGATCATCAGGCTCGACGTATCGACCGCCTCGAACGCGCTCGCCGGGATCGACTTGAGCTCGTCGAGCATGTCGTTGATCCCTTCCCAGCGCGGGTCGGCGGTGCCCTGGAAGAACCAGTTGGAGCCGTTGTCGGCGAGCACCATGCCGTACTTCTTCATCGCGCGCAGCACGGCCTTGGTGTCGGCGCGGTAGGCCGCGATCGGGAAATTTCGCTTGAGGCGGAAGCGCGCGCCCATCGGCGGCACGTTCTGGCTGTTGCTGTCGCCGGCCTGGTGCCGCGCCGGCCACAGGTAGCGCCGCGCGGTCAGCGCGGCGGTGAAGCGGATGGCGTGGTCGATGTTGCGCGCCTGCACCTCCTCGTAGCGAAGCAGGAGCGGCAGGATCGGCAGGCCGGCGGCGTCGGCCGAGGTCCAGCCGTCCGGACGCAGCGCGTAGGCGTTGAGATTCCACACCGCGCCGGAGCCGGCGCTCCACTGGTTGCCCTGCCGGCGCGTCGCAAAGGTCTCGTAGAGCCGGCAGGTCGAGCTATCGACGGTGACGGTGTGGCGGTCGCCGCTCTGGTACTGCCCGCCCTCGACCTTGGTCCAGGCGCCGAGCGGATACGGCACGTTGTCGCTCTCGTCGGCGTACTGGAACGTGACATTGACCGTGCCCTGGCTGCCGTCGACCACGGTGATCGGGATGCCGTAGGGCATGTCGTTGGGCAGGTCGCCGAATGACGGGCCGAAGTCGGGATGCAGATCGGTGTTGGCCGAATTCATGCTCGCCATCCAGGCGGCGCTGCGCGGATGCCTGGGGAGCTGGGAGATGTCGGCGTGGAAGTAGGTGTCGTCCTTGAAGGCGGGGCAGTTGGTGCCGGGAATGAGATTGCCGGCCTGCGCCGGCGCGGCGAGCGCCAGTGTGAAGAGCAGCGACAGGATTGACCGGTGATGCATCATGCCCCCTGAGCGGCCATCAGCGCAGCCTGATGTAAGCCAAGGTTATGGTGACCCGCGCAGTTTGTTTCAATTACGGCACCTTCCCGCTCTCGCCGAGGACGCGAGCGCAGCCGAGCGCGTCTCGCGTAAGCGCCGGCCGTCGCCCTCGCGAGACGCATTTTCGGATGCTCCCAGGATGACGGCCGGTGCCGTCATTTCTTTTCCAGCATCAATTGCCCGCGCTGGCCGATCACCCGCTGCGCCGCCTTGGCGAATTTGGCGAGCAGCCAGGGCAACGTCACTTCGAGCCGCACCGAGCCGTCATAGACCGTGATGGAGCCCGCCGCGCGCTGGCCGAGCGAGCGGGCGGCGAAGTCGAGCCGGTCGCCCTGCCAGGCCTCCTGCTCGAGGGTCAGCAGGCTGGCGAATTCGGTCTTGGCGCGGCCCAAACCGTCCCTGATGCGGCGCAATGCCTCATCTTTTCCAAGCGAATGCGGAATGACGACGACCAGGGGCTCGGACATGCTGTTCTCCTCCCGGCCTATGTGGGAAGACAGTGGAACAAGTCGAAGCCAACAGGCGTTGCTCGCCCGTGCACTTCACAGAGTTCCGATCGGTTCTTCCGGCCGTCGCCTTGGCGCTGACGCCGAGCCTCGCGCATGGGCTCGACCTCAATTCATTCCGCGCCCAAAACGGCAAGCCGGCGCTCTCCTATTCCCCGGCGCTCGCGGGCGTGGCGCAGCATCAGGCCTCCAGCATGGCGGGCCGCGGCAGGCTCGACCACGCCAATTTCAAGCAGCGCGTCGCGCATCTCGGCACCACCGCGGCGGAGAACGTCTCGTTCGGCTGCGACAGCGAGGATTGCGCGATCCGGCAATGGGCGCGCTCCAAGGGACACCGGGCAAATATGCTGCGCGGCGACGTATCGGCTTACGGCCTTGCATCGGCGCTGGCTTCCAACGGCCGCCGCTATTGGGCGCTCGCCCTTGGCGGCGGGTAACTGAAACGAGTTTTAGGCCCGGCACTCCGCCGGGCCGGAAAAGAGGACTGACATGATCCGCATATCGAGCATGCTTGCGGCCGGCGTCGTTGCCTGTGCCGCAATGACTGCGCCGCTGTACATTTGCTTCGGCAAATGATGCAGCGACCACCGAATTCTCCGCGCAGGAGAGGCCGTGAAGGCCGCACCACCACGCACGCACGACCACGACCCGTCCGGCGCCACGGTGAACGACGCGCACCACCACGCGGCCATCCGGCGCAACGACGACGACGCGCTCGGTTAACCGGCCGGGGGCCGGCGCCGACGTGAAGGTCCAGAAGGACCACGCGTCCCTCCGGCGCGACGACGCGCGTGCGATCGGTTGACCGGCCCGGCGGCACCGACGTGCGGACCAAGACGACCACTCGCCCGTCCGGCGCAACGACGCGCACCAAGACCACCACCTCGCCCTCCGGCGACCGCACGCACGACTGTGACGCGCCCGGCGCCGCGGCAGGTCACCTTCACCGGCGAGCGCCGCCAGTTTGACGGCGCCCGCGCTCGCGCCTGGAACGCCGGCAGCGGCCAATGGGCCTATGGCGGCCGCAACTACACCTATTGGCGCGGCGGGCCGTACCGCGTGCGCTATGACAATGGCTGGCGCACCTTTGTCGCGCTGGGCGTCGCTTGCCCCCATCACGGTCGGCGCGGCGACCTATTACCCCTACGCCTATCTTTCGGCCCCGGCCGACGTATGCGAAGGCATCACCGAGGACGGCTGCCAGCTGACCTGGACCGAAGTTCAGACGGTCGAAGGCGGAACGGCACCTCAGTGCGTTACGTATTGTCCTTGGCAGTAAATGCATGCGCCTGATGGCGGCGGCGATCGTTGCGATGCTCGGCCTGGCGGTGTTCGCCGGGCCGAGCGACGCTATGCTTCTGATCACGATCGACAAAGCCAAGCAGCGCATGATCGTCTCTCGCAACGACGTGCCGCTCCACGACTGGCCGGTCTCGACCGGCCAGCGCGGCTACGACACGCCGGCGGGCGTGTTCCAGCCGTTCCGGATGGAGAAGGACCACTTCAGCCGGGAGTGGGACGAAGCACCGATGCCGTACTCCATCTTCTTCACGATGGACGGCCACGCCATTCACGGCAGCTTCGACATAAAGCGGCTGGGCCGCCCCGCCTCGCATGGCTGCGTGCGCATCTCGCCGCAGAACGCCGCCATCCTTTGGGGCCTGGTGCGCGAGGAGAAGATGGCGAATACGCGCGTCGTTCTCACTGGAACTATCCCCGGCGGGCCCGGCGAGCCGGTCGCCAAGCGCGGGGTCGATCCGTATGGCGATGACGGCTATGTGGCCGAGCCGCTGCCGACGCATTGGCGGGCTCGTGATCCGCGGGGCAACGACTTCAATGGCGGGTCTTATTACCCGTACGAGCGGACCACGCGGGGTTCCGGCTTTGGCGAGTTTCTCCGCGAGCGCCGCTATTAGCGCATAGCTCGCGCTAATGTGAGCGGAACTAAAAACCCGTCCAGCCGATTAAGCCTGCGACCGCAACGGAGCGTCTTGCGCCCCACCCGGTCTCGGAGGCTGAACGTGACGCGGCGGGTCAAAAGCATCGCATTGACGAGTGACAGCGCCGGCAGTCTCGCGGTTGCTGCTCGCGTTCGCCGTCATGCTCATCACGCTGTTCGCCTGGACGCTGGCGCAAGCCGCGCCGGTGGATGGCGTCAAGGTTCGTGATGCGGCCTACCGTCTCCAGCCAGCCAATATCGCGATCAAAACGTTGCCGATCGACAGCCTGACGGATCGTGAGGCGGCGTTGTTCGCCGCGTCCGCCGCCGCGCTCCTTCTTCGAAACGTATCGCGTCCGGCCGCGCATCCGCGAGACCAACTAGCCTCAGTGCCCGATACCGAGCTTGTGTTCGCTGCGATCCAGGATCAGCGGCACGATCAGATCTTCCTCATCATCGAGATGCCGCTTCAGGCCTTTGAACAGAGCGCCCTGACGCGTTCGCATAAGTGTCGGCAGCACGTTTGAGCGTGTCCGCATCGGCCGAGAAGCTCTGCAGCAATCCGTTCGCGGCCGAGACCGTCGAATCAATGTCGTGATGCAGCGTCGCGTGGTCGGCCTCCAGCACATCAAAGCCGGCGAGCAGCCGCGGCTCCGCCTTCCGGAAGATCGGGAAGTAGTGGAAGTCCTCGATCTGATGATGCGCGTGCAACTGCTCGAGGAAGAATTGCAGCCGCGGCGCGAAGAAGTTGACGAATTCCTCCGCGCCGACCTTGCCGTCGCGATACCGCGTCATCGCATCCTCGATCGCGGCCGCAAGCTCGCGAAACATGTTGTGGCGCGACAGCCAGAACTGGCACATCTGGCCGAGGTTTTCGTGCCCGGCCCACACTTCGCGCGGATAGCGGTCGAGAAACGTCCGCAGCTCCTCCGGCCAGCCATTGCGCGCCGCCAGAGCAAGCGCGGCGGTTTCGGCATCCGTTGCAGGTTTGATAGACATTGCGGCGTCACATAACGACGACCGCCGCGAATAACAACCTGCAATGACCACCACCATCGCCCGCCTCGACTGCGACGAGCAGACCGCCCGCCGCCTCGCCACCACATTGGGCGAGGTGTCCGATGATGGCGCAATTGCCGCGTTCGAGCGCGAGGACGGGCGCTGGGCGGTCGAGATCACCTTCGAGGCGGCGCCGGACCAGTCGGCCGTTCGAGCGATGGTCGGCGAACAAGCGGGGCCGCAAGCCGCAGCCGCTCTGCAGTTCGACATCGATCGAACAGCGCGACTGGGTGGCCGCGAGCCTCGAAGGCCTGCCCATGGTTCGCGCCGGCCGCTTCACCGTGCATGGCGCGCATCATCGCACCGCCCTCCCCGCCAACACGATCGGCATCGAGATCGAAGCGGCGCTCGCTTTCGGCACCGGACACCACGGCACCACCCGCGGCTGCCTGCTCGCGATCGATCGGCTGGCAAAGCGGCGGCGCTTTCGTCGCGTGCTCGACGTCGGCACCGGGACCGGCGTGCTGGCGATTGCCGCTGCGCGGCGGTTCCGCCGAAAGGTTTTTGCCAGCGACATCGATCCGGTGGCGGTGAAGGTCGCGCGCGGCAATGCCTTTCATAATCGCGCCGGCGCTTTCGTCACATTCGCGGTCGGCGACGCGCGGCGCGCACTTGCCGTGGCGCGGCCCGTTCGATCTGATCATGGCCAATATTCTGCTCGCGCCGCTGACCCGGATGGCGAGACCTCTCGTCCAACGCCTTGCGCCCGGCGGCTACGTCATTTTGTCAGGCCTTATGCCCGATCAGGCCAATGCCGCGCAGAGCGCTTATGCGGCACAAGGACTTGTTCTGGAGCATCATGAAATCCTAGAGAACTGGGTCACGCTCACAATGCGGCGAGGTCGTGTTGCCGCACGCAGGCCCCGCCCATAGAGTGCCCGCCCGATGTTCGAGGCCAAATTCCAGACATTCGAGGATCGCAACGAGCGCGGCGAAGTCGCCGGCCGCGTCGCGAAATTGCGCGCCGAGCTCAAGAAGCGCGGCCTCGATGGCTTCGTGGTGCCGCACGCCGACCGGCATCAGAACGAATATGTGCCGCCGAGCGACGAACGGCTGGCCTGGCTGACCGGCTTCACCGGCTCGGCCGGCGCGGCCATCGTGCTCGCCGACCGTGCCGTGCTGTTTGTCGACGGCCGCTACACGGTGCAGTCCCGCGCGCAGACCGACACCAAGGTGTTCGACATCGAGCACCTGGTCGAAAATCCTCCCGAGCAATGGCTCGACAACAATCTCAAGGCCGGCGCCAAGCTCGGCTATGACCCGTGGCTGCACACTGCCGAGCAAGCGGAGAAGCTCGCGAAAGCGTGCGAGGCCGCCGGTGCGTCGCTGGTTGCGGTGAAAGACAATCCGATCGATGCGCTGTGGGGCGACCGTCCCGCGCCGCCCGCCGGCAAGGTCGTGCTGCACGACATCAAGTTTGCCGGTGAACAGAGCGCCGACAAATTGGGGCGCATCCGCGCCGAGCTGGCGAAGTCGCGGCTCGATGCGCTGCTGGTGTCCGACCCGCAAAACCTGGCCTGGACCTATAACGTTCGCGGCAGCGACGTCGGCCATACCCCCCTGCCGCTTGGGATGTCGCTGATCCCGCGCGAGGGCCGGCCCAGCGTCTATTTCGACGGCCGCAAGCTCGACAATGCCGCACGCGCCGCGCTGGAAGATCTCGCCGATGTGCGCGAGCCGGCGGCGCTCGAAAAGGACCTCACCGCACTCAAGGGCAAGACTGTGCGGCTCGATCGCGCCAGCGCGGCGCAGGCCCTGTCACAGCGCATCGAGGAGCATGGCGGCAAGGTCTCGCGCGGCGCCGATCCGATCACCCTGATGAAAGCGGTGAAGAACCGCACCGAGATGGACGGCGCCCGCGCGGCGCACCAGCGCGACGGCGCGGCGATGGCGCGCTTTCTCGCCTGGTTCGACAAGGAGGCGCCCGCCGGCAAGCTCACCGAGATCGACGCCGCCAGTGCGCTGGAGACGTTCCGCCGCGACACCGGCAAGCTCAAGGACATATCGTTCCCGAGCATCGCCGGCGCCGGGCCGAATGGCGCCATCGTCCACTACCGCGTCACGCAATCCTCAAACCGCAAGATCGGCACAGGCGAGCTGTTTCTGATCGATTCCGGCGCGCAATATGAGGATGGCACGACCGACATTACGCGCACGCTCGCGGTCGGCGCCCCGACCGCGGAAATGCGCGACCGTTTCACCCGCGTGCTCAAGGGTCACATCGCCATCGCCACCGCAATTTTCCCCGAGAACACCACCGGCGCGCAGCTCGATCCGCTGGCCCGCGTCGCGCTGTGGGAGGCCGGGCTCGACTTCGACCATGGCACCGGCCACGGCGTCGGCAGCTATCTCTCGGTGCATGAAGGGCCGGCGCGCATTTCCAAGCTCGGCACGGTGCCGCTGCGGCGCGGCATGATCCTCTCCAACGAGCCCGGCTACTACAAGACGGCGGAATACGGCATCCGCATCGAAAATCTCGTCCTGGTGATCGCCGGGCCTGAGCCGGCCGGCGCGGAGAAGCCGGTCAATGCGTTCGAAACGCTGACGCTTGCGCCGATCGACCGGCGGCTGATCGAGACCAAGATGCTCGGCAGCAAGCAGCGCGCCTGGCTCGACAGCTATCACAGCCGCGTGCGCGACGTGATCGGCCCGCTGGTCGATGCGCCGACCCGCCAATGGCTCGAAGCAGCGACCCGGCCGCTGGAATAATATGGACGCACGCACTCCCTCAAGCGACGCTCCGGCGCGTCCTCACGCCTACGCGCTGCTTCTGCTGCTGATGGTGATGACGTCCACCGGGCCGGTGTCGCTGAATATCCTGGTGCCGGCGGTGCCGAAGCTGACCGAGTTGATGCACACCGACGTCGCCACCGTGCAGCTCACGCTGTCGCTCTTCCTGCTCAGCCTCGCCGTCTCCCAGCTTGTCCTCGGGCCCCTCTCCGACCGCTTCGGCCGCCGGCCGGTCGTGCTGGGCGGCCTTGGGCTCGCGACCTTCGGCTCGCTCGCGGGCATCGCGGCAACGTCGGTCGAGTGGCTGATCATCGCCCGCATCGTGCAGGCGCTCGGCGCCTCGACCGGAATCGTGATCGGCCGCGCCATCATCCGCGACCTTTACGAGCGCGAGCGCGCCGCCTCGATGATCGGGCTCGTCACCACCGTGATGGTGATCGCGCCGATGTTCGCGCCCGCGCTCGGCGGCTTTCTCGACACCGTGTTCGGCTGGCAGTCGATTTTCGTGTTCTTAAGCGCCTTCAACGCTCTGGTGCTGATCTGGGCGATGCGGACCTTGCCGGAAACGCGCGCCGTCTCCGGCGAGACGTCGAACGTCTGGCACGACTGGGCGCGGCTGCTGCGCAGCCCGACCTTCCACGGCTACGTGCTGTGCGGCGGGTTCGGCACCGCGCAGTTCTTCGTCTTCATCGGCGGCGGGCCGCACGCGGTGGTGTCGATGATGGGGCGCACCTCGGCCGAGTACGGGCTGTGGTTCGCGATCACCTCGATCGGCTACATGGGCGGCAATTTCATCGCCTCGCGGCTGTCGCAGCGGCTTGGGCTGCGCCGCATGATCCTCGGCGGGCTGGCGCTCCAGGTGCTCGGCGTGCTGGGCCAGATCGTCGGCTTCGCGCTGTTTCCTGCTGCCGGCCCGGCGCTGCTGTTCGGCCCGCAGATCATCATTTCGCTGGGCAACGGCATCATGCTGCCGAATGCGATCGCCGGCGCGGTCAGCGTGGTGCCGCATGCGGCCGGCGCCGCGTCGGGCATTACCGGCTTTACGCAAATGGCGGTCGGCGCCGCCGCCGCGCAGGCGATCAGCATGATCCTGGTGCACGCGGCGACGCCACTGCCGATCCCGCTGATGACGCTCGGCGTGATCCTGATTGCGGCGGTGTCGTATCTGGCGCTGGTGCGGCGCTAAAGCTGCGGCCACTGCCGTCATTGCGAGCGCAGCGAAGCAATCCAGCGTTGTTCCGATAACTGGATTGCTTCGTCGCTTCGCTCCTCGCAATGACGGGACAACGACGGCTAACTGATCAGCGCCAGCCACTCGTCTTCGGACAGGACCTTCACGCCGTGTTTCTGCGCGTCCTTGAGCTTGGAGCCGGCGCCGGGACCGGCCACGACGTAATCGGTCTTCTTCGAGACGCTGCCGGCCGCCTTGGCGCCGAGCCGCTCGGCGGTGGCCTTGGCCTCGTCGCGCGTCATTTTTTCCAGCGAGCCGGTGAACACCACGGTCTTGCCGGCGATCGGTGAATCTTTCTTCGGCTTCTCGGCGTCGAGGATCTTGACCTGCTTGACCAGCCGCTCGACCGCGGCGCGGTTATGGCTCTCGCCGAAATAGCCGGCGACCGCATCGACCACGGTGATGCCGATCTGGTCGATATTGTCCATGTCCTGCCGCGTTTCTTCGTCGCCCTTGGCGATCTTGCAGCGCGGCGTCATGGAAGTCGTCCCACGAGCCATAGCCGCGCGCCAGCGCCAGCGCGGTCGTTTCGCCGACATGGCGGATGCCGAGCGCGTAGATGAAGCGCTCCAGCGCAATCTCGCGCCGCGCCTCGATGGCGCCGAACAGGTTGCGCACCGAGGTTTCGCCGTAGCCCTCCTCCGCCAGCAGCTCCTTCCGGTGCTTCTTCTCCAGCGTGAAGATGTCGGCCGGCTCCTTGACCCACTCCTTCTCGTAGAACAGCGCGATCTGCTTCTCGCCGAGGCCGTCAATGTCGAAGGCGCGGCGCGACACGAACAGCCGCAGGTGCTCGGTGCGCTGGAACGGACAGGCGAATTCGCCGGTGCAGCGCGAGCGCGCGCCCTCCTCGCCGGTCGCGGTTTCCTCGCGAACCACGGGAGTTTTCAGGTGGCACGGGCATTTTGATGGGAATTTGTAAGGCTTGGCGTCCTTCGGCCGCTTGTCGGTGACGACGCTCACCACCTGCGGGATCACGTCGCCGGCGCGCTGGATCACCACCGTGTCGCCGATCCGGATATCCTTGCGCTCGATCTCGTCCTCATTGTGCAGGGTGACGTTCTGCACGATCACGCCGCCGACGCCGACCGGTTCGAGCTTGCCGACCGGGGTGAGCGCGCCGGTGCGGCCGACCTGGATCTCGATGTCGCGCAGCACGGTGGTCGCGCGCTCCGCGGGGAATTTGTGCGCAATCGCCCAGCGCGGCGTGCGCGAGACGAAGCCGAGCCGCTCCTGCCAGTCGAGGCGGTCGATTTTGTAAACGACGCCGTCAATGTCGTAGTCGAGCTTGGCGCGCCGCTGCTCGATCTCCTTATGGAAGGCGAGCAGGCCTTCGACGCCCTTGCGCCGCTGGGTCAGCGGATTGGTCGTAAAGCCGCATTTCTCCAGCCAGCCGATCATCTCCATCTGGGTATCGGCCGGCATCTCGCTCATCTCGCCCCACGCATAGGCGAAGAAGCCGAGCGGGCGTGACGCGGTGACCTTCGGGTCCTTCTGCCGCAGCGAGCCGGCCGCCGAGTTGCGCGGATTGGCGAAGATCTGCCCGCCAGCCTCAGCCTGCGCCTTGTTGAGCTTCAGGAACGCCGACTTGGTCATGTAGACCTCGCCGCGCACCTCGCAGACTTCCGGAACGTTGCGGCCTTTGAGCTTGTGCGGCACGTCCTCCAGCGTCTTGATGTTGGCGGTGACGTCCTCGCCCTCCGCGCCGTCGCCGCGGGTCGCCGCGCGCGCCAGCTCGCCATCCTCGTAGCGCAGCGACATCGACAGGCCGTCGATCTTCGCCTCGGCGCAGAACGCGATCTCCTCATCCTCGGAAAGCTTGAGGAAGCGGCGGATGCGGCCGACGAAGTCCTCGACGTCCTCGTCGTTGAACGCATTGTCGAGCGAGAGCATCGGCACGGCGTGCCGCACCTTGGCGAAGCCGCGCGACGGCGCGGCGCCGACCCGTTTCGACGGCGAATCCGCGCGGATCAGCTCCGGAAAGCGCGCCTCGATCGCGGCGTTGCGCTTGCGCAGCTCGTCATATTCGGCGTCGCTGACGGCCGGCGCGTCTTCCTGGTAATAGCGCTTGTCGTGCGCGCCGATCTCGAGCGCGAGCCGCATCAGCTCGGCCTTGGCCTGGGCCGGCGTGAGCTGATCGACTTCGACCGTTGAGTTGTCGCGGGACGCCATACGCGAGCAGATGGATCAGCTGGCGGCTTTAATCAAGCGTTCCGCCGCGGCGCGCGCCTCATTGGTGATCTCGGCGCCCGCCAGCATGCGCGCGATCTCCTCGCGGCGGTGATCGGCCGCGACCTCGGTGACGCGGGTGGCGACCCGCTTGCCCTTGTCGAGCGCGTCCTTGCTGATGACGTAGTGCCGGTTGGCGCGGGCGGCGACCTGCGGCGCATGCGTCACGGCGAGCACCTGCACGCCGCGGGCGAGCGTCGCGAGCCGGGCGCCGATCGCATCCGCCACCGCGCCGCCGACGCCGGTATCGATCTCGTCGAACACCAGGGTCGGCGCCGAGCCGCGATCCGCCAGCACGACTTTGAGCGCGAGCAGGAAGCGCGCCAGCTCGCCGCCCGAGGCGACCTTCATCAGCGGCCCGGGCCGCGTGCCGGGATTGGTCTGCACCCAGAATTCGACGCGGTCGGTGCCGTTCGGCCCCGCCTCCACCTCGTCGATCTGGGTCGAGAACTTGGCCCGCTCGAGCTTGAGCGGCTTGAGCTCGCCGTTGACCGCCTTGTCGAGTTTCGCCGCCGCCGAGCGGCGCGCCTTCGCCAGCGCAGCCGCGGTGGCCCGATATTCCGCCTCGGCCTTGTCGACCGCGGCCTGAAGGAGCTTGAGCCGCTCCTCGCCGGCATCGATCAGAGCGAGGTCGGCCTGGAATTTCTGCGCCAGCGCCGCCAGCTCATCGACCGGCACGTTGTATTTGCGGCCGGCGGCGCGCAGCGCAAACAGCCGCTCCTCGATCCTCTCAAGCTCCGCCGGATCGTAATCGGCAATCCGCAACGCGGTTTCGAGATGCGTGCGCGCTTCTTCCAGCGAATTGAGCGCGCTGTCGATCGACTTCACCGCCGGATCGATCAGTTGCGGCGCCTGCTGCGAGCGCCGCTCCAGCCGCCGCACCGCGCCTGACAATTCCGGCACCGCCGAATTCGCGCCTGCCAGCACGTCATGGGCTTCGCGCAGATCGGTGGCGACTTTTTCCGCACCCATCATCGCCGCGCGGCGGTCCGCCAATGCAGTCTCCTCGCCGGCCTGCGGCGCGAGCTTGGTCAGCTCCTCCACCGAATGCCGCAAATAATCGGCCTCGCGCTGGGCGCGGGCGACGCTGTCGCGATGCGCCTCCGCCGCTTCGACCGCGGCGCGGCGCGCCTCCCACAAGGCGGTGACGCGGCAGGCGTCGCCATCCAGCCCGCCAAAGGCGTCGAGCAGGCGGCGGTGCGTTCCAGCATCGGTGAGCGCGCGATCGTCATGCTGGCCGTGAATTTCGACCAGCGCTTCGCCAAGCTGCTTGAGGGTCTGCACGCTGACCGGCTGATCGTTGACGAAGGCCTTGGTGCGGCCGTCGGCGAACTGCACGCGGCGCACGATCAGATCGTCATTGTCCTCGATGCCGTTCTCTTTGAGCAGCGCGCGAACCGGATGCTTGCGCGCGATCTCGAACGCCGCCGTCACCTGCCCCTGCTCCTGGCCCTGCCGCACCAAAGCGGCATCGCCGCGGGCGCCGAGCGCCAGCGCGAACGCGTCGAGCAGGATCGACTTGCCGGCGCCGGTTTCACCGGTGAGCACGGCAAGCCCGCCGACATAGTCGATGTCGAGCTTGTCGATCAGCACGATGTCGCGGATGGAGAGGCGGGAGAGCATGGGCCAAGGTCCTCGGCGTCATCATCCGCGAAAGCGGATGATCCAGTAACCACCGCGCCTGCGGTGTTCACAGAATCACCTGAGTTTACTGGATGGCCCGCCTTCGCGGGCCATGACACCCGGATTAGCCCAGCCCGACCTTCTTGAAGGCCCGGCTGATCCACGAGCCCTTGTCCTCGTGGGGTTCCTTGCCGCCGGATTTCACGAGGTTATAGGCGTCCTTGTACCAGGGGCTGTCCGGGAAGTTGTGGCCGAGCACCGCGGCCGCGGTCTGCGCCTCCGGCGCGATACCGAGCGCCATGTAGCACTCGGTCAGCCGCATCAGGGCTTCCTCGACCTGGCGCGTGGTCTGATATCTGGTCACGACGATCTTGAAACGGTTGATCGCGCCGGGGAAATCCTTGCGGTCGAGGTAATAGCGCCCGATCACCATTTCCTTGCCGGCGAGCTGGTCGCGCGCGACTTCGAGCTTCTGTTTTGCAGCGGTCGCATATTCGCTGGTCGGATAACGCCGCACCACCTCTTCGAGGGCCTGCAGCGCCTGCTCGGTGCCTTTCTGGTCGCGATTCACGTCCGGGATGCGGTCGTAATAGGACGATGCAATCAGATATTGCGCGTAGGCAGCGTCCGCGCTGCCGGGGTGCAGCGTCACGTAACGCTTGGCCGATGTAATCGCTTCCTCATACTCGCCGCCCTGGTAGTAGGCGTAGGCCGACATGATCAGCGATTTGCGCGCCACCTCCGAATACGGATGCTGGCGATCGACTTCTTCGAACTTCTTCGCGGCCTCTTTTGAGCTCTTCTTCTCGTTGAGGATGTAAAGGCCTTCGTTGTAGAGCTTGTCGGCCGGCTCGTCGGGCAGCACCTTGTCCTTGTCGAACAGGTTGCAGCCAGCCAAGCGCGACGCCAAGCGCTGCCGCCGCCAAAAGCGTCGTCAGGCTGCGCGTCGCGGCGCGACCAGGTCCGGAGGTTGGAAAGCCTCATGTATCCCCTTGCTGACATCGCAAAATACCCTGTCAGCGGCCTGTTATTAAGGGCTGCATCCCGGCGTGATTAAGGCGGAAAAAGCGCTGGTTTTCAGGACACTTCCGGCCCATAGGCCGGCGCGACCAGCCCGGTCGCAACGTCGGCATGACCCCGGATGCGGGCCTTGGCCGCGGGCATATCGATCAGCCGCCACGCCGTGGGGTCCGCCATCAGGGCCGACAGAACCGCGTGATTGAGGCGGTGACCGCCTTTCGAGGTGCGATAGCAGCCGAGCAGCGGCGCACCGGCGAGCGCAAGGTCGCCGAGCGCGTCGAGCACCTTGTGGCGCACGAACTCGTCCGGATAACGAAGGCCGGTCGGATTGAGGATACGGTCGTCGGTCACGACCAGAGTGTTCTCGAACGAGGCGCCGAGGGCGTAGCCGGCCTTCCAGAGGCTCGCCACGTCGCGCATGAAGCCGAAGGTGCGGGCGCGCGACAGTTCGCGGCGGAAGCTCGCCGGATCGATGTCGAGCGCGAAGGATTGCTTGCCGATCAGCTGGTTGGAGAATTCGATCTCGGCTTCGACCCGGAAGCCGTGAGAATACGGCCGCAACTCGCCGACGCCATCGCCTTTGATGACGCGCACCGGCTTGAGCACTTCGATGCAGCGGCGCGGCGCGTTCTGCGTGACGATGCCAACCTGTTCGATCGCGGCGACGAAGGGCGCCGCGCTGCCGTCCATGATTGGAACTTCGCTGCCGTCAATCTCGACCAGAACGTTGTCGACGCCGAGGCCGCGCAGAGCGGCGAGCAAGTGTTCCGCGGTCGAGCACAGCGGGCCCGATGAATCTCCGAGGACAGTGGCGAATTCGGTGGCGGTGACGGCGCGCACATCCGCCCTGATCTCCCGTTCGGGACGATCGGCGGTCGCGGTCCGCAGGAATGTGATGCCGCTGTCCGGATCGGCCGGATGGAGCGTGACGGTTGCGGAAAGTCCGGAATGAACACCGACGCCGAACACGGCGGTGTGGTCGCGGAGCGTTGTCTGCTTGGCGCCCTTCATTCACCCTTCCGCACTGCAAGCGTGCCGTGCGGCCCCTTCCCCTTATTCCAAGCGGCCCGATTTGGGCCGTGTTTTCGACCAAGCTGCGGTGCCAGGTCGTACGCGGACCTTGACCTCCCCCGAAGTCAAAACCCTTGCACTGGCGCGAACTTAGGCGAGCAAGTGATTTGCTCAAAGTCACGCTTTCTTACGGACTGTTACCCGTTTCTGCCGCAATTAAGCGGGTTTGAGTCGGTTAATTCTTCCCTAACCTTACCTGCGACGGGACGCGCGGAAGGCGGATCACGCTGCGCGGCTCGTGCGCAACAAAAAAACCGAGGTTTCTCAGCAAGATAAAAAGCTGGCGGCGCGCTGGGGGTAAAGGCCCAGAGCGCGCCGCCGATTGTTGTCAGGTCGCCTGGCGGCGCAGGAACGCCGGGATCTCGAGCTGATCCTCTTCCGAGGGGCTGTGGACAGGCGCGGCGCGGCCGTGAGCGTCCAGGCCCTGCGGCGCGGGTCGCGGCGCATAGTCGGAGACCGCCGGGCCTTCCGCCGGGCGCTGACGCACCGGGCGTTTGACCTGCGGCATGGCGTGCTGCGCCGGCTGCGGAACGTGAGCCGGCTCGTCGCGGCGGCCGAGGCCAACCGACGCAAGCCGCTGCATCAGCGACATGCGGCGCTTCTCCGGATGCTCGTCATCGAGCTCGCCACGGCTCGCCCTGATTTCATTCTGTGCCGGGACCGGCAGCTCATCGACGCGCGGCATGCGGGGCGTGCGAAGCGGTGCACGTTCCGCGGCCGGCGGGATGAACGTCCTCGGCAGCGGCGCCTCGGTCTGCCCGGCAGGTTCGCCCGGCTGCTCGAACAGCGAGGGCTTGATGGCCGGCATCGGCCGGATCGCCACGTCCTCGATTGCAGTCGGCGGAAGGATCGCGGCGGCAACCGCGGCATGCGCGGAGTCCTCGATCCTCGCCGCCGGAGCATGTTCCCGCGCGACGGCTGGAGCCGGCTCACGGGTCCGCTCGGTGGCGCGGCGCGCTTCGCTGCGCAGCTTGTTGGTGATCTCGGCGGCGCGGGTCTCGGCCGGAGTCGGCTTTTGCGCGGCACCGGCGGTGTCGATGCCGGTCGCTACCACCGAACAGCGGATGATGCCCTCGAGGCTCTCGTCGAAGGTGGCGCCGACGATGATGTTGGCGTCGGAATCGACCTCGCCGCGGATGCGGGTCGCCGCTTCATCGACTTCATAAAGCGTCAGGTCTTTGCCGCCGGTGATCGAGATCAGGAGGCCTCTGGCGCCCTTCATCGATGCATCGTCGATCAGCGGATTGTTGATCGCGGCCTCGGCGGCGGTGATGGCGCGCTTCTCACCGGAGGCTTCGCCGGTGCCCATCATGGCCTTGCCCATCTCCTTCATCACCGCGCGGACGTCGGCGAAGTCGAGATTGATCAGGCCTTCCTTGACCATCAGGTCGGTGATGCAGGCGACGCCCGAGTAGAGCACCTGGTCGGCCATCGCAAAGGCGTCGGCGAAGGTGGTCTTTTCGTTGGCCACCCGGAACAGGTTCTGGTTCGGGATGATCAGCAGCGTATCGACATGCTTCTGCAGCTCGATGATGCCGGCTTCCGCATAGCGCATGCGGCGGGCGCCTTCGAACTGGAACGGCTTGGTGACGACGCCGACCGTCAGGATGCCGAGCTCGCGGGCGACGCGGGCCACGACGGGCGCAGCGCCGGTGCCGGTGCCGCCGCCCATGCCGGCGGTGACGAAGATCATGTGCGCGCCGGTGAGGTGATCGCGGATCTCGTCGATGACTTCTTCGGCTGCGGCGCGCCCGACCTCGGGCTGCGAGCCGGCGCCAAGTCCTTCGGTGACCTGGATGCCCATCTGCACGATGCGCTCGGCCTTGGACATGGTGAGCGCCTGCGCGTCGGTATTGGCGACGACGAAGTCGACGCCCTGCAAGCCCGCCGTGATCATGTTGTTGACCGCATTGCCGCCGGCGCCGCCAACGCCGAACACGGTAATGCGCGGCTTCATCTCACGAATGTCTGGAATCTTCAGATTGATGCTCATTCTTTGCCTCTCATGTGCGTCCCGGTCCGCCACCGGCCCGCGTGATGTTTCATCTGGTCAGAAGCTTTCGCGCAGCCAGCGCCCGACCTTTCGCATGTAACCGCCCGTACCCGTCATCAACTGCCGCGTTCGCCGCGGTTCGAAATGTTCGAGATGCGCCGACTGCGGGTAGACCAACAGTCCCGCCACGACCGCGAAGGCCGGCCCTTTCGCCGCATCCGGTAGCCCTGCAAGGCCGAGCGGACGCCCGATCCGCACCGGCCGGTTGAGAATTTTCGCCGCGAGATTGGACAGCCCCACCAGCTGGCATGCGCCGCCGGTGAGCACGACGCGGGCGCGCGGCTCAGCCGCAAAGGGCGAGCTTGCGAGTCGATCGCGCACCATTTCGAGGATTTCCTCAACGCGCGGCTTGATCATGTTCACGATTGTTTCCCGGGAGACGAACTGGGGCGGTTCACGATCATCGTCTCCGACCGGAGGCACGGTGATCATGTCGCGAGAATCCAAATCACCGGCCAGAACATTGCCATAAAACGTCTTGATTCGCTCAGCGTCCGAGACCCGGGCGTTGAGGCCGCGGGCCAAATCCATGGTCACGTGATGGCCGCCGAGCGCGAACCCGTCGGCATGAACGAAACGGCCGCCCGAGAACACGGCGATGGTCGTGGTGCCGGCGCCCATGTCGATCACCGCGGCGCCGAGATCGGACTCGTCGTCGGCCAGGGCCGACAGCCCGGCCATATAGGGCGAGGCAACCATCGCCTGCACTTCCAGGTGGCTGCGCTCGACCGTCAGCATCAGGTTGCGGACAATCGCGCCCTCGGCGGTGACCATGTGCATGTCGACGCCGAAGCGGCGGCCGACCATGCCGCGTGGATTGCGGATGCCGTTGGCGGCATCGAGCGCGTAGCCGATCGGCAGTGAATGCAGCACCGCGCGGCCGTCGCGCACGACATGGCGGCTGGCGGCGGCAAGCACGCGGGCAATGTCGCCGTCGCCGACCGAATTGCCGGCAAGGTCGATGCTGGCATTGAAGCGCTCGCTGCCCAGCCGTCCGCCGGAGAGCGAGACGACCACCGATTCAATCTGAACCTCGGCGCGGCTCTCGGCGAGGTCGATGGCCTGGCGAATCATCTCTTCGGCGGCGACGAGATCGATCACCCCGCCGGCCTTCATGCCGCGCGAGGCGGTGTGGCCGAAGCCCATAATCTCGACGCCGTGGCTCCGCCGGCGCAGCACGTCCTGCGGCGGTTTGGGTGCGAGGCGAGCAATCAGACAGACGATCTTGCTGGTGCCGATGTCGAGCGCGGCCACCGTCGCGGCGCGCTTGGGCGATACCGGCTTCATCTTCGGGGTCAGGCCGAAATGGAGCACGCTCATGCGGCGCCCGCTTTCTTGGCCGGCTTTTTCGGCTTCATCGCTTCGGTGCGCACCGCAGCCGCTTCGTCGGAAAGCCGCACGGTGACGCGGTCTGGCTGGCGCAGATCGACAATCAGGATGTCGCGCGACAGCAATTTCTTGTTGCGATCGAGCGCGACCAGCGTCTGCAGCGCTTCCTCGACGTCCTCGTCGGGCAGCTTGATGTCGATGCCGCCCTTGAGGCGCATGTTCCAGCGCCGCTGCGCGACCAGCACCGAAGCCTCGACCTCGGTACGGATCAGCGGATAGCGCGCCAGCATCGTGAGAAAATCGCGCGCCTTGATCCGCGCGCCCTCGCCGACCACGAGCGGCAGGCCGGCGTAGCGCAGCCCGGTGAATTCCTCGAGCACGGTGCCGTCGGCCGCGATCACGTGCATGCGGCCGTCTTTCTGCCAGAGCGCGAGCGGCGCGCGCTCCTTGATGTCGATCTGCAGCCGGCCGGGATAAAGCTTCGAAACGGCGGCCTCGGCGATCCACGGATTGCCGGCGAGCGTTCGTCGCGTCGCGGAAGCATCGAGGCAAAGCAGCGAGGAATTCTCGTCGATGCCGGCCAGCGCCAGGATGGTGCTGCGGCTCAATTCCTTTTCACCCGACAGCGAGACCTGCTCGATGCGGAAGCCGGAGCGATTGGCGAGCGCGTCGCAGGTGCGGTGGAATTCGGTCGCGACGTTGCTGACGTGGCCGCCGGCGATTGCGCCATAGGCGACGCTGGCGAGAATGATCGTCGCCGCCGTGAGCGAGCCGACACCACGCGGCGGATCGAATTCATTCAGCCGTGTGAGGGCCCGGCGTCCTGCGCGCGCGTAGCGCCCGGTGAACCGGTCACTGAATGTATGCGCGTGAGCGAGGCGTCGCTGACGATCCATCGCAGGCTTTCGGTGTGCGAAATGGTCCCCAGCGCACGAAGGCGCGGCCCGCCTGCACAAGGGCGCGGCAGGGCAGTCTTCAGGGGATTTGGTAAACGATTAGTAAAATTCAGCGAAAATGCCGGGAAATCGCTTAGGCCTACCGGTTCAGCGAGGCGTCCTCGACCATCCAGGCGGCCAGCTCGGGGAAGCTCATGCCGGCATGCTGCGCCATCTCGGGCACCAGCGAGGTGCCGGTCATGCCCGGCTGGGTGTTCACTTCGAGACAGGCCAGACCCGCCATGCCTTTGCTGTCGTCCCAGCGGAAATCGGAGCGGGTGACGCCGCGGCAGCCGAGCGCGCGGTGCGCTTCGAGCGAAAGCCGGCGGCACTCTTCGTAGATGTCGGCCGGTATCGGCGCCGGCAGCAGATGTTTCGATCCGCCCGGCGCATATTTCGCCTCGTAGTCGTAAAAGCGCACGGTCGGCACGATCTCGATCACGCCGAGCGCCTTGTCGCCGATCACGGCGGAGGTCAGCTCCTTGCCGGCGATGTAAGGCTCCAGCATCACCGTGTCGCCAAACGTCCAGTCGCTGCGCGTGAGCTCCTGCGGCGGATGCTTGTGATCGGCCTGCACGATGAAGACGCCGACGCTCGAGCCTTCGGCGATCGGCTTGATGACATAAGGCGGCGGCAAAAGATGCGCCGCAGCGGCGCTCTCGCGCGAGGCGATCATGCCGCCGGGTACGGGGACATTGGCGGCCTTCAGCACCGACTTGGCGAGGTCCTTCTGCATGGCGAGCGCGGAAGCGAGCACGCCCGAATGCGAATACGGAATGCCGAGGATCTCCAGCATGCCTTGCAGCGTGCCGTCTTCGCCGGGCCGGCCGTGCAGAACGTTGAGCGCGACATCCGGCTTGAGTCACGCAGCGTCGCGGCGATCTCGCGGCGTGACATCGACGCGGGTGACCTTGTAGCCGCCGTGCTGTTCGAGCGCGTCAGCGCACGCCTTGCCGGAGTTGAGCGAGACTTCGCGCTCCGCCGACCAGCCGCCCATCAGTACCGCGACGTGTTTAGTCATACGCAACTACCTCGGCTTTGATCGCGCAGGGGTGGCCAGGCCATCAGCGCAACGGCACACGCTGGAGTTCCTCAGAAAACCAGTCAAGCCGTTCGCCGCGGCAAAGGCCAGCGTGCGCCGCAGCCGCACCTGCCACAGTTTGAGCCGGTGCGGAAGCCAGGTGACGATCGGCCGCCAACTCAAACCCGGACTCTTGGAGCGCCCCTTGGGGAATATCGTGCTTTGCAAACGCATTGGCTTCACCGGAAACGCCGCACGTCCAGTATTCGCGATCCGATCCGCGGTCTGCGGAAGAAGACTCACGTCGGCGGTCTCTTGGAGGTTTTGCAGATGATCGCGCGAGTCGGGCAGCACCGCGCCTGCTGACCACATAAGCGATCGCGCTGTAGGTCGGATTGAGCGGAGCGCAGACCTGTCGCTTTCCGTATTGGCCGACCACGACCGCCATCTCGTCCTTGCGCTTTGCGCCATCGCCTCCGAGCTTCAGCACGTCGAAGTCACCGAGCGAGTTCAGCCAGGCTTCCTCAAGCAACTCCGGGAAATCGGGGTCGAGCGCGGCGTCGTCTTCAAGAATGCAGGTGAAGGGCGCGCTCGAGCGGGCGGCGGCGCGCAGACAAGCCTTGTGGCTCTCGAGGCACGCGATTTCGCCCTTGCTGGTGATGAACCGCCGAGTCAGGCTTGCGCGGTGAGGGCACAGTTGCGTCGCCTCTGCTTCTGTCAACGCCGCGCCATCGATGGCATCGAACCAGCTAAACAACACTCCGCAGCGCGCAAGCTCGGCGGCAACACGCGCGCGCCGCTCGCGCTCGCGCTCAAGACTAATGACGCGAACCGGGATCACGGTGTTTCTCGATCGGCGGCGGGAAAGGCCGCGGGGCCGCCGGGGGTTCGCCCTGAGATGCCAATCCTCTTAATTTCCCATTCCAGCTCGACGCCGGAATTCGCCTTCACCCGTTCGCGCACGGTTTCGCCGAGCGTTTCGATATCCTTCGCGGTGGCGTCACCGAGATTGAGCAGGAAATTGCAATGCAGGTCGGAGACCTGCGCGCCGCCAACGGTAAGCCCGCGGCAGCCGGCGGCATCGATCAGTTGCCAGGCCTTCTGCCCCGGCGGGTTCTTGAAGGTCGAGCCGCAGGTCTTGGTGCGACGGCTGGCTCGCTTCGCGCTTCTTCTTGATCTCGGCCATCTCGGCGGCGATCGCCTCCGGATCGCCGGCGCGGCCCTGAAACAGCGCCTCGGTGAAGATCACATCGTCCGGCACACCGGAGTGCCGATACGAAAAGCCCATGTCGGCATTCGTATAGGTGCGAACGTTGCCGGCGCGGTCGACGCCGCGCGCTTCGATCAGAACGTCCTTGGTCTCGCCGCCATAGGCGCCGCCATTCATGCGCAGCGCGCCGCCGATCGAGCCGGGAATGCCCGAAAGGAACGCGAGGCCGCGCGACGCCGGCCGGCTGCGCGGCGCGCGCCACCATCACGTCGAGCATCGCGGTGCCGGCGCGCACTTTGTGGCCGTCCTCGATCTTGACCTCGTTGAAGCCGCGGCCGAGCCGCACCACGACGCCAGGCACGCCGCCGTCGCGGATGATCAGGTTCGAGCTGGCGCCGATCACGGTGAGCGGGATATCTGCGGACAGGTTCTTGAGGAAATAGCTGAGATCCGCCTCGTCCGCCGGCATGAAGAACACCTGCGCCGGGCCGCCGGTGCGAAACCAGCTCACGGTCGACAGCGGCTGGTTGGCGAGGAGCCGGCCGCGCAGCTCCGGCATCTGCGCTTTGAGCTGCGGGACGATGTCGGGGAAAGCCATCTAGCCGAGCGCCTTCAGTTCGCCGGGCAGCGCCGCGGCCCATTGGGTGATGTTGCCGGCGCCGAGCAGCACGACGTAGTCGCCCGGTTTCGCCATGCCCTTGACGATGCCGGCCAGCTTGTCGGCGCCGTCGAGCGGCACGACGCGGCGATGGCCGCGCGCGCGCAACGCCGCGACCAGGCTGTCGCGGTCGGCGCCCTCGATCGGCTGCTCGCCGGCCGAATAGACATTGGCGACGATCACCGCGTCGGCGTCGTTGAAGCAGGTGGAGAACGGCTCGAACAGGCTTTTGAGCCGCGTATAGCGATGCGGCTGCACCACCGCGATCACCTGGCCCTTGGTCGACTCGCGCGCGGCCTTGAGCACCGCCGCGATCTCGACCGGATGGTGGCCGTAATCGTCGATGATGGCCGCGCCGTTCCATTCGCCGACCCGGGTGAAGCGGCGCTTGACGCCGCCGAACTTCAACAGCGCGGCGCGGATGCGATCGTCGGCGATGCCGAGCTCATGAGCGACCGCGACCGCAGCAGTCGCGTTGAGCGCGTTGTGGCGGCCCGGCATCGGCAGTTCGAGATCGCGGATGCGATGAACTTCCTTGCCGTCGTGGTCGCGGAACAGCACGGAGAATTTCTGCTGCCCGCCGGTATTGTCGAGATCGACCAGGCGAACGTCGGCCTGCGTGTTCTCGCCATAGGTGATGATGCGCCGGTCGGTGATGCGGCCGACCAGGCGCTGCACGATCGGATGATCGGTGCACATCACGGCAAAACCGTAGAACGGCACATTGCCGACGAAATCGACAAAGGCCTCCTGCACGGCGGCGAAGGTCTTGAAGTAATCGAGATGCTCGGCATCGACATTGGTCACAATGGCGATGTCGGCGGGAAGCTTCAGGAACGTGCCGTCCGACTCATCGGCCTCGACCACCATCCAGTTGCCGGCGCCGAGCCGCGCATTGGTGCCGTAGGCATTGATGATGCCGCCATTGATGACGGTCGGATCGAACCCGCCGGAATCGAGCAGCGCGGCGACCATGGAGGTTGTCGTGGTCTTGCCATGCGTGCCGGCCACGGCGACGCAGCTTTTCAGCCGCATCAGCTCGGCCAGCATTTCGGCGCGGCGCACCACCGGCAGGCGGCGCGCCCGCGCCGTCACCAGCTCGGGATTGTCCGGCTTGATCGCCGACGAGACGACCACGACGTCCGCGCCGTCGATATTCTCGGGCTTGTGGCCGATCGCGACCTTGGCGCCCTGCTCGCGAAGCCGTTTGACGTTGGCATTGTCGGCCGCGTCCGAGCCGGAGACCGTGTAGCCGAGATTGATCAGCACCTCGGCAATGCCGCTCATGCCGATGCCGCCAATGCCGACGAAATGCACCGGCCCGATATCACGCGGCATCTTCATGGAATCGTCCTTGGCCTCGTCGTCGTCAGCCCGGCTTTAGGCCGGGCAGTGGCGGCTTTGTCAAATGCCGGCCACCCTCATCACTAATTCCGCCAGCCGCTCGCTGCCGTCGAGCACGCCGACCGAACGTGCATTCGCGGCCATGCGGCCAAGCCGATCAGAATCCTTCAGCAGGCAGTTAGTTCCGCCGCGACGCGCTGGGGGGTGAAATCCGGCTGCTCGATGATGACCGCGCCGCCGGCACGTTCGACCACGCGGGCATTATTGAGCTGGTCCTGATCGAGCGCATTGGGCAGCGGCACGAAGATCGCCGGCCGGCCGATTGCCGTGACTTCCGCGACCGTCGACGCACCGGAGCGCGACACCACCAGATGGCTGTCGGCGATGCGGTCCGGCAGGTCGGTGAAGAAATCCGCGACCTCGGCATCGATGCCGATTTTTTCATAGGGCGTTCGCACCCGTCCGCGGTCTTCGCCGCGAGCCTGCTGCACGACCGAAAGCCGGTTGCGCAATGCCGGGTCGAGCACCGCAATCGCGTCGGGCATCACGTCGGCAAAGACCTTGGCGCCCTGGCTGCCGCCGAACACGATGAGCCGCAACGTGTCGTTGGCGCGAGGCGGCTCGTAGCGCGTGCCGCGGCGGCAATGACATTCGGCCGCACCGGTGTGCCGACCAATGTCACCTTTGATTTGAGAATCGGATCGAGCAGCGCGATCTCGGTGAAGCTCGAGCCGATCGCGGTGACGCGCGGCGCCAGCATCCGGTTGGCGCGGCCCATCACCGAATTCTGCTCGTGCAGCAGGGTCGGAATGCCGCGCAGCATCGCCGCCTTCAGCGGCGGCACGGTCGGATAGCCGCCGAAGCCGACGACGGCTGCGGGCTTGAGCTTGCCGAGCAACGACCACGATTTGGCGAGGCCGAGGCCGAGCATCGTCGCGGTGCGCGCATAAGCCAGCGGACTTCGCCCGCGCAAGGTCGCGCTCGGGATGATGTGGGTGCTCTCCGCCGGAAAATCGCCGCTGTAGCGCTCGACCCGCTCGTCAGTCGCGAGCGCGATGCGAGCGCCGCGCTTTTTCAGCGCCACCGCGGCGGCCTGCGCGGGAAAGAGATGCCCGCCGGTTCCGCCGGCACAGAGAAGGATGAGTGGATTGGTGGCCATGCTCGGCTTTTACTCCGTCACCATGAGGCGCCGACGTATGCGGCCTCATGATGACGGTCTAGGTTGGCGCAAGGGCGGCGTGAGGCGCAAGCAGCGCCGAACGCGGCTGTTCGCGCGTGAGCGCCAGCAACATGCCGATGCCGTAGGCCAGCGACAGCATCGAGGAGCCGCCATAGGAGATGAACGGCAGGGTCATCCCCTTGGCCGGGATGAGGTGCAAGTTCACCGACATATTGATGGCGGACTGCATGCCGAACAGCATGGCCAGCCCGGTCGCGGCGAAGCGCGCGAACGGATCCTCGTTGCGCAGCGCGCGCATCAGCGCGCGGATGACGATGAATGCGAACAGCGCGACCAGCACGAGGCACAGCGCGACGCCGAATTCTTCCGCGGCGACTGCAAAGACGAAGTCGGTGTGGCTCTCGGGCAGGATGCGCTTGACGGTGCCTTCGCCCGGACCCTGGCCGAACCAGCCGCCGCGCATGAAGCTCTCGGTCGCGATGTCGATGTTGAAGCTGTCGCCCGAGGCCGGATTGAGGAAGCGCTGAATGCGGCGCGTCACGTGCGGCACCGTGTAGTAGGCGCCGATCAGGCCGATCATCGCCGTGCCGGCGAGGCCGAACACCCAGACCAGCCGCATGCCGGCCATGAAGAACAGCGCGCCCCACACCAGCAGGATCAGCATGGTCTGGCCGAAGTCCGGCTGCATCACGAGCAGCGCGACGACGACACCGAGCAGCGACAGCGCGATGGCGTTGGTCGGCATTTCCGGCCGCTTGGCGGATTCCGCGAACAGCCAGGCGACGATGATGACGAAAGCGGGCTTGAGGAATTCCGACGGCTGGATGTTGACGCCGGCGAGCACCAGCCAGCGCCGCGCGCCTTTGATCTCCGGACCGAAATACGGCGTTGCAGCGACCATGATGACGCTGAGCGCGAACACGATCAGCGACAGCCGTCTGATTTGTCGCGGCGACAGGAACGAGACCGCGAGCAGGATCGCGATCGACGGCAGAAGATAGATGATGTGACGATTGACGAAGAAGAACGGCTCGAGCCCGAGCCGGCCGGCGACCGGCGGCGAGGCCGCGAGCGAAAGCACGATGCCGGCGATGCAGCAACGCGCCGATCGCCATCAGCGTGTAGCGGTCAACCGTCCACCACCATTCGCCAAACGGCGTGCGTGTCGCGCGCGAAACCATTGGAGTCCCCAGTAGAGGGCCAAGGTGGCGGCTTGTGGTTTATGGAGGGTTAAGAGGCGGGGCCTGCCGCTTTGGCGGCCTGAACGCCGGGCAATGCCAGCACGATGTCGCGGAAGGCTTTGCCGCGCACTTCGAAGTTCTTGTACTGGTCGAACGAGGCGCAGGCGGGCGACAGCAGCACGACCGGCTCCTTCAGGCCGGAGCCGTGCGCATCGCGGGTTGCGGCGTCGATCGCGGCGGACAGGACGTCGTTGGTCTCGTAAGGCACCTTGCCTTCCAGCGTCTGGGCGAAGTCCGGCGCCGCCTCGCCGATCAGGTAGGCCTTGCGGATCTTCGGGAAGAACTGCTCGAGCGAGGCTGATGCCGCCGGTCTTGGCCTTGCCGCCCGCGATCCAGAAAATGTCGTCGAAACTCGCCAGCGCCTTCGCCGCGGAATCGGCATTGGTCGCCTTGGAATCGTTGACATAGAGCACGGCGCCGAGCCGGCCGACCTCTTCCATGCGATGCGGCAGGCCGGGAAATGTGATCAGCGCTTTCTGGATGGTGCCAAAATCGAGATTGAGCGCCTGCGCCGCGGCGATCGCCGCCGCCGCGTTCTGCGCGTTGTGGACGCCGCGCAGCGTCGCAATGCCGGCAAGCTGCGCGACCGGAAAGGCCCCACCGCCGCTGCCGCCGATAATGCGCGTGCCGTCAACGTAGAGGCCGTCACGCAGCGGCCCGGTCACCGAGACACGCACCACCTTCTTGCCGGCGCGGCTGATGCGCTCGGCGGTGAGACGCGTATAGCGATCATCGACCGCGACCACCGCGGTACCGTTCGGCTCGATCGAGGCCGGCACCAGCGCTTTCAGCGCGGCGTAATTGTCCATGGTGCCGTGACGGTCGAGATGGTCCTCCGTCACGTTGAGCAGGATGCCGATGGTCGGTTTCAGCGAGGGCGTCAGATCGGTCTGGTAGGACGAGATCTCGATCACATAGGCACGGTTGGGACCGAACGGCTCGAGCGCGAGGATCGGCACGCCGATATTGCCGCCCATCTGCACGTCGAAACCGGCGCTGCGCAGGATATGCGCGGTCAGTGCCGTGGTGGTCGACTTGCCGTTGGTGCCGGTGATGGCGACGAACAGCGCGCCCGGCGCAATCGCGGCACGCTCGCGGCAGAACAATTCGATGTCGCCGATGATCTCGACTTCGGCCTCGCGCGCCTTGCTCACCACCCAGTGCGGACGCGGATGGGTGAGCGGCACGCCGGGCGAGAGCACCAGCGCCGAAACGTTCGACCAGTCCGTGGTGCGAAGATCGTCGGTGTGGAGACCCGCGGCTTCGGCGTCGGCGATACGCGCCGTGTCATCGTCGAAGCAGATGACATTGGCGCCGCCGGTTTTCAGCGCCTGCGCGCTGGCAAGGCCCGAGCCGCCGAGCCCGAACAGGGCGACGGTTTTGCCGGCGAAGCACGTAACCGGAATCATCTATCTCAGCTTCAGCGTGGCGAGCCCCGCGAGCGCCAGCACCACGGCGACGATCCAGAAGCGGATCACGATCTGCGGCTCGGTCCAGCCCATCTGCTCATAGTGATGATGGATCGGCGCCATCTTGAAGACGCGCTTGCCGGTGAGCTTGAAGCGAGACGACCTGCACGATCACCGACACCGCTTCGAGCACGAACAGCCCGCCGACCACGGCGAGCACGATCTCATGCTTGGTCGCGACCGCGATGGCGCCGAGCATGCCGCCGAGCGCGAGCGAGCCGGTGTCGCCCATGAAGATCGAGGCCGGCGGCGCGTTGAACCAGAGGAAGCCCAGGCCCGCGCCAATGACGGCCCCGCATAGCACCGCAAGCTCGCCGGTGCCCGGCACGTAGCGGATCTGCAGATAGTCGGCGAACACCGCATTGCCGGCGAGATAGGCGACAAGTCCGAACGTCGCCGCCGCGATCATCACCGGCACGATCGCGAGGCCGTCCAGCCCGTCGGTGAGATTGACCGCATTGCCGGCGCCGACGATCACGAAGGCGCCCATCACGACGAAGAACCAGCCGAGATTGATCATCGCGTCCTTGAAGAACGGAAAGACCAGCGCGCTGGCCGACGGACCGCGGCCAAGCTTCATCAGGACGAGACAAGCCACCGCGGCGATGATGAATTCCAGCGCGAGCCGCGCCTTGCCGGAAATGCCGGCGTGGGTCTGCTTCGTGACCTTGAGGTAGTCGTCATAGAAGCCGATCATGCCGAAGCACATCGTCACGCCGAGCACGATCCAGACGTAAGGGTTGAGCGGATTGGCCCACAGCACGGTCGAGACCAGGATGCCGGAGAGGATCATCAGCCCGCCCATGGTCGGCGTGCCGCGCTTGGTCACCAGATGCGATTGCGGGCCGTCGTCGCGGATCGGCTGGCCCTTGCCCTGGCGCACCCGCAGCATGTCGATGATCGGGCCGCCGAACAGGAACACGAACACCATGGCGGTGACGGTCGCGCCGCCGGTGCGGAAAGTGATGTAGCGGAAGACGTTGAGGAAATTGACCTGGCTCGAAAACTCGGTCAGCCAATAAAACATCGGTTCAAACCTGTAGCGATCAGGCCTGCTCGAGCGCCGCCTGCCGGGGGAATTTCCGTTCCAACGCCTTGACGATCGGCCCCATCTTCGAGCCGAACGAGCCTTTGACCATTATCGCGTCGCCGGCGCGGACCGCGTCAAGCACGGCGGACTCAAGCGCCGCCGACGTCTCGGCATAGCCGCCCCGCCGCGATGATGGAAGGGCATCCCACAGGCTTTTCATCAGTGGGCCGCTGCAAAATACCAGATCGACGCGGTTTTCCTGCACGGCGTCGCTGATCTGGCGGTGCAATTCCGGCCCCTGCGCGCCCAGTTCCAGCATGTCGCCGAGCACCGCGATGCGGCGTCCGCGCGATCCGGTCGTGGCCTGCCCGAGCAGCGCCAGCGCGGCGCGCATCGAGGCGGGGTTGGCGTTGTAGCTCTCGTCGATCAGCAGCGCGGTGCCGCCCGGCACCGCCAGGGTGATGCGGGTGCCGCGGCCGGTGGCCGGCTCGAGCCGGGCGAGCGCCAGCGCCGCCAGCGCAAGATCGGCGTGCGCCAGCGAAGCCGCCGCCAGAACGGCGAGCGAATTGAGCGCGAGGTGCTTGCCCGGCGCGCCGAGCTTGTAGGTGACGTCGGCGCCGAGAATATTGGCCTGCACGCAGGAGCATTCGTCTTTCAGCGCGACCTTGATCAGGCGCGCCTCGGCCTGCGCGTGCTCGCCGAACCCGACGATATGCGAAACGCCGGCGTCCTTCGCCGCGCGCGCAAGCTGATCGAACTGCGGGCTATCGCGATTGATCAGCGCGGTGCCGCCCTTCTCGAGCCCGAGAAAGATTTCGGCCTTGGCCTCGGCGATCTTCTCGAGCGTGCCGAAGAATTCCAGATGCACCGGCGCAATGGCGGTGACGATCGCGACGTGAGGCCGCGCCATCTTGACCAGCGGCGTGATTTCGCCGGCATGGTTCATGCCGATCTCGAACACGGCGTATTTCGCGCTCTGCGGCAGCCGCGCGAGCGATAGCGGCACGCCCCAATGGTTGTTGTAGGAGGCCGCGGAAGCGTGCGTCTCGCCGTCGGCGGAGAGCGCGAGCCGCAGCGCTTCCTTGGTCGAGGTCTTGCCGACCGAGCCGGTGACCGCGATGACCTGCGCTTGCGACCGCGCGCGGGCGGCACGGCCGAGATCGCGCAAGCCTTCGAGCACGTCCTCGACAATGAGAAGCGGCGCGTCGGCAGGAAAGCTGCCGCGCTTCTCGCGCGAAACAACCGCAAGCCCTGCGCCGGCGCCGAGCGCCTGTGGCACGAAGTCATGGCCGTCGCGGGCATCGCCCTTGATGGCGAAAAATGCGTCGCCGCGGTCAAGTGTGCGGGTATCGATGGAGATGCCGGCGATGGTTTCCGGCAGCGCACCCTGCCGCTCGGCGCGCATGGCGGCCGCCATGTCGGCGGTGGTCCAGAGCGCGGTCACTGCGCCTTCTCCTTCAAGATCTCCACCACCGTATCCTGGTCGCTGAATGGCAGAACGCGGTCGCCGACAATCTGGCCGCTTTCGTGGCCTTTGCCCGCGATCAGCAGCACGTCGCCCGCTTTCAACCCGGCAATGCCGGCGCGGATCGCCTCCCGCCGGTCGCCGATTTCGACTGCGCCCGGCGCGTCCTTGAGAATTTCAGCGCGGATCGTGGCGGGTTTTTCGCTGCGCGGATTATCGTCGGTGACGATGACGCGGTCGGCGAGATCGGCCGCGATTGCACCCATCAATGGCCGCTTGCCCTTGTCGCGGTCGCCGCCGCAGCCGAACACGACAGCGAGCGAACCGCGCGCGTAAGGCCGCAGCGCCTCCAGTGCCTTGGCGAGCGCGTCGGGCTTGTGCGCGTAATCGACAAAGATCGGCGCGCCGTTCTTGTCACCGGCAAGCTCGAGCCGGCCTTTGGCGCCGAAGAGATTTCGAGCGCGGCAAACACCTTGTCAGGATCGCTGCCGGTCGAGATCGCAAGGCCGGCCGCGACCAGCGCGTTCTCGACCTGGAAGGCGCCGACCAGCGGCAGCTTCAAAACATAGGGACGGCCGGCGTAAGCAATCGCAACCTTCTGCGCGAAGCCCTCGATCGCGACGTCGATCAACTGGATCGGATTGCCGGCCTTGCCGACCATGAACAGCTTGAGGCCGCGGGCTTTCGCGGCGGCGATGACCGCTTCGGCATGCTCGTGATCGACGTTAATCACCGCGGTGCCACCTTTGACGACCAATGCTTCGAACAGACGCAGCTTGGACTGCAGGTAATGTTGGATGGTCGGATGGTAATCCATGTGGTCGCGCGACAGATTTGTGAACGCGCCCGCGCTCACACGCACGCCGTCGAGCCGATGCTGGTCGAGGCCGTGTGACGAGGCCTCAAGCGCGAGATGGGTGATGCCCTCGCCCGCCAGCCGGTCGAGCGTCTTGTGCAGCTCGATCGGATCGGGCGTCGTCAGTGAGCCGTAAATCTCTTCTTTCGGCGTAACGACACCGATGGTGCCGATGCTCGCCGCTTGATGACCAAGCGCGGCCCAGATCTGCCGGGTGAACGAGGCGACGGAGGTTTTGCCGCTGGTGCCGGTGACGGCGGCGATGGTCGCGGGCTGACGCGGATAGAATTTGGCCGCGGCCAGCGCGAGCGCGCGACGGACGTTCTGGACCCGGATAAAAACGGTGCCGGCAGGTAAATCGGCGATTGGCCTTTCCGACGCCACCGCAGCGGCGCCTGCCCCGACCGCCAACTTGGCGAAATGCGCACCGTCCGCCTTGGCCCCTGCGATGGCAAAGAACAGAAAGTCCTTGCCGACCTTGCGGCTGTCGAAGGCGAGCCCTGCAATCTCACGATCAGCGAAGGCGCCGGCATAGTCTTCAGGCAGGAGCGCGGCGAGCTTCACTGCTGGCCTTTGGTGCTCGCCAGGATGAGCTGGTCCGCCGGCGGCAGATCAAAACGCGGCGCAATGTCGAGCAGCGGCGCGACGCGCTCGACCACGCGCGCGCCGACCGGCACGGCGTTCCAGCCCGAGGTGGCGAAGCCGTGGGTTTCCTTGAGGCCTTGCGGCTCATCCAGCATGATCAAAAGCATGTAGCGCGGTTTATCAGCCGGCATGATCGCGGTGAAACTGGTCAAGAGTTTGGTCTTGGAGTAGCGGCCGCCGACCACCTTCTCCGCCGTGCCGGTTTTGCCGCCGATGTAGTAGCCGCGCACATTGGCCTTGGATGCGGTGCCCTTTTCGACGTTCAGCCGCATCAAGTAGCGGATTTTCTCGCTGGTATCCGGCTTGATGACGCGCTTGGCGAGCTTCATCGCATCGGTATCGCTGCGCTTGAGGAAGGTCGGCGGGATCAAATAGCCGCCGTTCACCAGGGCGGAGATGCCCATCACGGCCTGCAGCGGCGCCACCGAGAGGCCGTGCCCGAACGCGATGGTCACCGTGTTGAGCTCGCCCCAGTTGCGTGGCGCCAGCGGCTCGGCGCTTTCCGGAATCTCGGTGCGCAGCCGGTCGGTCTGGCCCAGCTTCTTGAGAAACTGCTTGTGGTGCTCGACGCCGAGCGCGAGCGCCATCTTGGCGGTGCCGATATTGGAGGAGTGCGTGTAGATTTCCGGCACGCTCAAGATGCGCTTTTGCGCGTGGAAGTCGCTGATCGTGAACTTGCCGTAGCGCAGCGGAAACCGCGCGTCGAAGCGCGAAGTCCAGATTGATCTTGCCGCTGTCGAGCGCCATCGCCACGGTCAGCGTCTTGAAGGTCGAGCCCATCTCATAGACGCCGGTGGTGAGCCGGTTGATCCGGGTCGGATCGAGCGCCTCGCGCGGATTGTTCGGGTCGTAATCGGGCTCCGACACCATCGCGACGATCTCGCCGGTATTGACGTCGGCGATCACTCCCGGATGCGGCGATGGCTTTGTACTTCTCCTTCGCGGCGGCGAGCTCCTCGCGCAGCACATATTGCACGCGCAGGTCGACCGCGAGCTCGACCGGATTTTGCAGACGGTCGGTCGCAAGCCCCGCCATGTGCAGGGCGGCGAGCCCCTGCCCGTCGAGCCATTTCTCGATTCCGGCGATGCCCTGGTTGTCGATGTTCACGTGCCCCAGCACGTGCGACACCACCGGGCCGTTCGGATAGACGCGGCGGTTCTCGGTGAGGAAGCCGACGCCGGGAAGGCCGAGCCGGTAAACCGCCTTCTGCTGCTCCGGCGAGATTTCCCGCTTGAGCCAGGCGAAGCCGCGCTTCGATGCGAGCCGGTCGCGTACCTCCGCGGTATCCAGTTCCGGAATTTCCGCGGTCAGCAATTCGGTCGCTTCATCGACATCGATCAGCTTGCGCGGCTCGGCAAACAGCGACGGCGTCTTCACATCGGTCGCGATGATCAGGCCGTTGCGGTCGAAAATATCCGGCCGTGCCGTCGACACCGCTTCGCGAGCCACGCTGTGCTTGGTGACATGCGCTTCGCTCATCGAGGCGAACATGACAAGCCGCCCCGCGATCACGCCGTAAACGAGCGCGAACACGACGACGATGAGGCCAAGCCGCGCCTTGGCTTTGACAGCGCGATCGACATTCGCGCCGTAAAGCAGCGAGCGCACCAGACGCTGCCAGCGGCTTTCGGCCAGCTTCATCGCGGCACCATCGGAATGCTGCCGGTCGGGAACGGATCGGGCGCGCCAAGCATCACGCCGATCGGGTCGCGCTGCGGCTCAGGCCGCTTCGGCCGCTCGGGAAGCTGCTCGAAATTGTCGAACTGAACCGGATCGATCGGGCGGAGCGAAAGGTGCCGCTTCACCAGCGCTTCGATGCGCGCCGGGGTTTCGAGCCTGGCGGCCTCGGCGCGCAACATCGCAATCGCGTCGCGCTCGCGGCGGATCTCATTGCGTATCTTGGCGACGCGCTCGGCCTGCAGCGTTGAATCGAACTTGATCTTGTAGACGAGCGAGGCCGCCACAACGAGCGTGCAGATCACCACGATGTTGAGAAGCCGCATCGTTCAGCCCCCCATCACATCTTCCAGCGCCGGCAGAGCCGGCAGCAGGTCGGGCATGGTGTCCCGGGCCGGAGCTTCGGTGCGCTCGGCGGCGCGCAGCTTGGCGCTGCGCGCCCGCGGATTGGCCTCGATTTCGGCCTCGTCGGCGGTCACGGGACGCTTGGTCAGAATCTTGAAGGTCGGCGCGGCTGCCTCAACCTCCGGCGCATGACGCGAGACTGCGCTCGCCTTGCCGCGATCGTTGAGGAAGGTCTTGACGATGCGATCTTCCAGGGAATGAAACGACACGACGACCAGCCGGCCGCCCGGCTTGAGCACCCGCTCCGCATCGCCGAGCGCGTTCACCAGCTCGCCCAGCTCGTCATTGATGAAGATGCGCAGCGCCTGGAAGGTGCGGGTCGCCGGATGAATTTCGTGCGGCTTTGAGCGCACCGCCGAGGCGACGATGTCGGCAAGCTCTTTGGTCGTGGTGATCGCATGCTGGGCGCGGGCCTTGACGATGGCGCGCGCCACGGCGCGCGAGTGCCGCTCCTCGCCGAGCCGGAAGATGATATCGGCGAGATCTGTCTCGCTCGCGGTGCCGACGAGGTCGGCCGCGGTCGGGCCCTGCCCGCCCATGCGCATGTCGAGCGGGCCGTCATTCCGGAACGAGAAGCCGCGCTCGGCCTGATCGAGCTGCATCGAGGAGACGCCGAGGTCGAACACGATGCCGTCGACCGGCTCGTTGCCGGCGACGTCTTCGAGCTCGGAGAAATTTGCTTCGACCAGCGTCAGGCGGCCTGCCGATTGCTCGACCAGGTCGGCGCCGAGCAGGAGCGCGGACTGATCGCGATCAATGCCGAGCACGCGGCCACCCGCCGCGAGGATCGCGCGAGCATAGCCGCCCGCACCGAACGTGGCGTCGATGTAGCTGCCGTTTTCTTTGACGTTGAGGTAGTCGACCGCGGCGCGGCCGAGCACGGGAATGTGGGGAGGTCCGCCAGCGACAGCTTGTGAGCCGCCGCTCCCCGCCGTCATTCCCGTGCTCCAGGCGCTTTTCGCGCCGCCGCCTGGGAGCCAAGCTGTTGCCTGAGCGCGCGCACCTTGTCGGTGGCCTCCGCGAGCTCCGAGCGAAAGCGGCCCGGCTCCCAGATCTGAAACTTGTGACCGAGACCCACGAACGCCACGCTGTCGGTAATCCCCGCATAGTCCTTGAAGTGGCTGGTGAGCATCACGCGGCCCTCGCCATCCACCTTCAACGTCTCGCTGGTGCCGTAGAGCGCGAGAGCAAGCTGTTCGCGCGCCACCGAATAGAGCGGCTGCTGGGCGATCAGCGCCTCGATCTCCGACATCAGCGCATTCCCTCCCGCGTCGATCGCCGGCTGATCGAGCGCCGGATAGCAGTAGAGTCCTTCGAAGCCGTCGCGGTTGAGCACCGCGCGGAACGACGCCGGAATCGACACGCGACCCTTGGAATCGAGTCGCAACACAACGTTGGAAACGAAGCGGTTCATCGCCCGCGCTGACTGACGCCACCCACTTCGCCGCCCGATCGGGCGGCGATCCGTTGCGCGCTGGGCCGCGTCCGGTTGCTCCGGGTCTCGCTGGGCCGAACCGCAATGAGAAATCGTGGGATATCATGGGCTCATATGGGCGTCAACGCGCCGGGCGCGCGACGCACCCAGCCCTCCGCGGCCATTAAGCCACTCTTAAACTTAAGGAATCCTTGAAAAGGCATGCCGGCAGGCGCAGGCGCATCATGCGGCTGATTTGACGAGATCACGAAGAAATCAGGCTGATTAGACGAAGTTCGCGCAACAGAACCGCGGTTCCCGGATTGTCTTCACAGGACGACGTGGGTCGTTCCCAAGGCAACAAGATAATTTGGAGGACCAATGTTCAAGAAAATCATGATCGGTGCGGCGCTGAGCGCGTTCGCGGTGTCCAGCGCTTTCGCCCAGGCGTCCAACCCGAGCACCGACCCCCCGGCGAATTCCCAGCAGCAGATGCAGAGCGGTGCCGGTGGTGGTTCGTCAGATGAAGCCCTCCACGGCCCCGACCACCAGCGCTGCCCCGATGGCGGCCCCGGCGGCACGATGGGAGCAGGCCCCGAACAAGGCCGGCACCACGGACGAAGCGAAGAAGAGCGGCACCACGGATAAGCCGGCCAGCACCGGCCGCTAATCGCTCAGTGGCGTAGAGTAAGTAACGAACGGCCCAGGTAAAACTGGGCCGTTTTCGTTACGGCTTGCGGCGCTGCGACACGAAATCAGGCGGGTTTCGTCAAAGTTTCACGAAACAGGACCCCGGTTCCCGAATTGTCCTTGGTAGGACGACACAGGTCGTTCCAAGCACCAGCAAAACGAGAATTTGGAGGACCCATGCTGAAAAAACTCATGATCGGTACGGCGCTGAGCGCGTTCGCGCTTTCCGGCGCGTTCGCTCAGTCCAACCCCAGCACCGACCCCCCGGCAAACTCCCAGCAGACGCAGGGCACCAGCTCGGGCGGCTCGTCGATGAACAACAGCTCGTCGATGGATAAGAGCCCGTCGGCGGCAAGCTCGACGTCTTCGTCGCCAAGCTCGGCGACCACCGGCCAGGCCAGCAGCCCGAGCCCGAGCGCGTCGGCACAGCGAGCACACCATCAACGTCCGGCTCGCAGCAGTTCGTCTCCTCGCAGCAGACGAACCAGTGGTTGTCGTCGAAGTTCATCGGCATCGACGTGGTCGGCGCGGACGACAAGAAAATCGGCGACGTGAGCGACGTGCTGTTCGACCAGCAGGGCAAGATCGAAGCCTACGTGATCGGCGTCGGCGGCTTCCTCGGCATCGGCGCCAAGGACGTTGCGCTTGCGCCATCCGCTTTCCAGCCGGTGAAAGACAATAACAACAACGAGCGGTTGAAGCTCTCGATGACCAAGGACCAGCTCGAGAAGGCTCCGGCGTTTGAGCGCAAGCAGGAGCCGCGCGCGACGACCGGCGCCGGCTCGCCGTCGAGCGGCATGGGCTCACCGCGTCCGACCGGCGCGCCGGCGGAACCCCGCGCTAAACGCTCAGTAGCGTAGCGTTGAGTAAAGAACGGCCCGGGCGCACCGGGCCGTTTCTTTTATGGCTTGCGCTCGCTTGCACTGTTCTTAAGGGTGTGCGGTGTTAGCGTTCCCGCATGCCTGACTTCACCGCCGATTCCTATATTGCCGCAGAGGTCGTGCCGTCGCCGAATGTCGACGAGCGCAAGACCGGCGCGCCCGACATGATCCTGTTGCACTACACCGGCATGCAGGACGGCCGGTCTGCGCTCGAACGGTTCTGCGCGCCGGAGAGCAAGGTCTCCGCGCATTACGTTGTGTTCGAAGACGGGCAGATCGTGCAATGCGTGCCGGAGGCGATGCGCGCCTGGCACGCCGGCACGTCGTACTGGGCCGGGCAGACCGACATCAATTCGTGCTCGATCGGAATCGAAGTGGTCAATCCGGGGCACGACTTCGGCTACCCGGATTTTCCGCTGCGCCAGGTTGCCGCGGTGATTTCGCTCTGCAAGTCGATCCACAGCCGCTGGAAGATTCCGGCCGACCGCGTGCTCGGCCATTCCGACGTGGCGCCGGCGCGCAAGCAGGATCCCGGCGAGAAATTTCCGTGGGAGCTGCTGAGTGAATCCAACGTCGGACATTGGGTGCGGCCGGCCCCGGTCGATCTCGAAGGCGGCAGCCTCAAGCCGGGAGAGCAAAGCGAAAACGTTCGCAGGCTGCAGCGCGCGATGCGGCAGTACGGCTACGGCATCGAGGAGACCGGCAGCTATGGCGAGGAAACGCGCAGCGTCATCACCGCCTTCCAGCGCCATTTCCGGCAAGAGCGCGTGGATGGCATCGCCGATGCCTCGACCCTGCTGACATTGCGGGCGCTGATGGAAACCCGTCCGATCCGGATGTGACGGCGTTTACGTGCAGTTCCCGGCCGGCCTTGACCTGCCCGGTGCCAGACCCCATTCCTATCCCGTCAGTCGGCTGGACGGCCGCTCCGGCAATCACCGAAAGGTGGCCGGGGAGGAAAGTCCGGGCTCCATGGACAAACGGTGCCGGATAACGTCCGGCGGGCGCAAGCTCAGGGAAAGTGCCACAGAGAACGAACCGCCTGTTCGCAGGCAAGGGTGAAAAGGTGCGGTAAGAGCGCACCGCGTCGGCGGCAACGCAGACGGCACGGCAAACCCCACCGGGAGCAAAACCGAATAGGAACGGCGCGGCTCGCAAGAGCCAGATCTGTCCGGATCAGCCGTTCGGGTTGGTTGCTTGAGGCGCCGCGCAAGCGGCGTCGCAGATGAATGGCCGTCACGTTCGCCTTCGGGCGGGCCATACAGAACCCGGCTTACAGGCCGGCTGATGAGTTGAATGAGGGCTCGATGGGAAACCGTCGGGCCCTCGCCACATCTGGGCGCGTTAATAAACGGCGCGCACATGACGCTCCTGTAATGTGCGCAACCATTCCTGCCGAACGGCGTTGTTGGCTCGCTGCTTCCGCGGCGGCGCGCGCCTGCGCGTGACCTTCAGCCGCGGTTCATCATCGTTTCCCGATGATGCGCGATACGGGGCGGCGTGGGGCACTCAATCTCAGGAGACGACATGAAAACCGCTTCGCTTCTGTTGGCCGGCACGGCTCTCGTCGCGCTTGGCTTCCACTCACTACCTGCCGGCGCCGTCGAGCAGTCTTTCATTGTCGCGCAGGCCACTCCGAAGCCCGACGCGGAGCCGCCGCGCGGCGGACGCGCGCAGCAGCGCCAGGAGCGCCAGGAGCAGCGGCAGCAACAGGCACCGGCGGTGCAGCAACAGCAGCCGGCGGTGAGACCCAGCAGCCCGCCCCGCAGACCCAGGCACCCGCTCCGCAGACCCAAGCGCCCGCGGCGCAGACCCAGGCACCGCTCCCGCTCCGCAGATCAATCGCAGCGTTCAGCAGGAGGCGCCACGGCTGCAGAGCGCACCGCCCCGGCAGCCGAGACGCCCCGCGTCCGCCGCGCAGAACGGGCCAGCGTCCGACTGCGGCAACGCCGGCCCGATCGTGACGATCGCCGGCCGCGCGGCGCAGCAGCAGCCCGCTCAGCAGGAGCGTTCCACACAGCAATCGACCACGCCGCAGAACGAGCGCGACCGCCAGAACCGCAACGCCGACACGCAGCGTGACCGGCAAAACCCGAACCAGCAAAACCAGAACCAGAATACCGACACGCAACGCGACCGGCGAAACCAGAACGCCGACCAGCAGCGTGACCGGACCTCACCCGCTCAAACTCAGACCGGCCAGACCCCCGCTGCCAACGAGCGAGGCCGGCAGCAACAGGCCGGCGACGCCGATCAGACGAGACCGCGCGATTCGAGCGAATTCATCCGCCGCGACAACAATACCAAGGCGCGCACGGTCGATGACGTTCGGCGCGAGCGGCGTGAGGAGCGCCAGGGCGATCGCACGGTCATCCGCGAGGGCGACCGCACCATCGTCCGCGAGGGCAACCGCACCGTCATCCGCCACAACGAGAGCGCGCGCTTCACGATCGGCGCGCGGGGCGTCAACGTGCAGCGGGTCGGCGGCGAGACCCGCACAGTCATCGACCGCGCGGGCGGCGTTCGCATCGTGACCGTCACCGATGCGAATGGCCGGTTGCTGCGCCGCGTCCGCATCGTCAACGGCCGCGAGTTCGTCATCCTCAACAACAGCTTCCGCGGCCCGAACTACCAGGTCTTCGTGATGCTGCCGCCGCCGGTGATCCGCATTCCGCGCGAGCGCTACATCGTCAACTACGTCGTTGGCATGCCCGCGCCGGTCATCTATGAGACGCTGCTCGCCGAGCCGGTGGAGCCGATCGCCGAGCGCTACTCGATCGAGCAGGTGCGCTACAGCGAGCCGGTGCGCGCCCGCATGCCGCGGGTCGATCTCGACCTCAACTTCGAAACCGGATCGTGGCAGCTCACGCCCGAACAGATCGCGAAGCTCAACGTGATCGCCGACGGCATCAAGCGCGCAACCGAGCGCAATCCGCAGGAGGTGTTCCTGATCGAGGGACACACCGACGCAGTCGGCAGCGACGAAGACAACCTCTCGCTCTCCGACCGCCGCGCCGAGGCCGTCGCGGTCGCACTCACCGAGCAGTACCAGGTGCCGCCGGAAAACCTGGTGACACAGGGCTATGGCGAGCAGAATCCGAAGGTCGAGACCCAGGGGCCGTCGGAGGAGAACCGGCGCGTTTCGGTGCGCCGCGTCACGCCGCTGCTCGCGCAAGAGCAAGGCACCACCGGTGGCGGTGGCGGCGGACAGCCGCAGTAATACAAAAAAGGGCGCCGCGAGGCGCCCTTTCTCTTTTGAGCGGTGCATGCGGGCTAGCGTCGTCATCCGCATGCGTTCCTCCCGCGAAAATCTTGGCCTGACGCTTGGCATCGCTGCCATGTGTGGGTTTTCCGCGACGATTCCGGTGACGCGGGTCGGCGTGCAATGGCTCGATCCGCTGTTTCTCACCGCCGGCCGCGCCAGCCTTGCCGGGATCGTCGCCGTGCTCGTGCTTTTGGTCTTGCGGCGCCATCTCCCGCCGCGCGCCTTGTGGGGCACGTTCGTGCTCACCGGATTTTGCGTGCTGGTCTCCTACCCGGTGTGTCTCGCCATCGCTTTGCGCTACGTGCCGGCGTCGCATGCGGGCGTGGTGCTTGGCATTATCCCGCTGGCCGTGGCGGCTACTGCCGCGCTGTTTGGGCATGAGCGACCGAGCGCAGGCTTCTGGATCGCGAGCATAGTCGGCACTGCGATCGTGATCGCATTCATCGTGCGCCAGAACGGAGGCCTGCACGGCATCGGCCTGGGCGACGTCTTTCTGCTCGGCGTGGTGGCTTCCGCCGGCATCGCCTACACCTTGTCGGGGCGCTTGAGCACCGTAATGCCTGGCTGGGAGGTCATCACCTGGCAGCTCGCGAGCTTTCTTCCGCGTGTCGTTGATTTGCTGCTGTCCTGCTGTGGCCGACGACATCGGCGCCGTTCCGATGTCGGGCTGGCTGGCGCTGCTTTGGATCTCTTTCGTCGGTCAGTACTTTTCGTTCATCGCCAGCAATTTCGGCATGGCAATGGCTGGCGTCGCTCGCGTCAGCCAGCTGATGTTGCTCCAGCCATTCGTCGTGCTCGCCATCGCCATTCCGGTAAACGGCGAGCAACCCGATCTCGAGACGGTGTTATTCGCCATGGCGGTTGTGGCGACGGTGGTCATCGGCCAGCGCATGCGCGTGGCGCGCGGCTAACGGGCATCCAGCATCGTCGAGGGCAACCACAGCGCAATCTGCGGAAACACCGCGACCATGACGACCGCGACGCACATGAGGAAAAACAGCGGCAAGCTGTAGGCGGCGATCGTGAAGATGTTGCGGCCGGTCATGCCTTGCAGCACGTAGAGATTGAAGCCGACCGGCGGCGTGATCTGCGCCATTTCCACCACCAGCACGACATAGATGCCGAACCAGATCAGATCGAATTGCGCCTTCATCACCAGCGGCATGATGACGGCGGTGGTGAGCACCACCATCGAAATGCCGTCGAGGAAGCAGCCGAGCAGGATGTAGAACAGGGTCAGCACGAGCAGGAGCTGCCAATTGGCGAAGTTGAAGCTGGTGATCCATTCCGCCAGCGCAACCGGGATGCCAGTGAAGCCCATCGCCGCGGTGAGATAAGCCGCGCCTGCGAGGATGAAGGCGATCATGCAGCTGGTTTTGGTGGCGCCGAGCAATGCGTCGCGAAAATTCGCGAAAGTCAGCGTGTCCATCCACCAGGACAGCGAAGAGAAAGGAATACGCCGACCACCGCGGCTTCAGTCGCCGATGCCAAGCCGCCGTAAATCGACCCGATCACGCCGAGGATGAGCAGAATGATCGGGATCAGCCGGCGCGACGCGTGAGAGGCGGTCGCGCCACGGCACCAGCGGTTCAGCCGGCGGCATACGGCTCTTGTTGAACAGGGCCCACACCATGATGAAGCCCATGAACAAGCCGGCCAGCATGATGCCGGGCAGCACGCCGGCGATGAAAAGCCGCGCGATCGACTGGTCGGTCGCGGTCGCATAGACGATCATGATTATCGAGGGCGGGATCAGCAGGCCGAGCGTGCCCGATCCCGAGAGCGTGCCGATTGCCATGCTCTCGTCGTAGCCGCGCTTGAGCAGTTGCGGCAGGGAGATGCGCCCTATGGTGGCGCACGTTGCGGCCGATGAGCCGGACACCGCCGCAAAGATCGCGCAGCCGACAACGTTCACGTGCAGTAACCGCCCCGGAAGCTTTTGCACCCATGGCGCAAGGCCGTCGAACATGTCCTCCGACAGACGCGTGCGAAACAGGATTTCGCCCATCCAGATGAACATCGGCAGCGCGGTCAGATCCCAGGAGTCCGAGGCCGCCCATACCGATGTCGCGAATACCTGTCCCGCCGGCACGGAGGCTTTGGTCAACACCGCTGCGAAACCGCAGACTGCCAGCGCAATGGCGATCCAAACGCCCGTGCCGAGGATGACGAACAGCAACAAGACAAGAATGAGCGACAGTTCGACGACGCTCATGCGCTTGTCCTTTGGCGCATGATCTGATCCGGAAGCCGGCGCAGCCTTTTCGCAATCATGCGCTAGCCTTCCTTGCCCAGCGTGATGGCGTCTTCAGTCACGCGGAAGGTCGGGCGTCCGGAACGCAGCACCGTGACCATCTCGTCGATCAACGCGATGGTGAGAATGAGGGCGCCGATGGCCATGACCGATTGCGGATAGGCGAGCGGCACGCGCACCACGCCGTGGGAGACCTCGTTGAAGCGGAACGACACCCACGCAAAATGCGCGAGATTCCACGTCATGTAGGCGCAAGCCAGGGACGAGAAAGCGAAAGCGGCGAGCTCGAGGTAACGGCGCTTCGCTTCGCCGAACGCCGAGAGCAGCATCGTGACGCGAATATGCGCTCCGGCCTTTAGAGTCGGCGCGAGTGCCAGGAAGCTTGCGGCGGCGAGCAGATAGCCGGCGATTTCCGCCAGTGACAGGATTTGCCAGCCGAATACTTCGGCACCGACGAGCCGGAGCAACCCGTCCAGAATGCGGCCGGCGAGCTGGATGCCGACCAGGACGCCGATGATGAGCAGGCACAACGCCGAGAGATACAGCGCCGTTTGATAGAGGCGATCGAGGAAGAGACGCATAGAAATCACCCTCTCCCGAATTCGGGAGAGGGTGCCCTTGTCATCTTTGGTGACTTACTTCTTGAACGCGGCGAGCATCGCGGCGCCGTCAGCGCCGGCGGATTGCTCCCATTCCTTGGCGATGGTGTCACCGATCTTGGACAGGCCCGATTTGAGTTCGGCGGTCGGCGCCATCACCTTGATGCCGGCGTCCTTGAGCGCCTTGGTCTTGACGTCCTTCTCCTCGGTCGAGGCTTTCCAACCGCGTTCCTCGGCGGCCTTGGCCGCGGCGGTCACAGCCTGCTTCTGGGCTGCCGGAAGCTTGTCGAACGCTTCCTTGTTCACGAACACGATATTGCGCGGCAGCCAGGCTTCGGTCTCGATGTAGTGGGTGAGATAATCCTGCGCCTTGGTGTCGACGCCGGTCGAGGCCGAGGTGATCATCACGTCGACGCGGCCGGTGGCAAATGCGGTCGGCAGGTCGGGCACTTCGATCTGGGTCGGGATTGCACCGGCGAGCGCGGCGATACGGCCGATCGTCGCGTTGTAGGTGCGGAATTTGAGACCCTTGAGATCGTTGACCGAGTTGATGTCGCGCTTGGCGTAGAGGCCTTGCGGCGGCCACGGCACTGAGTAGAGCAGGATCAGGCCCTCGGAGGCGAGCTGCTTCTCCAGAAACGGCTTCTGCGCGGCGTAGAGTTTCTTCGAGGCGTCATAGCCGGTGGCGAGGAACGGCAGAGAGTCGATGCCGTAGACCGGCGCCTCGTTCGAGGCGAGCGACTCGAGGATTTCGCCGATCGGCGCCGTGCCTTGGCGCACCGCGCGCTTGATCTCCGGGTGCTTGATGAGGGAGCCCGCGCCATGGACCGTGATCTTGAGCGCCCCGTTGGTCGCCTTGTCCACGTCCGCCGCGAACTGCGCGGCATTCTTGGTGTGGAAGTTGCCGTCCGGATACGGAACCGGCATGTCCCACTTGGTCTGCGCCGAAGCGGCTGTCGAAACTCCGGCGACTAACAGGGCGGCCGCCAGCACGCGCACGATCGAGCTCATCGATAATCCTCCATGGAGCGCGGGTCTTGTCACCCGCCTCATTGAAGGCAAAGGATGGCGCGGCAGACGGCGTGCTGGCAAGAGCAGACGCGTAAGGCGAAAGTCGGAGCGGATGGGCAAAGGCGGCAATAAGACCTGGGACTTCTGGATCGACCGCGGCGGCACTTTCACCGACGTGGTCGGGCGGCGGCCGGACGGCACGCTGGTCGCGCACAAGCTGCTGTCGGAGAACCCGGAGGCCTATGCCGACGCCGCCGTGCAGGGCATCCGCGACCTGCTGGGCGCTCAAGAAGGACGAGCCGATCCCGCGCGGCAAGGTCGGCGCCGTGAAGATGGGCACGACCGTCGCCACCAATGCGCTGCTGGAGCGCAAGGGCGAGCGGACGCTGCTCCTGATCACCAAGGGGTTCCGCGACGCGCTGAAGATCGGCTACCAGGCGCGGCCGAAGATCTTCGCCAAGGAGATCATCAAGCCGGAACTGCGTTTACGACCAGGTGGTCGAGGTCGACGAGCGCGTGCGGGCCGATGGCACGGTGGAGAAGGCGCTCGATCTTGCGGCGGTGCGGCGCCGATCTCGAGCGCGCCAAGGCGGACGGCATCAATGCAGTCGCCATCGTGTTCATGCATGCCTACAGCCATCCCGCGCATGAGCAGGCGGTGGCGAAGCTCGCGCGCGACATGGGCTTTGCGCAGGTCTCGGTCAGCCACGAGGTCTCGCCGCTGATCAAGCTGGTCGGGCGCGGCGACACGACGGTGGTGGATGCGTATCTGTCGCCGATCCTGCGGCGCTATGTGGCGCAGGTCGGACGAGGCGCTGGATGCGAAGAATTCCGGCGCGCGGCTGATGTTCATGATGTCGTCGGGCGGGCTCACCGCCGCCGAGCTGTTCCAGGGCAAGGACGCGATCCTGTCCGGCCCCGCCGGCGGCGTGGTCGGCATGGCGCAGACCGGGCACGAGGCCGGTTTCGACCGGCTGATCGGCTTCGACATGGGCGGCACCTCGACCGACGTGTCGCATTATGACGGCGAGTATGAGCGCGCCTTCGAGACCGAAGTCGCGGGCGTGCGCATGCGCGCGCCGATGATGCTGATCCACACGGTCGCGGCGGGCGGCGGCTCGATCCTGCATTATGACGGCGCGCGCTTTCGCGTCGGGCCGGATTCGGCCGGCGCCAATCCGGGACCGGCATGCTACCGGCGCGGCGGCCCGCTCGCCGTCACCGATGCCAATGTGATGGTCGGCAAGCTCATCCCCGATTTCTTCCCGAAGATTTTCGGCCCGGACCAGGACCAGCCGCTCGACGCCGAAGTCGGTGCGGCACGACTTCAAGCAATCTCGCGCAGAAGATCGTTCTGACGACCGGAGCAGCAAGACCGCGGAAGAGATCGCCGACGGCTTCATCAAGATCGCGGTCGAGAACATGGCGAACGCGATCAAGAAGATTTCCGTGCAGCGCGGCTATGACGTGACGCGCTATGCGCTCAACTGCTTCGGCGGCGCCGGCGGGCAGCATGCCTGCCTGGTCGCCGATGCGCTCGGCATGAAGACGGTGCTGATCCATCCGTTCTCGTCGCTGCTCTCGGCCTATGGCATGGGCCTCGCCGATATCCGCGCGACGCGGCAGCAGGCGATCGAGCAGCCGTTCGGCGGCAAGTCGCTGGCGGTGCTCAAGAGCATCGGCGGCAAGCTCGGCAAGGACGTGAAGGCGCGAAGTCGCCGGCCAGGGCGTGCCGGCCGGCAAGATCAAGACGATCATCCGCGCGCCATATTCGCTACGCCGGGCACCGACACCGCGCTGATCTATCGATGCCGGCGCCGCTGCCGCAAGATGAAGGCGGCGCTTCGAGAAGGCGCACAAATCCCGGTTCGGCTTCATCGACCGCAGCAAGGAGCTGGTGATCGAGGCGGTGTCGGTCGAAGCGGTCGGCGGCGGCGCGCGCTTTCGCGAGAAGAAGGCCAAGACCAAGCGCGGCAAGCTGCCGAAGCCGGCGCTGCGCACCAAATTCTTCTCAGCCGGCGAGTGGCACGACGCCAGCGTCTTCACCCGCGACCAGCTTTCGCGCGGCGCCGCGCGTGCCCGGCCCCGCCATCATCATCGAGCCGCACCAGACCATCGTGGTCGAGCATGGCTGGCGCGCCGACGATCACGGCGAAGGATCATCTCGTGCTCACCCGCGCCGTGCCGCTCAAGCGCACCCACGCGATCGGCACCAAGGCCGATCCGGTGATGCTGGAGATCTTCAACAATCTGTTCATGTCGATCGCCGAGCAGATGGGCGTGACGCTGCAGAACACCGCCTATTCGGTGAACATCAAGGAGCGGCTCGACTTCTCCTGCGCGGTGTTCGCGCATGACGGCGCTCTGGTCGCCAACGCGCCGCACATGCCGGTGCATCTCGGCTCGATGGACCGCTCGGTCGAGACCATCATCCGCGACAACAAGGGCAAGATCCGCCCCGGCGACGTCTACGCGATCAACGCGCCCTACAACGGCGGCACGCATCTGCCCGACATCACCGTCTGCACGCCGGTGTTCGACGATGCCGAAGAAGAAGATCCTGTTCTGGGTCGCCTCGCGCGGCCATCACGCCGATGTCGGCGGCATCGCGCCCGGCTCGATGTCGCCGCAACGCGACCACGATCGAGCAGGAAGGCGTCTATATCGACAATTTCAAGCTGGTCGATCGCGGCCGCTTCCGCGAGAAGGAGCTGAACGCGCTGCTGACCGGCGCGAAATATCCGGCGCGCAACCCGACCCAGAACATCAACGACCTCAAGGCGCAGATCGCCGCCAACGAGAAAGGCGTCAGCGAGCTGCGCAAGATGGTCGAGCATTTCGGCCTGCCGGTGGTCAAAGCCTATATGCGCCACGTGCAGGACAATGCCGCCGAGAGCGTGCGGCGGGTGATCGACCGGCTGCACGACAGCGAATTCACCTACGAGATGGACCAGGGCACCGTGATCAAGGTCCGGATCAGCGTCGACAAGACGAAGCGCGAGGCGACGGTCGATTTCACCGGCACCTCGCCGCAGCAGCCGACCAACTTCAACGCGCCGGAGCCGGTGACGCGCGCCGCCGTGCTCTACGTGTTCCGCGTCATGGTCGATGACGACATCCCGATGAATGCCGGCTGCCTGCGGCCGATCAACATCGTCATTCCCGAAGCGCTCGATGCTGTCGCCGGAATTTCCGGCCGCGGTCGTCGCCGGCAATGTCGAGACCTCGCAGGCGGTGACCAACTGCCTGTTCGGCGCGCTCGGCGCGCTCGCCTGCGCGCAGGGCACGATGAACAACCTCAACTTCGGCAACAAGAAGCTACCAGTACTACGAGACGATCTGCTCGGGCTCGCCGGCCGGCCCCGGCTTCAACGGCACCGACGCCGTGCACACCCACATGACCAACACGCGCCTCACCGATCCCGAGGTGCTGGAATTCCGCTATCCGGTCGTGCTGGAGGATTTCCACATCCGCAAAGGCTCCGGCGGCAAGGGCAAATGGCATGCCGGCGACGGCATCCGCCGCACCATCCGCTTCCTCGAGGAGATGGAGTGCACGATCTTGTCAGGCCATCGCCGGGTGCCGCCGTTCGGGCTGGCGGGCGGCGACAGCGGCCAGGTCGGGCAGAATTCGGTGCGGCGCAAGGGCGGCACCGTGGAGAAGCTGCAAGGCTGCGACGCCACGATGATCGCAGCCGACGAGGCGGTCATCATTCAGACGCCGACCGCCGGCGGTTATGGCAAACCGGAACAGTGACAATTGACGCAATTGCCTCGCATTAAGGATGCGCGCTGGCGCCGCTAGGCAGCGCGCGCCGAAACTGCGAGATTCAGACCATGCGACTGAGTCTCGCCCTCGCCTTCGCCATGACGCTGAGCACGGCGGCACTCGCCAATTCCTATCCGGTGCAAGGGCGCTGGGGCGTCGGGCAGCCGAGCAAGCAGCCGGTCGATTGCAGCAGTCTGCGGGTCATCGCCTTCAACGGCGATCAGCGCACTGACAGCCGCGGCGGCGTTCCGGCCTATCGCAACGTGTCGGTGACGCCGTTGTCCGGCGGCTCACGCGTTGTCGATGAATTCAACACCGGACAGATTCGCGCGCGCGTGACGTTCACGTTGCGGCAGGTCGATCCGAACAATGTCGAGATGGATCAGGAGCGCGGCGGGTTGTTGAAGCTGCAGCGCTGCAAGTAACGGCGTTCGCCGTCAGTTCCGCGCGATAATCTCACGCTCGCCGCTGTAGCGCCCGCAATCGCCAACCCGCGTCACTGTCCGCCGCATGAAGATCGACGGACGGCGCGACTTGATCGCGTTACGCCGGCGGCGGCGCAGGAACGGCGCGTCGCATCTCAACACTGACAGGCGGACGGACCGGCGGGGTGTTGTCCTGCTCGGTCGCCAGCAGCGGCATATCGAGCGCGGTCGCCCATTCGTGCCAGGCGATCATCACCTCGCCGGGATGGTCGGTGACGCAAAGCTCGAGGTCGAAACCGGGGTCGGCATGGGCCAGCACGATCGCGGCGGCCGGATCCGCATTTTCGTCGGTGATCATGCGCAGCGCGATGCCGCGATAGGCGCTGACCGGAAGATTGACGGCCATCTTCATGCCGGCGATGGCGCGGCGGAGGACGACGCGCTCGCGCGTCAGCTCCACTTCGCGGCAACGGCCGTCGGCGCGCTCGTCGCGCGCCGCAAATTTGACCGGTAAGGCAGACGGGTCGAGCCGCAGCGCGCGGCTCGACCCGGCGGGCATTCCGCCACTCATTTTTGACGCCTCAAACTCTCCCGCGCCTGGCTTATTTGCCCGGTCGCACGAGGATCATCGCAGCAAGAGGCGGAAATCGGCTTAAAGTTCTCGGTTAAGAGTTTCTCCGCGGCGCTCTCGTGCGCGGCATGATTGACGGGCCGTTGCGAACCATGATTGACGAGGTGTTGCCGCGGCCGCGCTAAATGTCGGCAAGCGGCTTGAACCCGCGGCTTTCGCGGCTAACTGAAGGTTGAGATGCGTCCCTCCCCCAGCACGTCCCTGTTCGATCAATCCGCGCTGAGCGACCTCGCCGAGCGGCTGGTCGCCAGCGCCAAGCGCGCCGGCGCCGATGCGGCCGACGCGGTGGCGGTGCGCTCGATTTCGCTGGCGATCGAGGTGCGGGACGGCGCGGTCGAGGAAAGCGAGCGCGCCGAAGGCGACGATCTCGGCCTTCGCGTTTTGGTCGGCAGGAAACAGGCGGTGGTGTCGACCAACGACCTGACGGCCGACGGGATAAGCTCGCTGGCCGGCCGCGCGGTGGCGATGGCGAAGGCGGCGCCGGAGGACAAATATGCGGGCCTCGCCGATGAGGCCCTGCTCGCGCACAAATTCCCGGATCTCGACCTGCTCGATCCCGATCTGCCGAGCGTCGGCGATCTGGAAAAGCGCGCACGCGACGCCGAGCAGGCCGGCCTTGCCGTCAAAGGCGTCAGCAAATCGGGCGGCGCTTCGGCGTCCGCCGGCATTGGCGGCATGGTGCTGGCGACCAGTCACGGCTTTCACGGCGCCTATCTCGGCTCGCGCCACAGCCTGTCGATGACCGCGATCGCCGGCGAAGGCACCGGCATGGAGCGCGACTACGATTTCTCCTCGACGCTCCACGCGCGCGATCTCGAAAGCGCCGAGAAGGTCGGCCGCACCGCCGGCGAGCGCGCGGTCGAGCGGGTCAATCCGCGCAAGGTGACCACCCGCAAAGTGCCGGTCGTGTTCGACCCGCGCGTCGCCGGCTCGCTGGTCTCGCATCTGGCCAGCGCCATCAATGGCGCCGCGGTGGCGCGAAAGACCTCGTTCCTCAAAGACAAGATGGGCGAGCAACTGTTCGCGCGCGGCATTCGCATCGTCGACGATCCGTTGCGCGTGCGCGGCCTGCGCTCGCGTCCGTTCGACGGCGAAGGCGTCGCCGGAAAAGTCATGGCGCTGGTCGATGACGGCGTGCTGCGCTCGTGGATTCTCGACAGCGCGACCGGCACGCGAGCTTGGGCTTGCGACCACCGGGCACGCGCAGCGCGGCGTGTCGTCCACCCCCTCGCCCGGCGCGACCAACCTTCACCTTGAGCCGGGCAAAGCATCGCCCGACGAACTGATCGCCGACATCAAGGACGGCTTTTACGTCACCGACCTGATCGGCTCCGGCGTCAATGGCGTCACCGGCGATTACAGCCGCGGCGCCTCGGGCTTCTGGATCGAGAACGGCAAGCGCACCTATGCCGTCAGCGAAGTGACGATCGCGTCGAACCTGATCGATATTTTCCGGGGCCTGACGCCGGCCAACGATCTTGAATTCCGCTACGGCGTGAACGCGCCGACCGTGCGGCTGGAGGCGATGACGATTGCCGGCCAGTGAGCGCGCAAGCCTGCGGGATCAACTCGCAGCCATCGTCCGCGAAGCCGGCGAGCTGGCGCTCGCAACAGCGAAGACGCCATTCAAGCGCTGGATGAAAACCGGCCAATCGCCGGTGTCGGACGCCGACATCGCGGTCAATAATTTCCTGCATGCAAGGCTGCCCGCGCTGGTCCCCGATGCAGGCTGGCTGTCCGAGGAGACCGAGGACGATTTCAAGCGCACCGAGGCGACGCGGGTCTGGGTGGTTGACCCGATCGACGGCACGCGCGCCTTCCTCGAGCAGCGGCCGGACTGGACCATCTCGGTGGCGCTGGTCGAGGGCGAGCGGCCCGTAGTGGCGGCGCTTTATGCCCCGGTTACGGACGAGCTTTACCTCGCGGTGCAAGGCGAAGGCGCCACGCTCAACGGCGCGCGGCTGAAGGTGGGCAACGGGGAAGGATTGGCCGGCGCCCGCCTGGCGGGTCCGAAAAGCTATCTGGCGAAGCTGAGCGAGCTCAATCCGCGCATCCTGCCGCAGCCCAAGATCCACTCACTGGCGCTGCGGCTGACGCGCGTCGCCGATGGCGGGCTCGACATCGCATTCGCCTCCCGCAACAGCCATGATTGGGACCTCGCCGCGGCGGACCTTCTGGTGCACGAGGCCGGCGGCGCGCTGACCGATCTATCTGGAAACGTTCTGACCTATAACCGGCGGGAAACCTGGCATCCGCCGCTGGTCGCTGCGGGGCCGCAACGTCATGCGGCGCTGATCGATCTTCTGCGCGACCACCGAAAAGAATTCTCGTAAGGTTGGCCGGAAATCGCCGGCTTCTTCGTCAAGGAACTGCTCGTCATGTCGGACGCAGGCGCGAACCGCCAATTGTTGCATCTCGTCTTTGGCGGCGAGCTGACGGAAGTCGACAGCACCGAATTCAAGGATCTCGATAAGCTCGATCTGGTCGGCATGTATCCGAACTACGCCAGCGCTTACGCCGCGTGGAAGGCGAAGGCGCAGCAGACCGTCGACAATGCGCACATGCGCTACTTCATCGTTCATCTGCATCGCCTGCTCGATCCGGCAGCGACGCAATCGAAGACGTAATTCTGAAGTCCGGGTGAGCGATGGCGTTGTGGAAAAATCTCGGCCGCAAGCGTTGGGTTCAGGTCGGGGTCGGCGTCGCAGCAGCCGAATATCTGCGTTTTGTTGCGCTCACGAACCGGCTGATCCTCGAACCGGCGGACATCTATGAGCGGCTCGAGCCTGAGCTGCCGGTGATATTCGCGATGTGGCACGGGCAACAGGCGATGGTGCCGTTTGTGCGAAAGCCCGAGCATCGCGCCAAGGCGCTGATCTCGCGCCACCGCGACGGCGAGCTCAATGCGGTCGCGCTGCAATGGCTCGGCGTCGAGGGCATTCGCGGCTCCGGCGATCACGCCGGCGAGTTTCACCGCAAAGGCGGCGTGCCGGCATTTCGCCAGATGCTCACGGCACTGGAGAATGGACACAGCATGGTGCTGACCGCCGACGTGCCCAAGGTTTCGCGCGTCTGCGGGCTCGGCATCGTGACATTGGCGAAGCTGTCCGGCCGGCCGATCTATCCGGTGGCGGTGACGACCAGCCGCCGCACCGAGCTCAAGTCCTGGGACCGCGCGGTGATCAACAAGCCGTTCGGACGAATGGCCTGCGTGACCGGCGCGCCGATCCGGCGTCGCCGCCGATGCCAGCGACGATACGCTGGAGACCGCGCGGCAACAGGTCGAGCGCGGCCTCAACGATGCAACCGCGCGCGCCGAAGCGCTGGCGGACGGAGCCGGGCATGGCTAAGCGCACGCCGCTGTTCTGGCGCCTCTACCGGCTGCTGTGGACGGTCGGGCGTCCGATCGTGCCGCTCGCCTTCTGGGTGCGGATGCGGCGCGGCAAGGAAGATCGCCTGCGGCTGCCCGAGCGGCGCGGCGAGCCAGGCTTCGAGCGGCCGGACGGCCCGCTGGTATGGCTGCATGCGGCAAGCGTCGGCGAACTGATCTGCGTCATCCCGCTGATCGAGCGCATCCGGGCGCTGAAGATGGCCGTGCTGGTGACGTCCGGCACGGTCACCGCCGCGCAATTGGCGGCGCAGCGCCTGCCGCAAGGCGTGATCCATCAATTCTCGCCGGTGGATTCGCCGCGCTACGTGCGCCGCTTCCTCGCTCACTGGCAGCCCGATCTCGCGCTGCTGGTCGAGTCGGATCTGTGGCCGAACCTGATCCTGCAAAGCGCCGAGCGCGGCATCCCGCTGATCCTGGTGAATGGCCGCCTGTCGCAGCGCTCGTTCCGGCGCTGGCGGCGCGTGCCGCAGACGATCGCGCCGCTGTTGCAGCGGTTCGACCTTTGCCTGGCGCGCAATGCCGCCGATGCGCGTGCGTTCAGCGAACTGGGCGCGCCGCGGGTGGTCACGACCGGCAACCTCAAATTCGACGTGCCGGCGCCGCCGGCCAATCCGGACAAGCTGCGCATGTTGCGCGCGGCCATTGCCGGCCGCCCGGTGCTCGGCGCCGCCAGCACGCATCCGGGCGAAGACGATGCCGTGATCGCGGCGCATCGCATGTTGCGGATGCGGATTCCACGGCTGCTGACGCTCATTGCGCCACGGCATCCCGAACGCGGCCCCGGTATCGCCGAGATCGCGCGTGCCGGCGGGCTGCGTGCCGTGCTGCGCTCGCAGGGGCAGTTTCCGAGCGAAAACACCGACGTCTATGTCGTTCGACACGATCGGCGAACTCGGGCTGTTTTATTCGGTCACGCCGATCGTCTTCATCGGCGGCTCGCTGGTGAAGCATGGCGGGCAAAATCCGATCGAGCCGGCCAAGCTCGGCGCCGCCCTGCTGCACGGGCCGCATGTCAGCAATTTCGCCGACGTCTACAAGGCGCTCGATGCCGGTTATGGCGCCGTGCAGGTGGAAGATGCGCACATGCTGGCGCAACGCGCTCATGCCTGGCTGCAGGACGAGACGGCGCGCGCGCATGCCGCGCAAAGCGCCCACGAGATCGTCGAAGGTCTTGGCGGCGCGCTGGAAAAGACGTTGCAGGCGCTGGAGCCCTATCTGATGCAGTTGCGGCTCGGCCAGGGCGCCCATCATGCGTGAGCCGCGCTTCTGGTGGGACGATCCGGGCATCGTCTCGGCATTGTTGTCGCCGTTCGGCGCGCTGTACGGCAGCGCCGCCGCGTCCCGGATGCGCCGCGCCGGCCAGCGCGCCAACGTCCCTGTCATCTGCATCGGCAATTTCACGCTCGGCGGCACCGGCAAGACGCCGGCCGCGATAGCGGTCGCGGAATTGCTCAAGCGTGAGGGCCGCAAGCCGGCGCTGCTGACGCGTGGCTATGGCGGCAGCGTGAGCGGGCCCGTGGTGGTCGATCCGCAGCGGCATACGGCGGCGGATGTCGGAGACGAAGCGCTGCTGCTCGCGCAAGCGGCTCCAACAATCGTGTCACCTGACCGCGTCGCCGGCGCGCAAGCGGCGCAGGCGCTAGGCGCCGATGTCATCGTGATGGATGACGGATTGCAGAACCCGTCATTGGCAAAAGACCTGACGATTGCGCTGGTCGACGCCCGGCGCGGCATCGGCAATGGCAAATTGTTTCCCGCCGGCCCTCTGCGTGCGCCGCTCGATGTCCAACTGGAGCGATGCAACGCCGTCCTCGTCGTCGGCGACGGCAGCAAGGCTGAAGCGATCGCAACAAAGGCACAGCAGCGCGGCCTGCCCATTTTTCACGGCGCGCTACAGCCGGATGAAGCCGCCCTCGCCGCGCTGTCCGCCCGCCCCGTTCTCGCATTCGCCGGGATCGGCGATCCGGAAAAATTCTTCGCCACGCTCCGCGCTGCCGGCGTCGACGTGAAAGCCACCCGAGCCTTTCCGGACCACCACCGCTTCACGGCCGAGGAGGCCGGCGAACTCATCATGCGGGCGGAGCACGACGGCCTGCGGCTCGTCACCACCGCCAAGGATCATGCGCGCATGACGGGCGACCGCGCGCTCTCGGCGCTGGCTGAGCGCGCCTACGTCTTGCCGGTGACGATGAAGGTGAAAGAAACCGAGGCTTGGCGGGGCGCTATTGCTCGGCGCACTCAAGCGTTAGCAGGCGCCGTCCCCGTCAGGCTCTGCATCACAGCTTCCGGCGAGGCATAAGCCTCCTGCCGGTCCACGCTCCAGTATTTCAGCTCCTCGAGCGGGATCGCGACCCCCGTGACCGCGCAGCGCACGAAGGCGCCGGGTTTGACCACGCGGAAGTCGCCGTCGAGATATTTCACCTCGGCTTCGCCGCTCATCGGCGCGGATTTGTCCTGGCGGTAAAGCAAGGGATTCTCCTGGCTGGCGGCCTAACATAGTCGGTCGCGCGCCGGGAACAATCGCGAAAATAGCCAGGAACTTCAAAACCGAGAGAAACGTTATTGGGCCGATCCAGGGGACGACTTTCTGAGGAGGCGTAGATGATGCGGAAGATTCTGCTCACCGGCGCTCTGATCGCCGGATTCTCCGCTGCCGGAGCGCTCGCGCCGGGCAGCGCCAATGCGATGACGATTACGACGCCGGCCGCGGCGGCCAAAGCGGTTGCCGAGCACGGCGCGGTCGAACAGGTGCGCTACGTGTGCCGGCGGGTATGGACCCGCTGGGGCTGGCGCCGTTCGTGCGTCTATCGGCCCGGTGGCTATTACGGCGGTTACTATGGCGGCTACGGCGGCTACGGATATCGCCCGTATGGGTATTACGGCTACAACCGGCCGTACTACGGCCCGCGCTATTGGTACTAAACCGCTGACGTGAACGATTGAACGGCGCGCGGTCACTCGCGCGCCGTTTTGTTTTGGCCTGCCCACCGATTGTCGCGTTGCGGGTTCTATGGCACGCCCGCGAGCGGAGAGTTCTCTGTGTTTCAGCCGCCGCCCTTTCGCGCCGACCATGTCGGCAGCCTGCTGCGACCTGCCAGCCTGCTGGCGCTGCGGCGGCAATTCGACCAGGGGCAGGCTTCGCTCGAGCAGTTGCTTGAAGCCGAGAACAAGGCGATTGCCGAGGCGGTCGCGCTGCAGGAGCGCGTCGGCCTGAAGCTCGCGACCGACGGCGAATTCCGCCGCCGCTCCTATCACAGCTATTTCTATCGCCAGCTTGGCGACGTCGACGCCCGATGCGGTCGGCGCCGAGCCTTCGGCCTCGGGCGGGCGAGGCGCGCAGCCGCAAGCCGTGATCAACAGCAAGCTGCGCTGGACGCGTCCGATCCATGTCGATGACGTCAAGCTGCTGCAGAAGCTGACGCGCGCCACGCCGAAGATCACGATTCCCGGGCCCGTGCGCGCTGCATTTCCGCGGCGGCGACGCGGCGGTGACGGCGACGCGCCTATGACGACGTCGAGGAATTCTGGGACGACACGGTCATGGCATTTCGCAGCGAGCTGAACGGCGCTGGCCGAAGCGGGCGCGACCTATGTGCAGATCGACGAGACGGCTTTCGCAAAATTCGGCGATCCCGACGTGCAGGCGCAGCTCGCGGCGCGCGGCGACGACTGGTCGGACGCTGATCGACCGCTACATCGCCGTCACCAACCGCGTGGTCGAGGGGCTGCCGCCCACTCTGCACGTCGCCATGCATCTGTGCCGCGGCAATCGCGGCGGCCAATGGCATGCGCAGGGCAGCTACGACGCGGTGGCCGAGCGGCTGTTCAACAACCTCGCGATCAAGGGCTTTTTCCTCGAATACGACACGCCGCGCTCCGGCGATTTCACGCCGCTGCGCTTCATGCCGCCGGACAAGACCGTCGTGCTCGGGCTGATCTCCACCAAGACCACAGATCTGGAAGACAAGGCCGAGATGAAGCGCCGGATCGACGACGCCGCGCGTTTCGTGGCGCATGGAGCGGCTGGCCGTCAGCCCGCAATGCGGTTTTGCCAGCGTAGAGACCGGCAACCCGATGCTCGCCGGAAACGCAGGAAGCAAAGCTGCGGCTGGTGGTCGGAGCTCGCGCGGGAAACCTGGGGCTCGGCGTAAGAAAATTGCAGGGAGGATCGTCATGTTATTCCGCAGGATCGTTCTCGGGCTGACGCTGATCGGCGCGGCTTCGCAGCCGGCGCTCGCGCTCGACAAGCTCAAGCTCGCGATCGGCCAGCGCGGCCTGTGGGATTCCTCGATCGCCGAAGCCGGCGACAAGCTCGGCATCTTCAAGAAGCACGGCCTCGAGATGCAGGTGTTCTACACCTCGAGCGGCGGCGAGACCCTGCAGGTGGTGATCAGCGGCTGCGCCGATATCGGCATCTCGGCCGGCACGCTCGGCGTGCTCGGCGCCTACTCCAAAGGCGCGCCGCTGCGCATCATCGGCGGCGAGGCGACCGGCACCGCCGAATATTATTTCGTGCGGGCGGAATTCCCGATCAAGAAATGGTCAGGACGTCACCGCCGACAACACGCTCGCCTATTCGACCAACGGCTCGGGCACGCACATCACGGCGCTGCGCTTCATGAAGGAGCAGAGCTATCGAGCCGAAGCTGGTCGCGACCGGCACCGTGCCGGCGACCTTCACCAGGTGATGTCCGGGCAGGTCGATATCGGCTTCTCGACGCCGCCGTTCGGGCTCGAGCGAGGAAGGCCAGGGCAAGATCCGCATCATCGCGCTCGCCAACGATCTCGACAGCATCCGCACCCAGACCGTGCGCACCATCGTCGCCAACGCCACCGACCTCGCCGAAGCGGCCGGACGTCTACAAGCGCTTCGTCCAGGCCTATCGCGAGGCGATCGACTGGATGTACACCGACGATCCGAAGGTTTTCGACGATGTACGCCGAATACGCCAAGATCACGCCGGCGATGGCGCAGACCGTGCGCGACAAGTTCTATCCGAAGGCGATGCTGCAGATCGACGAGATCAAGGGCCTCGACGAGCATGATGCAGGACGCGATCGCGTTCAAATACATCCCGAAGGTGCTGACCAAGGAGCAGCTGGCCGACCTGCTGCAACTGCCGAAGAAGTAGCGGCTAGAACAGGCTGCCCTGCCCCTCGGCGCTGGTCGGGCGCGAGCGGCGGCGGCGAATGACTGGACGCGGCGGAGGCGCCGCGACGGTTTCGCCGGCGACGGCTTTCACATTGCCGTCCGACATTTCGATATCGAGCTTCATGCCGTTGGCGATCGCCGCCGGCGCTGCGCAGCGGCTGGCCCGTGTCGTCGCGCACCAGCGCATAGCCGCGCTTGAGCACGTCCTTGTAGGAGAAAGCGGTCAACAGCTTCTCGGCACTTTCAAGCCGCGCGAAACGCTGATCGAGCTGCGCCTCCATGGAACGTGCGGCGCGCCCGCACAGGGCGACGACACGATCGCGGTCGCGCAGGATGCGGGCGCGATAGGCCTGCGCATTGGCGGCGACGCCGGTCTTGAGCCGATGCGCCAAGGCCTCGTAACGGTCGCGGCGGCGCGCCACCAGGCCGCGCACGAGCTGCGGCGTCAGGCGGCTGGCGCAGCGCGAATAGTGCGTGTGGTGGATCTGCGCATTGGCGCAGCAGCGCGCGCGGCAGCCGCTCGGCGCAGGCATCGAGCCGCTGGCGCGGGACGGCCAGCACATCGTCGGCGGCCGGCAGAGCGCGCGACAGCAGCGACAGCTCCTTGCGGCGCTGCTCGATGCCGCGCTTCCAGCAGGCCAGCCGCCGGTTGGCGAGCGCGCTGATGCGCGTCAGCAGATCGGAGCGCACCGGCACGGCGATTTCGGCCGCCGCGGTCGGCGTCGGGGCGCGCCTGTCGGCGACGAAATCGATCAGGGTGAAGTCGGTCTCATGGCCGACCGCGGAGATCAGCGGGATCATCGCTGTCGGCGGCGGCGCGCACCACGATCTCTTCGTTGAAGGACCACAGATCCTCCAGCGAGCCGCCGCCGCGCGCGACGATGATCAGATCCGGCCGCGGCAGACGGCCGCCCGGCTCAACGCATTGAAGCCGCGGATGGCGTTGGCGACCTCGGCCGCGGAGGTCTCGCCCTGCACCCGCACCGGCCACACCAGGACATGGCGCGGGAAGCGGTCGTCGAGCCGGTGCAGGATGTCGCGGATCACCGCGCCGGTCGGCGACGTCACGACGCCGATCACTTCGGGCAGGAACGGCAGAAGCTGCTTGCGGGCCTCGTCGAACAGGCCTTCGGCGGCGAGCTTCTTCTTGCGCTCCTCGAGCAGCTCCATCAGCGCGCCGATGCCGGCGGGCTCGAGCTTCTCGATGACGATCTGGTACTTCGACGAGCCGGGGAATGTGGTGAGCCGGCCGGTCGCCATGACCTCGAGCCCCTCCTCCGGCTTGACCTTCATGCGGGCGAAGCTGGTGCGCCAGATCACGGCTTCGAGCACCGCGCCCTCGTCCTTGAGCTTGAAATAGCAGTGGCCCGACGAATGGGCGCCGCGGAAGCCGGAAATCTCGCCGCGCACGCGGACGTGGCCGTAGGCGTCCTCGACCGTGCGCTTGAGCGCGGCCGAGAGCTCCGAGACCGACCATTCCACGACGTTGTTGAGGACCGCTTCGTTCAAGCGCCGATTCTCTTGATGGGATGAGGCCTCATGTTACACCAAATCCGTCATGAACATCCTTCTCCTCGGTTCCGGCGGCCGCGAGCATGCGCTGGCCTGGGCCATTTCGGCGAGCCCGCTGACCGCGCGGGTCATCTGCGCGCCCGGCAATGCCGGCATCGCCCAGGTCGCCGAATGCGTCGCGCTCGATCTTGGCGACCACAAGGCGGTGATCGCCTTCGCCAAGGAGAACAAGATCGATCTCGTCGTGGTGGGGCCGGAGGGGCCGCTGGTGCGCGGGCATCGTGGACGATCTGGAAGCCGCCGGCATCAAGGCCTTCGGCCCCAACAAATGGGCCGCCCGGCTGGAAGGCTCCAAGGGCTTCACCAAGGACCTTTGCAAGGCCAACAACATTCCGACCGCCGCCTATCAGCGCTTCAAGCAGGCGCAGGCCGCCAAGGACTATGTGCGCAAGCAGGGCGCGCCGATCGTGGTGAAGGCCGACGGCCTGGCGGCCGGCAAAGGCGTCGTCGTTGCGGAAACGGTGCAGGAGGCCGAAGCCGCGATCGACATGATGTTCGGCGGCGGGCTGGGCTCACCGGCCTGGGAGATCGTGATCGAGGAATGCATGGTCGGCGAGGAAGCCTCGTTCTTCGCGCTGTGCGACGGCGAGACCGCGCTGCCGCTCGTCTCGGCGCAGGACCACAAGCGGGTCGGCGACGGCGACAAGGGGCCGAACACCGGCGGCATGGGCGCCTATTCGCCGGCGCCGGTGATGACCGACGAGATCACCAAGCGCACGATGGACGAGATCGTGCTGCCGACGGTGCGCGCGATGAAGGCGATGGGCGCGCCGTACAAGGGCGTGCTGTTCGCCGGGCTGATGATCACCGACAAGGGCCCGCAGCTGATCGAATACAATGTGCGCTTCGGCGATCCGGAATGCCAGGTGCTGATGCTGCGGCTGATGTCGGATGTCGTGCCGGCGCTGATGGCCGCGCGCGACGGGCAGCTCAAGAATTTCGATCTGCGCTGGTATCCGCACGCGGCGCTGACGGTGGTGATGGCGGCGAACGGTTATCCGGGCAACTACGAGAAGGGCTCGGTGATCGACGGGCTCGCGGATGCTGCGGCGCTGGAGAACGTCCAGGTGTTCCATGCGGGCACCAAGGCGGAAGGCGGCAAAGTCGTTGCGAACGGCGGACGCGTGCTGAACGTGTGCGGAACCGGCGCAACGATCAGCGAGGCGCAGGCGCGCGCCTACGCGGCGGTCGACAAGATTAAATGGCCGCAAGGTTTCTGCCGGCGCGACATCGGCTGGCGCGCGATCGCGCGCGAGAAATAATTTCCCGTTTTGACGCCGATCAGAGCACGTTCGTGCGGAACTGTGCCGGAACTGCGACCGACACGATGCGGATTTGATGCCGGTTCAGGTCGCTCCGCAACATGAGACCGCATGCAGTAACGCCGACTCCGATTTAGCATCCAGCGCGTTGTCTCCCCGATACAGCTCACAAGAACAATCACAATCGGAGATACAAACTATGAAGAAGCTTCTCGCCATTACGGCGCTCACTGTCCTCACCGCATCTTCGGCTTTTGCGACCACCTCGCATCAGGCTTGGCGCGGACAGGCTCTGCAGAGCTACGCGTCGTCTGACGAATTGGTGTCATCTTCGCGTGACTCGGCCACGAGTCCTTACGGCGTCGTCAGTCCTTATGGCGTCGTGATGTCATCTTCGCGTGACTCCGCCACCAGCCCTTACTTTGGCTACGGCTAGGTCGGTCCGCAGACCACTGGAAGCTCGATCGTTCAGTAACGTAACGCGCTGATACGCATGAAGGGCCCGGCTCGCGCCGGGCCCTTTTTTGCGCGATTTACACGGGCAGACGGTCGATAAAGTCACGCCATGTCCGACCTCGCCGACCTCTTTCCCGGCTACGAATCCCACTGGATCGATACGACCGCGGGCAAGCTGTTCGCGCGCGCGCGGCGGCAAGGGTCCGCCGCTGCATGCTGCTGCACGGCTACGCGCAGACCAACGTGATGTGGCACAAGGTGGCGCCCGCTGCTCGCACGAACACTTCACGCTGGTCATCCCCGATCTGCCCGGCTACGGCTGGTCGGCGGCGCCGCGCGCCGACGAAAGACCACGCGCCCTACGACAAGCGCTCGATGGCGAAGGCGATGGTCGAGCTGATGGAAAAGCTCGGCTACGCGCAATTCGCGCTGGCCGGCCACGACCGCGGCGGCCGCGTCTCCTATCGGCTGGCGCTCGATAATCCGGGCCGGCTGTCCAAGCTCGCCGTGCTCGACATCATCCCGACCTACGACATGTGGCAGCGCATGGACTACGAGTTCGCGCTGCGGGTGTGGCACTGGGTTTTCCTGGCGCAGCCGCATCCGCTGCCGGAAACCGTGCTCAACAACAATTCGCTCGCCTACATCCACCTCAAGATGGCGGACTGGACCAAGGCGAAAGACCTCTCGGCGTTCGATCCGCGCGCCATGGCGCATTACGACGCGTTCTTCTCGGATCCGCTGCGCATCCACGCGACCTGCGAGGATTATCGCGCCGGCGCCACCACCGATCTCGAGCACGACAAGGCGGACCGCGCCGCCGGCAAGAAGATCAATTGCCCGGTGCTGGCGCTGTGGGGCGCCAAGGGCATCCCAAGTCAGAGCGGGCCGCTGGAGATCTGGGGCAACTGGGCCGCGAAGGTTTCAGGCCAGCCGATCGATTCCGGGCATTTCGTCGCCGAGGAGAACCCGTCCGCGACGGCTGCCGCCATGCTCGAGTTCTTCCGCTGATGGCGATCGACCGGCAGAGCGCCTTCACCGGCACCAAGGAAGTCGCGCAGGCCCTGCGCGTCGATGCGGCGCGGCTTGAAGATTATCTGCGGCGCGAAATCACGGGCTTCGCCGGGCCGCTCAGCCTCAAGCAATTCAAGGGCGGGCAATCCAACCCGACCTATCTGCTGGAGACGCCGGGCAAGAGCTATGTGATGCGGCGCAAGCCGCCGGGCAAGCTGCTGCCCTCGGCGCATGCGGTGGATCGCGAATTCCGCGTCATCAGCGCGCTGTCGAAGCAAGGCTTCCCGGTCGCCGAAGCCGCTGCTGTTCTGCGCCGATGAGAGCGTTGCCGGCACGGCGTTCTACGTGATGGATTTTGTCGCCGGCCGCGTGTTCTGGGAGCCGCAAATGCCGGGCTCCAATCCGGCCGAACGCGCCGCGGTCTATCAATCGATGAACGAGACGTTGGCGCGGCTGCATTCGTTCGATCCGGCGGCGATCGGACTTGGCGATTTCGGCAAGGGCGAGAACTACGTCGCGCGGCAGGTCGATCGCTGGTCGAAGCAATATCGCGCCTCGGAGACCGAAAAGATCGACGAGATGGAGCGGCTGATCGAGTGGCTGCCGCAACACATTCCGCCGAGCGGGCCGGCGCGGCTGGTGCACGGCGACTACCGGCTCGACAATCTGATCTTTGCAGCCAACGCGCCGCGCGTGCTCGCCGTGCTCGATTGGGAACTGTCGACGCTCGGCGATCCGCTGGCGGATTTTTCCTATCACCTGATGGCGTGGCACATGCCGCATTCGGACAGCGCCGCGGGCACGGCGTCACTGGTCGGGCACGATCTTGCCGCGCTCGGCATTCCGTCGATGGCTGACTACGTCGAGATGTATCGCGCAGCGCACCGGGCTCGATCCGCGCCCGTATCTTGCGACCTACCTCGCCTACAATTTCTTCCGGATCGCCGCGATCCTGCAGGGCATCATCGGCCGGGTGCGCGACGGCACCGCGACGTCCGAGTTCGCGCCGGCCAAGGCCGAGATGATCCGGCCGCTGGCGGCCAAGGGCTGGGAGTTTGCCAAGGAAGCTGAAAAGCAGGCCTAGCGGCGCGCCGCGAAAAAATCCTTCAGCAGCGTGCCCGCCTCGCTCTCGCCGATGCCGCCATAGATTTCCGGCCGGTGGTGGCAGGTCGGCGCGTTGAAAAATCGCACGCCATTGTCGACCGCCCCGCCCTTCGGGTCGGCGGCGCCGTAATAGAGCCGGCGGATGCGGGCAAAGGAGATCGCCGCCGCGCACATGGCGCAGGGCTCGAGCGAGACATAGAGGTCGCAATCGGTGAGCCGCTCGGTGCCGAGCGCCCTGGCCGCCGCGCGGATCACCAGCAATTCGGCATGCGCGGTCGGGTCGCGGTCCGCCAGGGTGCGGTTGCCGGCCTGCGCCAGCACATCGCCGCCACGCACGATCACGGCGCCGACCGGCACCTCGCCGCGCGCCGCGGCGGCGCGGGCCTCGTCCAGCGCAATCGCCATGAAGTTGTTGCCGGCCATGCGCGCCTTTATACACGCGGCATGACATGCGGAACAGGGCGAGCGCATCGCCAAAGTGATCGCGCGGGCGGGCGTCGCCTCGCGGCGGCAGGCCGAGGACATGATCGCGGCCGGGCGCGTCAGCGTGAACGACGCGGTGATTTCCTCGCCGGCGCTGAACGTGACGGCGTCCGACCGCATCAGCGTCGACGGCGCGCCGCTGCCGCAGCGCGAGCGCACGCGGCTGTTTCTGCACCACAAGGCGCGCGACCTCGTCACCACGCATTCCGATCCGCAGGGGCGGCCGACCATCTTCGGCGCCCTGCCGAAGAATTTGCCGCGGCTGATCAGCGTCGGCCGGCTCGACATCAACACCGAGGGGCTGCTGCTGCTCACCAATGACGGCGAGCTCGCGCGCATGCTGGAACTGCCGCAGACCGCCTGGCTGCGCACCTATCGCGTGCGCGCGCTCGGCCGCGTGACGCAGGAGGCGCTCGACAAGCTCAAGGGCGGCGTCACCATCAATGGCGTGCGCTACGGCGCCGATCGAGGCGACGTTCGACCGCGAGCAAGGCGCCAATGTCTGGCTCACCATCGGCATTCGCGAAGGCAAGAACCGCGAGGTGCGCAATGTGCTGGAGCATCTCGGCCTCAAGGTGAACCGGCTGATCCGCGTGTCGTTCGGGCCGTTCGAGCTTGGCGAGCTGGAGCGCGGCGAGGTCCGGGAAGTGCCGACCGATGAGCTGCGGCAAGTGCTCGGCACCAACGTGATTGCCGGTGCCAATGTCGATTTCGAGGGCCCGGTGCTGGAGCGCGAGACGCAGTCCCGCAAGCAACGGCGTGAGCAGCGTGAGCTTGAACGGCGTCCGCGCCCCGACGCGACGGCCCGTCCGCCACACCGCGAAAAGCCGAAGCACCGCCGCCGCGACCGCTCCGGCGGGCCGCGGCCGAAATATCCGAAGGGCCCGCGCTGATGCGCGTGGTCGGCGGCCGGCTGCGCTCGCGCCCGATCGCGGGACCGAAGTCGTCGGCGATCAGGCCGACCGCCGACCGGCTGCGCGAGGCGTTGTTCAACATCCTCATCCACGGCTACGGCGATCCGGTCACCGGCGCGCGCGTGCTCGACCTCTTCGCCGGCACCGGCGCGCTCGGCATCGAGGCGCTGTCGCGCGGCGCGGCCTATGTGCTGTTCGTCGATGACGGGCGCGGAAGCGCGCGCGCTGTTGCGCGAGAACACCCAGACGCTTGGGGCTCGCCGGCGTGACCCGCATCTTCCGCCGTGACGCCACCAAGCTCGGGCCGCGTCTATCCGGTCGAGCCGTTCACGCTGGCGTTTCTCGATCCGCCTTACGGCAAGGGATTCGCCGAGCAGGCGCTGGCATCGGCGCGCGAAGGCGGCTGGCTGGTGCCGGGCTCGATTGTCGTCGTCGAGGAAGCGGTCGCCTCAAGCTTCAAGGCGCCCGACGGCTACGAAGAGCTGGAGCGGCGCGCCTATGACGATACCGAGTTCGTCATCCTGCGCGCCGCCTAGCAGCCGTTATTTCTTCTTCCAGACTTCGGTGCCCTTGGTGCCCGCATCGGTGCGGCGCCACCATTTGCCTTCGGCCGAGCCGTCCGGCTTCACGTCCATCACCATGATGACCGCGCGGCCGTCGGCGACGCCGCCGGCGAACAATTTGGTGCCCTCGACCTGGCCGATGCCGACGTATTTGCCGCCATCCCACTTGAGTTCGAGCGCGCCGTTCCTGTCCATGGTGATCGCGAGCGTGCCCGCGCCGTCATATTTCGAACCGTCGGTCTCGGTGCCGGTGACGACGTAATTGCCGATCATGCTGGCGTTGCTGACCTGGGCAAAGGCCGGCGTCGCAAAGACGACAAGCGCGAGTGAAGCTGCTGCAATGAATGTTTTCACGATAGACCCCCTTTTTGCCGCTCCCCTTGGCGGCTTAAAGCGGAGCCAGCCATTCGATATGCTTGCGTAAAATCACCTGCGGCCAAATAGCCGCTCGATGTCGGTCAGCTTCAATTCGACGTAGGTCGGCCGGCCGTGATTGCACTGCCCGGAATTCGGCACCGCCTCCATCTCGCGCAGCAGCGCGTTCATTTCCTCGGGCTTGAGCTTGCGGCCGGCGCGCACCGAGCCGTAGCAGGCCATCGTCGCGGCGACATGCATGAGCCGCCGCTCAAGCGGCAGGGCTTCGTCCCATTCAGCCATGTGCTCGGCGAGGTTGCGCAGCAGGGCCTGCGCATCGACCTCGCCCAAAAGCGACGGCGTTTCGCGCACCGCCACGGCGCCCGGCCCGAAGCTCTCGATCAACAGCCCGAAGCGGGCGAGTTCATCGGCGCGCGCAGCTGAGCCGCGCCGCATCGGCTTCGTCGAGCTCGACAATCTCCGGGAATGAGCAGGATCTGGCGCGGCACGCCGGACTTCTCCAGCGCCGCTTTCATGCGCTCATAGACGATGCGCTCATGCGCGGCGTGCTGGTCGACAATGACAAGGCCGTCGCGGGTCTGCGCCACGATGTAGGTCTCGTGCACCTGGGCCCGCGCCGCGCCGAGCGGCCGTTCGATCAGATCGGGCTGCGGCGCGAAGCTTTCGACCCGCACGTCCGCGGACGGCGCGCCGGTGTCAAAAACCGCCTGTGCCGCTTCGGCAAGGCCGAGCGCCGCCGCGCGACGGCACATAAGGCGCCAGCAAAGGGCCGCGCGCGGCTGCGTGAGCGGCCGGAACGCCGCGATGGTCGCGCTGCCGCCGGTGGTCGAGGCGCGGTTGGCTTCGCGCATCAGCGCGGTCTTCAGCGCGCCGACGATCAGGCCGCGCACCAGGCCACTGTCGCGAAAGCGGACCTCGGTCTTGGCCGGGTGCACGTTCACATCCACTTCACGCCCGTCCAGCGTCACGAACAGGGCGACAACCGGATAGCGGTCGCGGGACAGATAATCGGCATAGGCCGCCGCGCAGCGCGCCGAGCAGCATCTTGTCGCGCACCGGCCGGCCGTTGACGAAGAGATACTGAGCCAGCGAGTTGGCGCGCGAATAGGTCGGCAGCCCGGCGAAGCCGGTGATCCGCACACCCTCCCGCTCGGCATCGATGGCGATGGCATTGGCGCGGAAATCCTGCCCCAGCACGTCTGCAAGGCGCGCGAGCTGCGCGCCCTCGCCGCTCGCGTTCCAGGTGACCGGCGCGCGCTCCTCGCCGGCCAGCGTGAATGTCACGTCGGGCCGGCTCATGGCGAGCCGGCGCACCACATCGCGCACCGCTTCGGCTTCGCTGCGGTCGGTCTTCAAAAATTTCAGGCGCGCCGGCGTCGCGTGAAACAGGTCGCGCACCTCGACGCTGGTGCCGGCCGACAGAGCCGCCGGCTTCACGTCAGACTTCACGCCGCCATCGACGGTGATGGACCAGGCATGCGGCTCGCTTTTGTGCCGCGTCGTAATCGTCATGCAGGCGGCCGCGCCGATCGACGGCAGCGCCTCGCCGCGAAAGCCGAGGGTGCGGATCGCGAGCAGATCCTCTTCATCGAGCTTCGAGGTGGCGTGGCGCTCGACCGCAAGCGCGAGATCGGCGCGCGTCATGCCGGCGCCGTCGTCGGTGATGCGGATGAGGCGGCGCCCGCCGCCATCGGTGAGCACATCGATCTTGCGGGCGCCGGCGTCGAGCGCGTTTTCGACCAGCTCTTTGACGACACTGGCCGGCCGCTCGATCACCTCGCCGGCGGCGATGCGGTTGATCGTGGCTTCGGACAGCTGGCGGACAGGCATCGGCGTGATTCGTGTGAACGGCGATGATAGCCGCGAGAATCGGGCGAAACTGCCGTCGTGCGGCGGTTTTGCCCGCTATTCGGCTATTCGAAACTGGGCGCGCCGCAGACCCTTGATCTGGGACCGGCGCTTCTTGCCCTCGAGCCGCTTTTTCTTCTCGGACCTCGGGACCTTGGTGGCGCGCCGCGGCACTGGCGGGATCGCGGCCTCGCGGATCATGTCGAACAGCCGCTCGCGCGCGTCGGCGCGGTTGCGTTCCTGCTGGCGGTGCTGTTGGGCGGCGATGACGATCACGCCGTCTTTGGTGAGACGCTTGCCCGCGATCTTCATCAGCCGGATGGCGACGTCGTTCGGCAGCGACGGCGAGTGCCGCGCATCGAACCGCAGCTGCACGGCGGATGAGACCTTGTTGACGTTCTGCCCGCCGGGACCGGACGAGCGCACGAACGATTCGACCAGTTCGGATTCGTCGATGGCGATATGCGGCGTGACCTGGATCATGGCCGCGCGCTAGCTGCCGGCGAGATACTTTTTCGCCAGCACCTTGCCTTCTTCCACGGCCGGCTGGTCGAACGCATCGACGCCGAGCAGGCGCGCCGCGATCATGGTCTCCAGCATGAAGTGCATCAGCAGCTCGCCCATCGATTCCTCGTCGAGCCGGGGAATGTGGATGGTGCGCACCGGCACGCCGTTCTTTGCCAGCGTTTCGGCCGTGGCGCGGCCTTGCGCGGCGACGAGATCGCCGATGGTCTTGCCGCCCAAGCCGGGCTCATGAGCGATCCTGGCCAATTCGGGGTCGAGGCGCGGGCCCTTCCCTGCATTGTCGGTGGTGATGACGGTGACCAGCTTGTCGCGCGGCCCGCCGATATAGAGCTGCAACTGGCTGTGCTGATCGACCGGCCCGATCGCGGCGACCGGCGTGGTGCCGTGGCCGCCTTTGCCGAGGCTCTCCGCCCAAAGCTGCACGTACCAGCGGGTGAAGCGCTCGAGCCGGTCCGCATAGGCCATCAGCACGCTGATGGCTTTGCCCTTTTGCGCGAGCGTGACGGCAAGCGCGGCGCCGAGCGCGGCCGGCACATCGGCAGCTTTTTTCTTCGCCAGCACCGGCGCCATGGCGAGCGCGGCGCCGTTGCGGATCGCGGTGACGTCGAGACCCAGAACCGCGGCCGGCAGCAGCCCGACATTGGTCAGCACCGAGAAGCGGCCGCCGACGCCGGTATCATGCTCCAGCATCGGCACTTTGTGCTGGGTGAGCAGATCGCGCAGGCCGTTCTTGCCGCCGGACTTTGCCGGCTCGCTCAGCCCGAGGAACACGTCGGGAATGCGAGCGCCGAGCCCCGCCTCCTTCAGCACGGACAGCGCCGCGATGGTCTGCATCAGGGTCTCGCCGGTGCCGCCCGACTTCGAGACGGCGACAAAGCGCGTCGTGCCGTGCGGCAGCTTTTTCAGGAACGTGTCGAAGGTGACCGGATCGAGATTGTCCATGAAATGGACGCGCGGCAGTTCGCGCAGGATGCCGATGCCGGGGACGGCGTAGCCGGCAAGCTGCGCCAGCGTCTGGCCGCCGAGGCTCGAGCCGCCGGTGCCGAAAAAGACGATGTCGGTCGCGCCGGTCGAGACCAGCCGCTGCGCCACGTCGCGCAGCGCCGGAATGTCGTCGTGCCGGCCGGGGTAGCGCAGCACCGGCAGCGTCTTGTCTTCGTAGCGCGCGCGAACCCAATCGAGTGCCGCTTCGGCTTTGGCGAGTGCGGCATCAAGCGCGGCTTTGTCGGCGCCGTGAGGGCCGATGCGATCAGCGCGCGCAAGATCGATGGATTGGATCAACGACATTCGGCCGGACCATAGCGGCTGGTCAGACGAGCGCAAGACGCGCTCATCCCGGACGTACGCGGCGAAGGCAAGCTAGTCGGTCGAGGTGACGCCCTGCGGCTGACCCGCCACGGTGACCAGAAGGCCGCCGCTATAAAGGCGCTTGGCGACGCGCTTGGCATCTTCGATCGTGACTGCATCGATCATGGCGTCGCGGCGCTGAATGTAATCGATGCCGAGGTTGTCGTTCTGGATGTGGACGAGCTGGGACGCGATCTTCGACGAGGTGTCGAGCGACAGCGGATAGGCGCCCTTGAGATACGACTTCGCGCGCGGCCAGTTCGTCGGCAGTCGGCCCCTCTTCGGCCATCCGCTTGATTTCCTGCTCGATGATCGCGATCGCGTCGCCGGTCTTTTCCGCGCGCACCGCGGTGCCGCCAATGGTCACGGCGGAGTTCTTGAACCAGACCATGCTCTCCGACACGCCATAAGCCAGGCCGCGCTTTTCGCGGATTTCGCGATAGAGCCGCGAGGAAAATGTCCCGCCGCCAAGAACGTGATTGACGATGTAACCCGCCATGAAATCCGGGTCATTGCGGCCAAGGCCCGGCCCGCCGAAGGTCACGACCGCCTGCGGCACCCCGATCGTGGTGACAATGCGCCGGCCAAGGCCGCGCGGGTTGGTCGCCAGGATAGGCCTAAGATCATTCTTTGCCGGAAGCGAACCGAACGCGCGGTCGATCAGCGCGCCGGCAGTTTGCGGATCGACGTCGCCGACAATCGCGATCTTGAGCTCGTTGCGCGCAAGAACGCGGCGCAGATAGCCCCGCATGTCCTCGACGCTAATCTGCGGAACGCTCGCCAGCGTGCCCTTGCTCTCCTGCCCATAAGGATGATTGGGAAAGGCCGCGCTCCACCAATTGCGGCTGGCGAGGCTGTTGGGGTTTGACTCGTCCCGCTGCAGCCCGCTGATAACCTGGGCGCGCACCCGCTCGATCGCATCGGCATCGAACCGCGGCGCCGTCAGCGCCAGGCGCAGGAGGTTGAAGGCTTCCTCCCGGTTCTCGCTGAGCGTGCGTAACGTGCCGTTGAAGTAGTCGCGCGAGACGGAAAAGCTCAGCTCGATGGCCCGGCTTTCCACGCGCTGCTGAAAGGCTTTGGCATCGAGATCGCCGGCGCCCTCGTCGAGCAGATTGGTTGCGAGGCTGGCGGTGCCCGGCTTGGTCGGCGTCGTCCTGACTGGAGCCGCCGTGAAAGGAATAAGACATCGCGACGAGCGGCGCCGCCTTGTCGCGCACCAGCCAGGCCTCGATGCCGGACGGGCTGACGATGCGCTCGACCGTCATGGCTTGCGACGGCGCCGCGAAAGCGGCCGTCAGCATGAAAGCGAGCACTGCGATGGTGCGGATCATGTGCGCTTTTCCGCCTGCGGGCTGGTGTCCTTGATGAGATAGCCGGTGACCGAGCGGCGCTTGTCGAGCCATTCCCGGGCGGCCTGCTGAACCGATTCCGCGGTGACGGCCTTGATGCGGCTCGGCCAGGTTTTGACGTCGTTGATCGAGGCGCCGCTCATCAGCGCCGAGCCGTACCAGCGGGCGAGCGAGGTCTGGCTGTCGCTGGCATAGATCGCATCGGCGACCAGCCGCGTTTTGGAGCGCTCAAGCTCTTCGGCAGTGACGCCCTTGTCCGCGACCATGGCGATCACCTCGTCGACCTGCTTCTCCAGATCCTCCAAAGTGACGCCGGGACGCGGCGCGCCGTAAACGCCGAACGTGCTCGTATCGAGCGCGGTGCTGTTGTAGTAGGCGCCGGCGCTGACCGCGACTTTCCGCGCCATCACCAGTTCGCTGTTGAGGCGGCTGTTCGAGCCCGCGCCGAGAATGTGCGACAGCACTTCGAGCGCTTCGGATTCGCCGCGCTTTGCGGTGGAGAATGACGGCACCAGGTAGGAGCGGCTGAACGAAGGTTGCTCGACGCGCGCATCAGCCAGAGTGAGCCGGCGCGGCGATGCCGGCGGCGGCTCCTGGGGACGCAGGCGCGGCCCGAATTCGTGCAGCTTCTCGATCTTGCCGTAGGTGTCCTGCGCCATCGCCAGGACCGCATCGGCCTCGACGTCGCCGGCGATCACGACCACGGCGTTGTTCGGCCCGTAGAAGCGCTTGTAGAACTCAAGCGCATCGTTGCGGTCGAGCTTCGCGATTTCGTGGCGCCAGCCGATCACCGGCTTGCCGTAAGGGTGATTGAGATAGAGCGCGGCTTCCATCTGCTCGCCCAGCCGCGAGCGCGGATTGTTCTCGGTGCGCTGGTTGCGCTCTTCGAGGATCACGTCGCGCTCCGGCAGCACCACCTCGTCGGTAAGGACGAGACCGGTCATGCGGTCGGCTTCAAACTCCATCATCTCGCGCAACTTGTCGCGCGGCACGCGCTGGTAATAGCCGGTGTAGTCGGACGAGGTGAACGCGTTTTCCTGGCCGCCGATCGTGGCGACCACCTGCGAGAAACGGCCGGATGGATTTTTAGCGGTGCCCTTGAACATCAGATGCTCAAGGAAGTGCGCAAGCCCGGACTTGCCCGGGGTCTCGTCGGCGGCGCCCACCTTGTACCAGATCATGTGGGTCGCGACCGGCGCCCGGTGATCCGGAATGACGATGAGCTCGAGGCCGTTCTTGAGCGTGTAGTGCGAAACGTTCGGGCCCGCCGTCTGCGCCAAAGCAGTCGATGCGCTGACGACAAGCGCGGCTGCGGTCAGTCGAAAATGCAAGGTCGTGGGTGTCCAATCATTCGAAAAGCGAAAGCACGCCAACATCCGTTGGAACAAGCCGACGCTTACGCCGCCCCGCCGTCGTACAAACGCTTACCGCTCGAATTCGCCGTGCGTCAGCGAGTAGTTCGTCGCGGTCGGCTTGCTTGTCCTTCTTGCCGAGTGCCATACGCATAGGTTGACGCAGGCGTCTGGTAGCCCGGCGGCGGCTCAAGCAGGCTGGCGCGCGGCGGCTCCTGCGTGAACGTCTTGCTTTCTTCCTTTTCGAGCCACCGCTGATGGCCTTGGAGAAGAACGAGAACACGTTCGGCGAGCCGAGTTCTTTCTGGGATACGCTCGGGAATTCGGTAATGGGACCCGGCCGCGACCCCGCGCTTGGCCCTGCCCTTTGCGAGTTCTGAAGGCGGCAACGGCTTGCCATCGTCGACAACCGGATCGCCGGTTGCGCCAGGCACCTTCGACGCAGCGTTGCGCATGCGTTGTTCCTTGATCTCGGGATCGACCGGCCAGTTTGGCGCGGCCACGTTGCCCGACATCGGAGCCGGCAGGCTCGTGCTCGGCGGAACGACCAGCGGGGAACGCTCGCGATAATCGATCGGCGGCTTGTCGTCGCGCAGACCGACCGCGCTCAGCACCCGCCGAATGATTTGAATGTCGTATCCGTTATCTTCTTCTTCCTGCGCGTTCGCAGGAACGCGAGGTGGCCAGGAACGTGGTGCCGATCATCGCCGTGAATGCCAGGCGAAGACCATTTGCGCGATTGAGACGTGACTTCGACATGACCAGCCCTCGCCTACCTACCCACGGAACTCGGTGGCGCCCTTCGGGCAGTATAGTCGGCCCGATCAGGGCGCTTTTGCGGCATGGCCCGAGAACAGGGACTCATACAGCAGCCCTATAACCCCGGCAACGATGGCTACATCAGCGAGGTTAAAAACATACCAGTGGAAGCGCCAGGTCGCCGTTTCGATGTGAAACAGCACGAAATCGGCCACCCAGCCATAGGCCAGGCGGTCAATGGCATTGCCGATGGCGCCGCCAATGATCAGGCCAAGCGACAGCGCCGTGAGCTTTGAGGCGGCACGCGCGAGCCAGACCCACAGCACGGCGACGGCGATCACCTTGAAGGCGAGCAGCACCCATTGGCCAAGCGGCCCGTCCTGCTGAAACAGGCCGTAACTGATTCCGCGATTCTGGGTCAGCACGAAGTCGATGAACGGCAGCACCGGGACAACGCCGCGGGCGCCCAGCTCATAGACGTGCAGGAGATAAAGCTTGCTGGCCTGATCCAGCACGGCGGTGACCAGCGCAACGGCGAGGCCGAAGCGCGTGAGCGGGCCGTGCAGGTAGTCCTGCGCTCGCGACATCGTCACGCTCATTCGGCGGCCTTACGCGCCGATTCCCATTCGCGCATCGCTTTGGCGTCGCGCGGCGACAGGTCGGGATAATCCGGATCGGCGCCGATCGTGGTGAGGATTTTCCACGAGCGCGCGCACTTGGTGCCTTCGGCGAGATTGGGCACGACGGCGACGCCGCTCACGTCCGGAAGCCGGAACGCGTCCGCCGGACCTTCATCCGTCACCAGGGTTGCGGCCGAAGTGATGCAGACTTCGGCGAGATCGACATCGGCGACGGCGGCAAACAGGTCCGGGTCCGACACGTGAATGATCGGATGGGCTTCGAGCGAAGAGCCGATCCGCTTCTGCGCACGCTCGATCTCCAGCGCGCCGGTGACGACGCGGCGCACATTGCGCACCTTGCGCCACTTTTCCGCCAGCGCATCGTCTTTCCACGACGCCGGCACGTCCGGGAAACAGCTCGAGATGCACCGACGAGGCGTTGTCGCCATAGCGCGACAGCCAGGATTCTTCCGCGGTGAAGCAGAGCAGCGGCGCGAGCCAGGTCACGGTGGCGCGGAACAGATGATCCACCACCGTCAGGCAGGCCTTGCGCTTCTGCGAGGAGATCGGCTCGCAATAGAGCGTGTCCTTGCGGATATCGAAGTAGAACGCCGAGAGATCCGACGTCAGGAACGCCGACAGCGCGGCGAAGATGCGCTTGTAGTCGAAGTCCTGATAGGCGGCGCGCACCAGCACGTCGAGCTCGGTAAGCCGGTGCAGCATCAGCCGCTCAAGCTCCGGCATTTTCTCAACCGCGACACGCTCGTCCTCGCGGTAATGCGCGAGGCTGCCGAGCATCCAGCGGATGGTGTTGCGCAGCTTGCGGTAGGTCTCGACCGTGGTTTTCAGGATTTCCGCGCCGATGCGCTGATCGTCCCAGTAGTCGGCCGAGGCGACCCACAGGCGCAGGATATCGGCGCCGGACTGCTTGATGACGTCCTGCGGCGCGATCGTGTTGCCGAGCGACTTCGACATTTTGCGGCCGTCCTCGGCCATGGTGAAGCCGTGGGTCACGACCACGTCGAACGGCGCGCGGCCGCGCGTGCCGCAGCTCTCCAGCAATGAAGACTGGAACCAGCCGCGGTGCTGGTCGCTGCCTTCGAGATACATCACCGTATCCTTGCCGCCATCGGCCTTGCGGCGGATCGGGCCGAATTGCGGGAAGTTCTTCGCGTCTTCCAGCACGAAGGCGTGGGTCGAGCCGGAGTCGAACCAGACATCGAGAATGTCGTCGACCTTCTGCCACGGCTCATTGGCGAGCTTTGGCCCAAGGAAGCGCTCGCGCGCGCCATCCTTGTACCAGGCGTCCGCGCCCTCGGCGGTGAAGGCGTCGATGATGCGCTGCTCGACGTCCGCGTCCTGGAGGATGTCGACCGAGCCGTCGCCCTTCTCCTTGATGAAGACGGCGATCGGCACGCCCCAGGCGCGCTGGCGCGAGATCACCCAGTCGGGCCGCGACTGCGATCATGCCGTTGATGCGGTTCTCGCCCTGCGGCGGCACCCAACGGGTGGCGGCGATCGCAGTCATCGCCCGGTGCCGCAACGTATCGCCGGACTTGTCGATGTCGCCAACCGCCGGCTTGCCGGCGGCTGCAAACGGTTTGTCCATCGCGATGAACCATTGCGGCGTGTTGCGGAAGATCACCGGCTTCTTCGAGCGCCACGAATGCGGATACTGATGCTTGAGGCGGCCGCGCGCGATGATCATGCCGGCCTCGGCCAGCGCCTTGATCACCGCTTCGTTGGCATCGCCCTTCTCGCCCTTGTCGTTGATGACGCGCTTGCCGGTGAAGCCGGGCGCTTGCGCGGTGAACGCGCCGTTCTCATCGACGGTGTAGGGGATCGCAGGGTTGATGCCGCGCTTTTCCAGCTCGCGCGCGTTGCCGGTCCAGACCTCGAAGTCCTCGCGGCCGTGGCCCGGCGCGGTGTGGACGAAGCCGGTGCCGGCGTCGTCGGTGACGTGCTCGCCCGAAAGCAGCGGCACGTCGAAGTCGTATCCGCCTTTTGGCTTGAGCGGATGCTGGCAAACCATGCCGCCAAGCTCGGCCGCCGCGACCGGCTTCACCTTTTCAAAGGACACCACGCGCGCTTGCTTGAACACGTCATCCGCGAGCTTGTCGGCCAGGATGAAGAGGTCACCGGTCTTCGCCCAATTATCCGCGGGCGCATCCGTGACCTTGTATAGGCCGTACTCAATCTTGGGCGAGAAGCTGATCGCCCTGTTGCCGGGCAGCGTCCACGGCGTAGTCGTCCAGATCACGACCGATGCGCCGTTGCCGTCCTTGACCGGAAACTTCACCCACACCGTGTCGGACGTGTAGTCCTCGTACTCGACCTCGGCCTCGGCCAGCGCGGTCTTCTCCACCACCGACCACATCACCGGCTTGGAGCCGCGATAGAGCGTGCCGTTCGCCGCGAACTTCATCAGCTCGCGTGCGATCTGCGCCTCGGCCGGAAAGCTCATCGTCATATAGGGGTGCGCCCAGTCGCCCTCGACGCCGAGCCGCTTGAACTCCTCGCGCTGCACGTTGAGCCAGTGCTGCGCATAGGCGCGGCACTCCTGGCGGAAGGCGATCATCGCCGCCGAGTTCTTCAGGTCCGGCTTCGGCTTGCCCTTGGAGCGGTAATTCTCTTCCTCGATCTTCCACTCGATCGGCAGGCCGTGGCAGTCCCAGCCCGGCACGTAGTTGCTATCGAAGCCGAGCATCTGCTGGCTGCGGGTCACCACGTCCTTGAGGATCTTGTTGAGCGCGGTGCCGATATGGACGTTGCCATTGGCGTAAGGCGGGCCGTCATGCAGGACGAATTTCGGCCTGCCCTTCGCCTTCTCGCGCATCTGTTTGTAGATGTCCTGCGCCGCCCAGCGCTTGAGAAGCTCCGGCTCGCGCTGCGGCAAGCCGGCGCGCATCGGAAAATCCGTCTGCGGCAGAAACAATGTCTCGGAATAATCGCGCGCGGGCTTGTTCATTGCGGGCGGTGTTTAGCAGGCGGACTTATCAACGCAAAGTCCGCCCACATGGCGCTAAATCGCGCCGAGCAGCGGAAACGCATCGCGCGCACGCGCCAGCGCCGCCCTCGCCTGCGCGGCATCGGCATCCATGTGGCGCTTGAGGTCATCGATCGACTCGAACTTTTCCTCGCCGCGCACCCAGGAGATGAAGGCGACGTCGATCGTCTTGCCGTAAAGATCGCCCGCATAATCGAACAGGAAGACTTCGAGCAGCGGGGCGCCGTTATCGAAGGTGGGACGGCGGCCGAAGCTCGCCACCCCATCGATCAGCTTGCCGTCGAGCGAGGCGCGCACCGCGTAGATGCCGTGCTTGAGGCCGCAGGCCGGATCGAGCCGGATGTTGGCGGTCGGGAAGCCGAGCTCGCGGCCACGCTTGTCGCCATGGATCACTTCCCCGGACACGAACCAGGGCGCACCGAGCAGCTCACCGGCTTCGACCACCTTGCCTTCGCTGAGCGCCGCGCGGACCGTGCCTGACGAAACCGGCCGTCCTTCATCCTCGAGCGGCGGCGCCACATCGACACTGAACCCATGCGCCGCCCCCTGCTGGCGCAGGTAATCCGGCGAGCCGGTGCGATTCTTGCCGAAGTGAAAATCAAAACCGATCACGGCACCGGAGATGCCGAACCGTCCGACCAAAATCCTGCCGATGAAGTCCTCGGCGGTGGTCGAGGCAAGTGCGGCATCGAAGGTCATCACGATCGCGCCGTCGAGGCCGGTCGCCGCCAGCAGCCTCAGCCTGTTGCGGTCGTCGCTGAGCCGAAACAGCGGCACGTCGGGCTTGAAGAACTGGCGGGGGTGCGGGGAGAACGTCAGCGCGGCGGCCGGCTTTCCCAAGCCTGCCGCGCGCCGGCAGGCAAGGTCGATCACGGCGCGGTGGCCGCGATGCACGCCGTCAAAGTTGCCGATCGCGACGACCGCGCCCTTGAGGCCGGCGGGCGCCTCGTCATGTCCAACTGCGAAAGAATGGGAAGCCGGGCGCGGAACCATCGACGGAACTGCTTTGCGTGAACCTGATGATTTGCGGCATCAGCGTCAACCAGTGGTTAGCAAATCGCTAACACCTGCGGCGGATTAACCGAGTGTTCAGCCGCCATTGCTAGTTGTGCCGCAGTTGGTAAGGCCGGAAATGCGCCATGGCAGTTGATTTGTCGATGCCCATCCTCGTCGTGGACGACTACGCCACGATGATCCGTATTATCCGCAATCTGCTCCGTCAGCTTGGCTTTGAAAATGTCGACGAGGCAAGCGACGGCCGCGCGGCGCTCGCGAAGCTGCGCGCGCGAAAATTCGGGCTGGTGATTTCCGACTGGAACATGGAGCCGATGACCGGCTACGAGCTGCTCCAGGAAGTGCGCGCCGACAAGGTGCTTGTTCGCAATGCCCTTCATCATGATCACCGCGGAATCGAAAACCGACAACGTGATCGCGGCGAAGAAGGCGGGCGTCAACAACTACATCGTCAAGCCGTTCAATGCGGCGACGCTGAAAGGCAAAATCGACGCGGTGTTTGAGGACGTGTCGGTTGCCGAGCGGAACGCGGCGACGACGAGCCATACTACCAGCGTAGCTCACGCATCACCGCGACCGGCGCTTTACCGGCGGCTGCAATCGCTTTCTGCAAGGCGAGCGCCTGCGGGTCGACATGCGCGCCGAATTCTTCGGCGTGAATCCCCGCAGTCAGAAACAGGAAATCGAGGCCCGCAGCGTTCGCACCGGCGAGATCGGTGCGCAGCGAATCGCCAATGGCAAGAATGCGCTCACGTGACGGCGCCGGCGCAAACTTGGCCAGCGCGGCGTCGTAGATCGGCCGGTATGGCTTGCCGGCGTAGAGCACCTCGCCGCCCATCTGCTTGTAGAGATCGGCGATGGCGCCCGCGCAATAGACCAGCCGGTTGCCGCGTTCGACCACGACATCCGGATTGCCGCACACCATGAACAATTTGCGCTCGAGCATCTGCTCGAGACGCGGCCGGTAGTCCTCCGCGGTTTCGACCTCGTCGTTCTCCAGCCCCGAGCAGATCACGTAGTCGGCGCTCTCAAGCGGAGCGAAGCCGACATCAAGGCCTTCGAAGATCGGTTTGTCCCGCGGCGGGCCGATATGACAGACGGTCTGGCCGGGCCGTGACAGGATCACGTCGCGCGTCACGTCACCGGACGACACGATGCCGTCATAGGTCTCGCGCGGCACCCGAAAGAATTCGAGCTGCTCCATCACGCTGCTGCTCGGCCGCGGCGCATTGGTGATCAGGATCACCCGCCCACCCTGCCGGCGGAACTTGATCAGCGCCTCACAGGCATCCGGCGTCGCACGTTCGCCATTGTGAACGACGCCCCAGACGTCCGACAGCACCGCCTCGTAGCGGGAAGCGAGCGCGGCAAAATGCTCGGTGAATGCAGGAGGAGCTCATACCGTTGAAATGAAGGAAAACCCGCCGCTGCGCTAGTGGCGGCCGCCCGCCGCACTCAGCAGCGCCGGCGCGTCGGCTTGGGATCCCTCGCCCATATCGTCAGCGCCGCGGGAGCTCAGCGCTTCGGCGCGCACCGGGCGCGGCGGCGAGAACAGGAAGCCCTGGCCGAAGCGCACATCAAAATCCAGCAGGTCGACAACCATGCTTTCGCTTTCGATCTTCTCGGCGATCAAATCAATGCCGTCGCGGGCGAGAAGATCGGCGAGATCCGCGACATGAATATCGCTCGGCACAGCAGGGGCGCGATTGAGCAGCAGCTTGGCCGGGGCCTTGAGGAAGCGGAACGAGCGCTCACGAAGGTCCTGCGGAGCGAGGCGCAGATCGGTGACGTTGTCCATCGAGAAGCGGAAGCCGCGCTCGGCCAGCGCCGACAATGCCTCGTTCTCGATCGGACCAAAATCGCGCACCGCGGCCTGGCTGAACTCGAAGATCAGATTGGGCGCCAGCGCGCGGTTGGCATCCATGAATTCGACGAACTGCTGGAAGTAGAATGCGTCGGACAGGGTCAGCGCGCTGATGTTGCAGAACAGTCCGACCTCGCGGTTCTTGAGCTGCAGGCGCCGCATCACCTGCACGGACCGGAACAGGAGCAGGTTGTCGATCTTCGGCATCAGGCCGGCGGCTTCCGCATCCTCGATGAAATCCGCGGCGGGGATGATGTCGCCATCTTCGGCCCGCAACCGCGACACCGCTTCATAGAAGCGAACCTTGCGCTGCGGCAGCGTCACGATCGGCTGAAGGTAGAGATCGATCCGGCTGGAATCGACCGCGCTGGTGATCAGCTCCTTGATGCCTTCGCGGGTCAGGCCGGCGAAGCGGCGCGGCACATCGGCGTCATTCGCAGGCGGCGATGCCTCAGGCGCCGGCTCAGGCTCGGCGGCGGCAGCAACAGCAGCCTGCGCAATCGAGACGGCCTCCGGCGCAGGCGCAACGCCACCGCTTTCGGTTGCGATACGCCGGTACAGCTCGCTCTCATGCGCGGCCACAGTCTCCGCCAGTTGCTTGACGAGACTGCCAAGTTCACTGATTTCGGCCGCGACCGGATCCGCGCTGCCGCGCGTGCGGTCACTGCGGGTTTCGAGGGCGCCGATGCGGCGGTTGAGCTCCGCCACCTGGCGCGCCAGGTCCGCCGTGCCGCGCGACAGGTCGGCAATCTGGTCGCCGACCACCCGTCGATCACGGATGCGGCTCGATACGGTGTTGTAAAAGGCCATCACGATCAGGGCGCCAAGCGCGCTGATCGCAGCGACGATCGGGACTCACATTGAATTGCAAAAACAGCGCGGCGCCGAGCGAGCCGGCGATGAGCACCATGCAGATCGCAATAAATACGGCGCTGATGCGCACCATCGCAGAGTCTCGCGCGCTCTCGTCCCACCACCGCTGATTCGCGGCCTTGACCGACTATGTTCATGAGGCTGCGCCGCCGCGCAACCTCGTTCCGCTTTGATAATAACGGCTTTTTCCGCCTGCGGCGCGGCTTTCCGCGCTTACGCCACAGCCTTAATGAGCTTGGCGACCTTGCCGAACAGCTCGTCGATCTGCGCCTCCGTCACAATCAGCGGCGGGCTCAGGGCCAAAGTGTCGCCGACCGCGCGGAGCGTCACATCTTCCTCATGGAACCCCCGGCTCATGGCCTCATAGCCGCGCCGCCCGACCGCGTCCGGCTTGGAGGCGAGGTCGATGCCGACGGTCAGGCCGACGGTGCGGATGTCGAGCACGTTCGGCAGACCCTTGAGGCTCATCGCCGCCTGCGACCATTTCGGCTCCAGCTTCTTGGCGCGCTCGAACAGGTTTTCCTCGCGATAGAGGTCGAGCGTCGCGAGACCGGCCGCGCAAGCGAGCGGATGCGCCGAATAGGTGTAGCCGTGGAACAGCTCGACGACGTGCTCCGGGCCTTTCATGAAGGCGTCGTAGATGTGCTTGCGCACGATCACGCCGCCCATCGGCACGGCGCCCGAAGTGACGCCTTTGGCGAAGGTGATCATGTCAGGGATGACGCCGTAGCGCTCGGCCGCGAATGCGTAGCCGAGCCGGCCGAAGCCGGTGATGACTTCGTCAAAAATCAGCAGGATGCCGTACTTGTCGCAGATTGCGCGCAGGCGCTGCAGGTAGCCCTTCGGCGCCGGCAGAACGCCGGTCGAGCCCGCCATCGGCTCGACGATCACCGCGGCAATCGTCGAGGCATCATGCAGCATGACCAGGCGTTCGAGCGCATCGGCAAAGTGCGCGCCGTATTCCGGCTCGCCAATGCTGAAGGCCTGCTTCTCGCGGTCATAGGTCGTCGGCAGATGATCGACGCCGGCGAACAGCGCGCCGAACTGCTTGCGGTTGGAGACGATGCCGCCGACCGCGATGCCGCCAAAGCCGACGCCGTGATAGCCGCGCTCGCGGCCGATCAGGCGCACGCGCCCGGCATTGCCGCTGATGTTGTGATAGGCGAGCGCGATCTTGAGCGCGGTGTCGACCGCCTCGGAGCCTGAATTGCAGAAGAAGACGTGATCGAGATCGCCCGGCGCGAGCGAAGCGACACGCGCCGCAAGCTCGAACGCCTTGGGGTGCGAGAACTGGAAGGCGGGCGCGTAGTCGAGCTCGGCAGCCTGCGCCTGGATCGCCTCGACGATCGGGTCGCGATTGTGCCCTGCGTTGGTGCACCAAAGACCGGCCGAGCCGTCGAGCAATTTGCGCCCGTCGGCTGCGATGTAGTGCATGTCCTTGGCGCCGACGATCAGCCGCGGCTCCTTCTTGAAGGCGCGGTTGGGAGTGAAAGGGACCCAGTACGGCTCGAGGTCGTTGGGGGCGGCTGTCGGCTTGGTCTTTGGAAGTGCCATTTGAATCGACCATGCGGGGGTTACGCCCGTTCTAACAGATGTTCGCCGCTGGCGTTGGCGGAACTGTCTGATATGTAAGCCCGTTACCCATGGCCGACAAATCCGACAAGAAATCAAAGCTCAAGGCGCGCCTGCCGCGCGGGCTGGCCGACCGCGGCCCGGCCGAGATCGCCGCCACGCGCGACATGGTCGAAAAAATCCGTGTGGTTTTCGAGCGTTACGGCTTTGAGCCGCTGGAGACGCCGGCGATCGAATACACCGACGCGCTCGGCAAATTCCTGCCCGATCAGGACCGCCCCAACGAGGGCGTGTTCTCGTTCCAGGACGATGACGAGCAGTGGCTGTCGCTGCGCTACGACCTGACCGCGCCGCTGGCGCGCTACGTCGCCGAGAATTTCCAGCATCTGGCGATGCCGTTCCGCAGCTATCGCGCGGGCTATGTGTTCCGCAACGAAAAGCCGGGTCCGGGCCGGTTCCGCCAGTTCATGCAGTTCGACGCGGACACGGTCGGCTCGGCCTCGATGGCCGCGGATGCCGAGATGTGCATGCTCGCCGCCGACACGATGGAGGCGCTGGGGATTCCGCGCGGCTCCTATGTGGTGAAGGTGAATAACCGCAAGGTGCTGGATGGGGTGCTGGATTCGCTTGGCATCGCACCCGACAAGCGGCTCACCACGATGCGCGCAATCGACAAGCTCGACCGGCTTGGCGTCGAAGGCGTGCGTTTGTTGCTGGGCAAAGGCCGCAAGGACGAGAGCGGCGACTTCACCAAAGGGCGCAGAGCTTGGCGAACAGCCAGATCGAGACAATCGTCGGCGCGATCAGCGGCGCATCGACGCGAAGCGGGAATGGACCGAGGCGAAGACCGAACTGGCCGAAATTCGAAAAGCTGGTCGGTGCCGCGGGCTACAGCGATCGCGTCAAAATCGACAAGACGGTCGTCCGCGGCCTCGAGTACTACACCGGCCCCGTTTACGAGGTTGAGCTGCTGATCGAAACCAAGGACGAGAAAGGCCGCCCGGTGCGCTTCGGCTCGGTCGGCGGCGGCGGGCGTTACGACGGCCTCGTGTCGCGCTTCATGGGCCAGCCTGTCCCTGCCACCGGCTTCTCGATCGGCGTATCGCGGCTGCAAGCCGCGCTGAGCCTGATCGGCAAGCTCGGCGCCGGAAAGCAGAGCCGGGCCTGTCGTTGTCACCCTGTTCGACAAGGACCGCATCGCCGACTACCAGGCGATGGTCGCCAAGCTCCGCAACGCCGGCATCCGCGCCGAGCTCTACCTCGGCAATCCCAAGCACAGCGTCGGCCAGCAGCTCAAATATGCCGACAAGCGCGGCGCGCCCTGCGCCGTCATCCAGGGGCCCGACGAAAAGGCGGCCGGCACGGTCACGATCAAGGATCTCGCCGCCGGCGCAGCCCTGGCGACCGGCGAAAGCGCCCGGCAGGACCACCTGCAAAAGCAGACCGAAGCTCAGGTCACCGTGCCGGAAGACCAGCTGGTCGAGGCGGTCAAGAAAATCGTCAACCATTGACGGGTAGCGGAACGAATGGCCGGGACGTCGCGTTCTCGCCACACTTTCCAAAGCAAAGGCGTATCCGTGGACCGCTGGTCCTATCCTGTCCCCATGGCAATGCAGCGCCATACCGGCTGCCATCTGCCGCCGCGCGAGGCCGAACGGCCTGCCGAGAACGAGGCCAAGCCTGAGGCAAGCCCTGTTCCGTCGGCTGACACAACGCCGCGCCCGCCGAGCCGCCGCAAGATTAGGCTTTCCGGAAGCCACCTAAAATCCCGCATGAAAGTTCTGACGGTCCGGCACGCCACGACCTACCGCTATGCGCAGCCGGTTACATTCGGTCCACACCGGCTGATGCTGCGGCCGCGCGACAGCCACGACATCCGATTGGTCGGCGCCGAGCTCATGCTGTCGCCGCCGGGCGCCATGCGCTGGCTGCACGACGTGTTCGGCAATTCAGTCGCGCTGGTCGATTTCGAGCAGCCCGCGGCGGAATTGAGCATCGTCAGCACGCTGAGGCTCGAGCGCTACGCCCTGCCCCGCCCGGTTTTTCCGATCGACCCAAGCGCGCAGAACTATCCGTTCGTCTATTCCGCCAATGACCGCACCGACCTCGGACGTTTGCTGGAGCGGCATTATCCGGATCCACACCAGCTGGTGGATAATTGGGCGAAGACTTTCGTCACCGAAACACCGATGCCGACCTACAACCTGCTCTCGAACCTGAACTTCGCGATCAAGCGCGACTTTGCGTACGAAGCCCGCGACGACGAAGGCACCTTCTCCCCGATGGAGACGTTGCAGAAAAAAGGCGGCAGCTGCCGCGACTTCGCTTTGCTGTTCATCGAAGCGGTGCGCTCACTCGGCTTCGGCGCGCGTTTCGTGACCGGCTATCTGTATGACCCGAAGCTGGACGGCGCCGAGGGTGACATCCAGGGCGCGGGCGCGACCCACGCCTGGGCGGACGTCTACATTCCCGGCGCCGGCTGGGTCGAATATGACCCGACCAATGGGCTGATCGCGGGTGAAAATCTCATTCGCGTCGCGGTGACGCGGGACGCGTCGCAGGCCGTGCCGATCTCCGGCAGCTACACCGGCGGGCTTGGGGATTTTCTCGGAATGACCGTCGATGTCAGCGTGACGTCAAGCGGCCAAGTTCCTGCCGCCTAGCGGCGCGGCATTCCCGGCGGCGGTCCGCCTCCCGGCATTCCGGCCGGCATCTGCATGTCGTTGATGTTCATCTTGAAGCCGTTGCCCATGATCATGTCGCCCGGCCGCTGGCCGGCTTCACAGGCGCCAAGCCATTTGGCCGCAAGCGTCATCTTCATCGCGCCGCCCGGCGGCATGCCGGGGATGGAGGGCCCGCCCTCCTGCTTGGAATCGACCTGCACCGTATAGGCGCTGTTGAAATCGCCGCTCACGACCGCGTGCGAGGTGGTCGTCATCGGGCCCATCTTGCAGACCGAGTCGACGACGATCGTGCCGCCGACCTGCCGCACATCCTGTTTGGAGCACTGCTCGCGGCCCATGCCGCCGCTGACCGAGTTCATCTTCTTGTCGGTCGCGGCATCGATGCATTGCTTGATGACCTGCTGCGGCATGCCGCCTTTCTCGAACGTCATGGTCAATTGCCACAGCCCCGCCTTGCGAGCCGGCAAGTCCAGTGCCAGCGCAGGCGACGCAAAAGCGGCCGCGATCACAAAAGCAATGAATGCTCGCATGGTGAGCCCCTCTCCAACGATGTCACGATGATAGCGATCCGCCGCTAGACTGCAACGACGTCAGCGTACTCGGAGCTCTCTGAGGAAGAATTGCCGATCTGAATCCGCTGGCCGAGCAATTGCTCGACCGCATCGAACGTATCGAGCAGGGACAGGTTCTTGATCAGCTTGCCGCTCTCGAACTGCATGAAGTTGGCGACGCGATAGTTGGCGACGCGCCCGTCTATCGTTCGGCGCGACGACTGGCGATGCAGCATGGCGATGTTATTGCCATCGACCACGACGGATTCCGGCTCGAACCGGAAGGTGCGAAGGACGGCAGGGATCCGGTGTTTCATAAGTTCGATGACCGCGGCCTTGCCGCGATGCGTTCCACAAAAGCGCAGGTATTCGACCGGGCCGCTGATCGTCCATTCGACATTGTCGTGCAAATAGTGCGCGATCTTGGCGATGTCGCGCGCGGCATAGATCTTGCGGAAATCTTCGACGAATTCGTGCGACAAGCCTGAGAGCATCGACCGATCCCCTACACCGCCACCGCGTCGCGCTGTGCGACCAATTCGCCTGCCTCAAGCTCGATTGAGTGGCCGAGCACCTGTTCGGCGGCATCGAAGCTGTCGATCACCGAGCAGTACTCGACGATCTTCTGGTCGCGGAAGCGCATGAATTGCGCGACGCGCCAGCCGATGGTGCGTCCATTCGCGGCCCGCTGGCCGGTCGCGCGGCAAAGTGTGGAGGCGCGCTCGCCGTCAATCAGCACCAGCTCCGGCGTAAAGCTGACGACAGCGAATTGCCGGGGCGCGATGCGGGCCACCATGTCGAGCACCGCCTGCTTGCCGCGCCGCTCGCCGCAAAACGGCATGAGGTCGACCGGACCGCTGATCACCCAACGGACATCGTCATCAGAAGGGAAGCGAGCCGATCCATGTGGCGGCCCGCATACGCTTCGTTGAAGGCCTCGACCCATTCCCGGGTGACGCCGCCCGATTTTTCAGACAGTCCCATGCATTATGACTAACGGGACCACGTTGAAAAACTCTTACCGATTAAGGGTTATCAGCTATTGAAAACCGCTCAGGTTGTAGCTGCGGTAGGTTTCTATTAACGAAGCCCGCCCCCGCCGATCGCGCGGTTAAGGCCGTCTGGCGCCATTCGTCGAATCCTTACGGTCGGCGTGTTAAACGGCGCCCGCACAAATTTAGAAAAACACTGGGATGGCGATGAGTTTGAACCCCGCCAGCGGGAGCGGACCGGACGCGCGTGCCGAAGCCTTGGCTTCGGCCTACGAGCGCGCCGGCTATGCGCGCCTCGCGCCGCCCATCCTGCAGCCGGCCGAGCCATTCCTCGACCTGTCCGGCGAGGACATCCGCAAGCGCATGTACCTGACCACGGCGCCGGGCGGCGCGGAAATGTGCCTGCGGCCGGATCTGACGATTCCGGTGGCGCGCGAATATCTGGCGTCGCCACAGGCCGGCAAGCCGGCCAACTTCTGCTATCTCGGGCCGGTTTTCCGTCACCGATCAAACGCTTCGGCCGAGTTCATGCAGCTCGGCGTGGAGTTGTTCGGGCGCACCGACCAGGCCGCCGCCGATGCGGAAATGCTCGCGCTGGCGCTGGAAGCGGCCGCGCATTACGGCGTTGCCAGTCCTGTCGTCCAGGTTGGCGACGTTGCGCTGTTCGCGGCGCTGATCGGCGCGCTCGATCTTGCGCCTGCCTGGAAGCGGCGGCTGGTGAAGGACTTCAACCGCAAGACCAATCTGGCCCAGGACCTCGACCGGCTGGTGCTCGGCGGCGCCAACGGCCGCCCCGAATATCAGGGCGTGCTGGCGGCGCTGGCGGGCTCCGACCCGAAAGGCGCGCATGCGGTCGTGACCGACCTCCTGTCGATTGCCGGCATCAGCGCGGTCGGCGGCCGCTCGGTCGGCGAGATCGCAGACCGCTTCCTCGAACAGGCGGCGCTCGGCGCGAGCGCGCGGCTGCCGCAGGATGTGCGCAGCCTGATCGAGCGCTTCCTCGCCGTGAGCGGCGATCCGGACAGCGCGGCGGCGGAGCTGCGCGCTCTGGCGGCTGACGCGAAGCTCGACCTCGGCGCAACGCTCGACGCGATGGAGAGCCGCACCGGCTTCTTCGCCGCGCGCGGGCTCGACGTCGGTGCGTTCAAGTTCGCGACCGCGTTCGGCCGCGGCTTCGACTACTACACAGGGTTTGTCTTTGAGGTCACCGACGGCACGCCGGATTCGCTGGTCGCGGGCGGGCGGTACGACGGCCTGCTGACGCGGCTCGGCAGCGCCAATCCGATCCCGGCAGTCGGCTTCGCGGCCGGCCTCGAGCGGCTTGCGGCTGTGGGAGGCGCGCGATGAGCGGCCCCCTCATCCTCGCCGTTCCGGCCAAGGGCCGCCTGCAGGAGAACGCCGAAGCGTTCTTCGCGCGCTCAGGCCTGTCGCTGATCAAGCCGCGCGGCGCGCGGGATTATCGCGGCGCCATTGCCGGGCTCGACGGCGTCGAGGTCGCCTATCTGTCGGCCTCGGAGATCACCGGCCAGCTCGCCGCCGGCGCCGTGCATCTTGGCGTGACTGGTGAGGATCTGGTGCGCGAGATGATGGAGGACGCCGATCAGCGCGTCGTCCTGATCGAGCCGCTCGGCTTCGGCTTCGCCAATGTGGTTGTCGCCGTGCCGCAGGCCTGGATCGACGTGCGCACCATGGCGGACGTCGATGACGTCGCCACCGCGTTCCGCCACCACCACGGCCGCCGCATGCGGGTCGCCACCAAATACGTCAACCTGACTCGCGACTTCTTCGCGCGGCAAGGCGTGATCGACTACCGCATCGTCGAGAGCTCCGGCGCGACCGAAGGCGCGCCCGCCGCCGGCACGGCCGAGATGATCGTCGACATCACGACGACCGGCACCACCTTGGCCGCGAACGGGCTCAAGATGGTGGAGGACGGCACCATCCTGCGCTCGCAGGCGAACCTGGTTGCCGCGCGCGGCGCGGCCTGGGGCGACAAGGAAAAAGAACTGGCGCGGATCATCCTCGATCGGATCGCCGCGCAGGCGCGCGCCCGCGCCTTCCGCGAAGTGCGCGCGCGATTTGCGGAGTGCGACAGCCGGCGTCGTCGAGGAAGCGAAGCGCCGCTTCGGCGTCGAGACGCCGTTCGGCGGGCCGACCTCATCCGGCATGATCACGTTGCACGCTCCGCCGGCGTCGGTGCACGAACTGACCGCGTTTCTGCGTGAGCGCGGCGCGCAGGCGGTCGCGGTCGCCGATCTCGATTACGTGTTCTCGCGCGACAATCCGCTTTACGCCAAGCTCGAGGCGGCGCTGCGCTAGCGCCGCCGAAACACCACAAAGTGCGAGAGCGAGAAGTTGACGGCGAAGCTCGCGCCGATCGCGAGCAGCTTGCCCGCCCACACCGGCATGAACAGCGAGGCGACCAGCACCGTCGCCGTGTTCGCCAGGAAGCCGGCGACCTGCGCGAACACGAAAGTCGCATAGGCCCGCGCTTCCAGCCGGCGGCCTGACTCCGCGGCGAAGGTGATGGTCGAGTTCATCACATAGGACCCTGTGACCGCGATGATCCAGGCGATCAATTGGGACGCCAGAATGGACAGGCCGAAATAGTAATAGCCGAGCGAGAACACCCCGAAATCGACCGCCGAATTGATGACGCCGATCAGGCCGAAGCTCAGCGCCTTGACCGCCACCGGGTTGGCGCGCCAGGCCTGCAACAATCGCGCCGGCAGCGATGACGAGTTGCGTCGGGTCATGCGCACCCCATAGCATGCTGCGCCAGCGCAAGACACGCGCGCGGCGTTTGGCTATACCTCGCAGCCCATGAGCGCTGCACCACGCAAGAGTTCGAAGAAGCCGGCCGCCCGATCGTCCGCGAGCGAAGGGCTGTCGATCGTTTTGCCCGCCTACAACGAGGCGGAGGGGTTGCCGCGATTGCACGAGCGGATTGCGCAGGTCGCGCGCGAGCTCAAGCGGCGATATGGCCTCAAGATCGAAACGATTTATGTCGACGACGGCAGCGCCGACGCGACGTTTCGCGTCGCGAGCGGATTGCCGAACGACATGGTCGACGTGCAGGTGCTCGCGCTGTCCCGCAACTTCGGCAAGGAAGCCGCACTGGTCGCCGGGCTCGACCATGCCCGCTTCGGCGCCGTCATGTTCATGGATTTGGACGGCCAGCATCCGCCGGAACTGATCGAAACGCTGGTGAGCCGCTGGCTCGATGAAGGCCATGACGTCATCTACACCGCAAAAGCGCATCGCCAGAAAGAGACCTTCACGCACCGCTTCGGCACCGACTGGTTCTACCGGCTGGTCAATTTGGGCTCCGATCACAAGATCCCGGAGGACGCCGGAGACTTCCGGCTGCTGTCGCCGCGCGCGGCAGCCGCGTTGCGCCGCCTGCCCGAGCGCAACCGTTTTCTCAAAGGGCTGTCGAGCTGGATCGGCTTCCGCCAGGTCCGGGTCGATTACGAGCCGGAGCCGCGCGCCCACGGCTCCAGCAGCTGGAATTACTGGCGGCTGTTGTTGTTATCGATTGAAGGCCTGACGTCGTTCTCGGTGGCGCCGCTGCGGGTCGCGAGCCTGCTCGGCTTGTTGCTGGCGGCGCTCGCCATGTTGTTCGGCATCAAGATCGTCATCGAGACGATGATCTATGGCCAGGATGTGCCCGGCTATCCTTCGCTGGTGGTCGGCATGATGGTGATCGGTGGAGTGCAGCTCATCATGATCGGCGTGCTCGGAGAGTACATCGCGAAAATGCTGTCAGAGGCCAAGCAGCGTCCGACCTATTTCATCGCCGATCACCACATGAAGGTTGCTGCGCCAGCCAAGGCTGGCCCGGCGACCGAAAAGCGCGTCACTGAGTGAATTCCGGCAGTTCGATGCGGTCGATCACCCTGTGCGCCGACGATTACGGCATCTCACGTGGCGTCAGCCGGGCGATCCGCGATCTGCTGGCCGGCGGACGCATCAATGCGACTTCGGTCATGGTGGTGCCTGCTGCGTTCGACAGCGCCGAAGTCGAAGCGCTTGCCGCAATCCGTGGACCGAATGACAAGCAGTCCCGCCATCGGCCTGCACGTCACGTTGACGGCGCCGTTCAAGCCGCTGACCGGCGATTTCCCGCACGCGGATGAAGGCCGGTTCTGCGCATTGCGCGATTTGATGCGGCGCGGCGTCGGCCGCCGCCTGGAGATAGGGCCGGTCGCGGCTGAGATTGCCGCGCAAATCGATGCCTTCGCGAAGGCCTTTGGCAGGCCGCCGGACTTCGTCGACGGCCACCAGCACGTGCAGCTGTTTCCGCAATTGCGCGATGCCTTCCTGCGCACCGTGATCGAGCGCGCGCCGAACGCATGGGTGCGCCAATGCGGCCGTCCGGCCTTTGGCCGGCCGCTGAGCAACCGAAAGGGATTGCTGCTCGATATTCTGAGCGTCGCGTTCCGCCGCAAAGCGCGCCGCTACGGACTGCGCTTCAATCCGGCGTTTGCGGGCAGCTACGATTTCCTGCCGGACGCGGATTTCTCGAAACTGTTTCCTGCCTTTTTGCGCGATCTTCCGGATGGCGGCCTGGTGATGTGCCATCCGGGTTTCGTCGATGCCGAGCTCGAGCGGCTGGACTCACTGACGACCTTGCGCGAACGCGAATACGCGTACTTCAAGAGCGATCAGTTCACGCAATTGCTGGCTGAGAAGAACGTCGCGCTGGCTTGATCAGAGCACGACGACTTTGGTGCCGACCTTGACGCGCTCGTAGAGGTCGATCACGTCCGGGTTGCGCATGCGGATGCAGCCGGACGACACATTCTGGCCGATGGTCCACGCCTCGTTGGTGCCGTGGATGCGGTAGAGCGTGGAGCCAAGATAGAGCGCCCGTGCGCCGAGCGGATTTTCGACGCCGCCAGGCATGAAGCGCGGCAGGTCGGGTTGCCGTTGCAACATTTCATCCGGCGGAATCCAGTCCGGCCATTCTTTCTTTGCGGTGACCTTGTGCGAGCCGGCCCAGGTGAATCCCGGCCGGCCAACCCCGATGCCATAGCGCACCGCACGGCCGCCGGGCTGCACGAGGTACAGAAACTTGTTCGGGGTATCGATGACGATGGTGCCCGGCGCGTCGGGACCGTCAAAGGCGACTTCACGGCGCAGGTAGCGCGGATCGATCTCAAGCCCGCGTGACATCGGGTCCGGCCGCGCGCCGATCGCCGGATCGATGTGGGCGTAGATCGGACGCTCCTGCTCGACCGCCCGCTGGCCCGACCGCCGATCGCCAAACAGGAATTCGATAAACCCGCCGCCCATGCCGGCTTGCTGCTGCTGCTGCTGCTGCCTGCGGCTGAGCGACGACGACAAGCCGCGGCGGCTGAGCCTGCTGCACCATCAGGGCCTGCGAGAAGGCCGTGCTGGCGGAAACGCAAATCGCTGATAGGGCCAAGACGCTACGCAACATCGCGCACTCCGCACCGCAAGAGACACGACTAGAAACTGAAAAGCCGAGCGATTGGTAAAATTGCCGGGGCGGCGCCGAGCAGCCCGGCGGCCTCGTTGGCTTACGGTTTATAAAAGGCCAACGCACGTGGTAAACGCGCCGTTAGCGACCGGCAGCAACCCGGCATTAATCGCTGTTTCCTACAACACGCCTCTCTGGGGAGTGGTGTTGTGCAGCGTAAAGTTTTCCGCATTGAAGAAATGATCTCGGCGCGCCGGCGCCCAGTAGAGCTTCGCCTCCGACTTCGCATCCAACCCCGGCCGCGACCCCTGCCCGTCAGCAGGATGAGATATTCGAGTCGATCGAGCTCCAGCTCGCGGCGATGCGCGCCGCCATTGCGAGGAGCAAGGCCGAACTCGCGAGTCTTTCCGAGAATTCCGACGAAAAGCCGATCGACCGTGCCCAAAAGGAGCTGCATGCAGCCATCTCAGGCATGGAAGGTGCGACCGAAGATATCTTGAAGTCCTCGGAGGGCGCCGAGGAAGCCGCGCGAAGTCTGTTCGCAACCTTGCGGGACGACTACAAGCGCGGCCTCGCCCACGACATCATCGATCACGTCGTCAAGATCTATGAGCATTGCCACTTCCAGGACCTTGCCGGCCAGCGGATCAACAAGGCAATCGGCACGCTTCGCAATGTCGAAGACAAGCTCGCGCGTCTTGTCGAAGTCTGGGGCGGCCTTGATCAGCTGACGCGCGCAAACCCGCGGACGCACCCAAGCCTGTTGAACGGACCGAAGCTCGAAGGCGATCGCGGCCATGCGAGCCAGGCCGATATCGACCGGATGTTCGCCTAAGGCCGCCTGATCAGCGCGAAGCAGACAAGTCCGATCGCTGCGAACGCGGCCGCGACAGCAAGACCGGCCGGATCGGACACGCGTTCGACCACGAACGCCATGGCGAGCGGCGCCGCCGCCTGCATCACCAGAAACGGCCCGGCCAGACGGCCGATCAAACGTCCGTAACCTTGCGCTCCGAACAGCGCGAGCGGCACCGCGCCGCGCGCGATGGTCACCAGGCCATTGGCAGCGCCGAACATCAGAGCGAATGCGGCAGCGGCCGTCACGCTAAAGCCGGCGAAGGCCAGCATGGCGAAGCCGCACAGCAGCAGGCTCAGCGCAAAGCGCGCGACCCACAGGGGATGGAGATCGCGCCCGAAGTTGAACTCGATCAGCCGGGCGCCGACTTGCGCCGGACCAAACAGTGCGCCGATCCAGACGACGGTGGCGGGATCGATGCCGGCGCGCGTGAAGATCGCGAGGAGGTGCGCTGCAAGACCCGAGGGCACAAAGGCGTAGGCCGTGAAGGCGGCGGCAACCAGGACGAAGGCCCAGCCGCTCGAGGGCAGGTATTTCTCGGGCGCCTTTCCCTCAACGGTAGCGGGCGGCTCGATGCGTGCGCGACGTGCGCGGCAGAAGAAATGCATGCAACGGCGCGGCAATCAGCGCCAGCACGCGCCGCATAGGTCGAGATAAGTGATCCGCCAATCGAACGCCTCGAGCATGAAATGCGTGACCGGCCAGCTCACGGTTGACGCAAAGCCACCGGCCAGCGTGAGGGCGGTAATCGGCCGCCGCGCCGCCGCTCCAAAAATGCGGCCGAGCGTGGCAAAAGCGGAGTCGTAAAGGTTGGCCGCCATCGCGACACCGAGCACCATCCATACCGCGAAGTAGATGGCCGGATGCGAGGCGAAGGTGATCAGGACGAGACCGGCTGCGCCGACCAGCGAGCCGATGGTCATCACCACATGGCCGCCGAAACGATCAATGCTGCGGCCGACATAGGGCGACACCAGGCCGGCAACGAGAAGCCCGAATGAAAAGCCGCCCATGCCGAGGGCGATCGACCAGCCCTGCTCGCGCGCGATCAGCGGCACGATCAGCACCGGCGTGTAATAGATCGCGCCCCAGGAAATGATCTGCGTGACGCCGAGCACGGTGACGGCCCGCCACGGGCCGAGAAAGAATTTGCGCAAGGCTGTCATTCGCGATCCGCGCACAAGCTAGCACGCACGCGTTTGCGCGCGCGATGCAAGCACGGCATGGCCCGTGGGCTATTTAGCGCGGAATCGGCGGGACGGTTGGCGGAGCCGGAGCTGGCGCGGCCGCCGGCCGTGGCGCAGTCGTGCGAGCCGCGGGCTGCCGTCTCGCCGGCGCGGCCGGCTTGGTGCCTTCGGCGCCGCAGCGCACGTACACCATGTAGCCGTAACGGCCGTGCACTTCCGGATCGACGAAGCGCGTGATCAGAACGCGGCCGTCGAACGAGACGACCTCGCGATCCTGCATGCCGCCGGCTTCACCGTCCGGCCCGATATAGGTCTTGCCGCCGGGCGCGCCCTTGAGCCGCAATTCTTCCGGCTGGGGCTGGTCGGCGAGATGCATCATCACGCCGCCGGTCGGGCCGGCGTTGATGACGTAAGGCTGGCGGCACTGGCCGCGCGCGGCCGCTTCAGTGCGGGCCCGGTCTTCGAGGTTGTGATAGGCGGCGAGGCCATAGCGTCCGACCACGTCCTTGGCAGGAAACGCGGGCGGCAACGCGGCACCGGTGTCGGGGCTGCCGGCGGCGGAGCCTCAGGCTGGGAGAAGCCGGGGAAGGTCGGGCCTCCCGCACAGCCGGCGAGCAGCAGTCCAATCGCTGTGACGCAAAGAACCGGAGTTACGCGACGCATTGGACCTCCTCGACAATCCCGGGCGTGACTTTGCGTGGCATAGGCCGACTGCGCAAGTGCGGACGTTCCGGCGGCGTTCCGCGCGGCCGTGTCAAAAGCTCAGCCAAATTCGGGCTTTTTCGTCGTCGGAACGCGATGCGAACCGGCCACAGGGCCGGCGTTTCGTCGTTCGACCTCGTCAGCGACCCGCGGCCGCTTTCCCCGAAGCGCAGCGTCTGCACGAAATCATAAAGCAGCAAGCGCGATCACGAGGACGACGATGATGATGAGCGGCGGGGCCGGGACCCACACGAGCATGAAGCCCAGGAATGCCGCCAGCATGCCGACGCCGATAACGCCAGAAATCAGGTGTGCAATCATCCCGTTATTGTCCCTTCCTGGTGCCCGGTTTCCGCGCCGGCGATTTTCGTCCATCGCCGGTAAGAGTTTTGACCAGCCAGCGGGCCGTGCGCAAGAGGCGCGCGTCATTGCCGCGCCGGCCTACCAACTGAACCCCCACGGGCATGCCGGATTTGCCGTGCAACAGCGGCAGGGTGACGGCCGGCGTGCCCAGATAGGTCCAGGTGCTGCAGAACACCGGATTGCCGGTGCTCTCGAGCCCAAGCGGCGCCTCGCCCGGCGCCGCCGGGGTGAGGATCGCGTCATATTCGTTGAAGACTTCGTCCAGCGCGGCGTTGAGCGCCGCGCGCCCGGCCAGCGCCGCGGTGTATTCGGTCGCCCGATACTGGCGGCCACGTTCGATCAGTTTTCGCAGCGGCTCGCTGATCTGGTCGCGCCCTTTCTCGTAGTCGCGATGGAGATTGTGCGCCATCTCGACTTCCATGACGATCTTCTGCCAGCCGATCGCGCGGCCGAAGCTTTCGCCCAAATCGACGGCGACAGCCGCCTCCCCGAGCGCGTCAGCGAGCTCGCCGAACGCCTCCTGCGTCGCCGGCGCCGCCTGGTCCCAGACCGAGGACCGGACATAGGCGAACCGCGGCGGCAGCGGAGGCTCCGAACGAGCGTTTGACAACAATGGCGGGGTCGCGATCGGCCGGGTGTCCTCGTCCTCCGGAGTCGAACCCGGCCATCACCTGCGCCATCAACGCGGCGTCCTCGACCGAGCGCGTGAACACGCCGACATGGTCGAGCGTGCGCGACAGGATCAACGCGCCGGTTCGCGGAATGAGGCCGTGGCTCGGCTTGAATCCGACCAGGCCGCAGAACGATGCAGGCCGGATGACCGAGCCATTGGTCTGCGAGCCGATCGCGCCCGGCACCATGCGGGCGGCGACCGAGGCTGCCGAGCCGCTCGAGGAGCCGCCGGGCGTGCGGTTGGTGTCGTGCGGATTGCGCGTCTTCCCGGGATGGAAATAGGCGAATTCCGTCGTCACGGTCTTGCCCATGATGACGGCGCCGGCGGCGCGCAACCGCGCGACCGCGGTCGCATCGTCGCGCGGCGTCCGGCCGGCCCAGATCGGCGAGCCGAATTCGGTCGGCATGTCGCCGGTATCGAAGATGTCCTTGATGCCGACCGGCACCCCATGCAGCGGGCCGGTCGGGCGGCCGTGCCTGCGGTGCTCATCCGCTGTTTCCGCCTGCCGCATGACGTGATCGCGATCGAGGAAGGTCCAGGCCTGGACCTTGTCATCGGTCGCATCGATCTGCTTGAGGCAGTCGGTGACCAGCTCAACGGAGGTGATGCGGCCCTCGCGGATGTCGGCCGCCGCATCGCAGAGCGTGAGCGCGGCAAGGCTCATGCCGCGCACTCCTCACCGAAAAGCGCGAGTCTCATCGCGGCGAGTAGAGATAGTCCGGCAACCACAGCACAAGCTGCGGGAACACGTAGACCAGCACCATGGTCGCGAACACCATGAACACGAACGGCAGCGCCCCGCTGAAGATATCGGTCAGCTTCACCCATGGTGGCGCCACGCCCTTGAGATAGAACGCCGCCATCGCGACCGGCGGCGTGTTGAAGGCGGTCTGCGTGTTGAGCGCCACCAGAATGCCGAAGAAGATCGGGTCGACTTTGAAGTCGTCAAGCAGCGGCAGGAAGATCGGCACGAAGATGATGATGATCTCGGTCCATTCCAGCGGCCAGCCGAGCAGGAAGATGATGAACTGCGTCAGCAGCAGGAAGCCGGTCTGCGACAGGTTGAGCGAGAGGAAGAAGCTCTCGACCACGTGCTGTCCGCCGAGCACGGCGAACACCGCGGAGAACGTCCACGAGCCGATAAACAGGTAGCACACCATCGCGGTGGCGCGCGCCGTGAGATAGACGGAGTTGCGCAGCATGGTGAAGTTGAGCGCGCCATAGGCGAAGGCGAGCACCATGCTGGCGAGCGCGCCGGCACCGGCGGCTTCGGATGGTGTCGCCAGGCCGAACAGGATCGCGCCCAGCACCGAAATGATCAGAAGAGCAAGCGGGAAGAACGAGGTGGCGAGTGCCTTCATGACAACGCCGAAGGGTACGTCGGTCTGCTCCGGCGGGAGCTTCGGCGCGAGCGCCGGATTGATCATCGCTCGCGCCATCACATACAGAATGTAAAGGAAGGTGAGGAGAAAGCCCGGGATGAAGGCCGCGGCATAAAGCTTGACCGCGGAGACGCCGGCAGTCGCCGCATACACGATCAGCAGGATGCTGGGCGGGATCAGGATGCCAAGGCAACCGCCCGCGCAGGTGACGCCGGCAGAAAGCTTCACATCGTAGCCGGCGCGCAGCATCGCCGGGAACGCCAGCAGTCCCATCAGCGTCACGACGGCGCCGACAATGCCGGTCGCGGTCGCAAACATCGCGCAGGTGAGCAACGTCGCGACGGCCAGCGCGCCGGGAACGTTCTTCATCGAGAGCTGCAGCGAATGGAACAACTTGTCGAGAATGTTCGCGCGCTCGACCACGTAACCCATGAACAGGAATAGCGGGACCGCCGTCAGCACGTCGCTCGACGAGACCTCGAACGCCTTCTGCACCAGAAGCGTGAAGATGCGGTTCGAAAAGAACTCCTGGCCCGGCGTGTAGTACGCGTAATAACCAAACCCGACGCCCATCGCCATCAGCGTGAAGGCGATCGGGAATCCGAGCATGATGATGAAGATGAACAGCCCCAGCATCAGCATGCCGACTTGTGGGTCAGTCATACTCCGGTCCCCTTGTGAGCCGATTGGGGCTGGGTCATTTGCGGCTGGCCGGCTTGTTCGCCGTGAAGCTTCTGCTCCTGCATGATGATGCTTTCGGTTTCCTCCACGTCCTGCAGGCGCTTTGGCCACTCACCAATGCGGATGCAGATGATGCAGCGAATGATTTCGGCGATCCCCTGCAGCAGCAGGAGCACACCGGTCACCGGGACCAGCGTCTTCAACGGGAAGACCGGAATGCCCGCCGGGCTGAAAATGCTGACTTCCTTGAAGCGGATCGACATCGCCGCGTAATTCCAGCCGGAATAGATGAAGGCCAGCACGGCGGGCAGAAAGAACAGGATGTAAAGGGCGAGATCCATGCTCGCCTGCGTGCGCGGCTTCCAGAATCGGTAGAGCACGTCGGCGCGCACGTGGCCGTTGCGCGACAGCGTGTAAGCGCCCGTCATCAGGAACAGCGCGCCATAGGTGATGTAGCTGAAGTCGAACGCCCAGGTCGTGGGTGCGCCCAAGACATAGCGCACGAACACCTCGTAGCTGACGCCGAGCGTCAAGACGAGGATCAGCCAGGCGAACGCCTTGCCGGTCCACATGCTGAGCGTATCGATAAAGAGAAGGAAACGGTTCATGCCCCAACCGCCAGCGAACGCAGCCCCATCAGTTTCCCCTTAGCAAGCCGGGCGGCGCGTTGGCGCGCCGCCCGTTATCGTTAGCCTGCGACAATCCGTCTCGCAAGCCGTCGTTTGCGATCAGGTCTTCAGTACACCCGGGAAGTGATGATTGAACGCACCCTTGTAATCGGTCGCGTTCATCATCCCGTAGAAGGCCACCTTGCGGACCCACTCCTTCTGCGAGTCCATCACCTTCTTCATGAACGGATCGTTGCCAGCGTCGCAATCAGGCCGTCCCAGGCCTTGATCTGCGCGTCGAACACGCTCTGAGGCGTGCGCAACACGTTGACCTTGTCCTTGTTGATCAGCTCCTGCAGGTCGTCCGAGTACTGCCGCATCGCGAGCCACTCATTGGCCGAGGACGCCGCTTCGGCAGAATATTGCAGGATCGCCTGCTGCTCCTTCGCCAAGCTGTTGAACTTGGTGCGGTTGAACATGATCTCGAAGTACTCGGTCGCCTGGTGGTGCGAGCCGAGCATGTAGTTCTTGGCCACGTTCTGCGCGCCGAAGCGCTTGTCCGAGGTCGGATTGTTGAACTCGAACGCGTCGATCACGCCGCGCTCCATGGCCGGCACGATTTCGCCGCCCGGAAGCTGCGCGACCGCCATGCCCATCGCCTGCATCAGATCGGCCGCGAGACCGACGGTGCGATACTTCAGGCCTTTCATGCCGTTGGCATCCGCTACCGGCCGCTTGAACCAGCCGAGCGGCTGGGTCGGCATCGGCATGGCGAAGAAGCTCTTGATGTTGACCTTCATGATCTGGGTCTGGAGCTCTTCGAACAGCTCCTTGCCGCCGCCGTTGTGGATCCAGCCGAGGCCTTCATTGGCGTTGAAGCCGAACACCGGGCCGGTGCCGAACAGCGAGGCCGCCTTGTGCTTGCCGTACCAGTACACGGTCACGGTGTGAGCGGCGTCGATCTGGCCGCCGTTGACGCCGTCGAACACCTGGAACGGATGCACGACCGCGCCGCCATGCAGCAGGTCGATCTTGATCCGGCCGCCAGCCATATCGTTGACGCGGGTGATGTACTGCTGCGCCATCTCGGTGAAGATGTCGGTCGCCGGCCAGGACGTCTGCATCCGCAGCGTCGTAGTCTGCGCGCGCGACACCTGCGGCATCGCAATCGCGGCAGCGCCGGCCACCGCTGCGCCGCCCAAGAACTTGCGGCGAGTTGCGGACGTGGATTTGGATTTAGCCATTCGTATCCCTCCCTGTGGATATCCTCTAAACGCTTCTTCTTCGGGTCTTATTCCGCGAGACCGCAGCAACCCTTGACACAATCGTAGGGGGTGACGGCCCGCGGCGCAACATAAATGCTGGTAAGGCTTGCTCCTAAGCGCCTCGTTTATCAGCACATTCTAATCTGAACGCAATGTCCCACTTTAGACCACGGGCGAATACAACAACCGGCGCGCCTTCGGGCGCATTTGCATCAACGGTTTTAGTCGGCCTGACTTTGAAGCGGTCGCTTTCAGTTTGAATGTGAGAGGCCAGCCCACAGACCGATGAGGAAATAGCCCGCGATGATCAGGAGCGGCCAGAACCCGGCCAGCTCCTTCAAGCCGCCACGCCCATGATGGTCATCAGGAGGCCCATGCCCTCCCGCGATCAGGATCGCGATGACAATAGGGCTTTCCAGCTGCGTGCCGACGAACCGTCGAGGCTTGCCATTTTTCGGGAGACTAAAGCGGAAGGCGACGGCGGCCCCGACCAAGAGCAGGATGCCAATTACTAGCTGCATGGTGTCGATCCTTTCGACACCACACTAGGAAGGTTGCGTCGCACGGATATGCGGTATTAGGTCGCGACCTTCCAGCGGGCGGGCATGCCCTCCAACGACGCTTACGGTCTTGCGTTTGTGGTTCCGGAGGGACGATTGAACCGCGCCCTCCGGATTTCGGCGGTGATGCTGCGGAAGAAACGCCCTTGTTCGCCAGATTTGTGCAATGCGCCCGAAGGCCGAACCGGCGCGCCTTAATGGGAGAATGATCGTGTCAGGTCTCATATCCACTCTAGGCATTATTTGGCGCATCGCCGTGCCGTACTTCCGTTCGGAAGACCGCTGGGCCGGGCGCGTTCTACTCGCCGCCGTGGTCGTGATCGAGCTGGCGATTGTCGGCATCAACGTGCTGATCAACAACTGGAACAATGCGTTTTACAATTCGCTGCAGGAGCGCAATTGGGACGAATTCGTTTATCAGCTCGCATATTTCTGCGTGCTGGCGGCGATCTTCATCGTTCTCGCCGTCTATCAGCTCTATCTCAACCAGTGGCTTGTCATCCGGTGGCGCCGGTGGCTGACGCAGCACTATCTGCAAGCCTGGCTCGACGGACCCAACCACTATCGGATGCAATTGCTCGGCGACGCCGCCGACAATCCGGACCAGCGCATCGCCGAAGACGTCAACGCATTCATCGGAGGCGGACCGACTAACACCGGGCTGCTGCCGCTCGGCCTCGGCCTGTTGAATGCCGTTGTCTCGCTCGCATCGTTCGGCGTCGTGTTGTGGGGCTTGTCGGCAACCGCGCCGCTCCACATCGGCGGCTCGACCTGGTCAATTCCCGGCTACCTGGTGTGGGCGGCGCTGATCTACTCGATCGGCGGCACGATCCTCACACACCTGATCGGACGCGGCCTGATCCGTCTGAACTTCATGCAGCAGCGTTACGAGGCGGACTTTCGTTTCAATCTTGTCCGGGTCCGCGAGAACTCCGAGCAGATTGCTCTGCTCGAGGGCGAACGCGCCGAGCGTGACGGCCTGTTGGTGCGCTTCGCGAGCGTGATGGCCAACTGGTACGCCATCATGACCATGCAAAAGCGGCTGACGTTCTTTACCGCGGGCTACGGACAGATCGCGATCATCTTTCCTTACGTGGTTTTAAGTCCCGCTTACTTTGCCGGCGCCGTGCAGCTCGGCGGGCTCATGCAAACCGCAGGCGCGTTCGATCAGGTGCAGCGGTCATTCTCGTTTTTCATCACCGCGTACCGGTCGTTGGCCGAATTCGGCGCAGTGGTCGAACGCCTCGCCGGCTTCGATCAGGCCATCGCAACCGCGCGCGCCATTGGCGACACGCAGCCGGCTGTCGAGATCAAGCCGGCGGAGGCCGAGGCGATCCGAATAGACGAATTGTCGCTGCGCTTGCCAAATGGCGCGCCGCTGGTGACGGCGAACGATCTCAGCATCGGCGCGAATGAGCAGGTCCTGGTGACGGGACCATCAGGATCGGGAAAATCCACGCTGTTTCGCGCGCTTGCCGGCATCTGGCCGTTCGGCAAGGGCACCGTCACGGTGCCGAAGGGCGCCAAGGTGATGATGTTGCCGCAGCGGCCCTATTTCCCGGTCGCGCCGCTCGAGCGCCGCGGTGATCTATCCGGCGGAGCGCGGCGATTTTCCTGCCGAGCGCGTCGCCGAGGCGATCAAAGCCGTCGGGCTGCCCGCGCTGGTCGAGCGGCTCGATGAGGAGGCGCACTGGAACCGGATGCTCTCGCTCGGCGAGCAGCAGCGGCTCGGCATCGCCCGCGCGCTGCTGCACGCGCCGGATTACCTGTTCCTCGACGAAGCGACGGCTTCGCTCGATGAGGCATCGGAGGCCGCGCTGTACAAGCTGCTCCACGAGCGCCTTGCAGGCTCGACGATCGTTTCGATCGGCCACCGCTCAACGCTGACGGCGTTCCACAAGCGGCGGCTGGAGTTCGTGCGCACCGGCCGACGGTTTCGCGATCGAAGAAGCGCGCGCGGCGGCTCAATGAAAAGGGCGGCAGCTTTTTCAAGCTGCCGCCCAGATCAGGCAGAGATGTTCGCTTCGCTTACTTGAGCGCCGCCAGCGTCGTGTCGAACTTGAGCGTGGCGATGAAGGTGTCGTCGCACCACTTGTTCGCACCATTGTTCGGGCCGACGAACAGGAAGGTCGTGCAATCGCGTCCGGCTCATGTCGGTGCCGTGATAGCGGAAGTCGAGCGTGAAGGCCTTGTAGGTCAAAGCCGCGCCGATGTTCCAGTAGGTGTAGCTGGCATCGACACCGGGTCCGAACACGCCGCCTTCGTCAAGGAACCAGTGAGCGAGCTCGCCGGAGACGAACGCCCCGAGATCACCCCGCGGTCCAGGGCAGAACCCATTTCGCGGTGCCCGAAACGTAGATGCCGCGGCGTATCGCTAAACGGGGCGAACTGGCCGTAGTTCAGCAGGTCCGGCGTATAGGAGACCGCCGGCGCCGAGCAGTGAAGGCCGGAGTGAAGGCGTATGACGTCTTGGCGTAGAATTCGACGAAGTCGCTGTTCACGCCGAACCGCTCGTTCGGGTAGTAGTAATAGAGGACGCCGAGGTCGAGCGTGAACGCGCCCCACGTCTTGCGCCAGCCGCCGTAGATGTCGATTTCGGCGGCCGGATCTGAGAAGAAATAGCCCGGAGCGCTCGGCCACTCGATCGAGTAGCCAGCGAGACCGACGTAAAGCGTGCCGAAAGCCGTATTGAACTGCGGCTCGACATAGGCGCTCACCGATGGCCCACGGTTGGACTGCGAGACGCCGCGGAAATTGTAGTCGCTCATGATCGACGCCGCCGAAGGCGATGTCGAACGGCGATGGCGCCGGTGCCGGCGCAACAACCTTAGCGGCCTTGACCGGCATGACATCCGCGGCAAATGCGGAGGTCGCGGACAGCGCAATAGCCGCGACAACTGACGTAACAAGCTTCTTCATTGACCCTGCCCCTTAAACGGTTCGATCGGCTTTTGAGCCGGCTTTCATTGCCGTTCTGGGCGATCCATCCAGACGCCACAGCACTGCAACGGGGGAAACTTTCGCGACTGCAAGCCTTTGCGGCAATGTCAAAAAAAAAGCAGGTGCTGACTTTTTGGGCGGAATCGCCCAATTCATCGGAAAAACCGTCACAAAGGTGACGGGTGTTGCGGCCAAGTCACAATATTCGTTTGGGGACGAATGAGTTTTCCACCGCGCTCACGGACGTAGCGCGACCCTGCCGACCGGGCAGACGGGTAAGAACCCGAATCGAGCTTAGGCCGCCGCCTTCTTGCGATTGGCGTCGAGCCGCTGATCGACCAGCGCCACCTGGGCGTCGATCGCCGGGTTACTCATGCCCTTCTGCCTGGCGATGAGCTGCACCAGCTTGTCGGCCCGCTCGATGTTCGGCGCGCCATTGTTGAGCGCGCGCGCCGCCGAGGCCGGACGCGACAGGCTCTGCGCCGCCGCGGCGTATTTCTCGAACGGCACGAGATCGGCCGGATTGGCGCCGAGCTTGACGCACAGATCGAACACGAAGTTGTAGACCGACTTCGACTCCTCGATGTTCGAATGCACGGCTTCCTGCGCGGTGCGCATGCCGTCCTTGGTGATGCAGCGATAATTGCCGGCGAGCAGCATCGCCCATTTGGCGAGCGGCACGAAGATCGAGTCGTAAACGCGCAGCTTCACCGGCAATTCGATCTTGTTGCCGTCACCGGAATCGAACCGCACCGCGTCGATCTCTTCCTCGATCTGGCGCAGGATCGCGGTGCCCTTCTCGTCGTCGAATTTCGCGGCCTTGAAGTTGGTCGGCAGCGTGACCAGAAGCTCGTTGGCCTTGCCGTCCGGCGGGCGGATCGCCTGCGGATCGGGGCTGCAAAGCGTCAGGAATTTCGGGTCGAAACTGTCCCACACGGTCGGGTCGGTGTAGGCGGGCTTGAGCGCTTCATAGTCGAGGCCCGGAATGCGCTTCACGTAAGGCAGCGGCGGCATGTTCATGATCGACATGCACGGCTTTTTCGATTTCGCCACCGCGTCGAGCAGTTCGCGCACGCCCGGCGAGCGGTATTGCGGCTCCTGCATCGCAAGGCCGATCAGGTCGTAGTCCTTCGGATTGATGCCCTGCGCGCCGCTGGCGCTCACCTTGCCGGGCAGCTTGCGGGAGTCGAGCAGCACCGGCTCGCTGCGTCCGCGTACCGGCAGCTTCACCCGGAAGCCTTCGGCATTGATCAGATCGGCCTCGGCCGGCAGGCAGACGTGATGGATCTTGTGGCCGCCGAACAGCATCTTCGAGGCGAGCAGCGAGCCATAGGCCGCGCCCAGGATGAGAATGTTGTACGGCATCGGTTCCTCCCAGTTTTTATGCGGCCGAAAGACAAAGCCCGGCTCGTTGATTGGCAGCAATCTATTCGGGCCTAAGCTGTGACGCAATCCGAGCGAGATTGCGGCATCGCCACGCAAGTGCGCGGCGCGACGTCCACCGCGCGGTGGAACACTCGGCCTGACAGTGAGTTAGCGGCAGTGAGCGAGGAATTGCCATGGAAGCCCTGTCGCCGGCGATCCGCCGCGAGATCGAGAACCGCGTGCCTGAAGCGATCGAGCGCGGCGCGCTGATCCAGCTCAACCGTGATGACGGCGGCGTCACGCTGCTGCAATGCGACCTGACCTGCGAAAGCGGCCACGTCGAGGGTACCGACCGTGACGGCGGCTGGGTCGAGCTGCCCTACTCCCGCATCAAAGGCGTTTCGATCGCGCCGAAATCCTAGGCGATCAGCTTGTAGGCCGGGATGGTGAGGAACGGCACGAAGTCGCGCGACAGCGATAATTGCCGGAACAGCTTCTCGGCTTCGGTGAAGCGGCCGCGGTTGAAATTCTTGGCGCCGACTTCCTGCTTGATGCGCTGCATCTCTTCATGCATCGCCTTCTCGAAATAGGTGCGCGTCACCTTGATGCCGCCTTCGAGCTCGGCGCCGTATTTGAGCCACTGCCAGATTTGCGCGCGTGAGATTTCCGCGGTCGCGGCGTCTTCCATCAGATTGTAGATCGGCACCGCGCCGCGGCCGTTGAGCCAGGCCTCGATGTATTGCACGCCGACCCGCATGTTGAGGCGGAAGCCTTCGTCGGTCTTGGTGCCTTCGTGGATTTTCAGCATGTCGCTCGGCAGGACGCGCACGTGCAGCCGCACCCGCTCGAGCTGGTTTTGCTCGGGCATCATGCGGTCGAACACTTCCTTGGCGACGGGGACAAGATCGGGATGCGCCACCCAGGTGCCGTCATAGCCCTCGCGTATCTCGCGCTCCTTGTCGGCGCGCACTTTGCCGAAGGCCGCGTCGTTTGCCGCCTGGTCGTTCTTGATCGGGATTTGCGCCGCCATGCCGCCCATCGCGAAAGCGCCGCGCTTGTGACAGGTCTGCACCAGCAGCGCCGCATAGGCGCCGAGAAACGCCTCGCCCATCACGACTTGTGAGCGATCCGGCAGGATGTAGTCCGGGTTTTTGGCGAAGGTCTTGATGAAGGAGAAAATGTAGTCCCAACGCCCGGCATTCATGCCGGCGATGTGGTCGCGCATCTCCCACAGGATCTCGTCCATCTCGAACGCGGCCGGCAGTGTCTCGATCAGCACCGTTGCCTTGATCGTGCCGGGCCAGACGCTGATGTGCTTCTGCGCGAACAGGAACACGTCGTTCCAGAGCCGCGCTTCTTTGTGGCTCTCGAGCTTGGGCAGATAGAAGTACGGCCCGCTCCCCGCGCCTGTCGTCTTTAGCGCGTTGTGGAAGAAGTAGAGGCCGAAATCGAACAGCGACGCGGAGATCGGCTCGCCATCGATCTCGACATGGACCTCGTCGAGGTGCCAGCCGCGCGGCCGCACGATCAGCACGGCGGGATTTTCGCCGACCTCGTAGCGCTTCTTGTTGGTCGGATCGGTAAAGGCAATCTGCCCGCGCCAGTAATCGTAGAGGTTGATCTGGCCCTCGACGTTGTTGGCCCAGGTCGGAGAATTGGCGTCCTCGAAGTCCGCCATGTAATGCGTGGCGCCGGAGTTGACCGCATTGACGATCATCTTGCGGTCAACCGGCCCGGTGATCTCCACCCGCCGGTTCATCAGGTCGGCCGGAATCGGCGCGACCTTCCACTCGGTGTCGCGCACGCTGGCCGTGTCAGGCAAGAAATCCGGAAGCGCGCCGTCGTCATAGCGGCGCTGTTTCTCCACGCGCTCCAGCAGAAGCTCGCGGCGGCGCGGCTCGAAATTGCGATGCAGCTCGGCAAGGAAAGCCTGCGCCTCGTCGGTGAGGATTTCGGCATAGCGCGGCCCCAAATGGCCGCGGATATTCACGCCGGCATTGATCGCTGTCGGAGCCGGTGTCGCGAAAACTTCCGGCGCGGCCTAAGCCGCCTCCTTGGCCTTGCGCCGCAACCGGCGCGCCGCCTTGCCGACCGCTTTGCTGATCTCCTCGCCGATCCTGGTGGCGCGCGCGAGCGCCTTGGCAGCTTGCTCGGCTTCGCGCGCGGCCTTCTTTGCCGCGGCGGCAGCCGCCTTCTTCGCAGCCAATTGGACCCGCTTCGCCTCGGCTCTGGCCTTCTTGGCAGCCGCTCTGGCTTTCTTCGCGGCAGCAGCCGCAGCCTTGCGCGCGGCGGCCCTGGCTCTCTTCTCGGCGGCGGCAACCTTGCGGGCGAGCGCCCTCGCCTTCTTGGCAGCCGCCTTGGCTTTCTTCGCGGCAGCAGCCGCAGCTTTGCGCGCGGCGGCTTTGGCTCTTTTCTCGGCGGCAACCTTGCGGGCGAGCGCCCTCGCCTTCTTGGCCGCGGCGATCTCAGCTTTGCGCGCGGCGGCCTTGGCTTTCTTTGCCGCAAGGGCCGCGGCCTTGCGGGCCGCTGCCTTTGCCTTCAGGACCGCCGACTTTTTTGCGACGCGTTGTTTCTTCTTCGACTTCATCGCACGGGCCGGCTTCTTGCGCTGAGCGCGCTTCGCCGGACTTTTCGTTTTTGCCTTGCGCCGCTTCGCCGCCATTACAACTTGCGCTTCTTTGCTGAGGCGGGCTCTCCAAACAACCTCATGAACGCCGCGAAGAAACCCTCATCCTGCGACGGTTGCCGGCTCGCGGCAGCTCTCGGCTTTGCAGTCTTACGCGCCTTCTTCACAGCCTTGCGCTTCTTCGCCATAGCTCTTCTCCATTCAATGCACTGGTTCAGCCGCACGCTCTTCGTTGCGGGTCGCAATTGCTTCAAAACGCTTCACGCTCTTGACCGCCTCAGGGACCGGACCGCCGGTCGCCCAATCGATCAATTCGACCGTATGCAACACCGGAATGTCGGTTCCCGTTCCGATCTGGGTGATGCAGCCTATATTTCCGGCCGCAATCACGTCGGGCTTAACCCTTTCGATATTGGCAACCTTGCGGTCCCGCAGCTTCTCCGCGATGTCCGGCTGCATGATGTTGTAGGTGCCCGCCGAGCCGCAGCACAAATGCCCTTCGGCGATATCTTTGACGACGAATCCGGCCCGGGACAATAACTCCTTGGGCTGACGAAGCACCTGCTGGCCATGCTGGAGGGAGCATGCCGAGTGATAAGCGACGGTCAGCGCGGCAGAATCCGGCCTGCGCGTCAGCTTGAGGCCGTAAAGATATTCACTGATATCGAGCGCGAGCGCGGACACCCGCTTTGGCTTTTCCGGCATAGGCAGAATCAGTGCGCAGCATGAAGCCGTAGTCTTTGATGGTGGTGCCGCAGCCGGACGCGGTGACGAGGATCGCGTCGAGCCCACCGCCGTCGACCTCGCGCATCCACGCATCGATATTATTGCGCGCCTGGGTGAGCGCGCGCTCGGCATTGCCCATGTGTTCGTTGAGCGAGCCGCAGCAGGCTTCGCCCTGCCGCGATGACGACTTCGATGCCGTGACGGTTGAGAATGCGGATTGCGGCTTCGGTGATCTGCGGCGTCAGCACCGGGCTGATGCAGCCGCCAAGCAGGGCCACGCGGCCTTTGCGCTCGCCTTCCGCAGGGAAAACGGCGCCGGAGGTCCAGGGCGGCGGAGGAGCCGGCATTTTGGCGGTGGAGAGCCGCAGCATGGCGGCGACACGCTTGAAGCCGATGGCGGCGAGAATCGGCGCGAAGGGCCGCGCGACAATGCCGCCGACCAGGGCCAGCCGAAACAGCGCCAGATCCGGCAGGACGCGCGCGAGCAGCGCCCGTAAGGCACGGTCGATCAGCGGACGGCGATAGGTCTTTTCGATGTGCTCGCGGCCGTGATCGACCAGATGCATGTAGTGCACGCCGGCCGGACAGGTCGTCATGCAGGCAAGACACGAGAGGCAGCGGTCGATGTGCTTGACGACTTCGCGCGTCGCAGGCCGCGAATGCTCGAACATCTCCTTCAACAGGTAGATGCGGCCGCGTGGGGAATCGAGCTCATCGCCGAGCAGCACGTAGGTCGGGCAGGTCGCGGTGCAGAAGCCGCAATGCACGCAGGCGCGCAGGATCTTTTCGGATTCCGCGGTCTGCGGGTCGGCAAGCTGCGCCAGGCTGAAAGAGGTTTGCATCTACGCGCCCGCCCACATGCGGCCGGGATTGAGCACGCCTTTCGGGTCGAACGCATCTTTCACGCGCTTGTTGAGCGCGGCCACGCCGGCGTCTTCCGGCTGAAACACGTCGAGCGCGGCACGCACCGAGGCCGGTGCGCGGATCAGCGTGGCGTGACCGCCGCATCTGGCGACTGCCTTGCGCACCGCGGCGGCATCCGGCTCGTCACTGAACGGCATGGCGATCCATAGCAGGCCGCCGCCCCAATCGTAATAGACCTGCGCGGCGGGGGTGAGTTGCGCGATGATCTCATGGCCGCGCGTCGGCGCGGTGGAGACGCGCCACAATGGACGGCGCGCCGCTTCGCCATGGAGCGAACGGCGTGACGTCGCGCAGGCCACGCCACACCGCGCGCGAGTTCGGTGTGGTCAAGCAGCGCGACCGCGCCATAGGTTTGCAGCAACTGTGGCGAGCGCTTTCTTGCGATGGTCGACCGACGGCTCGAAACCTTCGACCCGCAGAACAGTCGCGGCCTCGCCCTTCAGAAGCTCGGGGAAGCGGCTCGCAATATGGTCGGGCAAATGCGCGGCGCCGGAGACATCGAACTCGGAGCCGGTGGCCGCAGCCATGGCGCGCGCGGCCTGCGCATCGTCGAGACCGTGGACAACGACGCTCGCTTCGATTTCGGCTTTCGGCAGAACCTTGACGGTGATGTCGGTCATCGCCACCAGCGTGCCCCAGGAGCCGGCGAACAGCTTGCACAGGTCGTAGCCGGTGACGTTCTTCACCACGCGGCCGCCCGACTTGATGGTCTCGCCGCGGCCGGTGACCGCCTTGACGCCGAGGAAATGGTCGCGCGCCGCGCCGGCCTTCAGGCGCCGCGGACCGGACAGATTGGTCGCGATGATGCCGCCCAGCGTCATCTTCCCGGCCTCGCCGCCGAGCAACGGCCCGTAATCCGGCGGCTCGAAGGCAAGCTCCTGGTCGTTGTAATCGAGCAGTTTTTGAATTTCGGCGAGCGGCGTGCCGGCTTTGGCGGAGAGCACCAGCTCCTCGGGCTCGTAGAGGTCGACGCCGTCGAGGTCCGACAGATCGAGCGTGATGTCGGTCTGGCTCGGCCGGCCGATGGCGCGCTTGGTCCCGGCGCCCATCACTTCCAGCGCCTTGTCATTGGCGAGCGCCCAGCGCACCGCCTCTTCGGCGTCCTTGCCGTCGCGCGGCTTGAGCGTGTCGGTCATCGCTATTCCGCAGCCTGCGCAGGCGGCGTGCCGAAGGCCGGCATCAGCTCGCGGGAGAAGCGGCGCAGTTGTTCGACGCCGCCCTGCACGTTGAACATGATGTAGTGCACGCCTGCGCTGCGCAGCGCGTCAAGCTGGCCGGCGATCTGATCGGGCGTGCCGTAAAGCGCGTGCTCTTCGGTCGCGCCCTTCCCCTTGTCCGCATAGGCCAGAACGTGGGCGCCGGCCTGCGCGCCCTTGCCGTCGGGGGTGCGCGAAGCCGCGATGGTGCGTTGAACATTGGCGTTCTGGCGCGCCCGCGCGGCTTCGGTGTCGGCCTTGTCCTTGCCGATGTAGAGCTGGCGCGCCACCACGACCTGCATGGGATCGAAGCGCATGCCGTTCTCTTCGCGCACCTTCTTGTAGAGCGCGATGCGCTCGCCGAGCACTTGCGGGCTGGCATATTGATCGAGGATCAGGTTGAAGCCGCGCGCGGCCGCGCGGGTGATCGTCGTCGGATTGCCGGCGCCGACCCAGAACGGCGGATGCGGCCGCTGGTACGAGGGCGGCTCGATCACCACGTCGTCGAATTTGTAGAAGCGGCCGTGATGCGAAAAGCGCTGCCTGTGACGCCAGCGCCTTTCGCAGAAACGCGATCGCCTCCTCGAAGCGCGGCTCGGCCTCCTCCTGCGGCATGGCGAAGCCGACGAATTCATTGTGCCGGTAGCCCTTGCCGATGCCGAAGTCGAAGCGGCCCTTGGACATCACGTCGAGCGTCGTCACCTGCTCGGCCAGCAGCGCCGGATTGTGCCAGGGCAGCACGATGACGGCGGTGCCGACGCGCAGATGCGTGGTGCGCATGGCGAGGCAGCCCAGCATCATCAGCGTCGCGGAGGATTGATTCCAGCCGGTGAAGTGGTGCTCGACCAGGAAGGTCGAATGAAAGCCGAGCCGCTCGGCCTCGACGTTGAAGTCGAGCCATTCGTGGAAGCCGGCGCCCGTTTCCGGGCCTTGCGTTGCCGTGCTCGCTTGCGGCGCGCAGAACAGACCAAAACGCATCATCCGATCCTGTACGACATCGGCATTAATCGACGTGCAGAATAAAAGGCGCGGATGAAACGGCAGTCGAGTTGCTGTTCGTTTCCCTGATCCGCACCTTGAAGAAGAAATCGTGACCCGCTGTGTTGGCTATCGGTGTCCCGCTCAGCACTCCGGTGGCCCTGTCGAGCGCCATTCCGGGAGGAAGACTGCAGCGGCCGGAGGAATGCCGGTGCAGTCGTGGTCCACGTATAGGCAGGCGCGTTTGTCTCGTTCGAAGGCGGCCCGGAGACCGGCAGCGTATACCATAGGGTTGACCGCCGCGCGCATCGGGCAACTGCCCAAAGCCCGCGGTCAGGTCGGGGCACGAGCAGCTCGAGCTTTTGTCCATTTCCAGCATCACCTTGCCATTCTTGCTTCGCGTGCCGTCCGAAACGGAACGTTGATCGGCTTTGATATTCTCGTCGGCAAAGGCGGATTGTTTTTCTTGGTCGCCGTGACGATGCCGGCCGCCGTCAGCTTGATGCCGGACGGCAGCGTGGTGCCCTCTTTGACCTCGAATGTGTAGCCGCTGCGCGGCGCGCCACCCCTCACCTCGATGTTCTTGGTGCACACGACCGCCGACCGGAGTGGTGACGGAATCCTGGCGCACGCCTTGATGATCTGCCCCGTCGGGACCGTGATCGGTTGCGCAGCCGCGAGCGCGAAGGCCGGAGCAACAGCCACGAATGCGCCCGCCAGCGCTAAACGATAGAATTTCATTCGCCCCCTCTAGAATCTCGGAATATCCGGAAACGGCACCTTGCCGCCGGAAATATGCATGCGGCCGAGCTCGGCGCAGCGGTGCAGCTTGGGAAAGACCTTGCCCGGATTGAGCAGGCCCTTCTCGTCGAACGCGCATTTGACGCGCTGCTGCTGATCGAGGTCGAGCTCGGAAAACATCACCGGCATCAGGTCGCGCTTCTCGACGCCGACGCCGTGCTCGCCGGTGAGAACGCCGCCGACCGCGACGCAGAGTTTCAGAATTTCCGTGCCGAAATCCTCCGCCTTCTGCAATTCGCCCGGCACATTGGCATCGTACAGAATCAGCGGATGCAGATTGCCGTCGCCGGCGTGGAACACGTTGGCGACGCGCAGGCCGTAGCGCGCCGACATCTCCTTCATCTTCATCAGCACTTCGGGCAGCCGCGCGCGCGGGATGGTGCCGTCCATGCAGTAATAGTCCGGCGAAATGCGGCCGACCGCCGGGAACGCGGCCTTGCGGCCGGCCCAGAACAGCAGCCGCTCCTCTTCCGATTTGGAGGTGCGCACATTCACTGCCCGGCATTTGCGGGCGGTCCGCTCGACGCGCTCGCACAGATGATCGACTTCCGCCTGCGGGCCATCGAGCTCGACGATCAGCAGCGCCTCGACGTCGAGCGGATAGCCGGCGTGGACGAAATCCTCGGCGGCCTTGATGGCGTCGCGGTCCATCATCTCCATGCCGCCCGGAATGATGCCGGCGCCGATGATGGCGCCGACGCACTCGCCGGCGTCTTCCGATTTCTTGAAGCCGATCATCACCGCGCGCGCCGTTTCCGGCTTCTTGAGGATGCGCACCGTGATCTCGGTGACGACGCCGAGCAGGCCTTCCGAGCCGGTGATGATGCCGAGCAGGTCGAAGCCGGCGGAATCGAGGTGCTTGCCGCCGATGCGCAGCACCTCGCCGTTCATCAGCACGATCTCGCAGCCGAGCACGTTATTGGTGGTCATGCCGTATTTCAGGCAATGCACGCCGCCGGAGTTCTCGGCGATGTTGCCGCCGATGGTGCAGGCGATCTGCGAGGACGGATCGGGCGCGTAATAGAAGCCCTGATCCGCGACCGCCATGCTCACGGCGAGGTTGGTGACGCCGGGCTCGACCACCGCCACGCGGTTGTCGTAATCGATCTCGCGCACGCGGTTGAACTTGGCCATGCCCAGCAGCACGCCGTCCTCGAGCGGCAGCGCGCCGCCGGACAGCGAGGTCCCGGCCCCGCGCGGCACCACCTTGATGCCTTCGGAATGGCAATAGCGCAGCACCTCGGAGACCTGCTTGGCCGTGTCCGGCAGCACCACGACCATCGGCAACTGGCGATAGGCGGTCAGCCCATCCGACTCGAAGGGCCGCATCTCCTTCTCGGTCGCGATCACGCCTTCGCCGGGCACGATCGAGCGCAGCGCCGCGACGATTTTCGCGCGGCGCGACAAGACGTCCCGATCAGGCTCCGGCATCCGGACCGACATGAACCCTCCAATTGACGAACAGGTTGACACATAGCGCCTGCAAAGCCATCGAAAAAGGGAACTTGTCTCGGAGAAGAGCCTCATGAAGACGGCAGTAATCGCGATCGTTGGGGCTGCGCTTTCTGGCCTGGCCGCCCACGCCCAGGATCTCGCCGCCGGCGAAAATTCCTTCAAGAAGTGCCTGGCCTGCCACGCAGTGGGCGAAGGCGCCAAGAACAAGGTCGGCCCGCTGCTCAACGGTCTCGAAGGCCGCAAGTCCGGCACCATCGAGGGCTACAGCTACTCGGAGGCCAACAAGAACTCCGGCATCACCTGGAGCAAGGAAACGTTCCTCGACTACATCAAGGATCCGCGCGCGAAGATTCCCGGCACCAAGATGATCTTCCCCGGCATCAAGAACGAGACCGAAGCGAACAACCTGTGGGCCTACCTCGCCTCGTTCGACGCGAGCGGCAAGAAGAAGTGAGGTAACCGCGCGCCGTGAGCAATGGCACGACAGCCTGCTCGACGGACAACGCATTACGGTGCGGCCGCTCCGGCCCGAGGATGCCGCGCTCTATCCTGACTTTTTCGCCGATGTGACCGCGGAAGATAGAAGGCTGCGTTTCTTCGGTCCGCTCGCGCACGTCACCGACGACATGATCGAGCGCTTCACGCACTACGATCCGAAGATCGCGATGGCGTTCATTGCGCTCGACGCGGACGACGGAAAGATGCTTGGCGTTGTCCGTTTGCACGACGATCCCGACCGCAAAGGCGCCGAGTTCGCGGTGCTGGTGCGCTCATCGCTCAAAGGCCATGGGCTCGGCTATCTCTTGATGAAGCACATCATCGATTACGCGCGCGACAAGGGCCTTGCGCGAGTCCATGGCCAGGTGCTGGCTGAAAACACAATGATGCTGAGGATGGCGGAAGAGCTCGGCTTCGAGATCCGCGACGAGCTGATGGACCGCGGCATCAAGCGCGTAATGCTTACCTTGCCGCGCTGAGCGTGAGTTGCGCCACGAGTCCCCGGGCGCGCGCGTCGAGCACGCCGAGCGCCCGCAAGGCGAGCAGCGTGGCGTCCTGAACGGCCCGCTGCTTTGCCGCCTCGGCGAACTCAGGCGCCTGTGGCCCGATCAAGCCTTCGAGCAACGCCCCGACGACGGCCGGCGCCGAGACGTCCACATCCTGCTCGGGCACATGCTTGTGCGTGATGGCGATGCGGATACGGCCGGCGAGTTCGACGGTGATCGCCTTGCGGAATTCGAGCCGCGCTTCGTCGGTCTGCTGGTCGATCGGCTCGGCCAGCACAGCCCAGGCCAGCCGCCGCTCGCGCAACAGCCGGGCGGCGAACGTCGAGAGCGCGGCAGCCAGCGCCGACAAAGGACCGGGCGCGGCGTCGGCAGCGCTGCGGATCGCCGCGAGCTCACGCTCGGCGACGACGCTGATCAGCTCGGTGACGAGGTCGGTTTTGGCGGGGAAATAGCGATAAACGGTGCCGGCGGCGATGCCCGCGCGCTCCGCAACGCGCGCGATCTGCACCGCGTGCATGCCGCCCTGCACTGCCGCTTCGCGCGCCGCGTCGACGATCGACTGCTCGCGCTCGGCGAGCCGGCGCGCCACGCTTTCGGTGCGGCGATAGGCCATAGCGCGATGAATCGCGATTCAGCGATTCGACGCAAGCCTTGTCAGGTCTTCTGCCCCAGCGCCTTGGCGCGGATGGCGTCGATCGTCGCCGCCGGCGTAATGCCCTGCGGATCGAGCTTGAGATGAATGATCGCACGGCTTGCCGGATTGCAGCGCGCCGCCGTAAGCGGCCGGGAAATCGGCGGTCTTCTCGACAACGGCGCCATAGCCGCCGAACACGGTGGCGTAGCCGGCAAAGTCCGGATTGCGCAGCGCCGTCGCGACGACGCGGCCCGGATAATCGCGCTCCTGGTGCATGCGGATCGTGCCGTACATGCCGTTGTCGGCGATCACCGTAATGATCGGCACGTTGTATTGAACCGCGGTGGCGAACTCCTGCCCCGTCATCAGGAAATCGCCGTCGCCGGCGATGCACACCACCGGCCGCTGCGGCTCGATGATCTTCATCGCGATCGCGGCCGGAAGGCCGTAGCCCATCGAGCCTGAGGTCGGCGCGACATGGGAGGCGTAGCGGCGGAAGCGATAGAAGCGGTGGATCCAGCCGGCGAAATTTCCGGCGCCGTTGGCGATGACGCCTTCCGGCCCAAGCTCATCGCGCAGCCAGACCATGATCTCGCCGAGATTGACGGCGCCCGGCTGCGGCGTCGCCTTGCCGGTCCAGGCGAGGAAATCGTCATGCGCCGTCTTGGTGCGCGCGCGCCATTTGATCTCGTTGGGGGGCTGCAGGCCTTCGAGCGCCGAGCAGAAGCCGGTCGGCGCGGCATGGATCGCCAGATGCGGCGAATAGACCCGGCCGAGCTCTTCCGCGCCGGGATGCACATGAACGAGCTTCACCTGCGGCGTCGGGATGTCGAACAGCGTGTAGCTCTGCGACGGCAATTCGCCGAGCCGGCCGCCGATCAGAATGACGAGGTCGCTCTCCTTGACGAGCGACATGAGCTTCGGATTTGGGCCAATGCCGAGATCGCCGGCGTAACAAGAATGCTCGGCATCGATGAGATGGCCGCGGCGGAACGTGGTGGCGACCGGCAGCGCGAACCGCTCGGCAAAGCGCCCGAGCGCGGCGCAAGCGGCGGTCGACCAGCGGCTGCCACCCAGCAGAACGACCGGCTTCTCCGCCGCCCAGATCATCTTCTGGAGCCGGCTCATGTCGGTGAGGCCCGGCCAGGTTTCCACCTGCTCGGCGCGCGGGGCGTCCGCAACGGCGGCCCGCTCGACCAGCATGTCTTCCGGCAATGCGATCACGACCGGCCCGGGGCGGCCGTTCATCGCGGTGAAGAACGCGCGCGACACGATTTCCGGAATGCGCGCCGGATCGTCGATCTCGGTCGCCCATTTCGCCATCGTGCCGAACACGGCGCGGTAGTCGATCTCCTGAAACGCCTCGCGCTCGCGCATCTCGCGGCCGACCTGGCCGACGAACACGACCATCGGCGTGGAGTTCCTGCTTGGCGATATGGATGCCGGCCGAAGCATTGGTGGCGCCCGGCCCGCGCGTGACGAAGCACACGCCGGGCCGGCCGGTCGCCTTCCCGACCGCCTCCGCCATGCAGGCGGCGCCGCTCTCATGACGGCAGACGATCAGCTTGATGTCGCGGTCGTGGAATGCGTCGAGCGCGGCGAGATAGGATTCACCAGGCACGCAGAATGCGTGCGTGACGCCCTGGGCGACCAATTGATCGACCAGGATTTCGCCACCGGTGCGCGTGCCGTCGTTCGAACGCATTCCCACCACCTTTGTCTTATCGCTTGATCGGCGCGAAGCTCACCGGCGTCATCAAGCAGTTGCGCTGTGCCACCACATATCCGTTCTGCTTGTTGGCTTCGAGATATTTGTGCCAGGCCGGATCCTTGAACATGGCCGCGCGCTTCTGCTCGCGATCGGCGGCGTTTTCATAGACCCAAAGATGCATCAGCGTGTTGAGCTCGCCGGATTCCGCCTGAAGATAGGCCAGCGGCGCGCCCATATATTTGAGCTGCTGGGGAAAGCCGAGCTCCTCGTAGATCTTGAGCTGCGCGCCGGTGCATCCCGGCTTGATGGTGTAGGTTCTGGCGTCGACGAGCACGAATTCCTCCTGAATTTAAGGCCGCCCTGTGCGGCGGTTGCGGAGGATTTCAGGGCCCGCGCCGCAGTTCAATAGCGTTGCCGGCATGCGCGCAATGCCGGCACGCGCTGGCCCGCCACCGCAAAGCCGGGCATAACGCCACGTCTCGCGATGGCCCAACCCACACATAGACGCTCGCTCGCGGTAGCGCAGGTTGCCGTCGGCGTCGCCGGCTTCGCCTGCTTCATCAACCTTTATTCGCCGCAGGCGGTGCTGCCGCTGCTGTCCGGTGAATTCGGCGCGAGCGCCGCAGAGGTCTCGCACATCATCACGGTGAGCACGCTTGCGGTCGCGATCACCGCGCCCTTCACCGGCGCGGTCGCCGATGTGCTGGGACGAAAGCGCGTGATCGTCGCAGCGCTGTTCGTGCTCGCCGTGCCGACGCTGATGATGGCGCTGTCGACTTCGCTCTCGCAGATGATCTTCTGGCGCGCCGTGCAGGGCCTCGTCATGCCGCCGATCTTCGCGGTGACGCTGGCCTATATCGGCGACGAATGGCCGCCGGCCGGGGCGACGCGCGCCGCCGGAATCTACGCATCGGGCTCGAGCTTTGGCGGCTTTAGCGGCCGGCTGATCGTCGGCATCATCGCCGACCTGATCGGCTGGCGTTACGGCTTTGGCACGCTCGCGGTCATGACGCTGCTCAGCCGCAATCGTGGTCGCGCTTCTATTGCCGCACGAGCGACACTTCGTCCGCTCGGAAGGCTTGATCGCTTCGGGCAGGCAGATGCTGGCGCATCTGCGCAACGGGCAACTGCTCGCAACTTACGCGGTCGGCTTCGGCGTGCTGTTCATCTTCATCGCCACGTTCACCTATGTCAGCTTTCATCTCGCCGCCCCGCCTTACAATCTCTCGGCCAGCGCGCTCGGATTGCTGTTCGTGGTCTATCTGGCGGGCTCGGTGCTCACGCCGTGGACCGGCTGGGCGGTGGCGCGCTTCGGCCGGCGCCGCTTCACGATCCGCATCATCTGCATCTGGGCGGTCGGCATCGCGCTCACGCTGTTGCCCTCGCTCCCCGCGATCATTGCCGGGCTCGCGATTTGCGCCGCCGCCGGGCTGATCTGCCAGGCGGTCTCGACCGGTTACGTCACCGTGACGGCGAAGGCCGGACGCTCATCGGCGGTCGGTCTTTACGTGACGAGCTTCTATCTCGGCGGCAGCGTCGGCGCCGCGGCCGGCGGCCTTGCCTGGACTTACGGCAAGTGGCCGCTCTGCGTGGCGATTGTGCTCGCCATGCTGGCCGTGATGATCAGCATCGTCACGTTCCTGTGGGCGCGGCGGGTGCCGCCTGGGCCGCCTTCGATACCGGTGGAAGCCGCCTAGTCCGCGCTCGGATGCCAGCGTGGCTGGTAGCCGCGCGACAGCACGCGAAGGATCGACGGCGGCGTGAGAACATCGGCGGTGCCGCGCCGCCGGCCGATGCTTCGATCGTAGCGTTTCGGCGTCCAGTGCAGCAGGCGCTTGCCGCGCACGGCGTAAGGCTCGTCGTCGATCGACACGAATGCGCCGTCCGGCAATTCACTGAACGGCATGCGATGCAGGCGCTTGCCCTTGCCGTCGAGCCGCTCGGCGTGAAGCACCTTGTCCATCGCCGGCGCCGATGCGCCGCCTGCCCTTCCCTGCGAACAAGGCCGCGAAATGCTCCGCATCCTTGCGGCGGCATTCGAAGCAAGGCCGATGACCGGCGGCCAGCGCCGTCGGCTCATCGAGAAAGAACAGCTCGGTGTAATAGCGGCCCCAGACGTCGCGCTGGCGTTCCTTGAAGTCGAGCACGCAGCAGATCCATTGCCGCGAGGCCCAGCGCCGGCTCGTCAGCGTCTGCCCGTCGGTGTGGATGCGCCCGCCGCGATTGCCCATGAACAGGCCGCGCGCAGATGTTGCGATCAGCTCGCCGAACGGATCGACGCGGTTTTGCAGCGGCATCAGAAGCCCGCAGCCCGCACCAGCGCCGCGGTCCCGAGACCGGCGGCAACTGCGGCGAAGTCATTGCGCAGCAGGATCATGGCTGTGAGCGCCGCCCCGACGGCGCAAACCGCGCTGAACCCGCCATGGAGCAAGCAGCGGCGCGATGGTCGCCGCAATGATGGCGCCGGGCAGCGCATCGAGCATCTTGCGCAGCCGCGGGCCGATCGTGACACGGCCGATCAGCCAATAGCCGCCGACCCGCGTGATGTAGACGGCGACCGTCATCGCGATAATGACGGCGGCAAAGCCGATCGGATCGCGTTCACTCATCGATCAATCCGCCTGCAACGGCGCCGGCGAGCCCGCCGAGCGCGACGTACCAGAAGCCGCCGAGCGTCATGTCGGCCAGCACCGCAACGACACCGCCGACCGCCCAGCCGATCGACTTGCGCGGTCCCTGCCACAGCGAAACAAGCATGGCCGTAAAGAACGCCGGGATGACCATGTCGAGCCCGAACCGGTAGGGATCCGCAGCGGTGCCGAGCAGGAAACCGGGCACGGTCGAGATATTCCAGACCACCCAGCAGGTCGCCGCACTGCCGATGACAAAGCCCGGATCGTTGCCGCCCTGGCGCTGGTAGCGGATCGACAAGAGCCATGGCGGCTCCACGAGGAGATGCAGGAACGGATAGACCTGCCGCGGCGGCAAGCGGCTCAAGAGCGGCTGCATCGCCGCTCCGATCAGAAGGAAACGCGAGCAGATCACGAAGGTGACGGCGGTGATTGCGAAGATCGACGCGGCGGTAAGCTCACGCGGCCAGGCATCCACAACGATGATCTGCGCGACACCCGAAAAGACGATGGCGCTCATCGCCACCGCATCGAACAGGCTGAAGCCCTGCCGCGCCGCCACCGTGCCGAACGCCATGCCGAACGCGAACAGGCCCGGCATGAGCGGCAGCGTGGCGATGACACCTTCGCGAAACGCCGCGAAGGTCCAGTATGGCGCTGAATTTTTCGATTTGCTCACGGCCGAGCCGTATCGCAGCGCGAGCCCGCCCGGAAGCCACAAAACAGAACGCCCGCCATGCGGCGGGCGTCGTGTGCGTGAATGACGAGCCGGTTAGCCCTGCGGCTGCGGGGCGATGTCGCCGGTCGGCGCATCGGGCCGAGGCCGCGGCTTGCCGGACGGCGGCACCGCCGATGAGCGCGGCGCGGTGGGCTCGACCACGGCCTCGCGCACCGGCTGCTTGCCGTTGATGAGATCCTTGATCTCGTCGCCGGTCAGAGTTTCGTATTGCAGCAGGCCCTTGGCGAGGATTTCGAGATCGGCGCGCTTCTCGGTGAGAACCTGCCGCGCCTCCTCGAGGCCAGCTTCAACGAGTCGGCGCACTTCAATGTCGATCTTGCGCGAGGTTTCTTCAGACATGTTCTGCTGGCGCGAGACCTGGTAGCCGAGGAAAACCTCGTCCTGGTTCTCGCCATAGGCCACGGGCCCAAGCGCATCGGACAGGCCCCAGCGCGTCACCATCATGCGGGCGAGCTTGGTGCCCTGCTCGATGTCGGACGCCGCGCCACTCGTCACTTTTTCCTTGCCGAACACCATCTCCTCGGCGACGCGGCCGGCCATGATGATGGCGAGACGCGAGGTCATCTGCTCGAGCGACATCGACAGCTTGTCGCGCTCAGGCAACTGCATGACCATGCCGAGCGCACGGCCGCGCGGAATGATGGTGGCCTTGTGCACCGGATCGGTCGCCTTGACGTTGAGCGCGACCAGCGCATGGCCGCCCTCGTGATAGGCGGTGAGGAGCTTCTCCTCTTCCGTCATCACCAGCGACCTGCGCTCGGCGCCCATCATCACCTTGTCCTTGGCGTCTTCGAACTCGGACTGCGTGACCATGCGCTTGTTGCGGCGCGCTGCCATCAACGCGGCTTCGTTGACAAGGTTGGCGAGGTCAGCGCCGGAGAAGCCGGGCGTTCCGCGCGCGGTGGTCTTGAGGTTCACGTCGGGTGCCAGCGGCACCTTCTTGACGTGGACCTTGAGAATGTTCTCGCGACCGACGACGTCCGGATTGGGGACGACAACCTGACGGTCGAAGCGGCCGGGACGCAGCAGCGCCGGGTCGAGCACGTCGGGACGGTTGGTCGCGGCAATCAGGATGATGCCCTCGTTGGCCTCGAAGCCGTCCATCTCGACCAGCAACTGGTTGAGGGTCTGCTCGCGCTCGTCATTGCCGCCGCCGAGACCGGCGCCGCGATGACGGCCGACCGCGTCGATTTCGTCGATGAAGATGATGCACGGCGCATTCTTCTTGGCCTGCTCGAACATGTCGCGCACGCGCGAGGCGCCGACGCCGACGAACATCTCGACGAAGTCGGAGCCCGAAATGGTGAAGAACGGCACATTGGCTTCGCCGGCCACGGCGCGCGCGATCAGCGTCTTGCCGGTGCCGGGAGGGCCGACCAGCAACACGCCGCGCGGAATACGGCCGCCGAGCCGCTGGAATTTTCCGGGGTCGCGCAGGAATTCGACGATTTCCTGCAGATCGGATTTCGCTTCATCGACGCCAGCCACGTCGTCAAACGTGACGCGGCCATGCGATTCGGCGAGCAGCTTGGCGCGTGACTTGCCGAAGCCCATGGCCTTGCCGGCGCCGCCCTGCATCTGCCGCGACAGGAAGATCCAGACGCCGATCAGCGCAATGAACGGCAGCCATGAGACCAGCAGCGACACGAACCACGGCACGTTGTCCTGCTGTGGCCGCGCGGTGATCGACACGCCCTTCGCATAGAGCTTCTGCACCAGCGACGGATCGCTCGGCGCATAGGTCTGGAATTGGCGGCCGTCCGAGAAGGTGCCGTGGATCTCCGGCCCCTGAATGACGACGTCGCGCACGCGGCCCTGATCGACCTCGTTCAGAAGCTGCGAGAATGAAATGTCCTGGGACGTGGTGCGCTGGCTGGGATTCTGGAACAGCGCAAACAGCGCCAGCAGCAGCAGAACGATGATGACCCACAGGGCGAAGTTGCGCAGATTGGCGTTCATTCCGTTTCCTTAAAGCCGGCGCGAGAGGCGCGCTCGGCTCATATACGTCCCACCAGGCAGTTTAGATGACCGCTCTTCGTGGCGGCTTAACGGCTGATCCAATGTAGGCACGGCAAAACCGAGTGCCAATGGCCGGACCGTGAAATCGGCCGATTTTACCGCGTCTTGCCCCGTCCCGCCGGCTTGCCGCCCCGCTTGGTTAAAGGGCTGACCGCGGGAGGCTTTTTTCGCGCCGGGGCGGCTTCCACGCTGATTTTTTCACCGCTGGCCGAGACAAGAGCACCGGCGAGCGTGCGCCGGAACGGCGCCTTTTGCCGCTTCTGGACCGCTGAGACGACCGCGGCGAGCAATGCTTCCAGCTTGCCGAGTTCGACCGGGCCTTCGGTGGCGCGCTTTGCCACGGCGCGACCGAGCACCCGTAGCGCGATCTCCGATGGCAACTTCGCGAAAGCTCGCGGCAGGCAAGGTGATGGCGCCCTGCTCGGCCATCTCCGCCGGCAGCGCCGCCATGACCCGCTCGGTTTCGGCCTCGAGCGCGGCATCGGCGCGGCGCAGCCGCGCGGCCAGCACGGCAAGGCGGCGGGCATCGAGGCCTTCGCTGACCAACGCCGTCATCAACGGGCGCAACCGGGCGCGCGTGTATTTCGGGTCGAAGTTGGAGGGGTCCTCGGCATAGGAAATCCTGGCGGCCTTGAGGGTCGCGACCAGCCGCGCCTTCGTGATGTCGAGGAATGGCCGCACCAGAACGAGGCCGTCGAGCCGGCTGCGCCGCGCCATTCCCGCGAGACCGCCAATCCCGCTGCCGCGCGCCATGCGCATCAGGACCGTCTCGGCCTGATCGTCGAGCGTATGCGCGGTGACGATGTGCGCGGCGCCGGCTTTCCGGGCGGCTTCAGTGAGCAGCGCGTAGCGCGCCTGCCGCGCGCTTTGCTGGATGCCGGACTTCGGCTTCTTGCCGGTCCAGTTCAAAATCCGGTGCGGCACGCCGAGCTTTCTGGCGAGCTTCGCAACGTCAGCCGCTTCGCGCTTCGACTCCTTGCGCAGTCCGTGATCGACAGTCGCGGCGACGAGCTTCGGCTTTTGCTTGAGCGATTTCGCCCAGCGCGCGGCAAGAAAGAGCAGCGCGGTCGAGTCAGGCCCGCCCGACACGGCGAGCAGAAGCCCTGGTGACGATTTTAATCGAAAAAATGCTTCGGAACAGAACAGCGGGCTTCTTCGGCTTCATGACCGATCCGAAAACCGGTCCCCACTTTTCGGGGTCATGCGCTAGCAGCTGCCACGCTTCTGTTCCTGGGCGACCTGGCTCTTCACGCTCGCCGAGGCGCGCGGATATTTCCGGCTCACTTCGTTGAGCGAAGCGCAGGACATTTCCTTCTGGCCGAGCGCGGAGAGCGACTGGCCGAGCCGAAGCAGCGCGTCGGGCGCTTTCTGCGACGAGTTCGTAATTGCGCACGACGACGAGATAGCTATCGGCCGCATCCTGATAGCGCTTGCGCTGATAGAGACTTTCACCGAGGTAATAATGCGCGTCGGGTGCGAGCGTGTTGCCTGGCATTCTTCTTCAGGAAACTGCGGAAGGTGGTTTCAGCGAGCGCGTAGTCCTTGCGCTGCATGTAGCCGACGCCGAGGTCGTATTCGTCCTTCGGCGCAGCACTCGGCGGCAAGGCCGCGACCTGCGGACCGGCCGGCTCGCGAGGAGCGGTGGCCGGCACGTTGCCCGGAATAACCGGCGTGCCCGCAGCAGCCAGATCGAGCGGCGCACCCGGCGCACGAACGCTCTGGGCGCCGACCGGCGCATCGGTCTGGAACACGGGCGGCGGTGAAGATGCCGGGATCGGCTGGCTGCCGCCGCCAAGGGCGCGCGGCGCGCCGACCGCATTCGGATTTTGCGCCGGATCGAACACGTCGGAGCGGCGCCCGCTGGTCGCAGGCGACTGGACGATCGGCGCAGCGACTTGCGGCGCAGCCATCGGCGGCGCGGTCATCGGCGCTGCCGCCGCGCCCGGGATCGGACGCGCAACGGCGGGCGGCGCAGCAACCGGCACGCCACCACCGGCGCGCGCGAGCTCCTGCTCGAGCTGCTGGTTGCGGAATTGCAGCTGCTCGATCGTGCCGGTGAGCTGGCGGATCTGGCTTTCAAGCTGATTGATGCGCACCGCCTGCTCGGCGGTGACGTCGGCCTGCTGGCCGCGCGCCGGCTCGCCGCGGCTGAACAGGCCTTCGAGCAGGCCGCGATCCTGCGCGAACGCATTGCCGGTGGCGAAAAGCATGCAGGCGGCAAAAGCCGCCATGCGCAAATTGTTTGAAAGCATCGTCATCCTAAAAGATCGCCCCGCCCCACGCCGAAACTAGCATAGGGCGGGCTGCGTCGAAATTGTGACAGCCTAGGACGAGGCGTTTAGCACCGTCACAGCGCGGCGATTCTGCGACCAGCAGGAGATGTCGTTGCAGACCGCGACCGGCCGCTCCTTGCCATAGGAGATCGTGCGCATGCGCTGCGCCTGGATGCCCCGCGCAACCAGGTAGTCACGCACGCTCTGGGCGCGCCGGGCGCCGAGCGCGATGTTGTACTCGCGGGTGCCGCGCTCGTCGGCGTGGCCTTCGATCGTGAACGTGTACTGGCCGTAGCGGGTCAGCCACTGCGCCTGCTTGTCGAGCGTCTCGCGGCCCTGCGCGGTGAGATCGGTCTGGTCGGTCTCGAAGAAGACGCGGTCGCCGACATTGACGACGAAGTCCTGCTGGCTGCCCGGCGCCGCTGCACCTGCCGCACTGGCATTGGCGTCAGCCGCCGGATTGTTGGCACACGCGCCGAGCGCGAGCGCCGCCACCATGAGCGCGGCAATCGAAGCGCCGCGAATGATCTTACTGAAGTGCATTGCCGGTGCCTCCATTACTGCACTGTGCCCGGATGTTGGCTCAGGTCTAACAGGCCGTTCGTTAAACGAACGTTCCGTCAACCTTGATGAGTGCTTGCCAGCCCCGTGAAAATGCGAGGCAAGTCGTGGAACAGATTTTTACGGTTAAGGCGCGGTAAAAATGTGGCGCGATCGGAACTCTACGAGAGCAGCGGCGACCACGCCGGATCGGACGCGAAGCTCGGCGTCGGCACCTTGAGCTCGTTGCGGCCGGTGATGTCGACCGTGAACAGCGACGGGCCGCTGCCCTGATCGCGGAAGAACATCAGCACGCGGCCGTTCGGCGCCCAGCTCGGGCCTTCATTGTGGAAGCCTTCGGTCAGCAGGCGCTCGCCCGAGCCATCGGGCTTCATCACGCCGATGCCGAACGAGCCGCTCGACTGCCGGGTGAAGGCGATGTAGTCGCCGCGCGGCGACCACACCGGTGTCGAGTAGCGCGCATTGCCGAACGAGACGCGCTGCGCCTGCCCGCCCGATGCTGCCATGACATAGATCTGTTGCGAGCCGCCGCGATCGCTCTCAAAGCAGATGCGCGAAGCGTCCGGCGAATAAGAGGGCGCGGTGTCGATCGCCGGCGTGTTGGTGAGACGCGTCGTCGCCTTCGAGCGCAGATCCATCACGAACAGATTGGCGTTGCCGCCCTGCGACAGCGACATGATCACGCGCTGGCCGTCCGGCGAGAACCGCGGCGCGAATGTCATGCCGGGGAAGTCGCCGACGATTTCGCGCTGACCGGTCTCGATATTGAGCAGGAAGACGCGCGGGTCGCTCTGCCCGTACGACATGTAGGTGATCTCTTGCGTCGACGGATTGAAGCGCGGCGTCAGCACGAGGTCGTCGCCGCGCGTGAGATAGCGCAGGCCGGCGCCGTCCTGGTCCATCAGCGCGAGGCGCTTGACGCGGCGGTCCTTGGGTCCGCTCTCGTCGACGAAGACGATGCGGCTGTCGAAATAGCCCTTCTCGCCGGTGAGGCGCTCATAGACGGCATCGGAGATGATGTGCGCGACCCGCCGCCAGTTGTCCGGCGTCGTGAAGTATTGCTGGCCGGTGAGCTGCTGCCCGGCGAACACGTCCCACAGGCGGAATTCGGCCTTGAGGCGGCCGTCGCCCTGCCGGGTGATGCGGCCGATGACGAGCGCCTGCGCGTTGATCGCCTTCCAGTCGGGGAAGCGCGGCACCGCATCGGAGTTCGAGATCTTCTCGATGTAGGCCGCCGGGTTGATCGGCGCGAACAGGCCGCTGCGCTGCAGATTGGCGGCGATGATGCTGGTGATGTTGCGCGACGTCTCGGTCTCGGCGGGACTGCCCGGCAGGAAATCCGGCAGCGCGATCGGCATCGGCTGCACGTTGCCCGAAGTGACATCGAGACGGACGACGGCATGTGCTTGGTGCCCGCAAGCGAGGGCACTGGCGCCGGCACCGGCGAGCAAATTGCGACGATTGAAGACCATTGGCGTGTTCATGAAATCAGTTTCGGGAAATTTGGATCAGCCGAACATTTCGATCGGGTCGAATTTGATCTCCATGTCCTTCCACGTGTCATACGTGTCCGGGCGGAGCATGGTGTAGGGCTGGCACTGCAGCAGCGCGCGCTTGGCGCTTTCGCCCAGCGCCGGGCCCATTTGCGAGGCCGTGCCTTCGATCAGCGTCGGGTCGCGCGCGATCGTGCCGTCGCGTTTGAACATGACGCGGAACACGACGAAGAGATTGCGCGCATCGCTGGCGCCGACCGGCGGATTCCAGCATTGGCGCAGCCGCGCGCGCAACGCGTCGATCTCCGACTGCGAGAGCCGTGCGCTGCTGCCACTATTGGCGCCGAGCGACGGTATGTTGTTTTGCACCGGGGCGGCCGAGGCTTCACGCACCGCGTCGCGCTTGTCGAGCAGCGCGGCGATCTTGTCCGGATCGAATTTCGGCTGCGGCTTGACCGGCTTCTTCGGCGGCACGGGCTTGGGCGGCTCGACCTTGGCTTCGGGCTTCGGCGGCTCGGGTTTGGTCAGCTTCTCGGCGATCGGATCGGGCTTCGGCTCGGCCTTGGGCGGCGGCGGCGCGTCATCGGCCTTCGCTGTTTCGATCGGCTTCTTTTTCTCGTCCGCCTTCGGCTGAGCCTGCTCGACCTCTTTGGGAGGCTCGGCTTTCTTTTCAGCGAGCGGCGGCTTGGGCTCCGGCGTCGGCTTTACGTCCTTTTGCCCCTTGGTGATCTTGGTGAAGTCTTCGACGCTGACCAGATCGACCGGCAGCGACGGCGGGGTCGGCGCGTCGCGCGCGGTCGTGCTGAACGACACCATCGCCCAGCCGAGCACGCCGACATGCAGACCGAGCGACACAAGCGACGCGGTCTTCATCTCGTATTTCTTGAGCCGGCCGATCATGAGGCGTCTTACGACCCTTGCTCGAATTCGGTGACGAGGGCGACGCGATGGAAGCCGGCGCCTGACAGGCGGCCCATGACGCGCATCATCGTGCCGTAATCGACCTTCTTGTCACCGCGCACAAAGACACGCGCCTCGGTGCCGCCGCGCGCTTGCGCGACCGCCTGGAGCTTCGCCACCAGCTCCTCGACCTTGATCTCGCTGTTCTGGAGGAAGACCTGGCCCTTGTCGTTGACCGAAATCGTCAGCGGCTCCTTGTCCTGATCGAGACTGGTGGCCTGGCTCTGCGGCAGGTCGATCGGCACCCCGACGGTGAGCAGCGGCGCCGACACCATGAAGATGATCAGCAGCACGAGCATCACGTCCACCATCGGCGTGACGTTGATCTCGCTCATCACCTTGCGGCGGCCGCGGCCGCGGTGGCGTCCGAGTGTCGGTGTGGCAGCGTTGGCCGCCATTAGCTTTTTTTCGGGATCATGCGCTGTCCCCCCGCTCGTCGATCTGCCGCGACAGGATCGCGGAGAATTCGTCGGCGAACCCCTCCAGGCGCTGCGCCTGTTTGTTCACCTCGGCAGCGAACTTATTGTAGAAAATCGTCGCCGGTATGGCAGCGATCAGGCCGATGGCGGTGGCAAACAAGGCCTCGGCGATACCGGGCGCAACCACCGCCAGCGACGTGTTTTTCGAGGCCGCAATCGACTGAAAGCTCGTCATAATGCCCCAAACCGTGCCGAACAGGCCGATGAAGGGGCCGGCCGAGCCGACTGTCGCCAAAACCAGCAGCCGCCTTTCGAGGCGCTCGACCTCGCGGGCGATGGTGACATCCATCACCTTATCGATCCGGGTCTGAAGGCCGGCAAAGGACCGTGCCGAGCTTTCGAAGCTGCGCTTCCATTCGCGCATCGCGGCGACGAACAGCGCCGCCATGGAGTGCGTCGGGCGAGAAGACAGCGAGCGGTAGAGTTCCTCGAGCGATTGCCCGGACCAGAACGCCGCCTCGAAATTGTCCATCGAGCGGCGGGTGCGCGTGTAAAGCACGGTCTTGTCGATCGCGATCGCCCAGACCCAGACCGAGCAGACCAAAAGCCCGACCATCACCGCCTTCACGATCCAATGGGCGTGCCAGAACAGCGTGAAGAGCGAGAGGTCGGACGATGTAAGCGGAAGGACCGACTGTGCGACGTCGGCAGGATTCATGAAATGCCGTCCCTTTCGCCGTTCGGCGTGATGTAAAGCGGCGCGACCGGCTCAAATTGCCGGAACAAGTCCCCAGGCGCCGGACCCTGCAATTGAGGACAAAGGTGACGGCACTAGGGCGCTGATTGCGATCTAGACAGCGCCAATAGGGTTAAAGAGAGGTTACCGCAACCCACCCGCAGGCTGCGGCAAAAGAAAAGCCGCCCGTTTCGGGCGGCTTCGCTGTTTGGTCGGCGGGGCCGGTTACTGGGCCGGCTGATCCGGACCAGGCTTGTTGCGGCGGTCGGCCATGAACTGGTCGAACTCCGATTTGTCCTTGGCCATCCGCAGCCGTTCGAGGAAATCGCGGAACTCGCGCTGCTCGTCCTCGAGCCGCTTGAGCGTCTCGGCCCGATATTCGTCAAAGGCGCGGTTGCCGCTCGAGGGACCGTAAGAGCCGCCGCCCAAGTGGCCGCGCATCCAGTCCATTTTCCGCTGCATCCGGTCCATCTTCGATTGCCAGTGGTTGGCGCCGTATCCGCATCCCATGCGTCCGCTCCATATCAAGAAGGCGAGCGTGGCCAGGCCGACCGGCCACCAAATGATGAAGCCTGCGATCATCAGCGCGATCCAGGCGGGCTTTCCGAGTTGGTCCAGTTTGGCGGTGATAGGCATGGCACCCTCACGAGTGAATGTTAATAACATTAACATAGCGCAGCGAAGGCAGCTGTCAAGCGGGTTCTAGAGGGACCACCGAATACGGTTTGGAGCGCTCGGTGCTCGCGGAAATCGCTGAGAGGGAAATAGGGCCTTCCGCCTCAGCCCCAAGCGCACTGCGGCAAATCGACCGGCGCGCTACTTCCCGCCGAGACCGCGCAGGTAGATCAGCGTCCCCGCCTCCAGCAGCTCTTCGGGCGTCATCGGCATGGTGCGCCGTGCCTCGTCGCCGCGGCCGAACAGCGAGGCGATGCCGTGCGACAGCGCCCAGATGTGGAGCGCCATCATCATCACCGGCGGCCGGTCGCGCGCCGGCAGCTCGGCAATGATCGCCTCGGATGCCTCGCGCAGGATCGCGAAAGCGCGTTCGCCTGCAGCAAGCAGGTCCGGATTGTTGGCGTGCGGAATGCCGGCTTCGAACATCGCCGAGTAATACGCGGGCTCGGTGCGCGCGAAGGCGAGATAGGCCTTGCCGAGATTCTCGAACGCAGTGCGCGTGTTCGGCTTGCCGCCGTTCCATGCGGTCGCGAGCATCGCCGCGAAACGCTCGAAGCCCTGCAGCGCGACGCTCGCGAGCAACTCATCGCGGTCGCGGAAGTGACGATAGGGCGCGGCAGCCGACACGCCCGCGCCGCGCGCGGCGTCGGCAAAGGTGAAGCCTGCGGGCCCTTTTTCCGCAATGAGATCGAGCGCCGCCTGCATCAGGGCTTCCTTGAGGTTGCCGTGGTGATAGGCGCGCGGGCCGGTCCGGCCGTGTTTGCCCCAACGCATGTGAAGGGTGTTTACATCACGACGCGCGCGGCGTCGATGATTGCGTTAGCGATGCCGGCGCGTGGCGAGCGGCAGATCGTCGAACAGAGTGGGCCCGCCGGGCTGGGCGCGCTCGATCGAGAGCATCCGCATTTTGGTGTCGACGCCGCCCGGCGCCGAGAAGCCGCCGCTCTTGCCGCTCGCCGCCAGTACGCGATGGCACGGCACCACGATCGGAAACGGATTTTGCCCGAGTGCGGTGCCGACATCGCGGGCGAGCAACTTGTCGCCGAGCCGCGTTGCGATCTCGCCGTAGGTCAGCGTCTGCCCGGCCGGGATGGTGCGCGCGATGTCGAACACTTTGCGATTGAACTCGGGGACTTTGCTGAGGTCGAGTGCGACGTCATTGAAGTCGCGGGCTTCGCCTTTCATCAGCGCGATGATGTCGCCGATCAGTTTGGCGATATGCGGCGGCGGAGGAGTTTCGGCTGCGTCCGGAAATTGCCGCTTCAGGCGCGAGCGGATCTTGCCCTCGCCGCCATCGGGAAGCAGAACGCGCATCACGCCGCGCTCGCCCCAGGCGAGACCGCAGGCGCCGAGCGCCGTATCGAAGATGGCGAAACCCTGAGCCGGCATACCCCTAATGTGGCGCGTCGCGAGGCGTCACGCCACCCGATTACTGCCGCGCCTGATCGGCGCCCATTGCGTCCCGCAAAGGCTTGGGAATCCGCTGCGCGCGGCCCTGCGAGACAAAGGCGACCTGCACCCGCGCCTCGATCAGCAGTTCGTCACCGCGCATCACCTTCTGATGCATGGTGATCGAAGCGCCCTTCACCTCCTCGGCCGCCGTCACGATGTCGAGCACGTCGTCCATCTGCGCCGGCTTGAGGAAGTCGATCTCCATGTGGCGCACGACGAAATGGAAGCCGGGTGCTTCCTTCTCGGCCTGCTCGAACAGGTCGCGGTGGCCGGCGCCGAGCAGCCGCAGGTAGTTGGTGCGGCCGCGCTCCATGAAGCGCAGGTAATTGGCGTGATAGACGATGCCGGTGAAGTCAGTGTCTTCGTAATAGACGCGGATCTGCATCACGTGGCGGCCGCCGGCGATTGAGCCGTCGAGCGCCGCGCTACTCATCACTCTCGCCGTTTGACCGAACAGCCCGAACTGCCCGGGGTCGCGCGTGGGCTCCTGCAGACCGAGATGTTTGAAAGCGTGGCCGGTGAGCAGGCGGCCGCGCGGCGTCCTTTGCAGGAAGCCTTTCTGGATCAGGAACGGCTCGATGATGTCCTCGATGGCGTCGCGCGGCTCCGACAGCGCGGCGGCCATCGTATCGACGCCGACCGGGCCGCCGCCGTAGCTCAGCGCAATCGTCGTCAGGTAACGGCGGTCCATCGCATCGAGACCGCCGGCATCGACCTCCAGCTCGCCCAGCGCCTTGTCGGCAGCCTTGCGGTCGATGGATTTCGCGCCGGCCACTGATGCGAAGTCGCGCACGCGGCGCAGCAGCCGTCCGGCGATGCGCGGCGTGCCGCGGGCGCGGCGGGCGATCTCGTTGGCGCCGTCCGCGCTCATCGCAATGCCGAGCACGCGGGCACCGCGCGACACGATCTCCTCCAGCTCCTTGTCGGAATAGAAGCCGAGCCGCACCGGAATGCCGAAGCGGTCGCGCAGCGGATTGGTGAGCAGTCCCGCGCGCGTCGTTGCGCCGACCAAAGTGAAGGGCGCGAGCTCGATCTTCACCGAGCGCGCCGCCGGACCTTCGCCAATGATGAGGTCGAGCTGGAAGTCCTCCATCGCCGGATAGAGGATTTCCTCGACCTGCGGCGACAGCCGGTGAATCTCGTCGATGAAGAGCACGTCGCGCGGCTCGAGATTGGTGAGCAGCGCGGCGAGGTCGCCGGCCTTGGCGATCACCGGGCCGGAGGTGGCGCGGAAGTTGACGCCAAGCTCGCGGGCGACGATTTGCGCCAGCGTGGTCTTGCCGAGGCCGGGCGGGCCGACCAGCAGCACGTGGTCGAGCGCTTCCTTGCGGGCGCGCGCCGCCTCGATGAAGACCTGGAGATTGGCGCGCGCCTTGTCCTGGCCGATGAAGTCGGCGAGCCGCTGCGGCCGCAGCGAGACGTCGGCGTCTTCGTCGCGGGCTTCGGCGGCAACGAGGCGGGGACTGCTCATCGCGCCAGCTCCTTAAGGCCCTGACGGATCAGCGCGGCGGTGTCGGCGCTCTCGCCCGCGTTACGCGCCGCGGCGGCGATCGCGGCGGCCGCCTGCGGCTGGCCATAGCCGAGATTGACCAGCGCGGAGACCGCATCCATCACCGGGCGCGGCGCGCGTTTTTCTTCCAGCGCGCCGGAGAGCTGCACGACCGCCGGGTCGAGCGAGGTGAACTTCGGCACCTTGTCCTTGAGTTCGGTCACGATACGTTCGGCGACCTTCGGCCCAACGCCCGGGGTGCGCGACACGCTCGCCCGGTCGCGTAGCGCAATCGCTTCCGCGAGCTCGGATGGCCGCAGCGTGCCGAGCACCGCGAGCGCGACCTTGGCGCCGACGCCCTGCACGGTCTGCAGCAGCCGGAACCATTCGCGCTCGACGTCCGAGGTGAAGCCGAACAGCTTGATCGCGTCCTCGCGCACGTAAGTCTCGATCGAGAGCGTCGCGGCCTCGCCCGGCGCCGGCAGCGCCTGCATCGTGCGCGCCGAGCAGTTCACCTGATAGCCGACCCCGCCGACGTCGAGGATGACGAAGTCCTCGCCGTAGCTGTCGATGATGCCCCGAAGCTTTCCAATCATGTGCGCTTGCCGATCATCGCGCGGCTACCTTGAGCACAAGACTTTGGCGATGATGTGCATGGGTGACCGCAATCGCCAGCGCGTCCGCGGCGTCCTCGCTCTGCGGCGACGCCTTCGGCAGCAGCACGCCGATCATCATGCGGATCTGCGCCTTGTCGGCATGGCCCGCGCCGACGATCGATTTCTTCACCAGGTTCGGCGCGTATTCGGCAACGCTCAAGCCCGCCTGCGCCGGCACCAGCATGGCGACGCCACGCGCCTGACCGAGCTTGAGCGTCGCGCTCGCATTGGTGTTGACGAAAGTGTGCTCGACCGCGGCCTCGTCCGGCGCAAACTCCTCGATCACTTTTCGCAGCCCGGCATGAATGGAAACCAGCCGCTCGCAGAGTTCCGCGCGTTCGTTGGTCTCGACCGCGCCGCAGGCGACGTAAATCAGCCGGTTGCCATCGGACTCGATGAGGCCCCAGCCGGTGCAGCGAAGCCCGGGATCGATGCCGAGGATGCGAATCAGGCGCCTCATAAGACCTCGTTGATAGACCCGTGACGGCGCATCGCCAAAGGTCGCAAGGCGCGGCGGCGCCTGCTATGCGGAGGCGCATCTTTCCCCCGGTATTTCCGTGCTCGAGCTCCCCACCGCCGCCACCTTCTCCGCGCTGTTCGCCGACCCGCGATTCGTCATCGCGCTGGGAATCGCCGGCCTGGCCGGGCTGGTGCGCGGCTTTTCGGGATTCGGCTCGGCGCTGATCTACGTGCCGCTGATGAGCGCGGTGTTCGGGCCGAAGATCGCGGCGCCCACCTTCGTCATCGCCGACGTCGTTACCGGCGCGGTGTTCCTCGCCGGCGTATGGCAGAAGGCGCATTACCGCGAAGTGCTGATCATGGCCGCTGCGGCGCTCGGCGCCGTGCAGTTCGGCACGCTCATTCTCCAGCACGCCGACCCGATCGTGCTGCGCTGGGGCCTGAGCATCCTGGTCGGCCTTGTCGTCGTCGTGCTGGCGTCCGGCTGGCGCTATCACGGCCGGCCGCATCTGAGCATCACCATCGCGCGTCGGCCTGCTTGCGGGCCTGCTCGGCGGCGCGCTGCAAATCTCCGGGCCGCCGATCATCGTCTATTGGCTCGGCAGCGGCTTTCCGGCCGACGTGCTGCGGGCGAATTTCTTCGCCTATTTCTCGCTGTTCTCGTTCGGCACGCTGATCACCTACACCTTCCACGGGCTGGTGACCCCGTTCGTGCTCGCGCTCGGCGTGTTCACCACCCTGATGATGATCGCCGGCATGTGGATCGGCTCGCAATTGTTCAAGCTGGCCAGACGAACGGACCTATCGGCTGGTCGGCTACATCATTGTCGCCATTTCGGCGATCATCGCGCTGCCGCTGCTCGATCCGTTCTTTCAGCGTTAGAAAAATAACGTGCTTCAATAATCGTGCGGCGTCTGTCTAAAGTGCGAAACCATGCCGGGAAAGAAAAAGCGCGCCGTCATCATCGGCGGCTCGATGTCGGGTTTGTTCAGCGCCGCGTTCCTGCGCCGGATCGGCTGGGACGTCGACGTCTATGAGCGCTCGAGCGTCGAGCTGGTCGGGCGCGGCGCCGGCATCACCGGCCATCCCGGAATTGTTCGACGCGCTGATCAAGAGCGGCGCCGGCATGAAGGACCTCGGCGTCGAGGTGCCCAAGCGGGTCGCGATCGATCGCGAGGGCCGCGTCACCGACGAGCGCCCGCTGCGCCAGATCCTCACCTCGTGGGACCGGCTGCAGCAACTGCTCCAGCGCAACATCGATCCGGCGCACTATCACCTCGGCTGGAATTTCGAGCGGGTCGACCAGGACGACCGCGGCGTGCAGGTGACGTTTTCCGGCGGCCGCGTCGAGCACGCCGACATTCTGATCGGCGGCGACGGCATCCGCTCAACCGTGCGCGGACAAATGGCGCCGGAGATACAGCCGATCTATGCCGGCTATTACATCTGGCGCGGCGCGCCGAACGAGGCCGACCTCGCGCCGGAAACGCGCGACAGCATCTACCCGCTCTTCACCTTCTATCTGCCGCCGCGGCAGGAGATCATCACCTACCCGATCGCCGGTTTCGACAACGACCTGCGGCCCGGCCATCGCCGCTTCAACTTCATCTGGTATCGCGTCGCCGACGCGGCGCAGCTGCGCGAGATGAATGTCGACGAGAACGGCAAGCAGCACGAGCACTCGGTGCCGCCGCCGCTGATCCGCAAGGACCTGATCGCCGGCCTGCACAAGGATGCGCGCGAGATCCTGCCGCCGGCTTTGCTCGATGCGCTGATGGCGATCAAGCAGCCCTTCATCACGCCGATCTACGACTTCACCGCGCCGGCAATCGTATTCGGGCGCGTCGCAATGGTCGGCGATGCCGCCGCCAACGCACGGCCGCATATGGGCTTCGGCATGGCGAAGGCCGGCACCGATGCGATGGCGCTGGCGCAGGCGCTCGACAGTCACGATGATATCGACGCGGCGCTGAAGGCCTACAATGCCGAGCGCCAGCCGATCGGCAACACCATCGTCATGCACGGCCGCAAGCTCGGCACCCATATGGGCGTCAACCTCAAGACCGAGGAAGACCGCAAGATGCACGAATACCTGCAGAGCGACGGCGCCATGCTGGATTCGATCGCGGTGCCGAACTTCCTGGAGGCCTACAAATGAGCGCGCTGCCGAAAGCCGGATTACGCGCGCAACATGCGCATCGTCGGATATTCCGACCAGGGCGGGCGGGCGGACGGCGTGCAGGTGATGGTGCATCGCGGCTTCGCCTATGTCGGCCACATGTTCTCCAAGGGCTTCTCGGTCATCGACGTGCGCGACCCGAAGGCGCCGCGCGCGGTGAACTATTTCGCCGCGCCGCCGAACACCTGGAACATCCATCTGCAGACGCATGACGACCTGCTGCTGGTCATCCATGCCAAGGACATGTTCGCCGCGGCCGAATTCGCCGACGAGAAGGCCTATTACAAAGGCCAGCTCGGCAAGGTGGTCGGCACCGCGGAGAAGAAATCGACCGAGCGCAACTGGACCGCGGGCATGGCGGTCTATGACATCTCCGACGGCGCCAAGCCGAAACAGATCGGCTTCATGCCGGTCGACGGCGGCGGCATTCATCGCATCTGGTACACCGGCGGACGCTGGGCCTACGCCTCGGCGCTGCTCGACGGCTTCACCGACTACATCTTCATCACCATCGACATGAGCGATCCGGCAAAGCCGCGCGAGGCCGGGCGCTGGTGGATTCCCGGCATGAACACGGCGGCGGGCGAGACGACGAGCTGGCCCGGCACCAGCCGGTTCGGCCTGCATCACCCGATCATCTCGGGGGACACCGCCTACGCGGCGTGGCGCGACGCCGGCATGGTGGTGCTCGACGTGTCGGACCGCACAAAGCCGAAGCTGATCGCGCATCGCGACGGCGTGCCGCCGTTCGGCGGCGGCACCCATAACTGCCTGCCGCTCGACGACCGCGAATTGCTGGTCGTGCTCGACGAGGCCGTGCTCGATCACCAGGAAGACGGCGTGAAGAACATCTGGGTGATCGACAACAAGGTGAAGTCGGAGCCGAAGATCATCTCGACATTCCCGCAGCCGGCCGACGCCGACTACAAGAGCAAGGGCGGGCATTTCGGCCCGCATAATCTGCACGAGAACCGGCCCGGCACGTTCCAGTCCTCGCAACTGATTTTCACGACCTATCAGAACGCCGGCGTGCGCGTGTTCGACATTTCCGATGCGAAAGCGCCGAAGGACACCGGCGCCTGGGTGCCGCCCGCGCCGGAGCGCATGATGGATCACCGGCCGAACCGCGCGCGCGTGATCCAGTCGGCCGACATGTTCGTCGACAAGGCCGGTCTCATCTATTCGACCGACTACAATGGCGGGCTGTATATTTTGGAGTACGAGGGCTAGCGCGTGATCCCGAAAAGTGGACACCGGTTTTCGGACAAGATCACGCGCAAATAAAAGCGCTACGCGCTCATCTTCTGCATCAGCGCGTCGGACACTTCGAAGTTGGCATAGACGTTCTGCACGTCGTCGTGCTCGTTGAGCACGTCGAGCAGATTGATCAGCTTCTCGCCCTTGTCGTCGTCGATCGCCATCGTGTTCTTCGGCTTCCACATCAGCGCCGCCTTGCGCGGCTCACCGAACTTCGCCTCCAGCACCTTGGCGACCGAGCCGAGCGAGTCCAACGCGGTATAGATCTCGTGGCCGTTCTCGTTCGACACGACGTCGTCGGCGCCCGCCTCGATCGCGGCTTCCAGCATCGCATCGGCATCGGCAACCTTGGTCTCGAACTCGACCACGCCGACATGGTCGAACATGAACGACACCGCGCCGGTCTCGGCGAGGTTGCCGCCGCTCTTGGTAAAGGCCGCGCGCACGTCGCCGGCGGTGCGGTTGCGATTGTCGGTGAGCGTCTCGACGATCACCGCGACGCCGCCGGGGCCGTAGCCCTCGTAGCGCATGTCCTCGTAGCTCTCGCTGTCGCCGCCCTGCGATTTCTTGATGGCGCGCTCGATATTGTCCTTCGGCATGTTCTCCGCGCGCGCGGCGAGAACGGCGGCGCGCAGGCGCGGGTTCATCGCGGGATCCGGCATGCCGAGCTTGGCGGCGGTGGTGATTTCGCGCGCCAGCTTGGAAAACAGCTTGGAACGCGCCTTATCCGCGCGCCCCTTCTTGTGCATGATGTTCTTGAATTGGGAATGGCCGGCCATACGAAAACCCGCAGTGAATGCGGGGCTATATAGGCCGGGATATCGCGAAAATAAATATCAGGCGGCCGCGGCGGCCTGCTGGGCGCAGATCGCGGCAACGCGCGCCCGCAGCGCGGCGATATTGGCGTGCACCTTGGCGCGGTAGCGCTGCACCGGATCGCGGTCGATCAGGAAATGCTCGCCCGCCGGATAGGAGCGGCCGAACACGTCGAGCAGCATGCTGCGGAATTCGGCGGCGCCCCCGATCTCCACGTCGTCCCAGGCCGCCATGTCTGCGGTGGTGAGCGCGCAAAGGAGAGCAGCGCGGTCGGTCGCCATCACGCTGCGGTGACGGCGGATCGTGGCGATGGCGTCGAAGCCCAGTGCGCGGAGCTGCGCCGCGCCGATCGTCAGAGGCTCGTGCTCGCTGGCGCCGCCGATCGGGAACTGGTCGATCAGCCAGTCGCCAAGATGCTTACCGGTGCCAAAGCCATAGAGCAGAAGATCGTCGCTGTTCCGCGCATACCAGGTGTCGAGCGAGCCGATCAGCCGCTCGACCGCGGCGCGCGGCATCAGTTCGCGGTGCTGGGTGCCGAACAAGCCGATCGCAGCGCTCGCGCGGCCGACAAGATCGATCGTATCGTCGCCGAGCATCGCGGGCGTCAGCGAATTGCCGGCGCCGATGATGACAAGGTCGTACTGCGGGCGCGCTGCCGCGAGCCAGCCGCACGTCAGGTAGTCGACGTCGGCGTGTCCCGGAATGAGCGACGCGAGAATTTGCAGACCAAGCCGGTCGCCGAAACCGTCGCCCTCGGCGAGCACGGCGATCCGCGCGGTCGGCGGCGGCGCGCCATCGGTGCGCGCAAGCCGCAGCATGATCTCGCCGGTCGCGAGCGGCGCGCTCGAGGCGATGCGAAAGCCGAACTGGTCGAACAGCCGCGCGAGATCATAGAAACCGAGCCGCTTGTTCGGCGCCGGCGCTTCGGCGAAATCGCGCGGATGATAATTGAGCACGACCGCGCCGGTGCCGTGCGCGAGCTTGGCGAACAGCGCCTCGGCGTCTTCGATGCGGTCGAGCAGATCGAGCATGACGACCACGTCGCAAGCCGCGAGCGCCGCGTTAGACTTCACGCTCTTGTAGCTGCAGCCATATGGCAGATGGCGGCGCAACGCCGCGCCACCCGAGAGATCGATCACCCGCGCGCCGGCCGGCACGAATTGCGCGGCCAAGGCGAGCCGCGCCTCGTTTGACTCTGTTTGCGCTGCGAGTTCGGGCTGACCCATCGCCGCCTGTCGTTTGTGCTGTGCCGGGACTGCACAAACCGGCCGCGAATCAATTGTCACAAAAGCTAAACGATCAGCGCCGGAAAACCAACATTGGGCGGCGCTACAGCACGGTCTGCATCGGCGACGGGACGTAGCGATAGCCGTCGCCCCGCTTGCCGAGATGACCGAGGCCGGGCCAGGGGAAGTGATAGGCGATAATCGGAATCTTCTGCGATGAGACCATGTCGAACACCCGCAGCCGCGACGAGATCGCCTGCTGCGGATCGGTGTCGAAGGCAAATTCGGCGCGCGGATTTTCCGTTACCAGCACATATTGATGGCCGAGATCGGCAATGTTGATGAGCGTTCTGTCCTGCGAACTGATCACGAAGCTGGTGTGGCCGACCGTATGCCCCGGCGTCGCCAGCGCCTGCACGCCAGGCACAACGTCCTGACCGCCCTTGATGAAGACCAGCCGCTCGCGTAGCGGCAGCAAGGTCTCGCGGGTCGGGCCGACGAAGCCGCCGAGCACGGGATGAGTGAGCTTGCCTTCATCGGTCCAGAAATCGAAGTCGGCCTGGCTCAGATGGATTTGAGCATTCGGAAAGCTCGGCTTGCCGTCCTCGCCAAGCAGGCCCCAGCAATGGTCGGGATGGGCATGGCTGATAGCCACGGCATCGATTGAAGCCGGGTTGATTCCGGCAGCCTGAAGATTGGCGAGCAGCCGGCCGCTCGTCGGGCCGAACATCTTGCGAGCGCCCATGCCGGTATCGATCAGCACCAGCTTCTCGCCGGTGTTGACGACCAGCACGTTCTGGTCGAGCTGGAAATTGTTCTGGTCGATGAAATTGGCGGCGAGCAGCTCGTCGATCCGCTCCTGCGTGTAGCCCTTGAACATGTCCGCCTTGATCGCTCCGAGGCCGATCGGACCGTCCGAAACAACGGTGCATTCGAAACCGCCCAGCTTGAAGCGATAGACCGCCGGGACCTGCACATTGGCCATTGGCGCCGCGGCGAATGCGGGCGCGGCAACGCTCGCACCAAGGCCTGAGAGAACGGCGCGGCGGGAAAGATTTTGCGTGCGGATGTTCATGATCGCCTCTGTCTTGCGGAGCAAACAAGACCGTAACGTGGCGACGACTTTATGCCCAGAACGCCGGGCGGGCCTCGTCAAGAATGCCGCCGAGCCGCACCGGCGCGACTTTTTTCGCCAGGCCGCTCTTGTCGTCGGTTTCGACAGCTATCGCACACAAGGTCGCCGCACCGTCCGCCGGCTCAAAGCGCGAGCCCGGCACCTTCCGCAAGAAACGGTTGAGCGGCTCCTCCTTCTGCATGCCGATACCGAATTGAAGTCGCCGGTCATGCCGACGTCGACTGATGAAGGCGGTGCCGGCCGGAAGGATGCGGTGATCCGCGGTCGGCGCATGGGTGTGCGTGCCGACCACCAGCGAGGCGCGGCCGTCGGCAAAGAAGCCCATCGCCTGTTTCTCGCTGGTCGCCTCGCAATGAAAATCGATCACAGCGGCGTCGACATCCTTGCCGAGCGCACAGGCGGACAGTTCGCGGTCGATCGCCGCGAAGGGATCGTCGAGCGGATCCATGAAGATGCGGCCGAGCGCGTTGATGACGAGCGCGCGCTTGCCGTTCTTGGCGTCGACCAGCGCGGCCCCTCGCCCCGGCGTGCCGGCCGGATAATTGAGCGGACGGACCAGCCGCGGCGCGCGCTCGATGAAGACCAGCGCCTCGCGCTGGTCCCAGGCGTGATTGCCGAGCGTGACGGCGTCGGCGCCCGCGTCGATGAAGTCGTTGTAGATCGGCTCGGTGATGCCAAAGCCGCCGGCGGAATTCTCACCATTGACGATGACGAGATCGAGCTTCCACTCGGTGATCAGTCCCGGCAGCCGCTCGGTGACAATGGCGCGGCCTGACCGCCCGACGACATCACCAACAAATAGAATGCGCATGCGTTCTCAAATCTAAGCGAAAGCGATGGTTTCGCGCTCTGTCATGATGAAATCAAGCCGCTCGTCGCGCTCGGTGGCCGGAACGCGGGGAATTTCCTGGGCCGCGAAGGCAATACCGATCGCCACGACCTTCTTCTTCGCCCGCAGGGCGTGGATCGTCATGTCGTAATAGCCGGCGCCATAGCCGATGCGATGGCCGGCGCGGTCGAAGGCGGCGAGCGGCACCAGCAGGATGTCGGGATCGACTTGCGCCGCTCTGCGGCAGCGGCTCGCGAATTCCCCACTGACCGGCTTTGAGCTCGTCGCCGATTTTCCATGCCCGCATGATCAGCGGCTTGCCGCGCGCGTCGATCGCAGGCAGCGCGAGCTGCGCGCCGGCGTCGGCCAATCTTCGAAGCAGCGGCAGCGGATTGATCTCGGTCTTCATCGGCATGAAGCCGGAGACGATTTTCCCGGAGACATCGACCGGCAAGGCGCGTGCCGCCAATTTTTCCGCGCCGGCCTGGCGCTCCGGCGGCGGCAGGAGGTCGCGCTTCGCCAGCGCATTGGCGCGAAGCTGCAGCTTCGGATTCTCGAATGTCGCGGGATCAGTCATTGAATGAGTGCGGAGCCGCAACGGCCGTTGGAGGACGGATCCCGGGAACCTACAGAAGTAGGTGGGCGCCATATATCCGGAGCCCACGAGCCCGGTCAGGGACAGCTCCCGTTAGGATCGTAAGGCCCCGAGAATTATGCCTCCTGACGCACCTCGCAGCCCCGCCCGGCTAATGTAGTCCTCGCGGCGGCCCTGCGCCAGCAGCCTAATTTCGCAGCCCGGTGCCGGTATCGACCACCATCATCGTGGCCGTGATCAGCGCGACCTGCTTGGAGGCGCCGCCCTCATCGGCGAACACCTCGCCCATCGTGATGACGAGCTTCTTGCCGGCGCGCACCACCCGGCCGACCGCCCGCAGCCGCTCGCCTTTGGCAGGCGACAGCAGGTTGATCTTGAACTCGGTCGTCAGCACCGCCGCATCCGCCGGCATCACGCTGAGCGCGGCATAACCGCAGGCGCTGTCGGCAATGGTCGCCACCGCGCCGGCATGGATGAAGCCGTGCTGCTGCAGGATGTGGTCCGCGAAAGGCAGCACAATCTCGACTTCGCCGCGGCGCACGGAATGCACGCTGGCGCCGATCGTCGCCATGATGCTTTGGCGGCCAAAGCTCTCGCGCACGCGCTTGTCCGCGTCGCGATCCTGCGCGGCGTCGTTCACCCGACGGCGACGCCGTTCGTCACAGTGGCGTTGAGCTTCCTGCTGATGCCTTCGAGGCGATCGGCCGCTGAATTGAATGCATTCACGACCGCGGCAGACGCTTCCTTGGCGCGCTCCGAGGACAGCACGCGCGCGTCCTGCAACGCCGTGAGCTCCTCCTCGAGGCGGCGGATGCGCTTGTTTGCCTCGGCAAGATCGTCAGCAACGGTAAGCGCGGCCATCACCGTGAGACGCGTGTCGCCGATCTCGCCGAATTTGCCGTGCAATTCGCGGACGCGTTTCTCGAGCAGGTCGGCGAGCGATTGAAGATGCTCCTCCTCGCCGTCCTCGCAACCGAGGCGGAACTGCCGGCCGTTGATCGTCGTGGTTATTGCGGCCATGAATCTACTCATGCGCGTCCAGCACGGTCTGGATGCTGGCCATGGCCGCATCCAGCCGGCGCGCGATTTCGCGATTGGTGTCTTCGAGCTTGCGCGTGCGCGCAGTTTCGCCATCCAGCGCGGCCGCAAGGCGGGTACGGTCGACGCCGAGGTCGTGGAGCTGCTGCGCCAGGCCGTCTTCGTTGCGGTCGGCGTCGCGGCGGCGCTCCACCGCGGCATCGAGCGCATCCAGCGCCAGCGCCAGACGCTTCACCGCCGTATCGAGCGAGCCGGGAACCGCCGCAGGCGCGGCGGGCGCGCTCTCGCGATCCGGCAGTGGAGTGATGACGCTCGCCCGTTGCGCGACCATGCGGTGCCCCACAGGTTGAAAATGCCGAAGCGACAGACGCTTAGCGCAAGACTTTTACGTTTCGCGCGACGCCCGTCAACGTCCGACCTAAAGATATGCCCCGCTGAATCGCAAGCTGTGCATGCTGCGATTCCGGTTCCGGCCAAACATTGACTCAGGTGCTTCAGGTGCTAATCCGAGCCACGCAACAGGCAAAATTTGATGACTTCAAAAGCTTCGACGAGCGCAGCGGTGGCTCCGATGCGACGTAGCGATGAGGCCGTTTCGCACGAGCGCATGGCGAATGCGATTCGCGCGCTGGCGATGGACGCGGTCGAGCAGGCGAAATCGGGGCATCCCGGCCTGCCGATGGGCGCGGCCGACATCGCGACTGTCCTGTTCACCCAGGTCCTGAAGTTCGATCCGGCCGATCCGAAATGGCCGGATCGCGACCGTTTCGTGCTGTCAGCCGGCCACGGCTCGATGCTGGTCTACGCCCTGCTCTATTTGCTGGGTTACGAGTCGGTGTCGCTCGACGACATCAAGAACTTCCGCAAGCTGAACTACCGCACGCCGGGGCATCCGGAGAATTTCGTCACCGAAGGCATCGAAACCACCACCGGGCCGCTGGGCCAGGGCCTGGCCAATGCGGTCGGCATGGCGATTGCCGAGCGGCACCTCGCCGCCGTGTTCGGATCCAGCGCGGTCGATCACCGCACCTATGTGCTGGCCTCCGACGGCGACCTGATGGAAGGCGTGTCGCAGGAAGCGATCGCGCTCGCCGGGCATCTCAAGCTCAACCGGCTGATCGTGCTGTTCGACGACAACGGCATCTCGATCGATGGCGCGATCTCGCTGTCGGACTCGACCGATCAGGTGAAGCGGTTCGAAGCGTCGGGCTGGAACGCGACGCGCATCGACGGCCACGATCCGCAAGCGATTGCGTCAGCAATCGCAAATGCACAAAAGAGCGATCGCCCGACCATGATCGCGTGCAAGACCAAGATCGGCTATGGCGCGCCGACCAAGGAAGGCAAGGCGTCCTCGCACGGCTCGCCGCTCGGCGCCGACGAGATCACCGGCGCGCGCAAGAATTTGAGCTGGAACTCGCCGGCCTTCGACCTGCCGGCGGACATTCTCACTGCGTGGCGCGAGGCCGGGCAGCGCTCCAAGCAGACGCGCGCCGATTGGGACAAGCGCATGATGTCGCTGCCGGCCGAGCAGCGCGCCGAATTCGAGCGCCGCATGCGCGGCGACTTGCCGGCCGCGCTCGCCGACGCGGTGAAGTCGGTGAAGGAAAAGCTCGCCGCCGAGCCGAAGAACATCGCGACCCGCTCGTCGTCGGAGTTTGCGCTGGAGAGCCTGGTGCCGGCGGTGCCGGACATGATCGGCGGCTCGGCCGACCTCACCGGCTCGAACAATACGCGCACCAAGGCGATGAAAGTGCTCAACGCCGCGGACTACGCCGGGCGCTTCATCCATTACGGCATCCGCGAGCACGGCATGGCCGCCGCCATGAACGGCATGGCGCTGCACGGCGGCATCATTCCGTATTCCGGCACGTTCCTGGTGTTCACCGATTACTGCCGGCCGTCGATCCGCCTCTCGGCGCTGATGGGCGAGCGCGTCATTTACGTGATGACGCATGACTCGATCGGTCTCGGCGAAGACGGACCCACGCATCAGCCGGTCGAGCATCTCGCCGCGTTGCGCGCGATCCCGAACCTGCTGGTGTTCCGTCCGTGCGACGCGGTCGAAGTCGTCGAGTGCTGGCAGCTCGCGCTCGAGCACAAGGACCGGCCGAGCGTGCTGGCGCTCACCCGCCAGAACCTGCCGCAGCTTCGCACCGGCGTGGACACCGACAATGTGTGCGCCCGCGGCGCCTACGAGATCGCCGGACCGGACGGCAAGTCCGACGTGTCGATCTTCGCCACCGGCTCGGAGGTCGAGATCGCGGTCGGCGGCGCCAAGCTGCTCGCCGAGAAGGGCATCGCGGCGCGCGTCGTCTCCGTCCCCTCCTTCGAGCTCTTCATGGAGCAGGATGAGGCGTATCGCCGCGCCATGATCGGCGACGCCCGCGTGAAGATCGGCGTCGAGGCTGCAATCCGGCAAGGCTGGGATGCAATTATCGGCGACGGGCCGTTTGTCGGCATGACGAGCTTCGGCGCCAGCGCGCCCTACAAGGATTTGTACAAGCACTTCGGCATCACCGCCGAAGCGGTGGCGCAGGCTGCGCTAACCAAGCTTGGAACCAGGTAACATCGTCACTATTTCTAGCGTCGTCCCGCGCTTGTCGCGGGAACCCGCGCCTTCTAAAGAATTCCGCAGCTAAGGCGTGGGTGGCCGGCAGAAGCCTGGCCACGACGGCAAAGAGCATTCCGGGAGCTGACTATGGCAGTGCGCGTGGCAATCAACGGGTTCGGACGGATCGGGCGCAACATCCTGCGCGCCATCGCCGAAGCCGACCGCAACGACATCGAAGTGGTCGCGGTGAACGACCTCGGGCCGGTCGAAACCAACGCGCACCTGCTGCGCTACGACAGCGTGCACGGCCGCTTCCCCGGCACCGTCACGGTGAAAGGCGACACGATCAGCCTCGGCAACGGCGCCATCAAGGTGACGGCCGAGCGCGACCCCTCGAAGCTGCCGTGGAAGGACCTCGGCATCGACATCGCGATGGAGTGCACCGGTCTCTTCACCGCCAAGGACAAGGCGTCGATGCATCTGACCGCCGGCGCCAAACGCGTGCTGGTCTCCGCGCCCGCCGAAGGCGCCGACCTCACCGTCGTCTATGGCGTCAACCACGACAAGCTGACCAAGGACCACAAGGTCGTCTCGAACGCCTCGTGCACGACCAACTGCCTCGCCCCGGTCGCCAAGGTGCTCAACGATGCGGTCGGCATCGACAAGGGCTTCATGACGACGATCCACTCCTACACGGGCGACCAGCCGACCCTCGACACCTTTCACAAGGATCTCTACCGGGCGCGCGCCGCGGCACTGAACATGATCCCGACCTCGACCGGCGCGGCCAAGGCGGTCGGCCTCGTCCTGCCGGAGCTCAACGGCAAGCTGGACGGCGTCTCGATCCGCGTGCCGACGCCGAACGTCTCGGTGATCGATTTCAAGTTCGTCGCCAAGAAGGCGACCACGCAAGGACGAGATCAACGGCGCGGTGAAGCGCGCCGCCGAGCAGCAGCTCAAGGGCATCCTCAATTACACCAACGAGCCCAACGTCTCGCTCGACTTCAACCACGACCCGCATTCGTCGATCTTCCACATGGACCAGACCAAGGTGATGGACGGCACGCTGGTGCGGGTGATGTCCTGGTACGACAATGAGTGGGGCTTCTCGAACCGCATGGCCGATACGGCCGTGGCGATGGGGAAACTGCTCTAGCAGCTCGCGCGTTGGGCGACATGGCGAGCTTCCGCACCCTCGATCAGGCTGACGTGAAGGGCAAACGCGTCCTGGTGCGCGTCGACCTCAACGTGCCGGTCGAGAACGGCAAGGTCACCGACGCGACCCGCATCGAGCGCGCGGTGCCGACCATCGAGGACATCGCCAAAAAGGGCGGCAAGGTCATCCTGCTCTCGCATTTCGGCCGGCCCAAGGGCCGCGACCCGAAACAATCGCTGAAAGCCTGTCGCCGACGAAGTCGCGCGCGTGCTCGGCCGCAAGGTCGGCTTTGCCGACGATTGCATCGGTGACGGCCGCGAAAGCCGCGATCGACAAGATGAAGGCCGGCGACGTCATCGTCCTGGAGAACACGCGCTTCCACGCCGGCGAGGAGAAGAACGATCCGGCCTTCATCGCCGAGCTCGCCAAGCTCGGCGATATTTATGTCAACGACGCCTTCTCCGCCGCGCACCGCGCGCATGCCACGACCGAAGGCCTTGCGCACAAGCTTCCGGCCTATGCCGGCCGCGCCATGCAGGCCGAGCTCGAAGCGCTGGAGAAAGCGCTGGAGGCGCCGCAGAAGCCGGTGGTCGCCATCGTCGGCGGCGCCAAGGTTTCGACCAAGCTCGATCTGCTCGAAAATCTCAGCACCAAAGTCGGCGCGCTCATCATCGGCGGCGCGATGGCCAACACTTTCCTTCACGCCCAGGGCTACCGGGTCGGCAAATCGCTTGCCGAAAAAGATCTCGCCGAGACCGCCAAGCGCATCCTCGCGAAGGCGGACGCCGCCAACTGCGGCGTGATCCTGCCGGTCGATGCCATCGTGGCGGAGAAATTCGAGGCCAATGCGCCGTCGCACGCCTACGGCGTCGACGCGATCCCGGTGCAAGGCATGATGCTCGACATCGGCCCGCTCTCGATCGACAAGGTCAAGGCGGCGATCGATGCCGCCGCGACTTTGGTCTGGAACGGCCCGCTCGGCGCCTTCGAGACGCCGCCATTCGACCGCGGCACCATCGAGATTGCCAGGCACGCCGCGGCACGGACCAAAGCGAAGCAGCTGGTTTCCGTGGCAGGCGGTGGCGACACTGTGGCGGCGCTCAACCAGGCCGGCGTCACCGATGATTTCACTTATGTTTCGACCGCAGGCGGGGCCTTTCTGGAATGGATGGAAGGCAAGACCTTGCCGGGTGTCGCGGCGTTAAGGCAAAAATGACGGGAACTCGCGCGCAACGCAGCATGATTTCATGCGTTGCCCCGCTGAAGGAGTGAGAGGGAGCGATACGATGAAGCTCGATGAATTGAATAAAGTCGCGACGGCGATGACCGCGCCCGGCAAGGGCATCCTCGCCGCCGATGAATCGTCCGGCACGATCAAGAAGCGCTTCGACGCGATCGGCGTGGAGTTCGACCGAAGACAGCCGCCGCGACTATCGCGAGATGCTGTTCCGCTCGGCGGAAGGCATGAAGCACATCTCCGGCGTCATCCTGTACGACGAGACGATCTGGCAGAAGGCCAAGGACGGCACGCCGCTGGTCGAGATCATCAAGAAGGCCGGCGCGTTCCCCGGCATCAAGGTCGACGAAGGCACCACCCCGCTGCCGGAATGCCCCGGCGAGGTGGTGACCAAAGGCCTCGACAAATTGCCGGAGCGGCTGCCGAAATATTTCGAGCAGGGCGCGCGCTTCGCCAAGTGGCGCGCGGTGATCGACATCGGGCCGAAGATGCCGAGCTACGCCTGCGTCTCGACCAATGCGCACGCGCTGGCGCGCTACGCCGCGCTGTGCCAGGCGGCGCAGATCGTGCCGATCGTCGAGCCGGAAGTGCTGATGGACGGCGGCCACGACATCGACACCTGCTACGAGGTGACCGAGTTCGTGCTCAAGGAGACGTTCCAGCAGCTCTACTATCAGAAGGTCGCGCTGGAAGGCATCGTGCTCAAGCCGAACATGATCGTGCCCGGCAAGAAGAGCGCGAAGAAAGCTTCGGTGCAGGACGTCGCCGAGAAGACCGTGAAGCTGCTCAAGGCCTGCGTGCCCGGCGCGGTGCCCGGCATCGCGTTCCTGTCGGGCGGCCAGTCGGACGAGGACGCCACCGCCCATCTCGACGCCATGAACAAGATCGGCGGCCTGCCGTGGAATCTCACCTTCTCCTACGGCCGCGCATTGCAGGCGGCGCCGCAGAAGGCGTGGTCGGGCAAGGCGGAGAACGTCGCGGCCGGCCAGCGCGCTTTCGCGCACCGCGCCAAGATGAACGGCCTCGCCGCGCTCGGGCAGTGGAAGACCGATCTGGAGAAGGCGGCGTAATCAGCGCTTCGGCATCAGCCGCAGCAGCGCATCGACACAGGCATCCGCGAAGGCCGCATCATTGATGTGATGCGGCAGTTCGCGGATGTTTTCGTTTGGGAAGATGGCGGCGCAGCGTGTTGCATGAACACCGCATCGGTTTCCGGCTGCGCCCAGGGGCCGATGTCCTTGCCTGCGATGTCGTGCATGCGGCGCGTCGATCAGCGCGCTGAAGCCGTCGCGGGATCAGCACGACGTATGGCCCCTTCGCCGCCGCGAGGCGCTCGCCGATCAGTGTTGCCGAGCGTCGCGAATTCCTCGGCATTGGTGCGCATCAGCAGAATTTCGACGTTGTACTGAAAGAAGCCGCGGCCGCGATAACGCTCCGGCACCTCGCCGACCCACCAGTTGGTGAAATCGAGCGCGCCCGGCACGACGATTTGCGGAATGCCGGCCGCGGCGGCGGCGCGCAGCCGCCCCTCGCCCGCGCTGTAGACGCCGCCGGTGACGAAGTCGGTCAGCTCCGAGGTCGTGAGGTCGATGATGCCGGCAAGCTCGCCGCGCGAGGCAAGCAATTCCAGCGCCCGGCCGCCCGGGCCCGGAGGCGTGGAAGTGGATGACCTCGTAGCCCTCGGCTTCCAGCCGCGCGGTGATGCGGTCGACCGCCGGCTGCAGATTGCCGAATGACGAGACACCGATCAGCGGCTTTCGCTGCGGTCTCGGCAGGCGCGCGCCGCCGCGCCTTCGCCATGCCGGCCACCGCCTCGGCGGCGTTGCGGATTGCCGCGCGCGTGATGCGATTGAGCGAAATGTCGCCGATGGTCGGAAACATGGCGATGTCGCTTTCCGCGACGTACCACTGCACGGCCGCGGTCGCGGCGACCGGCGTCACCATCGCCTTGGGGAAGGCGAGCGGAAGCTGGCGCATCACCGCGCAGGACATCGTCGAGCCATTGGCGCCGCCGACGCCGAGGATGCCGGACAGCGTCCCGCTCGCGACCTTGTCCGAGACGATCTTGGCCGCGCCCTCGATCATGGTCTGCGCGGCGTCGGCGCGCGACAGCTTCGCCAGCGCGTCCCAGCGTCGTGCCGGAGGCCTGCGCGACCGCGTCGCCGTTCACATCGGCGAAGTCATGCTGCGTGCGGCCGCAGCGACAGATCGAACAGCCAGGGCGTCGACACCGGCTTCGCGCAACGCCGCGCACACGAACTGCGCCGCCTCGTGCTTGCTGTCGAGCGTGGCGAGAACGGCGACGCTGGTCATCGTCGCGGCCGGACGGCGCACCGCGCGGAAGCGCTTGCGTCACGTCGACCACCGAAGTCTCGATCGGGAAGCGCTCGGCCGACGAGCCGCCGACATAGCCGTCGATGCGCGGCTCGTGCTTCCAGAATTGCGCGAAGTGCTCCGGCGTCTCGATGGCGCCGCCGTGGATGGTGACGATGCGGTCGGAATATTTCTCCGCCAAGCGCATCGAGCACCGACGCCGTGCGCTGCACGAGCGCGGCGTCCTGCGCCATCACGGTCTTCGAGCCGATGGTGCCGCCGGAGCTGTTGCCGAAATGCACGATGATGTTGTCGACGCCGGCTTCCGCCATCGCCAGCGCTTCGGCCGGCGTCGTGCAGAACGCCTTGGTGAAGAGGCCCATGCGCGAGGCTTCGCCCAGCACCTCGACTTCGCGCCCAAAGCCCATCCCGGTCTCTTCGAGATCGCTGCGGAATTTGCCGTCGATCAGCGCCACGGTCGGGCAGTTCATCACGCCGTCAAAGCCGGCCTCGGCGATCTTGCGCAGGAACGCGCGCATGTCGCGGGTCGGGATCGACGCACAGCAGCCCGGCGATCAGCGGACAGTCGTTCACGACATTGCGCAGCGAGCGCTCGCCGAGTTCGAGCGTCAGCGCATTGGCGTCGCAGATCGGCAGGTAGCCGGCCATCGAGCTCAGGCCCTGCATGCGGAAATAAGCGAGGTCGTGGGTCGTCACCATGCTGGCGCCGCCGCGCGCCGCCATCTTGGCGGTGATGCCGGAGCCGCACAGCGCGTCGTAGATCGCCGTGCCGGCCGCGCGCTCTGCGCGCAGCTTTCGGTTGACCGCCTCGCGATCCAGTCTTGGCGCCATGCCATCCTCCCTGCGCGTAAAGCCTACCGGATCGCTTCGCGTCGTGACAGATTGCGCGGCGATGCGCGTCCTGATCGAAAACGAAGCCGGCTCCCGGCGCAAGAACACATACGACGAGACGATCGCTGCTTTGGCTCAAGGCCGAAGACGTCTCGGCCGCCTACCCGTTTCCCTACGGCTTTGTCGTCGGCACGCAAGGCCGGCGACGGCGACGCCGCCGATTGCTTTGTTTTGACGGCGCGAAAGCTCGGCCTCAGGCGACGATCGTCGAGTGTGAGCCGGTCGGGCTGCTGGAGCAGGTCGAGGACGGCGAGGTCGATCACAAAGTCCTGGCGGTGTTGCCGGGCGAGACATTCGCGCTCAGCCAGGCCGAGCCGGCGTTGCGCGCGTTCGTCGGCAGTGTGTTCGCGCATGTGCCCGGCAAACGGATGACGATTGGGCGGCTGCTCGACCGGCAAGCCGCCGAGGCTTATCTCCGGACCTGCCGCGGCGCATAAAGAAAAAGGCCACGCACTGTGCGCGGCCTTTTGCATTTCAACTCGTCGAAGCTTAGTCGCAGCGACGGACGGTTTTGGTGACCCTGGTGCCGGTCGCCGGATTGACGGTGGTCACTTTGCGGTTGGTGCAGTGACGTACCGCGGCGCCAGTGGTCGTCGTAACGGTGACGGCCGGGGCTGCGGTGCGCTCTTTGACGATGACGGTCTGCGCCTGAGCGGAGAAAGCGAACGCGCTCGCGGCCAGCGCCAATGCAATCACATTGAGCTTCATTGTTGCCTCCTGTATTGAAGCGCTGCCCTAACGTGCGGCATTGAACTTTGTTCCATCCCCCGATTTCCCAAGGATTGCCCAGTGATCGACCTGTACACCTGGACCACGCCGAACGGCCGCAAGGTCTCCATCGCGCTTGAAGAGCTCGGCCTGCCCTACACCGCGCACCCGATCGACATTTCCAAGGACGAGCAGTTTGCGCCCGACTTTTTGAAGATTGCGCCGAACAACCGCATCCCGGCGATCGTCGATCGCGACAACAACAATTTCTCGCTGATGGAGTCGGGCGCGATCCTGATCTACCTCGCCGACAAGACCGGCAAGCTGCTGCCGAAGTCGGGCGAAGGCCGCTACCGCACCATCGAGTGGCTGATGTGGCAGATGGGCGGCACCGGCCCGATGCTCGGCCAGGTGCATCACTTCGTGAAGTACAACAAGGGCAAGGCGCCCTACGCCGAGGAGCGTTACCTCAAGGAAGCGAACCGGCTTTACGGCGTGCTCAACAAGCAGCTGGAAGGCCGCGACTTCATCACCGGCGAATATTCGATCGCCGACATCGCCAACTGGCCGTGGATCTCGCGCTTCGAGTGGCAGACCATCGACCTGAAGCAATATCCGAACGTGAAGCGCTGGTACGAGACCATCGCCGCGCGTCCGGCCGTGCAGAAGGGCTACAAGGTCCCGAAGGATATGGGGCCGGTCCCGATGCCGTGACGGGATCGGCTAGCCGATCCCGATGCCGTAAGCGATCATTCGATCGCGACGATCTCGGCTTCCGAATTTCCAGCCTGCACCACCTCGCCGACCTTGCGGCCGGCGAGCGCCCGCGCGACCGGCGACGCGTATGACAGCGTGCCGTGCGCCGGATCTGCTTCGTCCTCTCCAACGATTCGCCAGGTCTGGCGGCGGCCGTCCTCGCGCTCGATGGTCACTGTCGAGCCGAAGTGCACCGTCTCTTTATCGGGCGGCGGCGGAACGAGCTGCGCGCTGACGCGGCGCTGCTGCCAATAATGTAGTTCCCGCGCCGATGACGCGAGCGCCTCGCGATCCGCCGCTGCTTGTGCGGCGGCATGCTCCGACTGCGCACGCGACAGCGCCGCCTCGATCAATTCGAGACCGCGCGCGGTGACGTAGTTCTCATGCGATGAGATCGGACGCTCAGGCAGCGCATCCACTGCGTCGTCTTCTTTGACGAAGGCTCGGCTCATGCCGATTCAAATAGGCGCTGCTCGCTCGCAAAGTTCCACGCGCGATGGAACTGCGGCGACCGAAAGGCACCGCGAGCCAAACAATTGGCACGTTCACGATCTAGTGATCGAGGTGACGAGGGGGAAATCCCGTCAGAACAACACGAACAAGGGACGCCGGCCGCGCATGCGGTCCGCGGGGATAAACTGGATGCGTCAACTGCTTGTTCCGACCTGCCTGTTCATCACGGCGTGGGCCCAACCTGCAAACCCGATCTTCGAATTCACCGGTTCCGCCGCGGCGGACAACGTGACTGTCGTGCAAAAGACCGCAGCAGTTGCTGCGCCGTCGTACTCGCTTGCGAGTTTCTCATCGAGCGCTGCTGAAACGACAAGCGATGCGCTGGCTCGCGGCCAGGTGAGCATTCCCGATACCGACTCAGCCGCTGAGCAGACTGCGAGCGTGAGCAGCTTTGACGAAGCCGGCTTCACCGCTGCCAAGTTCGATGTTGCGGCCGAGCCTGCGACCCCGACGCCGCGCCGCCGGCCTGTTCCTCATCGGCTGGTGTGCGAAACGCTCGCCGATGCGGCGGTCGATCACAACATTCCCGCACCATTCCTGATTCGCCTGATCTGGCAGGAAAGCCGTTTCAACCAGAACGCGGTCAGCCCGGTCGGCGCACAAGGCGTCGCGCAGTTCATGCCGGCGACTGCTGCCGCGATGCGGCTCGCCGATCCGTTCAATCCGCTCGAAGCAGTGCGCGCCTCTGCGGCGCTGCTGCGTGAGCTGATCGGACAATTCGGCAATCTCGGCCTCGCCGCTGCGGCTTACAATGCCGGGCCGAAGCGCGTGCAGGATTGGCTCGCCAAGCGCGGCAACCTGCCGAAAGAGACGCGCGATTACGTGCAGCACATCACCGGCGTTGCTCCCGAGCATTGGAAGAGCAAGCCGACCGCGCCGGCGATCAAGGTCGCAGCCCAGGTCCCGTGCCAGCGTGAAGCCGGCCTCCTGGCCGCCAATGGGCCCGAAAAAATCCCGCTGCCGCCGGTTGCGTATGATCCGAACAAGGCGCCCGACAAGGCAGTCGTGGCGGTCGCCTCGCTCAGCCAGAAGCGCAAGGGCGCGAAGCCGGCGCCGGCGGCGAGCCAGCCGATCCAGCTTGCCTCGGCCGACAAGGTTCAGGTCAAGGTGACCAAGGGCGACGCCAAGACGGCCGAGCTGAAGCTCGTGAAGTCCGAGCCCAAAGGCCGAGCCGAAAGCGTCGGTGAAACAAGCGGCTGCGGCGCTCAAGGGCGCAAAGAGCGCCAAGCAAGCCGCGTCGGAAAAGTCGGTGACCAAGACGGTCTCGGCGCGCAGCAAGACCGACACCACCAAGGGCAAGAACGTCAAAGTCGCCAACGCGGCCAAATAGCGCTCGCCCTGTTTTCGTCGGATTGCGCTACCATGGCACCGTCATGGCATCGCGACCGAAACAGGCCCAACCCCGGGCCGTTCCCCGCTTCTATCTCGTGACGCCGCCGGTCTCCGATCCGGCGGCTTTCACGTCCGAACTGATGCCGGTCATCGAGGCCGCCGACGTCGCAGCCGTGCTGCTGCGGCTCGCCGATGCGGACGAGCGAACCCTGATCAACCGCGTCAAGGACGTCGCCGCCGTCTGTGCAGGATCGCGGCATCGCTCTCATCATCGAGGGCCGGCCGGAGATCGTCGCGCGTAGCGGCGCGGACGGCGCGCATCTGAATGGCATTGAGGCGCTTAGCGCCGCGCTTGCGGCTTTGAAGCCGGACCGCATCGCAGGAGCCGGCGGCCTGGGCACACGCCACGACGCGATGGTCGCAGCCGAATCCGGCGCGGACTACGTCCTGTTCGGCAGCGCCGAAGAAGCCGCGAATCTCGAGCGTGTCGCCTGGTGCGCCGAAGTGTTGGAGCTGCCTTGCGTCGCCTTCGCACGCAGCGAGGCTGAAGTCGCGCCGCTGGTCGAAGCCGGCGCCGACTTCATCGCGCTCGATTACATCTGGCGCGAGCCGAGCCGCGCGGCCGAACTACTCGCCGCCGCGGCGCGCCACATGCGCCTGCCGGAGACGGCGTCGTGAAACGGATAATCATCACGCTCGGCGCCGTGCTGCTCGCCGTTCGACGCGCACGCGCAAACGTCGCGGACGGTCAGTCCGCCTGCGCCGAAGCCGGCCGCAAGCATATGACAGCGCGTTCGGCGCCTATCAGCGCGGCTATTTCCTCACCGCCTTCAAGGAAGCCTCCGAGCTTGCGGCCAAGAACGATCCGCAGTCGCTGACGCTGCTTGCCGAGCTTTACGCCAATGGCCTCGGCGTCGGCCGCGACGACGTCAAGGCCGCGGAACTCTACCAGCGCGCCGCCACGCTCAACGATCCGCAGGCCATGTTCGCGCTCGCCATATTCCGCTTTCAGGGCCGCGGCGGGTCGCGCGACGAGAAGGCCGGCGCGGCGCTGTTCGAGCAGGCGGCCAAGCTCGGCAACACAATCGCCGGCCTACAACCTCGCCCTCATTTATCTCGAAGGCCAGCTCTATCCGCGCGACGACAAGCGCGCCGCCGAGCTGTTCATGCTAGGCGCGCGGAGCCGGTCATCCGGAGTCGCAATACGCGCTCGCCACGCTCTACAAGGAAGGCAAGGGCGTGCCGAAGGACGAGCGCGAGGCCACGCGCCTGATGCGCCAGGCCGCGCTGGCGGGAAATCTCGACGCGATGGTCGAGTTCGGCATCGCGCAGTACAACGGCACCGAGACACCGAAGGACGAAGCGGCAGCCGCGCAGCTCCTGCTCAAGGCCGCGCGGCAGAACAACGCCGTCGCGCAAAACCGGATGGCGCGCATCTACATGGCGGGGCGCGGCCTGCCCGCCAGTCCTGTCGAAGCGATCAAATGGCACATGATCGCCAAAGCGGGCGGGCGCGGCGATCCCGAGCTCGACCAGTTCGCCGCCAAGCAAAAGCCTGAAGATCGCGATGCCGCCGACAAGGCAGCCAAGAAGTGGCTCTCGACCATGCCGCGGCGGCCTTGACGCCGTTTGCCATGGCGGGCAAGTCACGCCACCATGGTCCATTCCGCACTTCTCAACGTGATGATCGGCGCCGCGCGCAAAGCTGCGCGCGCGCTCAAGCGCGACTTCGGTGAACTCGAGAAGCTTCAGGTTTCGGTCAAAGGCCCGGGCAATTTTGCTTCAGCCGCGGACCATCGCGCCGAAGAGACGATTTATGCCGAACTCGCCAAGGGACGGCCCGGCTACGGTTTCCTGGGCGAGGAAGGCGGTTCACGCGAAGGCAAGGACAAGACACATCGCTGGATCGTCGATCCGCTCGACGGCACCACGAACTTTCTGCACGGCATTCCGCACTTCGCCACCGCGATCGCTCTCGAGCGCGACAGCGTCATCGTGGCCGGCCTCGTCTACAATCCGATCACCGAAGAGATGTTCATCGCCGAGAAAGGCAAAGGCGCGTTCCTCAATGACCGCCGCATCCGCGTCGCTGCGCGGCGCAATCTCGGCGAGGCGCTGATCGGCTGTGCCCTGCCCCATCTTGGCCGAGGCAGCGTGTCGCAGAACCACGAAGAGCTCGCGAAGATCCAACCGCACGTCGCCGGCCTGCGGCGCAGCGGCGCCACCGCGCTCGATCTCGCCTATGTCGCGGCCGGCCGATTCGACGGCTGCTGGGATCGCGACATTCAGGCCTGGGATCTGGCGGCGGGCGTCATCCTGGTCCGCGAGGCCGGCGGCTTTGTTACCGATCTCGACGGGCGCGATGAGATGTTGGTCAGGGGCGACGTTGTGGCCGGCAACGAAACCATCCACGGCGAACTGCTTCGCGCGGTTACCAAGGCCGGTAACCGCTGAGCCTGACACCGCAATTTCAACTCAATCGCCCGGTTTATGACGGCAAGGGCGATTTTATCGGGCTTTTTTGCGCTGCCGCCGCGCTGTGGCATATTGCATTTCAACCTGGCGCACTGACCTGAATGGCAAACGACGTCGATCCCCTGAAACTCTCCTCGCCGCGCATCTTCCTGCTGCGGATGCTCGTATTCATCATCCTGGTCGGGCTGGTCGCGTTCGTTCTCTACAAGCAGATCCAAGTGGCGTTCATGTCCAATCCCGGGCTGAACGGGCTGATCGTCGGCGTGCTGCTGATCGGCATCGTCCTGTCGTTCCGGCAAGTCGTGCGGCTCTATCCGGAAATTTCCTGGGTCAACAATTTCCGCATGGCCGATCCCGGCCTCGCGGTCGATCGTCCGCCGATCTTGCTCGCGCCGATGGCTGCGATCCTCGGTTCGCGCGTCGGCCGGATGTCGGTGTCCGCGCAGCTGATGCGCAGCATTCTCAATTCAATTGCGACGCGCCTCGACGAGGCGCGCGACATCTCGCGCTACATGACCGGCCTGCTCGTCTTCCTCGGCCTGCTCGGCACGTTCTGGGGCCTGATCGAAACCGTCACTTCGGTCGGCGGCGTGATCCAGGGATTGAAGGCAGGCGGAGACGGCGGTTCGATGTTCGACTCGCTGCGCGAAGGGCTCGCCGCCCCGCTCGCCGGCATGGGCATCTCGTTCTCGTCCTCGTTGTTCGGCCTCGCCGGCTCGCTGGTGCTCGGCTTCCTCGATCTGCAGTCGAGCCAGGCGCAGAACCGCTTCTATACCGAGCTCGAAGACTGGCTCTCCACCACGGTCTATGACCACTCCGGCGAGCCGGGCATCGCTGCGCCCGCCACCGGGGAAATGCGCGGCGCCATCGACCGGCTCAAGGACGCGATTGCCGAGAGCGGATCGAGCAAGCAGGCGACCAGCGCGATGGCCAATCTCGCCGAGGCGATCCAGGGCCTCGTCCACCACATGCGCGCCGAGCAGCAGCTCATTCGCGACTGGGTCGATGCGCAGGCCGATCAGCAGCGCGAGATCCAGCGGCTGCTCGAATTGCTGGTGCGCGACAAGGTGCCGCTAGGGAACTGACCGATGGCACTCGCCAGAGCCCGCCGCGCCGACAGCGGCATGAATTATTGGCCGGGCTTCGTCGACGCGCTGTCGACGCTGATCCTCGGCATCATCTTCCTGCTCACTGTGTTCGTCGTGGTGCAGTTCTACCTGCAGCAGGAAGTCGCCGGCAAAGACACGGCGTTGCAGCGGCTCACCGCCCAGATCGCGCAATTGACCGACCTGCTTTCGCTGGAAAAGGGCAGCAAGACCAGCATCGAAGAGCAACTTGCGCAGCTTCGCGCCAGCCTGACGGCGACGGAAAGCGAGCGCGACAGGTTCAAGGGCCAGCTTGAAGGCGCAGGCACCGGCCTGTCGGAAGCGCAGGGCCGGGTCGGCCAGCTCGCCACCGAGCTCGAAGGCGAGAAGCGCATCACCGCCCGCGCGCTGGCGCAGGTCGAGGTCCTCAACCAGCAGATCGCGGCGCTGCGCCGCCAGCTGGCGGCGCTGGAATCCGCGCTCGACGTCTCCGAAAGGAAAGACAAGGACTCGCAGACCCGGATTGCCGATCTCGGCCAGCGCCTCAATCTCGCGCTGGCGCAACGCGTGCAGGAGCTGTCGCGCTACCGCTCCGACTTCTTCGGCCGCCTGCGGGAAATTCTCGGCAACAGGCCAGACATTCGTATCGTCGGCGATCGTTTCGTGTTGCAGTCGGAATTGCTGTTTGACGTCGGCAAGGCCGACCTCAAGCCGGAAGCGCGCGCCGAGATCGACAAGATCGCGACCGCCCTGCTCGACCTGGCGCAAAAGATTCCGGCCGATATCGCATGGGTTCTGCGCGTCGATGGCCACACCGACGTGCGGCCGATCAGCGGCACGGCCGGGCAGTTCAAAACGAATTGGGACCTGTCCGCGGCGCGCGCCATCGCGGTCGTGCAGTATCTCGTGACCAAAGGCGTTCCGCCTCATCGCCTGGTGGCGGCAGGCTTCGGTGAATTCCAGCCCATCGATCCCGGCACCAACGACGAGGCTTACAGCAAGAACCGCCGTATCGAGTTCAAGCTGACCGAACGCTGAGTCGCACCGGATGGCGGTCTATGTCGACGACGCGATCTGGGACTGGCACGGCCGCAAATGGTGCCATCTGCTCGCCGACAATATCGACGAGCTGCATCGCTTCGCCCGCAAGCTTGGCCTGCATCGCACCTCGTTCCAGAGCCCGCCCCGCGTCTCGGCGCCGCACTATGATTTGACGGCCTATGAGCGCCGCCGCGCCATCGCCTACGGCGCCGTGGTTTGCGATCGTGCGGGCATCGTCACGGTGTATCGCCAGGTGCGGGCGAAATACGCGGGCCGGCGCTGAAGTGGCCGCCGGGCTCAACCTCCGCCCCTACGCCAATGCCGATGAAGACGCGGCGATCGAGCTGTGGCGGCGGACCTGGCAGCATCATTTCCCGCAGATCGACTTCAACGAGCGCCTGGCCTGGTGGCGCGAGCGCTGGAGGCAGGAGCTTGTGCCGGTCGCCGAGGTGGTCGTCGTGGAGAGCGACGGCGCGTTGGTCGGCTTTGTGACCATCGACCCGAAGGCTCGCTATCTCGATCAGCTTGTGGTCGCGCCTGAGCATTGGGGCTCGCGCGCGGCCACCGCGCTGCTCGATGAAGCCAAACGGCGGTCGCCCTCCGGCATCGAGCTTCTGGTCAACAAGGAGAATGCCCGCGCGATCCGCTTCTACGAGAAGCACGGCTTCAGATATTTGCGGGAAGACAGAAACCCGGTGTCGGGGCGTCCGGTGAACCGGATGGGTTGGACGCCCTAAGCGACTCGACGCCGCACCGCGGCAGCGGCGAGCAGCCAGATCAGCGCGAGCGTCATCGTGAACGCGAACACGCCGGTCGCTCCGCCGCTCTGATTGACGAAGCCGCCCAACGCGCCGCCGGCAAAGATTCCAAGAAACTGCAGGCTCGAATAAACGCCGAGCGCGGTACCCTTGGCGCGCGCGGGCGCGGCCTTGCTCACCAGCGACGGCAGGTTGGCTTCGAGGATGTTGAAGGCGGAGAAGAACACGATCAGCGCCGCGATCAGCATGACCGCATTGCCGCTGCCGTAAAGCAGCATGGCGTTGCCGAACGCCAGCGCCATGATCGGCATAGATGAAAACCATCTCGCTTTTGCCGCGCCTGTCGCCGAGCCCGATCGCTCCACCCATCACGACCACCGACACCAGCAGCACCGGCAGGTAGATCATCCAGTCGTTGTTAGGTGCGACATTCAGAGTGGTCCGCAACAGGCCCGGCACGACGAGAAAGCTCGCGGTCAGGATCGCGTGCAGGACGAAAATGCCGAGATCGAGCTTGAGCAGCGCCGGATTGCGCAGCACCGAGCCGAAGAACGCCGGAACGGTCTCGGCGTCGCGGTGCAGGCTTTCCCGCTTGGGAGTCGGCACGACAAACAAGGTCACCGCGATGCCCAACGCAGCAAGGACGACCATCAGCCAGAAGATGCCGGGCACGCCAATCACGCTCGCCGCGATCGGCCCCGCCACCAGCGCGATCAGGAACGATGCGCCGATCGTGATGCCCACCACGGCCATCGCCTTGGTGCGGCTTTTCTCCGACGTGAGATCGGCGACCATGGCGAGGATCACCGCGCCGACCGCACCGGCGCCTTGCAGCGCGCGGCCGACGATCACCCCGCTCATCGAGGTCGAATAGGCCGCCACCGCGCTGCCGAGCGCAAACAGCAGCAGGCCAATGACGATCATTCGCTTGCGGCCGAACTTGTCGGACAACAGGCCGAACGGAATTTGCAGCAGGCCCTGGGTGAGCCCGTAAATGCCGAGCGCCTCGCCGATCAGATACGGATTGGAGCCGGGCAGCGTGTCCGCGTAGGCCGCAAACACCGGATAGATCATGAACAGGCCGAGCAGCCTGACCGAAAAAACCGCGGCAAGTGACGCGGTTGCGCGAAATTCCTCAGCCTGCATGAAGTCCGTCCGGAAGGGCGCGCGGACAATGCCCCGCAGCAGCGCCTTCGGTCAATTTGAGCGGGAACGCACCGGAACCTGGCGCTTTCTGCGCGGCTTGTCTCCGCAGCAGTGCTGCGGTATAGGAACGCCAAATTTCAAGACATCTCCGCGCGCCGCGCGTCAAGGAACGCAAGCCATGAAGCTCGAAGTTCATCCGAAGTATCACGCCATCAAGGTCATCATGACCGATGGCACCGAATTCACCACCCGCACGACCTGGGGCAAGGAAGGCGACACGCTGCACCTCGACATCGATCCGAAGTCGCATCCGGCCTGGACCGGCGGCCAGCAGCAGCTCATGGATCGCGGCGGCCGCGTGTCACGCTTCCAGAAGAAGTTCGCCGGCTTCGTCAAGGAAGGCGCGAAGAAGTAATCGCCGCCTGCGCGCTAAAAGCAAAAGCCCCGCTTATGCGGGGCTTTTTTGTTTCGGCTGTTACGCCGGCAAAATCAGGAATCGGCGCCGAACGCGGCCTTGAGCAGTCCGAGCTGGCGCTCCACCGGCGACTCGTTGCCGTGCGGCGCGACCGGCGGCGCATGGATCGTGGTGTCGAGACGGCGCACCTTCGACTGCAGCCCGCGCGAGCGCTCGATCAATTCGCGCAGCTCCGCCGGCAAAAGCGCGATGTTGTTCGGATCGGTGGTGTCGGTCGGCGACAGCTTGACCTTGGCCTTCTCGATATTGGCCTGCGCCAGCGACATCTCGCCTTCCTTGACGGCGCGATGCAGCAGCAGCCACGAGGCAAGCTGCATCAGCCGCGTCGTCAGCCGCATGCTTTCGGTCGCATAAGCGAGCGCGGCAGCGCGGCCCAAATCCTTGGATTGCTGACGGCCCGGGCCGTCGAGATAGGCTGCGGTCTCTTCGACCAGCGCCATGCCGTCGCGGAACAGGGTCGCAAACAGCGGCGAACTCGCAAGATGCTCGCCGAAAGAGACCGGTTGCTCGCTGAGCGGAACTTCACGCATTACAAAACGCCTCACCCCAGCCGGAGCTGTTACGCGCCCCGTGCGCAATCACCTTCGCGCCTTGGGGCCGGTGTGTCCAGTTCGTTTGCGCCGCATGGTTGCTGCACAAGCTTAAGGCGCCGCGCTGCCGCGGTTTTTCTGCATTCTGAACGCGTAAAAAAAGAGCCGCGGTCGCCCGCGGCTCGAAGGTGATAACAGGGAGGCGTCAAACAGAGTGGACAGGAGCCACTCAATGTCCATGAAGATGGACATCCACAGTAATGACCTAGAAAGCTTAACGACGTCTTAAGCGGAAAAGCCGCCTTGGAGCGGAACCGGCGCAACGTCAGACGGCGCCTGGATTTTCTCAGCGCTTGAAGAATTGATCGGCGGCCGAGCGCGATGCCTGTTTGTTCTTGATGTCGGCTTCGAGCCTCGCGATTTCCTCGCGCATCAGCGCGATGCGCGCATTGAGCTCAGTCACCGACAACAGCGTCAGCTCCTGCCCGATCTCGTGGGCGATTTTTTTCTTCGGCCGGTCGTCGTCCTCGATCGCTGGCATGCGGCACTCCTCCTCGCAAAATTAGCGCGTGGATTCGCGGTTGTCACACCAATGAGCCCCGCCTAAACAATCCCGGAAAATTCAAGGACGGTGCGATGAGCGACATTCCCGCGCAAATGACGGCGATCGGCATCAAGGAGGCCGGCGGACCCGAGATGCTCGAGCCGCAACAGCGGCCGGTGCCCAAGCCCGGCGCGGGCGAGATCCTGGTCAAGGTGCGCGCCGCCGGCGTGAACCGGCCGGACGTGATGCAGCGCAAGGGCCTCTATCCGCCGCCGCCGGGCGCGCCGGATATTCCCGGCCTCGAAATCTGCGGCGACGTCGTTGCGCTCGGCCAAGGCGCGACCCGCTGGAAGATCGGCGACCGCGTCATGGCGCTGGTGATCGGCGGCGGTTACGCCGAGTATGTGCGTCGCGCATGAGAGCCACGCTCTCTCTGCGGCAAAGCTCGACCCGGTTCACGCCGCGGGAATTCCCGAGACGTTCTTCACCGTCTGGCACAATGTGTTCGAGCGCGGCGGCTTGCAGAAGGGCGAGACGCTGCTCGTCCACGGCGGCACCTCAGGCATCGGCACCACCGCCATTCAGCTCGCCAAGCAGTTCGGCGCGCGGGTGATCATCACCGCCGGCTCGGACGACAAATGCGAGGCGGCGAAGAAACTCGGTGCCGATGTGGCCGTGAACTACAAGACCAAGGACTTCGTCGCCGAAACAAAGGCCGCGACCAACGATAAAGGCGCCGATGTCATCCTCGATATGGTCGGCGGCGACTACATCGCCCGCAATTACGAAGCCGCCGCCGTCGAAGGCCGCATCGTCCAGATCGCGTTCCAGGGTTCGCCGAAAGCGACCGTGGATTTCCGCCGCATCATGCTCAAGCGGCTGCACCACACCGGCTCGACGCTGCGCTCCCGCTCGACCGAGGCCAAAGGCGCCATCGCGAGCGCCATTGCGCAAAAGGTGCTGCCGCTGATCGAGGCCGGAACGGTGAAGCCGATCATCAACTCGACCTTTCCGCTCAAGGACGCATCCAAGGCCCACGCGCGCATGGAATCCAGCGCCCACATCGGCAAGATCGTCCTCACAATCTGAAGCGGTTTGGCGCGATTTTTACTATAATTGGCCGCTCTGCCGCCCTTCGAGCCGCTATTCCGGCACAATGTCGGGGCTAGGTCGCTGCGGGGCTGATGGTTCTGGATCTGCGCGGCTCGCGCCGCCGGGGGTATTTCGCTTGCAACTGATGCGTCGTGCGAGGGCAGTACTGGTCGGCGCCCTTGCGTTGGCCGCGTCAGGTCTTGCGGCCGGACGCGCGCACGCGGTCGATGCCGTCAATGTGCGGCTCGATGCTCCGGCGATCGATCTGACCAACACGGTGCAGCGGCAGAAGACCGAGACCGACCGCATCCAGGTCTCGACTGCGCCCGGTCCCGACAGCATCGTTCGCCGCATCGAGGTGCGCGCCCGCGAGGGCTCGACCAACTGGGCGGTGTTTGCGCTCTCCAACACCAGCGACGAACAGATCGACCGGCTGATCGTGGTGCCGCATTACCGCATGGTCGGGTCCGGCATCATGTGGCCCGACCTCGGCCTCTCGCGCATCGTGACGATCACGCCGTCGTCCGGCGACCGCCCGGTGAAGCAGGACAGTGCGACCGCAGACATTTTCCGCATCACGCTCGACCCCGGCACGGTGATCACGCTGGTGGTCGAGATGCGCACCGAAAACCTGCCGCAGATCTATTTGTGGGACCCCGACGCCTACAAGGACAAGATCAATTCCTTCACGCTCTATTACGGCATCGTCATCGGCATTGCCGGCCTGCTGGCGCTGTTTCTGACCATCCTGTTCGTCGTCAAAGGCAGCGTGATGTTCCCCGCCGCCGCCGCGCTCGGCTGGGCGGTGCTGGTCTATATCGGCATCGACTTCGGCTTCTGGGGCAAGGTGTTCGACATGTCGGCGGGCGCCGAGCGGATCTGGCGCGCGATCGGCGAGGCGACGCTGTCCGGAACGCTGCTGGTCTTCCTGTTCGCCTATCTGAACCTCAACCGCTGGCACGTGCGCTATGCCCACATCACCCTGGGCTGGCTCGCCGGCATCGGCGCGCTGATCGCGGTCGCGCTGTTCGATCCGGCAATCGCCTCGGGCATCGCGCGCATCTCGCTGGCGCTGATCGCGGTGCTTGGCCTTGGCCTCGTCATTTACCTTTCGACGCACGGCTTCGACCGCGCGGTGCTGCTGATCCCGACCTGGCTGCTGCTGGTCGTCTGGGTGACCGCCTGCACGCTCGCCGCGCTTGGCTTCGTGCAGAACGACATTATCGCCCCGGCGCTGCTCGGCGGCCTCGTCCTGATCGTCATGCTGATCGGCTTTACGGTGATGCAGCATGCCTTTGCCGGCAGCATCACGCACGGCATCGTCTCCGACGTGGAGCGCCGCGCGCTCGCACTGACCGGCGCCGGCGACATGATCTGGGACTGGGACGTCTCGGCCGACAAGGTCTTCACCAGCCCGGAAACCGAGCACATTCTGGGCCTCAAGCGCGGCACGCTCGAAGGCCCGGCGGCAAGCTGGCTCGACGTCCTGCACCAGCTCGACCGCGACCGCTTCCGCACCTCGCTCGACAATGTGATCGAGCAGCGGCGGGGCCGGCTCAACCAGGAATTCCGGCTGCGCACCGCCGACGGCCATTACATGTGGTTTGCGCTGAAGGCGCGGCCGGTCGTGGGCTCCGACGGCGAAGTCGTGCGTGTGGTCGGCACGCTGGTCGACGTCACCGATTTCAAGAATGCGGAAGAACGGCTGCTGTTCGATGCCGTCCACGACAATCTCACCGGCCTGCCGAACCGCGAGCTCTTCCTCGATCGCATGGAAGCGGCTTTCGCCTTCGCCCGCTCCGAGCAGTCGATCCGGCCGACCGTCATGGTGATCGATCTCGACCGCTTCAAGCAGGTCAACGACTCGGTCGGTATTGCCGTTGGCGACTCCATCCTGCTGACGATCGCGCGACGGCTCGGGCGTCTGCTCAAGCCGCAGGATACTTTGGCGCGGCTCGGCGGCGACCAGTTCTCGCTGATCCTGCTTTCGGAAAAAGAGCCGGCGCGCATCGTCGCCTTTGCCGAGACGCTGCGGCGCACCTTGCGCGCGCCGATCGCGTTCAACGACCGCGAAATCTTCCTGACCGCCTCGATGGGGCTGGCGCTTGCCGACAGCCATCCGCACCGCACCGAGGAAGTGCTCAAGGACGCCGAGCTCGCGATGTACTACGCCAAGCGCATCGGCGGCGACCGCATCGAAGTGTTCAAGCCGGCGATGCGCTCGCGCAAAACCGACCGCCTGACGATGGAGTCCGAGCTGCGGCGCGCGATCGAGCGCGAAGAGATCACCATTCTCTACCAGCCGATTGTGCGGCTCGAGGATCGCGCCGTTGCCGGCTTCGAGGCGCTGGCGCGCTGGGATCACCCCAAGCTCGGCCGCCTCTCGCCGCACGAATTCATCAGCATCGCCGAGGAAATCGGCCTGATCGTCGACCTCGGCCTGTTCGTGCTCGATCGCGGCGCCAAGCAGCTTGCGACCTGGCAGCGCATCAGCAAGCAGCGCGAGCTGTTCGTCAGCGTGAACGTTTCGTCGCGGCAATTGTTGCGGCAGGACCTCATTCACGACCTGCGCAGCGTGCTGGCCCGCTCGGCGGTCGAGCGCGGCAGCCTCAAGCTGGAATTGACCGAATCCCTGGTGATGGAAAATCCCGAGCATGCCGCGCAGATTCTCACGCGTATCCGTGAGCTCGGTGCCGGGCTCGCACTCGACGACTTTGGCACCGGCCATTCATCGCTGGCTTATCTGCAACGCTTCCCGTTCGACACGATCAAGATCGACCAGTCGTTCGTGCGCACCACGTCACGCGGCACGCGGCCTGTCATCCTGCGATCGATCATCTCGCTCGCGCATGATCTCGGCATGGAAGTCGTTGCGGAAGGCGCCGAAACCGATTCCGATGCGGTCGAGCTTTATCAGCTCGGCTGCGAGTACGCGCAGGGTTACGCCTTCGGCGAACCGATGAGCGTGGAAAAGGCGACAGTCCTGCTGACCGGCGAGAAGAAGATACTGCGGCTGCCGCTCAAAACCTCGCAGGCTTGAGCTTCGCCGAACTTAGGCGTGCCCCGCCTCACTCGAGAGCATCGCAAGATCGATGCCGAGCTTCTGCAGCGCCTTGATGTATTTGGCGGTGATGTCGGTGCCGAAGATGAGGTCCGTGTCGGCCGTGCAATGCAGCCAGCCGTTCTGCTGAATTTCGTTCTCCAACTGACCCGGCGCCCATCCGGCATAACCAAGCGCAAGCACCGCGCTGGCAGGCCCGTCACCCCGGGCGATCGCCTTCAGGATCTCGACCGTCGCCGTCAGGCAAACGCCCTCGTCGATCGGCAGAGTGGAATTCTCCAGGAAGAAATCGGCGGAATGCAGCACAAAGCCGCGGCCGGTCTCGACCGGGCCGCCCTTGAGCACTTTCACCGTCTCGGCGCGGCTCGGCAGAATGATGCGGTCCGCGGCCGGAATAACGTCGAGCTGCACCAGCAGGTCTGGAAACGTCACGTTCGAGGCCGGCTGGTTAACGACAATGCCCATCGCGCCTTCATTGGAATGGGCGCAGATATAGATCACGGTGCGCGAAAAACGCTCATCGCTCATCGCAGGCATCGCGATCAGCATCTGACCGTCGAGAAAGCCTCGGGGGCCGTTGTCTTGCTTGCGTGCCAGCATCATTCCTAGGTTATCCGATGATTTTGCTCATGGAAACGAGCCACCGGGCCAAAAGTTTCGCCCCGTCACAGCCGCAGTGACTTGCACCGAATTGTGGCAAGGCGCCGCCTGCTCACGATGAATTCAATGGCAGAAGGCGGCGTGCTCTGCCTAAAGGCTTGGCCATGATTTGTGCTCGCGACTCGTTACGCCACGCGGCCCTCATTGCGGCCGCGACAATTATGTCGGCTGCCGCGGCACACGCGAGCAGTGCGTCGCCATGGTCGAATGACATTCGCTCCTCTGCCCGCATCATCTGCAGGAAGCGTGCCGGGAAATTCCGCCACCTTGCGCGCGGGCATCGAGATCAAATTGCAGCCGGGATGGAAGACCTATTGGCGCTATCCCGGCGACAGCGGCGTACCGCCACAATTCGATTTCGCAGGATCGGAAAATCTGGCGTCGGCGGAGGTGCTTTATCCGGCGCCGCATTCCTTCAAGGACGAGGCCGGCACCTCGATCGGCTACAAGGAAGCGGTCATCTTTCCGGTGCGCGTCACGCCGCGCGATCCATCCAAGCCGGTAAAGCTCAACGCCAAGATCGACTACGCGGTGTGCGAGAAGCTTTGCATCCCGGCGGAGGGAAAGGCCCAGCTTTTGCTCGAGCGCAGCGCCGCCGCGAATGACGCGCTCACAGCCGCCGAGGCAAGGGTGCCAAAGCATGTGCCGGCCAATGAGATTGCCCTGAAGCTCAAACGGTCGGGCGCGAAGCCGAAGCCGCTCGTGACCCTCGAAGTGGCGGCGCCGGAAGGCGAGCCCGTCGAGGTGTTCGTCGAAGGCCCGGGCAAGGATTGGGCCCTGCCCATTCCGAAGCCCGCGCAAGGCGCGCCGAAGGGATAGCGCCACTTCAGCTTCGAATTCGACGGCCTCCCGCCCGGCGCCGACCCGATGGGCAAATATGATCTGACCTTCACAGTCGTCACACCGAGCCCGCGCTTCCGAGGCCGTGACCCGTCTCGACTAGCAACGCTGTGGCGCGCTAGTTTCCGATCCGACCCAACAACAAAAGCGAGGAACACCAATGGCCATCAAGGTTGGCGACAAACTGCCTGAGACGACGTTTTACGTGCTGACGTCGGAAGGCCCGAAGCCGAAGACCACCGACGAGGTCTTCAAAGGCAAGAAGGTCGCGCTTTTCGCCGTGCCCGGCGCATTCACGCCGACCTGCACCAACATGCACATGCCGAGCTTCGTGAAGAACACCGATGCGATCAAGGCCAAGGGCGTGAACGACATTATCGTCACCTCGACCAACGACGTGTTCGTGCTCAACCAGTGGCTCAAGTCGACCGGCGCCGAAGGCAAGGTCACGGCGCTGTCCGACGGCAATGCGCAGTTCGCCAAGGCGATGGGCATGGACTTCGACGGCTCGGGCCGCGGGCTCGGCACCCGCACCAAGCGCTACTCGATGCTGGTCGAGGACGGCGTGGTGAAGAAGCTCAACCTCGAAGAGCAAGCGGGCCAGTGCACCGTGAGCGGCGGCGATACGCTGCTCGGGCAGCTCTGACGTTCTCTAGCGCCGCCCAATTCTGAACTTCAAAGTGTCGATGTATCTTTCGAGATCATCGACACTTTGTTTTTTGTCGACACCCTGCCGGCTATTGATGGCGTCCTGCACCAGCCAGTCGACGAAATTGTTGTAGCGGTCCTCGGCGTGGGCGCGGACCCAGCCCCATTTAACGTCGTGAGCGGCAATTTCCTGGTCAAGCGCGAGCCATAGATCCTGGTTCTTGATCGGCTCCTTCTTCTTGCTGAGCCAGTTGTTCTTCTTCCAGGCCTTGATCCATTTTTCGATGCCGTCTTTGACGTACATGCTGTCCGTGTGCATCTCCACACGGGTGCCGCGTTTGAATGCGCGAAGCGCATTGATGGCCGCCGACAGCTCCATCTTGTTGTTGGTGGTGTCCGGATCGTAACCCGAGAGATAACGCGCGACACCGCCCCCGATCAAAAGAGCGGCCCAGGCCCCTCGTCCCGGATTAGGGACCGAGCCGCCGTCTGTGTAGACCCTGACCGCCTCGTCCATCAGTCGAGTCCATAGTCGCGCACGCTCTTGAGCGACTGGTGGAAGCGGAGCTTGCGGAAATACTCCAGCGGATCCTTCGGCCGCACCAGCGCGCCATCCGGCACCGCAAGCCAATCGACCAGCCGGGTCAGCAGAAAGCGAAGCGCCGCGCCGCGCGACAGGATCGGCAGTGCCTCGCGCTCGTCTTTCGAAAGCGCGCGCGACTCCGCGTAGCAGGACAGCAGCGCCCGGCCCTTGGTGACGTTGTAGGAATGATCCGGCTCGAAGCACCAGGCGTTCAGGCAAACCGCGACGTCATAGGCGAGCGTGTCGATGCAGGCGAAATAGAAGTCGATCAGCCCGGATAAGTCTTCGCCGAGGAAGAACACGTTATCGGGAAAGAGGTCGGCATGGATCACGCCACGCGGCAGGCCGCGCGGCCAGTTCTTCTCGAGATAATCGAGCTCTTTCTCGATCTCCTTGCAGAGGCCTGGCTGCACAGTGTCGCCGCGGTGATTGGCCTGCTCGTAAAGCCCGCGCCAGCTATCGACCGATAGCGCGTTGGCGCGCTGCATCTTGAAGTCGCTGCCGGCGAGATGAAGCCGGGCCAGCGCGGTGCCGACCGCCGCACAGTGCTTGTTGTTCGGCCGCCTGATCCACAAGCCCTCGAGAAAGGTGATGATCGCCGCGGGGCGACCGGCGATTTCACCCAGCACATCGCCCTTCCTGTTGTGGACCGGCAGCGGGCAATTGATGCCGCGCCTGGCGAGGTGCTCCATCAGGCCGAGGAAAAACGGCAGGTCCGCCGCCTTCACGCGCTTTTCGTACAGCGTGAGGATGAAATTGCCCTTGGCGGTGTGGACCAGGAAATTCGAGTTTTCGACGCCTTCGGCGATGCCCTTGTACGAGAGCAGCGCGCCGAGGTCGTAGCCGGCGAGAAACGAATTGAGTTCGTCGGCGCCGACGTCGGTATAGACCGCCATCCGCTACTCCGCCGCCTCGCTTTCGCGCAACGCGCGCGGCAGCGGAAAGAATACGGATTCATCGGCGGTCGAGACGCTCGCCACGTCGACGTCGTAACGCTCGGCAAAGGCGGCGATGATCTGCTCGACCAGCACCTCGGGCGCGGAAGCGCCGGCGGTTATGCCAAGGCTTTTGATGTTTCCGAACAGGCCCCAGTCGATCTCGCCGGCGTTTTGCAGCAGCGCCGCGCGCGGGCAGCCCTCGCGCTCGGCGACTTCCTTGAGCCGTTGCGAATTCGACGAATTCGGCGCGCCGACCACGATCATGGCGTCGACCTGCGGCGCGACACGCTTCACCGCGTCCTGCCGGTTGGTGGTCGCGTAACAGATGTCTTCCTTGTGCGGGCCGACGATCGCCGGGAAACGCGACTTCAGACATTCGACGATCTGCGCAGTGTCATCGACCGATAATGTCGTCTGCGTGACGTAAGCGAGCTTCGACGCATCTCTCGGCGCAAAGCGCTGCGCATCGGCCAGCGTCTCGACCAGGGTCACCGCTCCGTCCGGCAACTGCCCCATCGTGCCGACGACTTCCGGATGACCCGCATGGCCCACGAGGACGATCTCCCGGCCGCGGCGCTGGTGGATCTCCGCTTCGCGATGCACCTTGGTCACCAGCGGACAGGTCGCATCGAGCACGAACAGATTTCGTTGCGCGGCTTCGGCGGGAACCGATTTCGCAACGCCATGCGCGGAAAAGATCACTGGCGCGTCGGTGTCCGGAATCTCCGCAAGTTCCTCGACGAAAATCGCGCCTTTGCGGCGCAGGCTCTCGACCACGAAGCGGTTGTGCACGATTTCGTGGCGCACATAGACCGGCGGGCCATAAACCTCGAGCGCGCGTTCCACGGAATTGATGGCGCGCACCACGCCCGCGCAAAAGCCGCGCGGCGAGCACAGCAGCACTTTCAGCGGCGGTTTTTGCGCGATTTCGGGCATCAAATCCTCGCGTCCGACATGGAGCGACCCCGTTTTCCTGTCAAGCGAAGCGGTTGCGCGAAATGCCCTATGTCCCTATATTCCGGCCACTTTTCCCGATCATCGCCGATGATTGGTGCTTCGCCCGCTAGGGCGGGCGGAGCGCGAGAAACCTTTGCCATAAGGAGCGTGACCATGGCGCAAGCAGCCCCGTTAATGCCGAAAGCCACTGCCGTCTGGCTGCTCGACAACACCTCTTTGTCGTTCGACCAGGTCGCCGACTTCTGCAAGCTGCATCCGCTCGAAGTGAAGGCGATCGCCGACGGCGATGCGGCGCAGGGCATCAAGGGCCTCGACCCGGTGCTCACCGGCCAGCTCACGCGCGACGAGATCACGGCTGCCGAGGCCGATCACAGCAAGAAGCTGCAATTGTCCTCGCCGAAGGTCGAGGCGCAAGCTCCCGATCGCGGCAAGAAAGGCCCGCGCTATACGCCGGTGTCGCGCCGCCAGGATCGGCCCAACGCGATCCTGTGGCTGGTGCGCAATCATCCCGGAGCTCAAGGACGCGGCGATCATGCGCCTGGTCGGCACCACCAAGTCCACCATCTCGGCGATCCGCGAGCGCACGCATTGGAATTCGGCTGCGCTGACGCCGATGGATCCGGTGACGCTTGGCCTGTGCTCGCAGCTCGAGCTCGACTTCGAGGTCAATCGCGCCAACAAGGAGAAGCCGCCTTCAGTCGAGGCCGGCGGCGCGACGCTGCTGCCCGCATCCGAAACCACCCGCAAGGAAGAAGCGCCCGCTGCTGCTTCCGGGGACGAGTCGGAGAAGAAGCCCGCCGAGCTCGACGTCAGCGCGGTGTTCGCCAAGCTCAAGCAGCTCGGCGGCGACAAAAAGGGCGGCGACGAGCAGTAAGCTAGCGCCGCCACGCCACCATTTTCAGGTTCTTGGCCGCGTCGAGCATGCGCGGCGCGTCCGGCTTCATGCCGTGATGTGACAGGATCGATTCCGGCGTTCTGGCCGGCACCTCCGGAAACACCGGGCGGCCGCCGGGCAATTTCACGCCGGGCGCATGCGTGAGATAGAACACATCGTAGAGCGGCAGGAACAGGCCGAACACGGTGGTGCCGCCGACCACGCCGAGGCTGCCATCGACGCCGAGCGCGTCCCACGCCTGCTCGAACGAAGCGCCTTCCGGATTCCATAACAGCACGCGCGGCTCGCTATCCTCGCGCTCGACCGTCTTTGACGCGGCCCGTGACCCAGATGCGATGCCGCCGGCCGGAATGCGGTTGCTGCTCATGTGAATGGCGCCCGTGGATAGCGACATCGCAGCCATCCATCCCGTCACGGAAGAATTTCTGATCCGCCTCGAATTTCAGGCTGTCCGGCATCGTGCCGTCCGGGCCGGCCAGCATGCCGTCCTCCGAGATGATCGCGTAGCCTTCGATCCGGGTGGGCCTTCCCACTATTCGCCCTCCTTGCGCGCAGTGCCTTCAATATTCGCGATGTAGCGCGCGACCGATTTTTCCACCACGCCCTTGGCGTTCTTCGGCAGGATGCGGTCGAAGTAGTGCCCGTACAGCGTCTCGAACTGGAACGGCGCGACCGCGCGGCCGATGCCCTCGACCTCCGGCACCGAGCACGGAATCCAGTTCGGATAGCTGCGCAGGAACGACACCCATTTGCGGTCGGTCGTCACTGCGAGAATGTCGCCGGCCAGCACCGTGCCCTTGCCGCCTCCGCCTTTGCCCCAATGCAGGATCGTGCCGCCGGGGAAATGCCCGCCGCAGCGGACCAGCGTCACGTCGGGCAGAAGCTGATGCGTCTCGCCGTCCCAATGCTTGATGCCGTTGTGCGGGTTCAGCACCCATTTCTTGTCGGCGGCGTGCATGTAAACCGGCACGTCGAAGGCGCGGCTCCATTCCATATTGGTCGTGTAGAAATGCGGGTGCGAGATCGCGATCGCCTTGAGCCCGCCGAGCCCTTTGATGATCGCGATGGTCGCGTCGTCGATGAAGGCGATGCAGTCCCACAGCACATTGCCGTTCGGCGTCTGCAGCAGGATGGCGCGCTGGCCGATGGCGAAATCCGGCACGGTGCCGATGCCGGTCACGCCCGGCTCGTACTGGCGGAATGAGTTGCGCCGCTCGACCCGCAGGCGCTCGAGCGTGGTCCAGCCCTGCCCGCCCGGCGGCACGTATTGGCGCTCTTCCTCGCAGATCACGCAGAGCGGCGGCGGCGTCGTGCTCTCCGGATATTGCGTGCCGCAGGCGGTGCAGATGAACATTGGCATTACGCGTTCCTTCCAATCTTGCTCACGGCGCGTCCGAAACCTTGAGAATGTCGACCAGCTTGCGGTCGCGCCACTTCGCGATGTCGGCGATGCTGCGGCCGGCCGCCTCCTCGGCGACACCGTCGATGATGAGCTTCTGCACCTCGGGGGTCAGCCATGGCTCGCCGCCATCGTCGATCCAGGTCTGAGCCGCCGGCGCGATGTGATGCATGAAGTGGGTCATGCCGCCCTCGCCGCCGGCAAGGTGGAAGGTCAGATGCGGGCCCATCAGCGCCCAGCGCAGGCCCGGCCCGTAGGCGATCGCGGCGTCTGCATCGCTCACACTGACGACGCCTTCGGCGACCAGCTTGACGGCCTCTTTCCACAACACGGTCTGCAGCCGGTTGGCGACGTGGCCGCGCACCTCCTTCTTGATGTGGATGGGGCGCTTGCCGACCGATTTGTAGAACTCCATCGCCGTCGCCACCGCCTGCGGCGAGGTCTTGGCGCTGCCGACCACCTCGACCAGCGGAATGAGATGCGGCGGGTTGAACGGATGGCCGATCACGCAGCGTTCGGGATGCTGGCAGGCCGGCTGCATGACGCTGACCATGAAGCCCGGACGAGCTCGACGCGATCACGCTCTGCGGCGGCGCGGCGGCGTCGATCTCCTTGAACAGCGCGAGCTTGACGTCCTCGCGCTCGGGGCCGCTTTCCTGGATGAATTCGGCGTCGCGCACCGCGCCCGCGATCTCGCGATGGAAGGTGAGCCGCATGGGATCGGCCTCCGGCAGCACCCAGTTGAGCTGCCGCAAGGTCGGCCAGGCATTGCCGATGAATTTGCGAAGGAAAGCTCTCGCCGTTCGGCGCCGGATCGTAGGCGGCGACTTCGAGCCCGCGCGCCAGAAAAATCGCGGCCCAGCTCGCGCCTATCGTGCCCGCGCCGATGACGGCAACGCGTTTGGTCATGGGTCGTCCTCCCGGCCTTTTGTTGAATGACGATAGTCGGCGCAGACGGCGGGGTGCAAATGCCCAAATGCAAAAAGGGCGGCCCGAAGGCCGCCCTTTCCATCGCGACGCGAAAGGAACCGCCGATCACTTCCCCTGCATGATCCAGAACAGATCGGTGTGGTCCGTCGTGCCGGCCACCGCCTCGGCGTTCGGGCCCTTGGCAAAGATCGGAACCACGCCGCCGGTGTGCTGCTGGCTCGGGCGGGACCGGCGCCGGGCCGGGGCCGCCGGCAGTGCCGTAGGTCATGCGCATGACCTGGCCGTCCTTGGTGATCAGGTTGTCGGAGTAGCCGGTCGGGTTGCCGGTGCCCGATGAGTCCTCGGCCACGATCAGGCTGGTGTGCGAGTGGTCGGCGGTGACGAGGATCAGCGTGTCGGGATTGCGCTCCTGGTATTCGAGCGCGACGCCGATCGCCTTGTCGAACGCGACGGTCTCGCCGATCTGGCCGCAGGCATTCGCGGCGTGGTCCTGCTTGTCGATCGAGGCGCCCTCGACCTGCAGGAAGAAGCCGTTGCGCGAATTGTCGAGCAGCTGCAGCGCCTTCGCCGTCATGTCGGCGAGCGACGGCTCGTTGGCGGGACGGTTGGTCGTGATGCATTCATGCGCCGGAACGCCGTCGCCGATCGTGGCGCGCGGACCGGTCCACTCCGTCGTCATGTTGCCGGGCGTGAACAGGCCGAGCACCGGCAGGTCCCACTTCTTCAACTGTCCGAGCTGCGTGGCGGTGGTGATGTACTTGTAACCCTGACGCTGCGCCGACTGCAGGACGGTCTTGCCGTTGTCGGGGCCGCCGGCAATGAGGCCGCCATTGGTGTCGAAGCGGTTTCTGCCGCCGCCCAGCACGACGTCGACCTTGTGATCGACGGTCTGCTCGGCGATGGAGCCGAGGCCGCCGGCGGCCTTGGTCTCGGTCGGGCACACGGCCATGTTGCTCGGCGCCTGGCAGCCGCGCAGGCTCATTTTCGAGTTCAGCACGGCGGGCGTCGCGTCGGTGATCTCGGCGGTCGAGACGTTGCCGGTGCGCTTGCCCTGCGACTGGAACACTTCGAGGATGGTGCGCAGGTTCTGCCCCGGCACGTTCTCCGCGACGCTCGGGCCTTGCGAGACGCGCTCGTCGATCGTCTTCTTGCCGGTCGCCCACATCGTGCCGGTGGATGCCGAATCCGGCGCATAGTCGACCTGGTAGTTCGGGCCCGGGCCCGGCTTGAGCGACCAGGTGGTCTGGAAGCCGGTGACGTCGAGCTTGTCCATGTTCATCCGGCCCCTGGCGCCATAATAGTAGTAGCGGGCCGCGGTGACCTCGGAGACGCCCATGCCGTCACCGATGAAGAGGATGATGTTCTTCGGCTTGTCGTTGTTGCCGTTTCCGTGCCCGTTACCGTGCCGGTTGTTATCGGCCTGGGCGATCTGAAGCCCGAGCCCGAGCAGCAATGCTGCGATGGACACAGCGGCCAGTTGATTCTTTCGCATGAACGACTCCCCGATGGATCGGTTGGAGCATCCCCGCGCGTTGCGCTGTTGCTGGGGAGGCGTGGCGCGCTTTGCAAAGCACGACACATCCACTGGCCGACCTATCCGTCTTTTGTGACAGGCGTCCTACAAAGCGAGCTGCGGTTCCCGTTGAATCGCCGATGACGCAATATCGGGAATTGTCACACGCATGAAAAATGCGTGACACAATTTCGTGGCCGACTCGGCGATCGTGCGAGTTACTTGGGGGCGACGAATGCGAAAGGGCCGCTGGTGAGGCGGCCCTTTTTCTTTTCTCCTGCGCGCGTCGCCTAGTTCAGCGCGGCGCCGAGGCGATCCGACAGCGGCGCGCGGATGGTGCAGATGAGCCCGGTCGGCGCGAAGTCGAGCGTGACGGTGCCGTCGATTGTCTGCGCCAGCGATTGCTCGATGGTGTTGCGGCCGAAGCCGGCGCGCGGCGTTCTGGACGGCACGGCCGGGCCGTCCCTCTCGGTCCACACCATTTCGAAATAGGGCCGCTCGCCGCCGGCTTCGATCCGCCAGCCGATCGCGAGCTTGCCGTTGTCCTGCGACAGGCTGCCATATTTGTTGGCGTTGGTGGCGAGCTCGTGCGCGGCGAGGCTGAACGCCACCGCCGAGGACTGGGTGAGCTGAAACTTCGGACCGTTCAGCTCGATCTGGCGGTCGACCGTATAGGGCGAGAGCAGGTCGGTGAGCAGCCCGCCGAGATCGGCGCCCCATTGGTTGAGCACGGTGGTGTAGGCGCGCGACAGCGCGACCAGCCGCGCGTCAAAGACTTTGCGGAACATGGCGGCGTCCGGATAGGTCCGCATGGTCGAATAGACCAGCGCGCCGACGGTCGCGAAGGTGTTGCGGGTGCGGTGATGCATCTCGCCGAGCAGGAGCTCGGTGTGCCGGTCCTTGCGCTCGCGGACCAAAGCCACGGTGCAAAGCCGCGCCGCCGTGCCGGCAATGTCGCGCTCGCCGTCGCTGAGCGCGCGCGGCTGTGCAAAGCCCAGCACGAAGGTGCCGAGCGACACGCCGTTCTCGCCGAACAACGGCTCGGACGAGATCGCCCTGATGCCATGGTCGCGGTTGAGCGCCTTCCAGCCGTCGAGAAAGCGGCCGTCATTGGCGATGTCGTCGGTGCTGACATGCTTGCCGTCGTAAATCGCGACCGCGCAGGAGCCGGGACGGTCGGCAACGCGCGCGCCTTTGATGGCGTCCTGGAATGTCGGCGCGAGCGACGGGAAATAGGCGCGCTCGAACACCATGGCGGCGCGATCGAGCACGCACACGCCGGCGGTCGAGCCGGGGATCAGGCGCTCGACGCCGTGGCACAGCGCGATCACCGTGTCGGCTGTGGCATCGCCGCGCGCGATCCGGTCAAGCGTGTCGATTGTCAGCTGCTGAAGCGTCATGCCATTCCCTTCCAACAGGCGGGAGCACAACGGGTCTCTCAGTTGCCAGTGCCTGGAGGACTTAACCGGCAATGTCTTTGCGTAGCACGCAGGCGGTCGCGCGCCATTTAAAAAAGACAGGTGCCTAAAATAAAGCGCGGCCGGAAGACTTGTAGGCAAGTTAGTCATGCGCGCGTTCATCTTGACGTAGGGACACTAGACGCCGATCCCCCTCGCCTTCATCGCGTCCTTGATCTCGTCGAGCACCTTGGGGTCCTCGATCGTCGCCGGCATGGTCCACGGCTCCTTGTCGGCCATCTTCTTGATGGTGCCGCGCAAAATCTTGCCGGAGCGCGTCTTCGGGAGCCGCGGCACCGTAAAGACCAGCTTGAACGCCGCGACCGGGCCGATCTTCTCGCGCACCAGCGCGACGATCTCCTTCTCGATCTGATCGGCCGGCTTGGTGACGCCGGCTTTCAGCACGATGAAGCCGGCCGGCACCTCGCCTTTCAGCTCATCCGCTATGCCTAGTACCGCACATTCGGCGACGTCCTGGTGCGAGGCGAGCACCTCCTCCATGCCGCCGGTCGAAAGCCGATGGCCGGCGACGTTGATGATGTCGTCGGTGCGGCCCATCACCCAGACGTAACCGTCTTCGTCGATGTAGCCGGCGTCGGCGGTTTTGTAATAGCCGGGGAATTCCGCGAAGTAGCTTTCGCGGCAGCGCTCGTCCTGTTGCCAAAGGGTCGGCAGCGATGATGGCGGCAGCGGCAGTTTCACCACCAGCGAGCCGACCGTGCCGCGCTTCACCGGCTTCGACGCCTCATCGACCACCTCCATCGCGTAACCCGGCATCGGCACGGTGGCCGAGCCGTGCTTGACCGGCAGCGCGCCGAGCCCGACCGGATTGCCGCAGATGCACCAGCCGGTCTCGGTCTGCCACCAATGGTCGATCACCGGCCGCTTGAGCGCCTTCTCGGCCCAATCGACGGTCGGCGGATCGGCGCGCTCGCCGGCCAGGAACAGCGTGCGGAATTTCGACAGGTCGTGCTTCTTGATGTGCTCGCCGTTCGGATCTTCCTTCTTGATGGCGCGGAACGCGGTCGGCGCGGTGAACATGGCCGCGGCGCCGTGCTCGGCGATGACGCGCCAGAACGTGCCGGCATCCGGCGTGCCGACCGGCTTCCCTTCGAACAGGATCGTCGTGCAGCCGTAGAACAGCGGCGCATAGACGATGTAGCTGTGGCCGACCACCCAGCCGATGTCGGAGGCGGTCCACCACACCTCGCCGGGCTTGATGCCGTACAGGTTCGACATCGACCAGTGCAGCGCGACGGCGTGGCCGCCATTGTCGCGCACCACGCCTTTCGGGATGCCGGTCGTGCCCGAGGTGTAGAGGATGTAGAGCGGATCGGTGGCGGCGACCGGCTCGCAGGCGCTGGTCCAGGCATATTCGACCGCGTGCTGCCACTTCTTCTTCCAGTCGTGGTCGCGGCCTTCGGTGAGCTTCGCCTCGCATTGCGGGCGCTGCAGGATCATGCAGGCGTCAGGCTTGTGCTTGGCGAGCCTGATCGCCTCGTCGATCAGCGGCTTGTATTCGACGATGCGGCCCGGCTCGATGCCGCATGAGGCGGACAGGATCAGCTTCGGCTTGGCATCGTCGATGCGGGTCGCGAGCTCTTTCGCCGCGAAGCCGCCGAACACCACGCCGTGGATCGCGCCGATCCGCGCGCAGGCGAGCATGGCGAACACCGCCTCGGGGATCATCGGCATATAGAGGATGACGCGGTCGCCCTTGCCGACGCCCAGGTCCTTCAGGATGGCGCCGAGCATCTGCACCTCGGACAGCATGCGGCCGTAGGTGAAGGTCTTCTTGGTGTTGGTGACCGGCGAGTCGTAGATCAGCGCAAGCTGGTCGTTGCGCGTCGCAATGTGGCGGTCGAGCGCGTTGTAGCAGGTGTTCATCACGCCGCCGGTGAACCAGCGGCCGTACAGGCCCTGCGAGGCGTCGAACACCTTCTTCGGCTTCTCGTACCAGTCGATCGCCTGCGCGGCCTCGCCCCAGAAGCCTTCCGGATCGCGCTGCCAGCGCGCGTAGACGTCGTGATAGCGGCTGGCGCGGGCGTCCATTTCCTGCTCCTCCCCGTTTCTTCTTGTGCGGCGATTGTGGAACGGCGGGGAAACGCAAACAAGCCATGCGTGCGGAAGGCTACCGGGTGGGCCGCGGCTGCGGTTTTATCCGCCGCGATTCCGAGGCCCTCACCGCTTGAACATCATCACCGATCCGCTGTTTTACGCGCTGGCCGTGCCCGCGGTGCTGGCGCTCGGCCTGTCCAAGGGCGGCTTCGCCGGGGTCGGGCAAGCGGCGCTGCCGCTGCTCGCGCTGGCCATCCCGCCGTTCCAGGCCGGCGCCATCATGATCCCGATCATGATCGCGCAGGACGCGTTCGCGCTGTGGGTCTATCGCAAGGACTGGAACGGCCGGATCCTCGCCATCATGATTCCGGGCGCGGCAATCGGCGTCATCGCCGCCTGGGCGCTCGCCGCCCACATCTCCGACGCGATGGTGCGGATTTTCATCGGCGCCATCACGCTGGCCTTCGTCGCCTTCAACGTGATCGGCGCCAAGCGGGTCGCGAAGGAAGCGCAGAAGGATTTCGGCAAGCCGGGCGTGCCGGGCGGCATGTTCTGGGGCGCGATGTCGGGCTTCTCCTCGACGATCTGCCAGGCCGGCGGCCCGCCCTACCAGATCTACGTGCTGCGGCTGCGCCTCGCCAAAATGGTGTTCGTGTCGACCAACATCTATTTCTTTGCGTCGCTGAACTGGCTCAAGGTCGGGCCGTTTTATGCGCTCGGCCAGTTCACCACCACGACGCTGCTCACCTCGGCCGCGTTGCTGCCGCTCGCGCTCGCCTTCAACCAGCTCGGCTTCTGGCTGGTGCGGCGGGTGCCGGAGAAACTGTTTTTCCGGATCATCATGGTGCTGATGGCGCTGGTGTCGCTTGAGCTGCTGCGCAGCGGCGTGACCGAGCTGCTGAGCAAATAACCCGCTCGTTCCCGCGAAAGCGGGAATTCAGCTCGTTGGCGAGCCTGGGTCCCCGCTTCCGCGGGGACGAGCGGATGATATGTTCGGCCAATGACCAAGACGCCTTACGACACCGATCTCGACCGCAATCCGGCCAATTTCCAGCCGCTGACGCCGCTCACCTTCCTCGAGCGCGCGGCGAGCGTGTTTCCGGCGCATACCGCGATCATCCACGGCAAGCTCAGGCGCAACTACGCCGAGTTCTACGCGCGCTCACGCAAGCTCGCTTCGGCACTGGACAAGCACGGCATCAAGCGCGGCGACACGGTGTCGGTGCTGCTCGCCAACACGCCGGCCATGCTCGAATGCCACTACGGCGTGCCGATGACGCAAGGCGTGCTCAACACGCTCAACACGCGGCTCGACGCCGCGATCATCGCCTTCTCGCTCGACCACGCCGAGGCCAAGGTCGTCATCACCGACCGCGAATTCTCCAAGGTGATGAAGGAGGCGCTGGCGCTGGCGAAGGTGAAGCCGCTGGTGATCGACTACGACGATCCGGAATATTCAGGCCCCGGCGAGCGGCTCGGCTCGATCGAATACGAGGAGTTCATCGCCAAGGGCGATCCGGACTTCGCCTGGAAGATGCCGGACGACGAATGGGACGCCATCACGCTCAATTATACGAGCGGCACGACCGGCGATCCCAAGGGCGTCGTCTATCACCACCGCGGCGCGTATCTGCTCGCGGTCGGCAATATCGTCACCTGTTCGATGGCGAAGCACCCGGTCTATCTGTGGACGCTGCCGATGTTTCACTGCAACGGCTGGTGCTTTCCGTGGTCGATCTCGGTCGCCGCCGGCACGCATGTGTGCCTGCGCGCGGTGCGCGCGCCGGCGATGTATGACGCGATCGCCAGCCACAAGGTGACGCATCTGTGCGGCGCGCCGATCGTGATGGCGACGTTGCTCAACGCGCCCGCGAACGAAAAGAAGCCGCTGCCGCATGTGGTGCAGTTCTTCACCGCCGCCGCGCCGCCGCCCGAGGCCGTGCTGGCGGCGATGAAGGAGGCCGGCTTCAACGTCACGCATCTCTACGGGCTGACCGAGTGCTACGGCCCAGCGGTGGTGAATGACTGGCACGCGGAATGGGATGCCCTGCCCTCCGCCGAACAGGCCGCGAAGAAAGCCCGCCAGGGCGTGCGCTACGGCGCGCTGGAAGCGCTCGACGTGATGGACCCGGAGACGATGGCGCCGGTCGCGCGCGACGGCGAGGCGATGGGCGAAGTGATGATGCGCGGCAACGTGGTGATGAAGGGCTATCTCAAGAACAAGAAATCGACCGACGCGGCCTTTGCCGGCGGCTGGTTTCACACCGGCGACCTCGGCGTGATGCACCCGGACGGCTACATCCAGCTCAAGGACCGCAGCAAGGACATCATCATCTCGGGCGGCGAGAACATTTCATCGATCGAGGTGGAGGATGCTTTGTACAAGCATCCCGCGGTCGCCGCGGCTGCCGTGGTGGCGAAGCCCGACGAGAAATGGGGCGAGACGCCCTGCGCCTTCATCGAATTGAAGCCGGGCGCACAAGCGAGCGCCGACGACCTCACCGCGTGGTGCAAGAAGAACCTCGCCGGCTACAAGGTGCCGCGCACCATCGTGTTCGCCGAGATCCCGAAGACCAGCACTGGGAAGATCCAGAAGTTCAAGCTGCGGGAAATGGCGAAGACGGTTTAGCGGCTACTTCTTCTCTGCCGGCCTCGCCTTCTTCAGCTCTGCGATCTCGCCGTTCGCCTTCGTCAGCGCGTCCTTCACCGCGGCAACGTCGGATTTCATCGCCGCCACATCCGCCTTCAGCGCCGCATTCTCCTTCGCCGCCGCGGCGCGCTCCTCGGTCGCGCGGCGGGTGAGCTTCACCATTTCCTGCTGGAGATATTCGACATTGGCCTGAAGGCAGCCGGTGCGGCGCGCCATGTCCTTTTCGGCGGTGCAGACTTCGAGCCCGCGCACGTCCTGCGCGGCCGCGACGGCCGGCAGCAACAATACTGCGGCGACGAGGCCTGCCCTCACCGTTGCACGCCGACTTCACGCACCAGCGGCCACCAGGTCTCGGTTTCCTTCTTGATGAAGGCCGCGGTGTCGGCGGGCGTGAGGTATTGCGGATAGGTGCCGATCTTGGCGAAGCCTTCGATGATCGCGGGCTCGGCCAGCACGGTTTTCAGGTCGGCATTGATCTTCTGGATGATCGCGTCCGGCGTGCCGGTCGGCGCCATCAGCAGCAGCCATCCCGCCGACTGGAAGCCCGGCAGCGTCTCGGCAATGGTCGGCAGGTCGGGATAATTCGGCAGCCGCTTCTCCGAAGCGATGCCGATGATCTTGACCAGGCCGCCCTGCGCCGCGCCGCCGACGCCGGCGATGCCTTCGAAGATGATCGGGATGCGGCCGGCGGCGACGTCGGTGATCGACGCGGCGGCGCCTTGCGCGTGCACGAAGTCGAGCGGCACGGCGGCGCGGCGCTTGAACAATTCGCCGGTGAGATGCGACTGGCCGCCGCGATTGGTGGCGCCGAACAGCATGCCGCCCTGGGTCGCTTTGATCTTGGCGATCAGCTCCGGAACAGTATTGACGCCAAGCTGCGGATTGACCGAGACGGCGATCGGCTGCGTGCCGACCAGCGAGATCGGCGCGAATGCCTTGAACAGGTCGACCGGCATCTTGTCGCCCTGCTGGATCGGCAGCACGGTCCAGGTCGAGGCCTGCGTCATGTAGAGCGTGTAGCCATCGGGGGTAGCCTGGGCCGCGGCTTGCGCGGCGATCAGGCCACCGGCGCCCGGCCGGTTGAGGATCACGATCTGCTGCTTCCACAGCTGGGTCAGGCGGTCGGTGACAAAGCGCGTCGCGACGTCCGGTGAGTTGCCGGCGGCGGCCGGGGTGATGAAGGTGACCGGCTTCGACGGATAGGCGTCCTGCGCCTGCGCCGTGACGAAGGCCGAGCGCGACGGCAGCAACGGCCGCGAGAACACGAAACATGGGCGATCCTCCGCTTATGCTTTGCCGTAACGATAGCATGGGGCAAAACGAGCGGGTATCGTCGCGCGCCTATCGAAGGAGAGCGGCGTGGCGAACGAAGCTTTGAAGCGAAAGCTGATCACGGCCGGCAAGGTGCTGGCGGCGGCGGGCCAGGGCGATTTCACCCGCGGCCATATCTCGGCGCGACTGCCCGGCAAGAAGCCGCTTTTCATCATGAAGCCGCACAGCGTCGGCCTCGACGAGATCACGGCGTCCAACATTCTCACCATCGATCTCGACGGCAATGTCGTCGCCGGCAAGGCGCGCCGGCACAGCGAGGTGTTCATCCATTCGGAGATCTATCGCGCACGCGAGGATGTCGGCTGCGTGATCCATTCGCATCCGCCCTACGCGGTGGCGCTGTCGGGGACCGGCCGCGCGCTGCGCGCGCTGAGCCAGCCGGCGGCTTTGTTCTACCAGTCGGTCGGGCTTTATGACGCGACGATCAACCTGATCCGCACGCCGGAGATGGGCGCGGCGGTCGCCACCGCGCTCGGTCCGCATCGCGCGGTGCTGCTCAAGAACCACGGCGTCGCCGTGGTCGGCGCGACGCATCGAGGAGGCGGTGATCGGCGCGATCTCGCTCGAGAATGCGGCGATGATTCAGATGGTGAGCGAAGCGACCGGCACGCCGGCGGCGGATTTTTCGGATGCGGATATCGCGACGCTCGCCGCCAACCTGTCGCGGCCGGAGCAGTTCGTGATCAACTTCGATTATCTGGCGCGGAAGCTGAAGGCGCGGCGCTGACGCTCGATCAATTCGGCGGGCGGCCGAGCGGGCTGAACATGCGGTCGACGCCGGAGCGGAAGTCCGCCTGCGGGTCAGGCTGCGAGCCAATGCGCAGTTCGCTATTGCCGAACTTGTAGACGCCGTCGTTCTGCTCTTTCACGTCAAGATCGAAGCGCTTCGTCCCGTAGAACGGCGAATTCTCATCCGCGGTGGCGTTCTTGGCCGAGCCTTTGCTCGAAGCTGCCGTCCTGGATGGTGAAGGCCTGGGCGGGCGCGGCCAGGCCGATGGCGGCCAAAAGGCACAAGGTCGCTGGGAAAGTGCGATTCATGATCCCCTCACCGGTTCGCGGTAACCTCAATGCACCTAAAAATTATGGCCGTAAATAGTCCGTTCGGCTGCCGTTCAGATTCGGACCGCGAAACTGGGCACGAAAAAGTCGCAGTTCGCCTCCCAAATCCGCGCCGAACCAAACGAGGTCTGCCATGCCGCTGTCCCGCCTGATGTTGAGCGCCGCATTGCTTGCCGCCATGAGCGCAGCCGCGGCCGCCAAGCCCGTCACGCTGTCCGCCGAAACCAATCTGCGCAAGGCGCCGGGCACCAAGAGCGAGGCGATCGGCCTGATGCCGAAAGGCACCGAGGTCGAGGTCGGCGAATGCGACTCCGGCTGGTGCAAGGTGACCTGGGACGGCCAGGAAGGATACGCGATCGCGCGCAATCTCGGCATGGTGGTGCCGGGCGCTCCGCGCGAAGCCGGCGTGCCGCGACCGGCGCAACAGCCAGCTCGATGCGAGCCGGCTGCGCCGCGGCTACGAGCAGTATTTCGACAATGACAGCCAGGCTGCCGACCAGAATGCCGATCCGCGTCAGCGCCAATACACCGAGCGGCAGTATGGCCAACCCCAATATGGCGAGCGCCAGTACGGCGAACGCCAATATGCCGAGCGCCGCGTGCCGCAGCGCCCGCAATACGATGATGACGACGATAGCGTCGTCTATGGCGCGCCGCCGCAAGGCTACGTCGCGGTCGCGCCGCGCGCCCTATTACTACGCCGGACCGCAGGTCTATTACGGGCCGCGCGTCTATTACGGCCCGGGCCCGTACTACTACCGGCGCTGGTAATTAATCGACCTTGAGGTTGAGCTTCTTGACGAGGCCGCCCCACTTGGCGTCCTCGGCAATGATGTCCTGCTTGTACTCCTCCGCGGTCGAGGAGATCACGTCGCCGCCTTCGTTGCGCACGCGCTCCTCAATCTCCTTGCTGTCGGCGAGCTTGCGCAGCTCGGCGCTGAGCCTGTCGACGATGTCCTTCGGCGTGCCGGCCGGCGCCAGCAGCCCATAGCGCAGCACCGACTCGAACTTGGGCAGGCCGGACTCATCGAAGGTCGGCACATCCGGCAGGCCGGACCAGCGCTTGAGGCTGGTGACGCCGATCGCGCGGAGATTGCCGCCCTTGATGTTGCCGAGCGCCGGCGGCAGCACGCCGAACGCGACCGGCACGTGGCCGCCGAGCAAATCATTCATGACGGGCGCGCTGCCCTTATAGGGAATGATCTGAAACTCGGTGCCGGTGAGTGACTTGAACAGCTCCGCCGTCATGTAGCCGCCGGTGCCGACCGCCGACGTGCCGACATTGAGCTTGCCGGGATTTTTCTTCGCGTAGTCGATGAATTCGCCGATCGTCTTCGGCGGGAAGGATGGATGCGCGATCAGTGCGACCGGCAGGTTGGCGACCATGCCGATCGCTTCGAAATCCTTTTTCGTATCGAGGCCGGCCTGCGGATAGAGCGTCGGATTGATCGAGACCGTTCCGGTATGCCCGAGCAGCAGCGTGTAGCCGTCGGGCGCCGCGGTCTTGACCGCGCGGGTGCCGAGCGTGCCGCCGGCGCCGCCGCGATTGTCGACCACGAATTGCTGCTTGAACGCCGCGCCGAGCTTGTCGGCGACGACACGCGCCATCGCATCGACGCCGCCGCCGGGCGGGAACGGCACGATAATGGTGACCTGTCGTGTTGGATAATCCGCCGCAACAGACGGTCCCGCCAACATGCACAATGCGAGGACGAGCCAACACCAACGCCGCATGACAAACCTCCCGAAAATTTCGGGCCACTATAACGCAAACCGCCGGCCTCGCGCGCGCGAGCCGGCGGCTTAAGAACTCAACGCGTCAGGCGGTCAGTGGACGCTGGTGCTTTCCGTCTGCCGCAATCGGGAGATTTCGTCTTTCAGTTGCAGCTTGCGCCGTTTCAGTTCGTGGATTTTCAGGTCATCGGAGCCTGGGTGGCTAACCAGGTCATTGATTTCGGCTTCGATTGACCGGTGTTGCGCTTCCAGATCGGCAAGCTGCGATTGCATCGACATGAAGGATGTCTCCTCAATCTGTTGGCCCTTGAAACATCTAAGGATACCCCAGAATCGGGACAAGGGCGAGGAAGGCGGAAACGCCGATAGCGGCTAGGCGTCCAGCGGCCCGGCCAAGCCCTTGTGACAACGAAAGTTCCGCAGCTTGAATGGCTGTGGGGAAAACGGGATAATTCCAATTGGCAGGAGCGGTCTTCGGCCGTGATCCGTGCCGGCCGCGACTCGCCTGGTTTGGTGGCGATGACCAAAGACGAAGAGCGCGAGCTGCGCGACCAACTGGCGCGCCTTCAGCAGGAACACCGCGACCTCGACGCCGCCATTGCGGCTTTGGCCTATTCGCCGGGCTCCGATTTGATTCAGGTGCAGCGGCTCAAGAAGCGAAAGCTCGTCCTGCGCGACCAGATCCGCCGGGTCGAGGATCAACTGACGCCGGATATTATTGCGTAACCGCCCGCTTCTCGCGTTTGCGCACATACATCGCGCGGTCCGCGGCATCGATCGCCTGCGCCGGCGTGTCGAGCGGCGACAGCGCTACCAGCCCGGCAGAGGCGCCGACTGCAAGTTTTACCGCGCCGCGCGTGATCGTCGTGCCGGCGATCATGTCCTCCAGCGCGCGCGCCTTCCCGGCCGCATGCGTGACGCTCATGTTCCACAGCACGACCGCGAACTCGTCGCCACCAAGCCGCCCAATCACGTCTGAGGCCCGCACCTGCGCCATCAGAGCCGCCGTCATCGCCTTGAGCAGCTCATCTCCGGCGGCATGGCCGTGGTTGTCGTTGACCGCCTTGAAGTCGTCGAGGTCGATGTAGAGCAGCACCGCATCGGTGCCGTAACGCTTCACATAAGCCAGCGAGCGCGCCAGCTCGCGCTCGAAACCGCGGCGGTTGAGGATGTCGAGCAGCGGATCGATGTCGGCGCGCGCTTCGAGCTCGGTGATCTGTGCACGCGCCGCGGCCAGCTCGGCCTTAAGGCGATCAACCGCGATGGTCGACGTCGCCCGGCGCCGCCGGACAGCCCGCAACGCCGGCTTCTTCCGCTCGGAATCTTGCGCGTCGATGGTTTTCGTTTTGCGCCCGGCTTGGCCACGCTCCACCCCCGGCCGCTACGCTGTCACAGCGGGATGGTGTTGACCATCCGCGTTTCGAGGTCGCCGCGCAGATAGGCGTAAAGCTTGGGATTGCGCGCGGCGAGGATTTGCAGCGCCGCCAGCACGGCATTGGACGGCTCGAGCACCGTCATCACCGGCACCAGGGACGGCGCGCGCAGCGACGACCACACATCGTCGGGGAATTCCTTGACCGAAGCCGGCACGGTAATGACCGGCACGCCGGCGACCGCCGAGAGAACAGGGCCGGCGCCGTTGGAGCGGCCGATGAAGGCGATCACCACGGTGTCGGGCACTTCCTGCACCATCCTGGCGATGATCTGGGCGCCGCGCACCGGCTCCTTGTGGATCGAGCAGGTCACGACCTCCATCAGGTCGGCATATTCGCCGAGCGCCTTGGTGAAGGCTTCCGGATTGTCCTTGTCGGAGCCGCGCCACAGGATGATGCGCTGCTTCGGCACGCGGAAGCCGCCGGTGATGTCGGCAACGCGCGCATATTTTGCGGCGACGTCGTCGAGCGCGCCGCCATCGCGATAGACCTGCTTGTCGAGATAGGCGCCGCTTTCGAGCACGCGCCAGGAATCGTTGTCGATCACGTCGGCGAGCAGCAGGTTGCCCTTCGCGTCGGTGCCGAACTCGACCTTGAAGTCGACCAGAGTGCCGCCTTCGAGCGACCATGCTTTTTCCAGAACGAGGAAGGCGCGGCGGGCGAGCTTCGCCATCTCCTGCTGCATCTCGACTTCGTTCTTGTGGGTGAAGACGTCGCTCTGCGGCAGGGTGAGGAACGGCTCCTGGCCGTGGATCGGCTTGGCCGGATTGAACAGCCGGATCTCCTGCTTGCCCTTCTCGTAGCTCATCAGCGGGTCGTCAGCGACCAGCGGCTTGCCCTTCCAGTTCTTGTCCTTGGTCTTGAGGAAGAACTCGACCAGCAACTGCGAGAACAGGTGGCCCTTGGCGAGCTGCGGCATGCGCTTGAGGTACGAGCCGTGCGCCTCGCGCCGCACCACCACCTCGTAAGGCAGCATGTTGCACTTCGGCGCAACGAATGAGGTTGCGCTGTCCTGCTCGACGAAGGCGACCGGGAGGCCGCAGGCCTTGAGCAGGCGGAAAACGTTGGACGTGGTCTGGTTGGCGAGCCGGCTCTTGTCCTTGATGATGTCGTGCTTGGCGCCGTCGCCTGCCGTGATGTCATCCTTGGAGATGACGCTGACGAGGTCCGAGCCTTTGATCTCGTAGACCTTCTTGGTCTTGCCCTCGGTCACCAATGCGCCGAGCTGTTGCTTGCTGGTCGGATTCGACATCTGAATGTTCACGGCCGTTCCCGCTCGAGTTCAGGAAAACGCGTTTTATACTCTCGGCTGTGGGGCCGAGCCAACGATTAAGCGGCGGTTCTCCACGCTCGGAACGCGAGTTTCAGTGTCCGGACGGGTCGCAAACGCGCCGGCCAATGAGACTCTTAAGGCCTTTTCTGGTAATGCCGCGCGACTTAAAGGGCCCAGTTTCGGGCCTTTTTCGAACCCCATTTTCCGATCCGGACCAAACACAGGAGCATTCGTGCAGGTTCTCGTCCGTGACAATAACGTCGATCAGGCCCTCAAGGCGCTCAAGAAAAAGATGCAGCGCGAGGGCATCTTCCGCGAGATGAAGCTCCGCGGCCACTACGAAAAGCCCTCCGAAAAGAAAGCCCGTGAAAAGGCGGAAGCGATCCGCCGGGCGCGCAAGCTGGCGCGCAAGAAGCTGCAGCGCGAAGGCCTCCTCCCCGCCAAGCCGAAGCCGGCTCCGGGTGAAGGCCGTGGCCCTGGCGGCCCGCGCCGGTTCGGCTAAGCCCAAGTTTTACGAGTTTGGACGTGGCGCGGGTCGATCGGCCCGCGCTATTGTTTTGTGGGGCTGCGACGCTGCGAAATAGCGGCCGATGCGCCGTGTCTACAATATGAGATGCCTGCGCAGAGTGGCGACGCTGGCGAGTGCCTTCGCGCTGCTCGGCGCGCTGAGCCAAACGACGCTCGCCCGACTCCGCTCCGGCTTTCAACGGCGGCTGGAGCGGTTCAGGCACTGATCGCGATGCGCCGTTTCAGACGTTTCCAGCAGACGCAGTGCCGCACGCGTGCAGATCGATGCATCGGCCACGCATTTCAGCCGCCGACACGCTCATGCAATGGCGCCGGCGGGCTTGAGAAAGCGGTGGCAGATGTCGGTGACGTTCGACGGGTCGAGCTTCACCGGCACGGTGCGTGCAAACCAGCCGCGCAGAGGGCGGTCGCGCGAGTGTTCTTGACGGCGCGGTCGACCGGTGAACGCGAGGGCGACGTCGCCGAATTTCATCGCGCGCTTTCCCGGCTTGACGCCGAGCGCGAATGTCGCGCTGGCGCTTAACTCTCGCAAATTCATTTTCAATGACGGTGCGCGACGCTCGGCGCGACGCTGACCGACATCAAATTCCAGCGTCGTTAGCGTCCCGGAAAATACTCGGCCAGAAACGCGCGGACGGCGTCGGTTGCGCCGTACTGGTCGAGATTGACGTGACCGCCGAGCGGATAGCGCACGAATTTCTTCGGCTCGATCGCCATGGCGTAAAGCTTCTCGGCAAAGGCGATTGGAATGATGTTGTCGCGCTCGCCATGCAGCACGAGCAACGGCACCTTGATCTTGCCGATACGCCGGTCTGAATAGAACGGATCCCTGATGAGCCAGCGGACCGGCGCGAACCAATAGACCGCGGCGGCAACTTCCGCCGCCGATGTGAACGGCGCATCCAGAATGACGGCGGCGACCGGCCGCTCCGCCGCGGTGGCAATCGCGACCGCGGTGCCGAGCGACTCGCCGAACACGACAATGCGCTCGGCTGGTACTTTCGCCGCCGCGTATGCATAGGCGGCCTGCGCATCCGCGATCAGCCCGGTCTCGCTCGGCTTGCCGCTCGAGCCGCCATAGCCGCGATAGCTGAGCGCCAGCAGTCCGGTCCCGTCGGCGGTCAGCTTGCGGAAGCGGTCCGCGCGTAAATTGAGGGCGCCGCCATTGCCCTGGAAGTACAGAATGAGGGGCTTCTGCCCCTGCGGCGGCACGTGCCAGGCGATCAGGGTCTCGCCATCCGCGCTGGTGAGGGTGACCTCCTCGGCCTGCGGCAAGCCGGCCTGGGCCGGCGGCGTGCGCCGCGTGTCCGGGAAGTACATCAGCGAGCGCTGGAAGACATACATCGCGCCGAGCAGCGCGACGTAAGCACCGGCGAGGATCAGAACCCACTTCAGGATGGCCATTACCGCATCGCCCCTAGGCGGATCGGGCGCCGGACCTTGGCTCGCCGGTGATGCTCCGGCGCATCACGATCAACCATTCGCTCCATCTTTACGGATTTGAGGCAACCTTTCGACATTGTGTGCGTTAGCGACACCTGTAGTCCTGAAAAGCCCTGCGAAACAAGGGCATGGCTGCACGAAGCCGCGGGGATGACTGAACTGAAATAAAGGCCGGGTCTTTGGGTGGAATGGACAAGCGAGTCGGGTTTCTGGAAACCGAATTCGAGAATGCACTCGCCGTTCGCGAGGCGCCGAATTCGAGCAACATTGTCGACCTGAACAACCATCCCGACGTGTCGCCGCGCGAGCGCGAGCGGCGGTTCCATCAGCTGCTCGATGTGTTGCCGGCTGCGATCTATACGACCGACACCGCCGGCCGGCTGACCTATTACAACCACGCCGCGGCTGATCTTTGGGGCTACCGGCCCGAGCTCGGCAACCAATCCTGGTGCGGCTCGTGGAAGCTGTTCTGGCCGGACGGCGAGCCGCTGGCCCACGATGCCTGCCCGATGGCGATGGCGCTGAAGGAAGGCAAGCCGATCCGCGGCCTCGAGGCGATTGCCGAACGGCCGGACGGCACGCGGGTGCCGTTTGCGCCCTATCCCGACCCCGCTGTTCGATTCCCAGGGCCGGCTGGTCGGCGCGGTCAACATGCTGGTCGACATCAGCGACAAGAAGCGCGCCGAGCAGGAGCAGCATATGCTGACCCGCGAAGTGCATCATCGCGTGCGCAACACGCTCGCGATCGCGCAGGCCATCGTCGGCTCGACCGCGAAGTCATCCGAGACGGTGGAAGGCTTCAAGGACGCGTTGATCGGCCGCATCGCCGCGCTGGCGCGGACTCACCTCTTGATGTCGGACGGCGCGCGTGTCGTCGCATTCGATTCGATGCTGCACAGCGAGCTCGATCCGTTCGACGATGCGAGCGGCGAGCGCGTCGTGATGAACGGCCCGGCCATCGAAATTCCGACCCGCTATGCCGTTCCGCTCGGTCTTGCCCTGCATGAGCTCACCACCAATGCGGCCAAGCATGGCGCGCTCTCGGCGCTGGCCGGGCGCGTCGACGCGACCTGGCGCATTCTGATCGAGGCCGATCAGCGGCGGCTCGAATTCGACTGGATCGAGAGCGGCGGTCCGGAAATCACGAAGCCGGCGCGCGATGGCTTCGGCTCGCAGCTCATCACCAGCGTGCTGCCGCGGCAGATCAACGCCGAGACGGAAGTCGACTGGCGGCCGGAAGGCCTGCGGGTGCGGGTGCGCATTCCGTTGCCGGCGGAAAACCCGGCCTCACCGAAGGCTTAAGCACGCGCAAGATCAGTTTACGTTGCGCGCCGGCTGCCCGCGGGTGCCGAGCACCGTGCGCTCGAATTTCCGAAGCTCCATCGGCCCACCGAACAACTTGCCCTGCACAAGATCGAAGCCGAGCGAGCGCGCGGCCATGTAATCGGCGTGGGTGTCGACGCCTTCGGCGACCGCCCGCGCACCGCTGTTGCGTGCCGTGGTGATGATCTCCGAGCACACCGCCTGCTTGAGACGGTCGTCCGCGACGCCGTGGACATAGCGGCGCCCGACCTTCATTTCGACCACCGGCAGATCGGCCCGCCCCGCAAGCGAGGCGCCCTCATTGCCGATATCGTCGATGCAGATGCCGATGTTGCGGAAGGCGAGCTGCGCGGCGAGCTGGCGAATGTGAAGCATATCGCCGACGATGTCGGCGCAACGCAGTTCGATCTGCAGCGAACGCTTGCAGACATGCTCGGGAATCGCGTCCAGCACGTTATCGACGAAGGCCATGTCGTCGAGCGCCGAAACCGGCAGGTTGACCGAAATGTGGAGCGGATTGGTTTCGGTGGCGATGCTCATGCAGTCCGACAGCGTGCGCATGATCACGAATTGCGAGAAGCGCTGGAGATAAGGGTCGCTTGCGCCCGGGCTGAAATGCGACGGCGACATCAGGCCCCAGCTCGGGTGGCGCACCCGCACGATCGCTTCGGCGCCCTGGGTTTTCAGCGAATGCGGATCGATCTTGGGCTGGTACCACATCTCCAGCCAGCCGTTCTGCATCGCTTCTTCGGCATCGACCGCGATGTCCGGCGCGGGCACGATCGGCAGGAACGGTGACACATTCTCGCGCAACGCGTTGTCGTGGAACGGTGTGCCGAGCGGCGGCAGCATCCCGAGGCCGACGCGCTCGCCCAGTTCCTGCATCTCCATCAGCGCCATCGAATTGCGGCCGCCGAACAGCATGACGCCGCCCGAAGAAGCCGGCGAACTTCAGCGACTGAAGGATCAGGCCGACTTCGGCAGCGCCGTTGAGCGGACCGAGCACGACGAGGTCCGGCACAAACTCGTTGAGGATGGCCTTGAGCTCGGCCGCGCCACATTCGCGGGTGGCGAAGCCGATCTCGTCCAGCATGCCGGCGAGGAACGAGCGCACATGCGGCTTATGGTCGAGAATGCAGACGCGAGGTGGCCCGCGCGCGGCGGCCGAACTGGATAATCTGACTGGGTGGAAAGGACGGATCGCTCAACATGAAACACCCCCACGCACTAAGCGCTTGCTTGGCTTGTGGAGATGCTAGGGAGCCGGAGGTGCGCTCACCATGGCGGCGTCGGGGCAATCCCCGCTAGCGCTCGCAACGCGGTTATCGGCGAAATAATTCGACGCTGAGAATTTGAAATCGAGTCTAAAGCGCCTTGACGATGCTCTCGGCCATCTTCTTGGCGTCGCCGAGCAGCATCATCGTGTTGTCGCGATAGAACAGCGGATTGTCGATGCCGGCATAGCCCGAGCGCCAGCGAGCGCTTGATGAACATCACGGTGCCGGCCTTCCACACCTGCAGCACCGGCATGCCGTAGATCGGCGAGGTCTTGTCGTCTTCCGCCGCCGGATTGGTGACGTCGTTGGCGCCGATCACGAAGGCGACGTCGGCCTGCGCGAATTCGGAATTGATGTCCTCGAGCTCGAACACCTCGTCATAGGGCACGTTGGCTTCCGCCAGCAGCACGTTCATGTGGCCGGGCATGCGGCCCGCCACCGGATGGATGGCGTATTTGACCTCGACGCCTTCCTTCTTGAGCATGATCGGCCATCTCGCGCAGCGCATGCTGCGCCTGCGCCACCGCCATGCCGTAGCCCGGCACGATGATGACCTTCGACGCGTTCTTCATGATGTAGGCGGCGTCTTCCGCCGAGCCGAGCTTGACCGGCCGCTGTCTCCGCCGCCCGCCGCGGCCTGCCGTCTCGCCGCCGAAGCCGCCGAGGATGACGGAGATGAAGCGAGCGGTTCATCCCCTTGCACATGATGTAGGAGAGGATCGCGCCGGAGGAGCCGACCAGCGCGCCGGTGATGATCAGCGCGGAATTGCCGAGCGTGAAGCCGATGCCGGCCGCCGCCCAGCCGGAATAGGAATTGAGCATCGAGATCACGACCGGCATGTCGGCGCCGCCGATCGGGATGATGATCAGCACGCCGAGCACGAAGCGCGATGCAGCGTGATCAGCCAGAAGACGAACTGGCTCTCGGTCACGCACGAACCCGATAGATGAAGAAGACCAGCGCCAGCGCCGAGCGCGATGTTGATGACGTGCCGGCACGGCAGCAGGATCGGCGCGCCGCTCATGCGGCCGTCGAGCTTGAGGAAGGCGATCACCGAGCCGGTGAAGGTGATGGCGCCGATGGCGACGCCGAGCGACATCTCGACCAGGCTCGCGCCGTGGATCGCGCCGACCGTGCCGATGCCGAAGGCCTCCGGCGCATAGAGCGCGCCCGCCGCGACCAGCACCGCGGCCATGCCGACCAGCGAATGGAACGCCGCGACCAGCTGCGGCATCGCGGTCATCGGCACGCGCCGCGCGATCACCGCGCCGATGCCGCCGCCGATGCCGATGCCGACGACAGCACCAGCACCCAGGCGCCGACGCTCGGCGGCGGACGCAGCGCCAGCGTGGTGACGATGGCGATCGCCATGCCGACCATGCCGAACATGTTGCCCTGCCGGCTGAGTGGCCGGGCTCGACAGCCCGCGCAGCGCGAGGATGAAAAGGACGCCGGCGACGAGATAGAGCAGCGCGGCGATGATTGGCGTTCATCGGCGGCTCACTTCTTCTTCTTCTGTACATGCCGAGCATGCGCTGGGTGACCAGGAAGCCGCCGAAGATGTTCACCGAGGCGAGGACCAGCGCGACGAAGCCGAAGGCGCGCGCCCACCAGCGCCCCGGATCGTCGCCGGCGAGCGTCGACGCCGACCGCCAGCAGCGCGCCGACCACGATCACCGAGGAGATCGCGTTGGTCACCGACATCAGCGGCGTATGCAGCGCCGGCGTCACCGACCAGACCACGTAATAGCCGACGAAGACCGCGAGCACGAAGATCGAGAGCCGGAAGACGAAGGGATCGACTGCGCTTCCCATGCATGGTCTCCTTAGGCTGCGCTCTTCGGCTGGAAGTTCGGATGCACGACGGCGCCGTCGCGGGTGAGCAGCGTGCGCCTTGACGATCTCGTCGTCCCAGTTGCACCGCGAGCGTCTTGCTCTTCTTGTCGATCAGGATTTCGAGGAACGTCGAAGAGGTTCTTGGCGTAGAGCGCCGAGGCCGATGGCCGCGAGCCGCCCGGCCACGTTGAGGTAGCCGACGATCTTGACGCCGTTCGACGTCCGCGACCTCGCCGGGCTTCGCGCACCTCGACATTGCCGCCGCGCTCGACCGCGAGATCGACGATCACCGAGCCCGGCCTCATCGAGGCCACCATCGCCTTGCGAGATCAGCTTCGGCGCCGGGCGGCCGGGAATCAGCGCCGTGGTGATGACGATGTCCTGCTTCTTGATGTGCTCGGCGACGAGCGCGGCCTGCTTGGCCTGATACTCCTTCGACATTTCCTTGGCGTAGCCGCCGGCGGTCTCGCGCCTGCTTGAATTCCTCGTCCTCGACGGCGACGAATTTCGCGCCGAGGCTCTCGACCTGCTCCTTGGCGGCGGGCCGCACGTCGGTCGCGGTGACGATGGCGCCGAGCCGGCGCGCGGTCGCGATCGCCTGCAGGCCGGCGACGCCGACGCCCATGACGAAGACTTTCGCCGCCGGCACGGTGCCGGCCGCCGTCATCATCATCGGCAGCGCGCGGCCGTATTCGGCCGCCGCGTCGATCACCGCGCGATAGCCGGCGAGATTGGCCTGGTCGAGAGCACGTCCATCGACTGCGCGCGGGTGATGCGCGGCATCAACTCCATGGCGAAGGCGGCGACGCCGGCGTCGGCGAGCTGCTGCGAGCGCGGCCTCGTTGCCGTAGGGATCCATGATGGCGATCGACGAGCGCGCCGCGCTTGTAGTCCGGCGAGCTCGTCCGTGCGTCGGGCCGGCGCACCTTGAGCACGACGTCGGCGTCCTTGGCGGCGTCCGCCGTTCGCGATCTTGCGCGCCGGCCGCCTCGAAATCGGCGTCGAGAATGCCGGATGCGCATGCCCGCGCCGGTCTCGACCGCGACCTCGGCGCCGAGCGCCGTCATGCTTCTTGACCGTGTCCGGCGTGGCGGCGACGCGCGGCTCGGTCGGCCTCGATCTCGGCATGGCAATCGCGCATTCTTCATGCGCGCCCAGTCCGCAGTTCGGCAACGCGCGAGCCAGGCGACAGGCACGCGCGACCGTCCGGCGGCTGAAGGCTGGACGGCATCACGCAGATGAAGATCCACGAAGCAACGCCGAGCACGATCGACGATGCCGAGATCGATCGCCACACTTGACGTCCGATGAAGCTATGAGGAAGCGCCTCGTACAGTGCCTTCATGCTGGCGATAGTCGTTGCCCGGCGCGGTGGCGTATTCCGGCGCTTGCCGTGCTCGGCCATTGTCTGTCCTCCGTCGGAGAACTCGAGGATCCGTTCGGCGAGGCTTAGCGGAAACGCGCGCGACCGGGCAATGCGGCCGCTGCTGGCGCAGCTCATGGCGCGTTCGCTTAAAGCCCGGCCGCCGCCAGCGCCTTGCGCCTGCCGCTCGGCGACCTGCGCCACCGAGAAATCCTCGATCGCCTCGCTTGAACAGCCGGTAGAAATTCAGCTCCGCCCGCAGATGCAGGAACACCGCCGCCAAGCCCGATCGCGGCGCGGTCCATGAACACGAATTCGCGCGGCACCGTCACCGGGCCCCTGCTCTCGCAGCGCCTGGTGCACCCGGAAGGCCTCGCGGCGGCCATATTCGGCGGGCTTCACGCCGTCGGCGATGGTGCGCACGCGGTCGTCCAGCAGCGGGCCGTAGATGAACCGCGCCCAGATGTTGAGCGTGTCGATCAGTTCGCGTGACGAGCTTCTTGAAGCCCCAGGTCTCGTAGGCGTGCACGACGCGCGCGTCGTCGCCGTCGCTGCAGGCCGCGATAGAGATCGACCACGCCGCCGACGAAGCTCGGCGGGAAAGATGCGGATGCAGCCATAGTCGAGCAGGTTGATCGCCGGCGCGGCTCTGCCCGCTCTCCTCGAACACCGTGTAGTTGCCGAGATGCGGATCGCCGTGGATCACGCCGAAGCGGCTGAACGGCATCCACCAGGCCGTGAACATCGCGCTGCGCGAGCCGGTTGCGGTCGGCGAGCGGCGCGTCCTTGTGCTCGAGCAGCCGCTTGCCCTCCAGCCAGTCGAGCGTGAGCAGGCGGCCGGTCGAAGTTCCGGCCACACGTCCGGGCACGCGGATCGTCGTGCTCGTCGGCCAGCATGTCGCTGATAGAGCGCGACGTGCTTCGCCTCGCGGCGATAGTCGAGCTCCTCGCGCATGCGCGCGCCGATCTCCTTGGCGATCTCGCTGGTGTCGATCGCCGGATCCATGCGCCGGTGGATCGCGAGCAGCCATGCCGAGCTGGCTGCAGGTCGGCTTCCACCGCCGACTGCATGTCGGGATATTGCAGCTTGCAGGCGAGCTCGCTCGCCGTCGAGCGATCGCGCGCGATGCACCTGCCCGAGCGAGGCGGCCGCGGCCGGCTGGTGCTCGAATGACTTGAAATTTCTTCTCCCAGTCGGCGCCGAGCTCCGCGCGTCATGCGCCGCTTGCACGAAGGCCCAGCCCATCGGCGGCGCTTCGCTCTGCAGCTTCATCAGCTCGGCGGCGTATTCCGGCGGCAGCGCATCGGGAATGGTGGCGAGCAGCTGCGCCACCTTCATGATCGGCCCTTTCAGCCCGCCGAGCGCGGCGGCAAGGTCGAGCGCGTTGCCGGCGACGGTCGAGCTGCATGCCGAAGAAGCGCTGCGCCGCGCCATCCGCGCCGCGACGCCGCCGACATTGGTGCCGACGCGCGCATAGCGCTTGGCGCGGGCGGTGAAGCGGTTGCGTTCGCGATCGGTCGTTGCGCGTGCGCCATGGCATTTGCCGATGCGTTCCAAGCGCTTCCAGCTCGTCGATCAGCTTGTCGATCACCGACAAGCCCGCCCTGCCAGAAATTCGGATCGCGTGGCGTCGAGGCCGAACGGCTTGAGCAATTCGGAATGATGCTTGGTGCCGCCGGCGGCGAGCATGGCGAGGTAGCGCTCGGCAAAGCCTTCGGACGCGCGCTCGTAGACCGCGTAGAGCGAGTTCACCAGGCAATCGCCGAACGCATAGGCGTACACGTAGAACGGCGAATGGATGAAGTGCGGGATGTAGGCCCAGAAGGTCTCGTAGCCCGGCTCGAGATTCGATCGCGGGGCCGAGGCTCTCGCCCTGCACCTCGATCCAGAGTTCGCCGAGCCGCTCCGCCGTCAGCTCGCCGTTCTTGCGCTCGAGTGTGCACCTTGCGCTCGAACGAATAGAACGCGATCTGCCGCACCACCGTGTTGATCATGTCCTCGACCTTGGCGGCGAGCATCGCCTTGCGCTGCTTCTTGTCGGTGGTGTCGGCGAGCAGCTTGCTGGAAGGTCAGCATCTCGCCGAACACGCTCGCGGTCTCGGCGAGCGTCAGCGGCGTCGGCGCCATCAGCGCGCCGTTCGGCGCGGCGAGCACCTGGTGCACGCCGTGGCCGAGCTCATGCGCGAGCGTCATCACGTCGCGCGGCTTGCCCTGGTAGTTGAGCAGCACATAGGGATGCGCCGACGGCACCGTCGGATGCGCGAAGGCGCCGGGCGACTTGCCCGGCCGCACCGGCGCGTCGATCCAGCGCTTGTCGAAGAAGCGCTGCGGCGATCTCCGCCATCTTCGGCGAGAACGCGCCGTAGGCGGTGAGCACCGTGTCGCGCGCCTCGTTCCACGCGGATCGTGCGCTGCGCGACCTTCGGCAGCGGCGCGTTGCGGTCCCAATGCGGCGAGCTTCTTCTTGCCGAACCACTTCGCCTTCAGCGCGTAGTAGCGGTGCGACAGCCGCGGATAGGCGTCGCGCACCGCCTCGACCAGCGCTTCGACCACCTCGGGCTCGACGCGGTTCGACAGATGCCGCGCGTCGGCGACGTCCTCGAAGCCGCGCCAGCGGTCGGAAATTTCCTTGTCCTTGGCGAGCGTGTTGGTGATCAGCGTGAACAGCCGCAGGTTCTCCTTGAACGTCTTGGCGAGCGCCTGCGCCGCGGCCTTGCGCTTCTTCCGTCGCTGTCCTGCAGCAGGTTGAGCGTCGGCTCGATGCGCAAGCTCCTTGCCGTCGACCTTGAAGCGCAGCGCCGCGATGGTCTCGTCGAACAGCCGGTTCCAGGCCGAATAGCCCGTCACCGATTTTTCGTGGAACAGCTGCTCGACGCGGTCCTCGAGCTGATAGGGCTTTTCCTTGCGCACGTCCTCGATCCACGGCCGGTAATGGCCGAGCGAGGGCTCCGCCATCGCCTTGTCGAGCACGCGCATCGTCGATGCGGTTGAGTTCCAGCGTGAAGAACAGAAGATGCAGCGACGCCGCGGTGATGCGCTCCTGCACGTCGCCGTAGAATTTGGCGCGCGCCGGATCGATCGTGTTGCCGGCATAGACCAGCGCCGCATAGGAGATGACGCGGCCGAGCAGATCCTCGATCGCCTCATAGCGCTTGAGCGCCTCGGCCAGCGCGGCCGGATCGTTCCTGGCGAGCTCCTCGAGCCGGCCTTTGTAGTCCGCCTCGAACTTGGCGCACTCGGCGTCGCCCTTCTCGAGGTCGAGCTTGACCTTGGGGCTGTCGATCGACTCGTAGAGGTCGGCCAGATTCCATTCCGGCAATGCGCCGAGCTTCGGCGTCTTGGTCTTTGCTTTTTTGGCGGCGGCGCGGGCGGACGGCATGGGCGCAAGAGTTCCTGAGCTGGAGTTGCGCCCCCGATGCTAAGCTAGAACGGCGCAGGGTAAGCCTGATATGGCCCGCCTGCGCCGCCCAATCAATATTCGGAAGGCTGAAACTCAGGCCAACGCGGCGAGTTGCGGCGCCACGTGGGTGAGCACTTCCATCGGCTCGGCCAGCATCGGCTCGATGCGCTCCTCGAAGGCTCGCGCGAACCGCGCCCCAGGCCACGACGACCTTTGCCACGATGGCCGTCTTGTGCCGGCGCAAGGTGCTGCGCACCTGATCGGCCAGGTGACCCATCGCGTCGTGCTCGAACAGGACATGGCCCTGCCCGTCCTCCAGCACATAGAGGCGGCCGAGCCGCGATATGGACAGGATGCAATCGTAGTCGGGTGCCGGGCCGAGCAGATAGAGCTGCGGATCGCCGGCTTCGGTGCTGCCGACGTGCCAGCTGGTCGCCGCGCCCTTGTCGAGCGCGTCGCCGCAGGCGGCGAGCATCGCGTTGATTTCAGCGCCCTGCCACTGCATCGGCAGCGGCTCGCGCGGGCGGAAAGCGACGACGTTCATTTCTTCACCTCGAACAGCAGCCGGTACATTTCCGGGTCGTAGAAGGACAGCAGCTTCTTCGCGAAAGCCGAGGGCTCCTGACGCCGAGCGCGCGCGCCCACGCTTCCATGCTTTCGGTCGGGACGCGGCCGAAGCCGTTCTCAACCTGGGAAATGAATGTGTAGTATTTCAGCCCCAGCAGGTCAGCGAGTTCGATCTGCGACATACCGGCCTTGCCGCGCAGCTCCTTGAGCCACGTGCCCGCCTCGCGGCGCATCTTCTTTGTGTCAGGCGCATGTCTTCGCCAGCTGCATTGACGCCCTCCTTCGGCGGGACATCGGACTTCAGACGGGGCTGTTTCATAGTCTACTAAACTACAGAATATTCTTATGAGGTTCTAGTTTCATAAAGCCAAATTCGGCGAATGGCCCTTCGTCCACCAAGCGGGAAAGCCTTGCCGCCGAGGGAGATAGCCACAGCCGGCTTTGACCGCCGCGAGCCGGTCTGGCAGCCATAGGCAATCTGGGGATCGTGAGGCGGAGGGCGCTTTGAGTTCGATCTATGTGTTCGGCATTCCGGTCGACTTCATCTTGTTCGCCCTGACGCTGATCGGCGTCGCGGTCTTCCACCACAAGACGCTGCAGGTCGCCCTCACCGGCCTGGCCGCGATCGTCATCTACAAGCTGCTCTTCACCGGTTTCAAAACTGGAGCGGGTCTTGGCGGGCTCGCGCTGCACATGCAGCACGAAGCGGTCATTCTCGCCAATCTGTTCCTGCTGCTGATGGGCTTCGCGATCCTGTCGCGGCATTTCGAGAACAGCCGCGTGCCCGACGAGATGCCGCGCGTTTCTGCCGGATGGCTGGAAAGGCGGTCTGCGCTGCTCGCGATCGTGTTCGTTCTTTCGAGCTTCCTCGACAATATCGCGGCGGCGCTGATCGGCGGCACGATGGCGCGCCACGTCTTCAAGGGCAAAGTTCACATCGGCTATCTCGCCGGCATCGTTGCGGCCTCTAATGCGGGCGGATCCGGCAGCGTGGTCGGCGACACGACGACCACCATGATGTGGATCGACGGCGTCAGTCCGTTGGTTGTTGTCGAAGCCTACGTTGCCGCAGTTGCTGGCTTCCTCATCTATGGCATTCCGGCATCGCTCGCGCAGCACCGTCTGTCGCCAATCCTCAAGGATGCGCCGCGCGGCGTGCGCATCGATTGGACGTCGGTGGGCATCGTCGCCGCGATCCTCGTCATCGCGATCCTGGCAAACGTGATCGCCAATCTTCGAATTCCCCGCCCTCCTTAATATCGTTCCTGTCATCGGTCTCGCAGTCTGGATCGTCATCCTGGCGACCGCGCCGCTGCGCCGTCCGGATTGGGCGATCATGCCGGAGACATTCAAAGGCACGATCTTCCTGCTCGCCCTCGTCACCAGCGCATCGCTGATGCCAGTCGAAGAGCTGCCTGCGGCGTCGTGGCAGACCGCGCTCGGGCTCGGCTTCCTGTCGTCGGTGTTCGATAACATCCCGCTCACCGCGCTCGCGCTCAAGCAAGGCGGATACGACTGGGGCTTCCTCGCCTACTGCGTCGGCTTCGGCGGCTCGATGATCTGGTTCGGGTCCTCCGCCGGCGTCGCGCTCTCGAACATGTATCCGGAGGCGAAGTCGGTCGGCCTTTGGCTGCGCGACGGCTGGCCTGTCGCCGTCGCCTATGTGGTCGGGTTCTTCGTGATGCTCGCAATCCTCGGCTGGAATCCGGACGTCGAGCATCAGGAAGCGGGTCGAACTGACCCCGGCCGCAACCATGCACGTGACCGTCGCGTCGTAGCCCGCCGCGGCTACCCCCAAAAACGGGTCGAATCCTCGGGATTAAGGCCCGCCGGAGCTCAGGCTCTGCCCCGCTTTCTGCGGTTCTGAACTATATTGATTTTAGATAGTTTCAGAGTTACGAAACTATCGTAATCAGAGGTTCGGAGCCTGCCGATGGCCGATCGCCGTACCCTCCCCGCGCTGAATGGGCAGGTCCCTGCCCCGGCTCTTGTGGTCGGTGGTCCGCTGGCGCTCGCGATCGGTTTTTTCCTCCTCATCGGCGGAATGGCGCCGCACGCCGCGCTGCTTCCAACCATCAGCGCCGCGGCGATCGCCGCCGCCATGCCGACCGCCCTGTTCGCGCTCCGCATGAAAGAGCGCCAGGACACCTCACCCACCCTTCTCGATATCGCCGGCGCGCTCGCGCTGATCGGCTGCGCCGCCGCGATCCTCAGCAATCCGGAAGCGATCCAACAGACCTTCACGGTGGCGCAAACGCAGTAATCCCAACCAACCCCAGACCGGGCCCCTCTGGCAGCCGCAAGGCTGCGATGTCGGCTGGACCAACAGAGAGCCCGTAAATGTTCGAAGCGTTCACTTCTCCCGCATTGATGGCCTTCTTCCAGGTCATCATGATCGACCTGGTTCTCGCCGGCGATAATGCAATCGTCATTGGCCTTGCCGCGGCGGGACTGCCGGCTGAACAGCGCACCAAGGCTATCTTGGTCGGCATCGGCGCAGCCACCGCGATGCGGATCGGCTTTGCCGCCGTCACCACCCAGTTACTTCAGATCGTCGGCCTGCTGTTTGCCGGCGGCATCCTGTTGCTCTGGGTATGCTGGAAGATGTGGCGCGAATTGCGCACATCGCACGACGACGAGATCAATGCCGGCGAAGCGCTGTCGGGTATCGACATCAATGCCGACGGCACCATCTCGGGCCGGGTCTCCCGCAAGACCTTTGGGCAGGCTGCGCTGCAAATTCTCATCGCTGACGTGTCGATGTCGCTCGACAATGTTCTGGCAGTGGCCGGCGCGGCGCGGGAGCATCCCTATGTGCTCGTCTTTGGTCTCGTCCTGTCGATTGCGCTGATGGGCGTCGCAGCGAACTACATTGCCGGCCTGCTGCAAAGGCACCGCTGGATCGCCTATGTGGGCCTCGCCATCATCCTGTATATCGCCATTGAGATGATCTGGCGGGGCGCGCCTGAGGTGAAGCCGATTGTGCTCAGCTTCCTCGAGACTGTGTTCGACACCAACTGACGCGACGAAAAGCTCGGCTCTGCCGTCGACTTAACACGGCATTAAGCAAAAGCGGGCGACATTGCTCCAATTCGGCACAGTCGGTTGGAGTTTCCAATGTCCGCAGTTGTGTTGGTCGTCGACGACGATCCGGTTCAGCGCCGCCTCATCGAAAACATGGTGCAGCGTTTCGGCTACAAGTCGCTCACTGCGGATGGCGGCGACGCGGCGACGAAACTCCTCTGCGGACCTGAAGGCGAGCGGATCGACTGCGTGATCCTCGACCTGGTGATGCCGGACCTCGACGGGCTCGGCGTGATGGCCCGCATGAAAGACGCCGGACGCAACATTCCGGTGATCGTGCAGACCGCGCATGGCGGCATCGACAATGTCGTCTCGGCGATGCGCGCCGGCGCGACCGACTTCGTGGTCAAGCCGGCCGGCGCCGAGCGCATCCAGGTCAGCTTGCGCAATGCGCTGGCCACCAAGGCGCTGGGCAACGAGCTGCAGCGGCTCAAGCGCAGCCGCGAGGGCACGCTGTCTTTCGCCGACGTCGTCACCCGCTCGGCGGTGATGAAAGGCGTGCTGCGCAGCGCGGAGAAAGCTGCGGCCTCCAACATCCCGGCGCTGATCGAGGGTAAATCCGGGGTCGGCAAGGAGATGATCGCCCGCACCATCCATGGCTCGGGCGACCGGCGCGCCAAGCCGTTCGTCGCGGTCAATTGCGGCGCGCTGCCCGATAATCTCGTGGAGTCAATTCTGTTCGGCCACGAGAAGGGCGCCTTCACCGGCGCCACCGAGAAACACCCCGGCAAATTCGTCGAGGCCGATGGCGGCACACTGTTCCTCGACGAGATCGGCGAGCTGCCGCTGATGGCGCAGGTCAAGCTGCTGCGCGCGCTGCAGCAAGGCGAGATCGAGCCGGTCGGCGGCAAGAAGAACGTCAAGGTCGATGTGCGGATCATCTCCGCCACCAACCGCAATCTGATCGCCGACGTGAAAGCCGGCCGCTTCCGCGAGGACCTGTTCTACCGCCTGCACGTCTTTCCGCTGTCGGTGCCGCCGCTACGTTCTCGCAAGGAGGACATCGCCGAGCTGGCGCGGCATTTCATCGCCCGTTTCGCGGCGGAGGAAGGCAAGCGCGTCAGCGGCGTCTCGGCCGAGGCGCTCACGCTGCTCGTATCGCACGAGTGGCCGGGCAATGTGCGCCAGCTCGAAAACGCGATTTTCCGCGCCGTCGTGCTGGCAGAAGGCGAGACGCTTGGCATTAACGAGTTCCCGCAGATCGCCGCCCAGCGTGACGACAACACCGCGATCGTGCCCGATGCCCCACAATTAACGATGTCGCCGTCGGCTTTGCCGCTGCTTAATCTGGACGGCGATGTGAGGCCGCTCGATGACATCGAGCGCGACACGATCCGCTTTGCGATCGCTCATTATCGGGGCCAGATGTCCGAAGTCGCGCGGCGATTGCGGATCGGGCGCTCCACGCTCTATCGCAAGCTGGAGAGTTTGGGCCTCGACGAAAACGTAAACGCCCACTAGTCCGCCCGTTAACTTTCGTCCCCCGCGTTTATCTTAACGCCAAGTGGCGCGCGAAATGCGTCGAACGCGACGGCGTTCGAGCGCATATTGGGGACGTAAAGTTGGGTGGAGTGCGTAATGCGTAAGATCCGGATCGACCTTCTGGCCGCGACGGCGGTGAGCCTCATTGTGCCGCTTGGCGGCAGCGATGCATCGCCGCGAATCCTGACGACGCCGCCACCGCCTGCGGCGATCAACGATTACGCGCCGCGCAACACGACGCGCACCCAGCCGCCTGCCGCCATTCCGACGCCGACGCCGCGCGCCGAAGAGCCGCGCTTCGAAGCGCCGCCGGTTCCGGCGCCCGCGCCTGTCGTGCAGCAGCCGCAATACACTCCGCCGCCGGTCGCGCAGACTCCGCCGCCTGTGGCGCCCACTCCGATGGCGCAAGCGCCCGCGCCTGTGCGCCTGCACCGCGGGCTGCCGAGCCGCAGCATCGGCACCGAAATCAAGAGCGCGATCGACCGGCTGTTCGCCGCAAGCGACACGCAGATCACCGATCGCCTGCGCGCCATGGCGACCGGCAAGCAATTCGAGAAGGCGATCGCGCGGCAGCCTGAGCGCATCGCCGCGGAGAACTTCTACAAGATCGCGCAACTACGCGCCGCTGTGGATCAAGGATGGCCGCCTCACCGATCGCGCCAAGACCGTGATCGCGCGGCTCAAGAACGCCAGCACCGATGCGCTCGACAGCGCCGATTATCCGGTGCCGGAATTCGGCACCTTCACCGGCGCCGATGCGCTGGCCGAAGGCGACCTGCGCCTGACCAATTCCGTGCTCGATTACGCGCGCCACCTCTCGGTCGGCCGCATCGCGCCGACCCGGGTGTCGGCGGAAGTCGATTACGGCAATCGCGGCATCGAGCCGGGCGACGTGCTGCGCCAGATCGCGGCGGGCGACATCGACGCCACGATCGAAAACTTCAATCCGCCGCATGCCGGCTTCAAGGCGCTGAAGGCAAAGCTTGCCGGCGTGCGCGCCAATGCCAGCGTCGCCGAGTCCGGCCCCGCCCGCATTCCGGACGGCCCGGCCATCCAGGTCGGCAAGAAGGACCCGCGCGTGCCGCAGCTGCGCGACAAGCTCGGCATCAAGGGCGCCAAGCCCGACGACACCACCTATGACGCCAAGCTCGCCAAGGCGATCGCGCTCATTCAGCAGAAGAACGGCATCCAGGCGCGCGGCGAGATCAACAACCGCACCATCGACATCATCAACGGGCCGAAGCTCGGCGATCCGAGCCACGCCATCGCGGCCAATATGGAGCGCTGGCGCTGGCTGCCGCGCGACCTCGGCCGCACTTACGTGATGGTCAACATCCCGGACTACACGCTGCGCGTCGTCAAGGACGGCAGCCTGGTCTGGCGCACCAAGATCGTGGCCGGCAAGCCGCAGACGCCGACGCCGCTGCTGTCGGCCGGCGATGAACACCGTGATCGTCAATCCGTCCTGGTACGTGCCGCAGTCGATCATCCAGAACGAATTGCTGCCGCAGTACGAGAGGGACCCGCTGATCTTCGAGCGCATGGGGCTCGAGGTGAAGCGCGGGCCGGACGGCAATATCAACGTCGTTCAACCGCCGGGAGCAGCCAATGCTCTGGGCCGGATCAAGTTCAATTTCCCGAACAAATTCCAGGTGTATCTGCACGATACGCCGGAGAAGCGGCTGTTCTCGCATGAGCGCCGCGCCTTCAGCCACGGCTGCATGCGCGTCGAGGACCCGACCAAGTTCGGCGAGGTGATGCTGAGCCTCGCGATGGCCGGGCCGATGCCGAATTCGTCGCAGATCCTGCAGATGTTCGGGCACGAGGAGAAGATCTTCACGCTGCAGCAGCAGCCGCGGGTCCACCTCACCTATCAGACCGCCTTCGTCGATGACTCCGGCCGGCTGATCCAGCGCGAGGACCTCTACGGCTTCGACGCCCGCATCCAGACCATCCTGAGCACCGATGAGCGCAAGGTGGCCGACGTTGCACCGCCGCAGGACAAGCAGCGCGAGGCCGCGCTGACTACCGCCAAGACCAACCAGGACATCCTGCGCCGGGTCGAGCGCCGCGAGGCGCGCAATCCGTTCTCCTTCTTCGAGCGCATCTTCCGGTAATCGGGAACTTTTCCCGCGTCGATTTTCCGGGCCGCCCTTGGGCGGCCCGGCGCATTTTTGCCCCACTCCGCTGGCCTAGTATCCTCTGGCTAAGAGGGGGCGCGTTCAGCGCGCATTAACCGATCCCGTCAAGACTGTAAAGTGGCTTGCGGGCGCGTATCAGCCCGGCCGGCCCCGGGATTAGTAGGGTTGGGACCGTGCCGGTTCGTGAAGCGCGCGAACGATTGCTGCGATGTGACCTGAGCGCGGTTCTTTCGCGCGTCATCCGCACAACCACTCTCACCGCCGCACTCCTCATCGCTGCCAGCTCCAACATGCAGACCGCCGTCGCCAATGGCGACACCCGCACGGTGTCGTTCCGCAACGCCCACACCGGCGAAGAGCTCACCGTCACCTTCAAGCGCAACGGCCGTTACGACGAGGCCGCGCTCAAGCAGCTCAACTGGTTCATGCGCGACTGGCGCAAGGAGCAGCAGGTCGAGATGGACCCGCAGCTGTTCGACCTCGTTTGGGAAACGAACCGCGCCGTCGGCGGCACCCAGGCGATCGAAGTCGTCTGCGGCTACCGCTCGCCCGAGACCAACGCGATGCTGCGCCAGCGCTCGAACGGCGTCGCCGAGAATTCCAACCATACGCGCGGCCTGGCGCTCGACTTCTTCATCCCGGGCGTGCCGCTGGAGAAAATCCGCGAAGTCGGCCTGCGCATGCAGCGCGGCGGCGTCGGTTTCTATCCGAGCTCCGGCTCGCCCTTCGTGCATCTCGACACCGGATCGATCCGGCACTGGCCGCGCATGACCTACGACCAGCTCGCCAAGGTCTTCCCGGATGGCCGCACTGTGCATCTGCCATCGAACGGACAGCCGCTGCCGGCCTATGAGCTGGCGCTCGCCGACGCCGAACGTCAGGGCCGCAGCCCGTCCGCGATTACTCTGGCTGCTGCCCGCAACGTTACGACGCATGACAGTGAAGAGCGGCCGGCGACCTTCCAATCAGCCCGGCCTGATCGAGACCCTGCTCGGCTTCAAGAAGGACACGCCTGCTCCGGTCACCGCGCCGGCCCAGCCGATTCTCGTTGCCAGCGTTGCGCCGAAGCCTGCCGTTGCGGCGATCCCGGTGCCGAAGCATCGGCCGGCGCGCGACATCGAGATTGCGACCTATGTGCCGACGCCGGCGTCGCGGCCGAACGCGGCTGGCGCCATCGTGGTCGCGCTCGCTGAGCCGGTGATCACGGCGAGCGCCGGCCAGGTCTTCGCCTATGCTGCGCCGGCGGCTGTGCCGACATGCTGTTGCGGCCGTCACCAAGCCGATGGGCGCGGCGCCAAAAGTCATTTCGGCTCCCGCGACGGCGAAGCTTGCCGCAGCACCGACCAAGGTTGCCGACACGCACGCGATCCTTGGCTTGGGTGAGGACCCGTGGCTGCGCGCAACCATGCTGGCGCCCAACGCCAGCCGCTTCCTGACCGCCACCGCGACCGGGAAATACGAGACCCGCCAATTCGCTGAATTCGTGAAGAAGCCCACCTCCGCCGTGGTGATGAGCTTCTCGGCCGTGCCCTATGCCGAGCTGAGCACCGACCGGTTTAGCGGCAATGCGGTGGTGTTCGTGGCGACCGCGACGTTCGGCACGCGGACGGCAGCGCTCGCGGGGCTGTATTAATACTCCGCTCATTCCCGCGTAAGCGGGAATCCAGCCTTCGAATGATTGTGCAGGCTGCTCTGGGTCCGCTGGAGCCTTCTCGCGAGCGGACGATGCGGGACAAGCGCCTAGTTCAGCATCCCCAGCGCGTGCATGTAGGTCTCGAGCACGGCTTCCTGCTCCTTGCGCTCGTCGGTATCGAGCTTGCGCAGCCGCACGATGGTGCGTAGCGCCTGGACGTCGAAGCCGTTGATCTTGGCTTCGGCATAGATCTCGCGGATGTCGTCGGAGGTGGTCTTCTTCTCCTCCTCGAGCCGCTCGATGCGCTCGATCACAGCCTTGAGCTGGTCCTTGGCGAAACGGTGTGCCGTTTCCTGGTTCTTTTCTGCGGCGGCTGACGCGGGCATGGCGGTCTCCTTACGACTGCAAACGTGGCGTCATGTAAGGAGAAAACCGGCACGGCAGGCCATTGATGCTTTTGCACTGGCCCCGACATTCACAGGAGTCCACAGTCAGTGCTTGTGGCCTTTGTCGAACTCGGCCTTCTGCTGCGGCGTCGCTTCTTTCTGATATTTGGCGCGCCATTCGTCATAGGGCATGCCATAGACGATCTCGCGGCTCTGCTCCTTGGTCATGGGCAGGCTCTTGGCGTCGGCCGCTTCCTTCATCCAGTTCGACAGGCAATTGCGGCAGAAGCCGGCCAGGTTCATCAGGTCGATGTTCTGCACGTCGGTGCGCGTGCGCAGATGCTCGACCAGGCGGCGATAAACCGCGGCTTCGAGCTCGGTGCGGGTTTTGTCGTCCAAGGCTCTGCTCCTTCGCGGCTGGTCTCTGCTAAACATAGAGACGCCACACCTCGCTTTCCATAGCCCCGGACATGAGTGCCTCACGCGACTTTCTGCGCAGCCTGTTCGATGCCGCCGTCGCGGCCGCCCATCCGGCAAGCTGCCTCGGGCCCTTGTTGCCGCAGCCGCCGGCGGGGCGGCTGATCGTGCTGGCGGCCGGCAAGGCCGCCGGCGCGATGGCGGAGGTCGCCGAGCAACATTACGGCGACGCGCCCGCTCGAAGGGATAGCGGTCGCCCGTCACGGCTATGGCCGGCCGCTCAAGCGCATCGAAATGATCGAGGCCGGGCATCCGGTGCCGGACGAAGCCGGATTGCGCGCTGCGTCGCGCGTGATTGAGCTCGCCGACGAGCGCGACCAAAGACGATCTCGTTCTTGTCCTGATGTCCGGCGGCGCGTCGGCCAACTGGATCGCGCCGGCAGACGGCGTGAGCTTTGCCGACAAGCAGGCGGTGACGCGCGCGCTGCTGCGCTCCGGCGCCAACATCGGCGAGATCAACTGCGTGCGCAAACATCTCTCGCGCATCAAGGGCGGGCGGCTGGCGCGCGCGGCGCAGCCTGCCCGTGTCGTCACCATCGCGATTTCCGACGTGCCGCGCGACGATCCGTCCGCGATCGGCTCGGGTCCGACGGTGCCGGACCCGACCACGCTTGCCGACGCGCGAGCGATCGTGGCGCGTTACAAGCTCGACCTGCCGGCGGCAGTCACGCGCGCGCTCAACGATGCGGCCAATGAATCGCCCAAGCCGGGTGACAGCGCCTTCGCCAACACGTCTTTTGCGCTGGCGGCGCGCCCCGCCGATGCGCTGGCCGCTGCGCAACGCAAAGCCGCCGCGGCCGGCTATGAGGTGATCATGCTGGGCGAGCATCTCGAAGGCGAGGCGCGCGAGGTCGCGGCGGCCCATGCCAGGCTGGCGCGGGATCTCGCCGCGCAGGGCAAGCGCGCCGTCATCCTGTCCGGCGGCGAGCTGACCGTGACGCATCCGCGGCAATGGCCGCGGCGGCCCCAATCAGGAATATGCTCTGGCGCTCGCTGTGGCGCTGGACGGCACCAAGGGCATCCCGGCGCTGGCGGCCGACACCGATGGCACCGATGGCGGCGCCGGCAGCGCCACAGACCCGGCCGGCGCCTTCGCCGACAGCGGCACCGCGGCCCGCGCCCGGGCCCGCGGCCTTGATCCTGCCGCGTCCCTTGCCGACAACAATTCGACCGGATTTTTCGCTGCCCTCGACGACCTGCTCATGACCGGGCCCACCTTCACCAACGTGAACGACTTCCGTGCCATCGTCGTTGACAGGGCTTAGCCGATTACGCGAAATCGACCTCGAATCGCAGCGAAATCAACGTGACCTTCCGCAGTACGCATTGCAGAGTTTCCGGTCTTGGCGGTCGCGCTTGCAACATTCGCTATCGTGCTCAGTGCTCAACCGGCTCATGCCGATTTCCGTCTCTGCAACAATACTGGCAGCCGCGTTGGCGTTGCGCTGGGCTACAAGGACGGCGAAGGCTGGATGACCGAAGGCTGGTGGAACATCTCGGCGCGCTCCTGCGAGACGCTGCTGCGCGGCAGCCTGGTGGCGCGCTTTTACTATGTGTACGCAGTCGACTACGACCGCGGCGGCGAGTGGTCCGGGCAGGCCTTCATGTGCACACGCGACAAGGAGTTCACCATTCGCGGCATCGAGGACTGCCTCGCGCGCGGCTATGACCGTACCGGCTACTTCGAGGTCGACACCAGCGAGCAGCGCTCCTGGACGGTGCAGCTCACCGAAAGCACCGAGCAAGGCGGCCGGCCCTCGACGCCGCGGCCGCCGGGCGCGCCAGGCCTGCCGCAAGGACCGTCGCGATGAGGCGGCACCGGCGCGCCAAGATCGTCGCGACGCTCGGCCCGGCTTCCGGCAACCAGGCGATGATCGAGAAGCTGTTTCGCGCCGGCACCGACGTGTTCCGCATCAATATGAGCCATACCAGCCACGAGCGGATGCGCGAGCTCGTCGCCATGATCCGCAAGGTCGAGGCCGACAATGAGCGCCCGATCGGCATCCTGGTCGATCTGCAGGGCCCGAAGTTGCGGGTCGGCGCCTTCGAAGGCGGCAGCGTGCAGCTCAAGCAAGGCGACACCTTCGTACTCGATTCCGACGCGACCGCCGGTAATCAGTCGCGGGTGCAACCTGCCGCATCCGGAAATTTTTGCCGGTGTCGAAGCCCGGCCACACGCTGCTGCTCGACGACGGCAAGGTGCGCCTCTCGGTGCAGGACGCCGGGCCGAAGAAACATCACCACCAGGGTCGAGGTCGGCGGCAAGCTGTCCGACCGCAAGGGCGTGAGCCTGCCCGACTCCGTTCTTCCGTTCTCGGCGCTGGCGCCGAAGGACCGTTCCGACCTCGAAGCCGCGCTCGACACCGGCATCGATTGGGTCGCGCTCTCCTTCATCCAGCGGCCCGAGGACATCGCCGAAGCCAAGAAGATCACGCGCGGCCGCGCCTCGGTGATGGCCAAGATCGAGAAGCCGCAGGCGGTGACCCGGCTCAACGACATCATGGAGATCGCCGATGCGCTGATGGTGGCGCGCGGCGACCTCGGCGTCGAAATGCCGCTCGAAAAAGTGCCCGGCGTGCAGAAGCAGATGACGCGCGCGGCGCGCTGGGCCGGCAAGCCGGTCGTGGTCGCGACGCAGATGCTGGAATTGATGATCAATTCGCCGGTGCCGACCCGCGCCGAAGTGTCCGACGTCGCCACCGCGATCTTCGAGGGCGCCGACGCGGTGATGCTCTCCGCGGAATCCGCGGCAGGCCAATATCCCGCTCGAAGCGGTCGCCACCATGAACCGCATCGCCGAGGAGGTGGAGCACGACCCGACCTATCGCTCGATCGTCAGCGCGCAGCGCGCCGAGCCGGAGGCGACCGGCGCCGACGCAATCGCCGACGCCGCGCAACAGATCGCCGAGACGCTCGATCTCGTCGGCCGTCATCTCCTGGACCTCGTCCGGCTCGACCGCGCTCCGCGTCGCCCGCGAGCGGCCCGCGGCCGCCGATCATCGCCCTGTCGCCCAGCGTCAACACGGCGCGCAAGCTGTCGCTGGTGTGGGGCGTGCATAGCGTCGTCACCGAGGACGCGCACGACCTCGACGACATGGTGAGCCGGGCCTGCCGCATCTCGTTCAAGGAAGGCTTCGCCAAGGCCGGCGAGCGGGTGATCATCGTGTGCGGCGTGCCGCTCGGCACGCCCGGCGCGACCAATATGCTGCGGATCGCGTTTGTCGGCGGGGAAGACGCGGGGATTAGGCGAGCGCCGCCGAAGCTGCAGCGGCGTCGACGTCGTGCCCGGTAAACAGCTTGAAGGCGTGAATGCCCTGATAAAGAAACAGCTCGTAGCCGCTTAACGTTTCGACCCCTGCCGCCTCGCCTTCCTTCAGAAACGGCGTCTCAAGCGGCGTGTAGACCGCATCGAAAATCCACGCCCGGCCCTTGATCGGAATGCCCGCGAAGGCATTGCCGCCGTAGCCGACCATCCCCAACGGCGTGCAGTTGATGAGGCCGGTCGCGCCGTCGCAGGCTTCGGCCAGCGAGGCGCGCCGCAACGGCATCGACCCCGTCTTTGAAATCCGCAAGCGCGGTCTGCAGTCCGCGCGCCTTGGCGTGGTCGGCGTCGAACAACCTGATGCTTGTCGCGCCAAGCGACGCCAGCGCAAATCCAACCGCCTTGCCGGCCCCGCCGCATCCCGCAATCGCGACAACGCCCGGCGACGTTTCGCCAAATCGCTCCCGGTAGGCCGCGATGAATCCGGTGTAGTCGGTATTCATCCCCATCGTGGGCTCGCCGAACAAGACCGTGTTGCATGCGCCGATCGCGCGAACCGCTGCATCGTCGATCGTGACGCGAGGCAGGATTTGCTCTTTGTAGGGATAGGTGATGTTCAGGCCGCGCAGGCCATCGCTCCTCGCGCGGTCAACCACCGCATCGAATGACAGGCCAAGATCGCGCGGCACCAGCCGTTCGTAACTGACGTCGATGCCGCATAGCCGCGCCGCCGCATGATGCAGGTCGGGCGCGCGCGACGCGGCGATATTGTCGCCGATCAGGCCGAGACGGATTTTTGCCAAGGCGCCCTCAGGCAGGAACAGCCGCGAGGTCGGCGGACTGGCGGCGCCTTGTGCCCGGGCGATGCAGGCCGAGCAGGTTCGCCGGCGTGTTCGCCAATGTGTAGGTCACGCAATCCATGATGTGCGTTGCCAGGATCGCTTGCGCGCCCTTGGCGTCGCGCTTGAGCGCGCATTCGAGCAGCTTCTGATGCTCGGGCGGCGCGGCGTCGCGGAAGATCACCGCGATCATCAGATAGCGGACATATTTGTCGAACACCGCCGCATGCGCATCGAGCAGCACGCGCGAGCCGCAGGCCGACAGCAGCGCCTGGTGGAATTCGGAATCGTAGCGCTTGAGGACTTCGAGGCCGCGCTTGTCGCCGGCAAGCGTCCGCTTCTCCATCGTCGCCAGCTTGTGATGCGCGGCGACGACGCGCCCTTCCCAATCCATGTCGCCGGCCGCGAAGGAGCGCTGCAGCGCATGGCGATTCCAGCAGCAGGCGCAGATTGGCGAGTTCCTTGAAATTGTCGGCGGAGACCGGCGCGACTTCGAAGCCGCGCGCGCTTTCGGCGATGACCAATCCTTCCGATGTCAGGCGATTGAGCAGTTCGCGCAGCGTGCTGACGCTGATGCCGTAGGCTTCCTTGAGCGCCTCGAGCCGCAGCTTCTGTGACGGCGCCAGCCGGCCGAAAATGATGTCGTTGCGCAGCCGCCGGTAGGCCTTCTCGCCGGCGGTCTCGACACTCGCTGTTCACGCTACCCACCCTCACCCTCCGATGATCCGCTGATCATATGACGATCCGATTTTTGACTATTGAGAGGCTGCCGCAAGCGCCCAATAAGCGGCAAGAAAACACACAGGGAGGACTGCCCATGCCGACATTGACCCGCCGTTCCGCGCTCGCCGGAGGCGTAGCGATGGCTGCGCTCGCTGCCGCAGGCCCTGCCCGCGCCCAGGCCAAGCCGAAGCTGCGCTTCAGCAGCGCCTTCACCGAAAACGACCTGCGCACCGAGGCCTACAAGGCCTTCGCCGCCGCGATGAAGGACGACTTCGATTTCGAGCCCTATTACGGCAACACGCTGTTCAAGCAGGGCACCGAGCTCGTCGCGCTCCAGCGCGAGAACCTCGAACTCTGCAATCTCGCGCCGGCCGACATCTCGAAGCAGATCCCGGCCTGGTCGCTGATGACCTCGGCGTATCTGTTCCGCGACTACGACCACCTGGTGAAGACGTTCAAGAGCGACGTCGGCCAGGACTTCATCAAGATGGCGCGCGACCAGCTCGGCATCGAGCTGATCCGTCCGGTGTATTTCGGCGCGCGGCAGCTCAACCTGAAGCCGGCCAAGAAGATCAACACGCCGGCCGATCTCGCGGGCATCAAGCTGCGCATGCCGCCGGGCGAGTTCTGGCAATTTCTCGGCGAGTCGCTCGGCGCCAACCCGACGCCGGTCGCTTATGCCGAGCTTTACACGGCGCTGCAATCCGGCGCGGTCGACGGCGCAGGACAATCCGCTGGTCGCCGGGCGCTCGATGAAGTTCTACGAGGTGACCTCGCAGTTCGTCCTGACCAACCACGTGCTCGGCTACGACATGCTGGCGGTCTCGAAGAAGGCGTGGTCGAGCCTGAAGCCCGAGCAGCAGGCAAAGCTGCGCGCCGAAGCCGACAAGGCGTTCGACGCGAACGCGGCGAAGTACATCGCGCAGGAGCAGGAAGCGATCGAGTTCTTCAAGAAGGAAGGCAAGAAGGTCTATGCGCCGGACCAGAACGCCTTCCGCGCCTTTGCCCAGAAGCGCTACGTCGACAAATACGGCAATGACTGGCCGAAGGGCGCGCTCGAGAAGATCAACGCGGTCAAGTAAGACCGCGCGTAAGGTGCCTGCGGACAGAGCCGTGCGAAAGAGCCCGGCCGGTGGTCACAAGCGATCACCGCCGGGCGCTGGCTGCGGCGGCGCGCGGAGAACATCTCCGCGCTGCTGCTGCTCGCCATGTTTCTCTGCTTCATCCTGCAGATCACCGCGCGCTACGTCTTCAACCACCCGCTGGGCTGGACCGACGAGGTCAGCGTGCTCTGCTGGATCTGGTGCACGTTGTGGGGCGCGGCCTTCGTGCTGCGCGAAAAGGACGAAGTCCGCTTCGACATCATCTACAGCGCGGCGAGCGAGAAGACCCGGCGCATCTTCACGATCATCACCGGCATTGCGGCGATCGCGCTGTTCGGCATCGCGCTGCCCGCGGTGTTCAGCTACGTCACCTTCCTCAAGGTCGAGCGATCCGCCTATCTCGGCATCCGGCTCGACTACCTCTATTCGATCTACGTGATGTTCTCGCTCGCCGTGATCGTGCGCTATGCCGCGCTGACGTGGCGCGCGATCAAGGGCAAGCCGCCCGAGATCGAGCTCGGCAGCGGGTCGGCGCTGTGATCAGCCCGTTCGGCCTGGCGATCTTCGCGATCCTCGGCCTCGGCATGCTCGGCCTGCCGATCGGCTATTCGATGATCGCGGGCTCGATCCTCTATCTCCTGCTGGCGGGCCTCGACCTCGGCACCTCGGCCGAGCAGATCCTCAACGGCCTCTACAACAGCTACGTGCTGCTCGCGGTGCCGCTGTTCCTGTTCTCGGCCGAGCTGATGAACGTCAGCAAGATGACCGACCATCTGCTGCGCTTCTGCGACATGCTGGTCGGCCGCTTCCGCGGCGGGCTCGGCCACATCAACATCGTCGCAGAGCATCATCTTTGCCGGCATGTCGGGCTCGGCGATCGCCGACCTCGCGGGCACCGGGCGCATCAGCATCGACATGATGACGCGCAACAACCGCTATCCGGTGAGCTACGCCGCAGCGGTCACCGCGGCATCCGCGGTGATCGGGCCGATCATTCCGCCGTCGATCCCGATGGTGCTCTACGCGCTGATCTCGGACACCTCGGTCGGATACCTGTTCCTCGGCGGCGTCATTCCCGGCCTGCTGATGGCGCTCGCGCAGATGGCCATGAACACGTACATGGCGCACAAGCACGACTATCCGGTCGAGAAGCCGATCCCGCTGCGGGAATGGCCGATGATCACCTGGATCGCGCTGCCGGCGCTGCTGATGCCGGTCATCCTGCTCGGCGGCATCTACGGCGGCGTCATGACGCCGACCGAAGCGGCCGCGGTTGCCGCCGCCTACGCATTCCTGGTCGCCGTGCTGTGGTACCGCAACATCACCATTCGCGACACCTATCGTGGCGGTGCTCAACAGCTCGCGCGCGACAGCCTCGATCGGCATGCTGATCGCCGGCGCGCTGGTCTTCAACTACGTCGTCACCATCGAGCAGATTCCCAACACGGTGCGCGGCCTGCTCGCCGGCTATGAGCTGTCACCGCTGATGTTTCTCGTCGTGGTGAACGTCATCCTTCTGGTGCTCGGGTGCCTGCTGGAAGGCAGCACGATCATCCTGGTGATCCTGCCGATCTTCATTCCGACCGCGAAGGCGCTCGGCATCGATCTGGTGCACTTCGGCGTCGTCGCCGTGGTCAACATCATGATCGGGCTGATCACGCCGCCTTACGGCCTGCTGCTGTTCATCATTTCTGCGATCTCCGGCGCGCCGCTGCGCGCCATCATCCGCGACACGATGCCGTTCGTCTGGGCGATGCTGGTCGCGCTCGCGATCATCACCTTCGTCCCGGACACCGTGCTCTGGCTGCCGCGGCTGCTGGGCTACAAAGGATAATGTCCATGAAGCCGATCTACATCCTCAACGGCCCGAACCTGAACCGTCTCGGCAAGCGCGAGCCCGCGATCTACGGCACCGCCACACTCGCCGATGTCGAGCGCTGGTGCCGCGAGGAAGCAGGCAAGCATCCGGTTGAATTCCGGCAGTCCAACAGCGAGGCGGACATTATCGGCTGGATTCACGAAGCGATCGATCAAGGCAGCGGCATCATCATCAATCCGGCTGCATTCACGTTCACATCAATCGCGATCCTCGACGCGCTGAAGATGTTCGAAGGCCCGATCATCGAGCTGCACATCTCGAACATTCACAAGCGCGAGGCCTATTACCACCACTCCTACGTATCGAAGGTGGCGACCGCGGTGATCGCGGGCTTGGGCGCGGAAGGCTATCGCGTCGCCACCGCGTCCTTGCTGAAACTGATCAAGTAGAAGCCGGTCTGACGTCCGTCAGATATCCCGGCCTTCGACCTTCTCGCGCAACGTCTTCACGAGATCGGGAATGCGCTCGATCTTCGGATGCAGGTCGAGCGTGCGGCGGTACACGTCGAGCGCGCGACGGTCGTCGCCCATCTCCTGCAGGATCAGCCCAAGGCCGGACAGCGCGCCGAAGTGGCGCGGCTCGCGCTTGAGCACTTCGCGAATGTCGGCGAGCGATTTGCCGTAATCGTTCTTCATGAAATAGATCGTCGCCCGCCTGTTCCAGGCTTCGACATAGTCCGGCTTGATGACGATGATCTTGTCGAGCAGTTCGAGCGCGAGGTCGGTATCCTTTTGCTCGACCGCGGTGCGCACCCGCGTCATCAAAAGATTGGCGGTGTCGGACGGCGAGATGAACCACAGCGCCCAGATGCGCTGCTCGATCTGCTTGGCGGTGCCTTCGTCCGGCGCGATCTTGAGCGCCTCGAACAGGAAATCGAGATTGCGGGTCGGGTCGCCCTGCTCGGCCTTCGGCAGCTTGGCCGGCGGCTCGATCCATTCCTTCTGCGCCGGGCCGCCGGGCGGCTGGCGCACCTGCGCAAAGGCCGGTGTGGCGGCAAGCGCCGCGGCAGCAAGCAGGATCAGGAATCGGCCACGCATCGCTGGAACTCTAAACCGGCGGGCGCGGCAAAACAAAGGCCGCCCCTCGGCGGCCCTTCAACCAGCAAGCGGCTTCGATCGTTCGATCAGCCCTGGCGCGCCTTGAAGCGGCGCTGGGTCTTGTTGATCACGTAAAGCCGGCCCTTGCGGCGGACCAGGCGGTTGTCGCGGTGGCGTCCACGCAGCGACTTCAATGAATTACGGACTTTCATAACAATCTCACGCGATGTCGGGATTTGAGCGAGGTTCTAGGGAGCGCGGCGCACCCTGTCAACGCAACGAAGTTCCGGCAATGGTGGGCGCGACAGGGATCGAACCTGTGACCCCTACCATGTCAAGGTAGTGCTCTTCCGCTGAGCTACGCGCCCGTATTGCGGGTCATTTAGCGGCTGAAGGGTGGCGAGGCAACCCGTGGCCGGCGCGACGGTCCGCGCTAGGCCGCCAGCATCTTGTGAACTTCGTTGACCAGTTCGCGCAGATGGATCGGCTTCGACAGCACCTTGGCGTGCTTGGGCGCGGTGGAATCCGGATTGAGCGCGACCGCGGCGAAGCCGGTGATGAACATGATCTTGATGTCGGGATCGAGCTCGGAGGCGCGGCGCGCCAGCTCGATGCCGTCCATCTCCGGCATCACGATATCGGTGAGGAGAAGCTCGTAGCTCTCCTCGCGCAGCCGCTTATAGGCGGACAGCCCGTTGTCGTAGGACGTGACCTCGAAGCCGGCATTCTGCAGCGCCTTGACCAGAAAGCGCCGCATGTCGGTGTCGTCTTCAGCCAGCAGGATTTTCGGCATACCCCTTCACGTCCCCGTACGCGCGTCCAAGTCCCAATCCTGCAGATAAGACCCGGCGCGGGTAAATATGGGGTGAAAAGCCCGAAATCATTGGCGTTCTTGCCTTAGTTCAGGGACAATAGAGCCCTTAAGAGGATCGTTTGAGGCCCCTTACCGGTTAGCGCCCCTGCATGAGTGAAGTCCGCGACGAGCTCGATCCGCCGTTCGAGATCCAGGAGCCGGCCAATTTGGCCGGCCCGGTGCTGTTCAACTCGCCGCATTCCGGGTCGGTCTATCCGCGCGGCTTCCTGCAAAGCTCGCGGCTCGACCTCGCGCACTCTGCGCCGTTCGGAGGATTCCTACGTCGACGATCTGATCGGTGGCGTGGTCGGCCGCGGCTACCCGCTGATGCGCGCGCACTTCCCGCGCTGCTTTGTCGACGTCAATCGCGAGCCTTACGAGCTCGATCCGCGCATGTTCGAGGGGCGGCTGCCGTCCTTCGCCAATACCCGCTCGATGCGGGTGGCGGGCGGGCTCGGCACGGTGGCGCGCGTGGTCGGCGATGCGCAGGAAATCTACGAACAGCGCATCCCGGTCGACGAGGCGATGCGGCGGATCGAGAGCCTTTATAAGCCCTATCACCGGGCACTTCGGCGCCTGTTCACGCGGATCCAGCGGAGCTTTGGCGCGGCGGTGCTGGTCGATTGCCACTCGATGCCCTCCAGCGCCGGGCAGAAGGACGAGCGGGCGCGGCCCGATTTCGTGATCGGCGACCGTTACGGCACGAGCTGCGTGCCCCTGGTGGCGGAATGCGTCGACCGGGTCCTGCGCGGCATGGGCTACACGGTCAGCCGCAACAAGCCCTATGCGGGCGGCTTCATCACCGAGCATTACGGGAACCCGGCGGTCGGGCTGCATGCCGTGCAGCTCGAGATCAACCGCGCGCTCTACATGGACGAGCGGCGTACGCGCGGTCGGGCAGTTTCGCCGCGCTTGCCACCGATCTCGAAACTTCTGGCCGCGCGCCTCGGCGACATTCCGATCGAGGAACTGCGGCCCTACCGGGCGGCCGCGAGAATAAAGGCAAGAAAAAAGGGCCGCTCGCAATGCAAGCGGCCCAAGTCTAGGGAGGAAACGCCCAAGGAGGGCAACGGTAACTCTCGCTACCGCATTGCAGCAATATACTTTGCGTCGCAGCAAAATCAACCGCAGGAAGGCATTTAGCCCAGCTAATTCTGCATAGCTTCATCCCTGATATGTGGGACTACTTTCGGACTAATGCGTCCAATCGCCGCGAAGCTTAAGGATTGTTGTGCTCAATATGACGGCAACTGCATGACAATCTTTCCTCAGGACGCCATCCCGTGACAGCTGTCGACTTCACGGCCTTTGTCGACCGGCTGGCGGAGGCGGCGGGGGAGAAGATCCTGCCGTTCTTCCGGACCAACCTGGCCGTCAGTCATAAAGGCATGGGCGCCTTCGACCCGGTGACCGAGGCGGACCGGGCGGCCGAAACGGCGATGCGCACCCTGATCGGCCGGAACTTCCCGGATCACGGCATCATCGGCGAAGAGCACGGCAACGAGCGCACCGACGCCGAATATGTCTGGGTGCTCGATCCGATCGACGGCACCAAGTCCTTCATCAACGGCATGCCGACCTGGGGCACGCTGATCGGTCTGTTGCGGTTCGGCGAGCCGGTGTTCGGCCTGATGCACCAGCCGTTCATTCGTGAGCGCTTCTCCGGCGACGGCGGCGCCGCGCAATATCGCGGTCCCGCCGGTGCGCGGGATCTGCGCGTGCGCAGTTGCGCGAACATCAAGGACGCGCTGCTGCAAACCACCAGCCCGCGGCTGATGAACGAGGCCGACCGTGCAAAATTCGGCCGCGTCGAAGAAGCCGTGAAGCTCTCGCGCTACGGCGGCGACTGTTACGCCTATTGCATGCTCGCGGCGGGCCAGATCGATCTCGTCATCGAGACCGAGCTCAAGCCGCACGACATCCTGCCGCTTATCCCGATCATCACCGGTGCGGGCGGCATCGTCACGAGTTGGGACGGCGGCCCGCCGACGGAAGGCCGCGTCGTCGTCGCCGGCGACAAGCGCGTGCACGAACAGGCGCTGAAGATTCTCAATCAGGCCTGACTGCAAGCCAGCCGAGCGCACTGCAGCATTGAAGCGGCATTGACAAGCTTCGGTGGGCCGCCGCACGCTCTCATCAGAAAAAGGCGCCGCGAAGCGCCAACAAGCGCGCCACGTCGCGTCATATTTGGGGAGGTTCGTATGCTTCGTCTGACGTCACTCTTTTGCGTGGCTGCGCTTGGCGCCGTTCTCGCCTCGTCTGCCGCGCACGCGCAGAGCCGCGCATTTTCGTTCGCCTATGACCAGCCCAAGAACAGCGGCTACGGCCTCGGCGCGACGATCTTCAGCAACAAGCTCAAGGAATTGAGCAAAGGCGCGCTGTCGATCAATGAATATCCCAGCGCGCAGCTCGGCACCGAAGCGCAGACCATGCAGAAGGTGCAGACCGGCGACATCGACTTCGTGATGCTCTCGACCGCCAACGCCTCGACCGCGCAGCCGGAGTCGGGCGTGTTCTCCATCCATTTCATCTTCCGCGACGAGGCGCACGCCATCAGGGTGCTGGGCGACGCGGCCGTGATCGCGGCGATGAAAGAGCTCTACGCCGCCAAGATCAAAGGCGCCCACATGATCGCGCTTGGCTCGCAGGGCCTGCGTCACATGTACGGCAAAAAGCCGGTGCAGAAGGTCGCCGATATCAAGGGCGTCAAGATGCGCGTGCAGGCGACCGTGACCGAAGACACTCTGTTCCCGGCTTACGGATCGCAGGTCGTTCACATGCCATTCGGCGAAGTTTACACCTCGCTGCAGACCGGCGTGGTCGACATGGCCGAAAACGGCATCAACAACTACCTCGTCAACAAGCACTACGAGCCGGCGCCGGTACTCTCGCTCACCGAGCACGAAGCCAACAATGCGGCGCTGTTCGTCTCCGACAAGGCCTGGTCAAGCCTGACCGACGAACAGAAGAAATGGGTGCAGGCGGCGGCCGATGAAGTCTCGAAGAACGAGCCGGCCGCAGCCTTCAAGCTCGAGCACGAGGCGCTCGCCCGGCTCGAGAAGATCGGCGTCAAGATCGTCAAGGACGTCGACAAGAGCGGCTTTGCGACCATCAGCAAGCCGATCCAGGACAAGCTGGCCCAGGATCTGGGGCCGAACGCGGTGAAGGTGCTCAACCTCGTCCGCAACGTGAAATAGCCCTGCGGCGCGGAGACTGACCTGTCTCCGCGCCTCGTTTCCCGGACATAGCCATGCGGTTCGACTCACTGGTCCTGCAGGAGCAGCGCCACCTCAAATGGCGCGCGCTCGATCCGCTTGAAAACCTGCTGATGGTGATCTGCGGCATCTGCATCACCGGCTTCAGCGTCACGGTGTTCGCCGACATCATCACCCGCGCCATCGGCCATCCGCTGTTCCTGGCGCAGGAAGTGATGATGGCGTTCTTCATCTACGGAATCTTCATCGGCGTTGCGGCCGCGACGCGCCGCAACGATCACCTTTATCTCGCCGTGCTGGCAGAAGCGATGAGCGGCAATAAGAGGCTGTTCTTCGAGTTGCTTAACCGCGGGGTCGTGCTCGCGGTCGCGGCCTGCATGATCTGGTTCGGCTACCTGAACTTCCTCGACGGCTTCAAAAGCCTGCGCATGCCTTCGATGACACCGATGGCTGCCTTGTACGCGTCGATTCCGATTTCAGGCCTGCTCGTTGCGCTCTTCACCATTGAGCAGATGGTCAATGGCTGGCGCCATGGCTTCGCCGAGCCGAAAGGCGCGCCGCACCATGAAAGCCTCGGGAGCGAAGTGCTGTGACCACCAACGGCTTCCTCATCGTTCTGATGGGCTTTCTGTTCCTGTTCCTCGGCTATTTGGGCGTGCCGGTTGCGTTCGCTCTGATCGCTTCGGTGCTGCTCGTGACCATGTTCACCCCGGTGAGCCAGGCATCGATGATCGCGCAGATCTTCAATGGCATGGACGTTGAAGCGCTGATGGCGATCCCGTTCTTCCTGCTGGTCGGCGACCTGATGACGTCCGCGAACGTGACGCAGCGCATGATCGTGCTGTCGCAAACTCTGGTCGGACACTTGCGTGGCGGCCTTGCACAGGTCGTGACGCTGTTCAGCATGTTCTTCGCTGGAATCTCAGGCTCTTCAGCGGCGGACGTCGCCGTTCTGAGCCGGTCGGTGGCGCCGGAAATGACGCGTGAAGGCTACGACAAGGCCTTCACCGCGGCGTTGATCGCGGCTGCGGCCACGATGGCGAACCTGATCCCGCCCTCGATCATGGCGGTCGTCTATGGCGCGACCGGCAATGTTTCGATTGGCGGCCTTTTCCTCGCAGGTGTCGCACCCGGCGTCCTGGTTGGGATCGGCCTTATGATCTACAGCCATTTCTTCGGTCCCGTCGGCATCAAACGTAAGCGCGCAACCTTCGGCCAGTTCGCCGAGGCGGCCAAGCAAGCCGCCATCCCATTGATGATTCCGGTCATCATCATGGGCGGCATTCTCACCGGTCAGTTCACGCCGACCGAGGCCGGCATCATCGCCGTCGCCTACATCGTTTTCTTCGTCATTCCGTTCCTGAATGCCAGGCACCTGCCAACTTGCCGCGCGACATGGCCATGACCGGCCTGCTCTATTCGATCCCGCTGATCACGATCGGCGCCGCTTCGGCGTTTGGCTGGATGCTCGCTTATCTGCGCGGCCCCGCGGTGGTGTCAGACTGGATTGCGCAGGCGGCCGGCGGCGACCCGCACTTGATCATGCTGCTGCTGGTCGCGCTGTTCGTCCTGGTCGGCGATTTCATCGATGCAGTGCCGGCGATCATCATTTTCATGCCGCTGATCATCGACCTGACGAAAAACGCGGACATCAACGCCGTGCACATGGGCGCCGTCATCATCACCACGCTCGCCTTCGGGCTGATCACGCCGCCTTACGGACTTTGCCTGCTGATGGCGTCGAAATTCGTCGGCATAAAGTTTTCTCGCGCGATGGTCGCGTCTTTGCCGCTCTACGTCGTGTTCTTTGTGGCGATCGTATTCACGATCTATCTGCCGGACGTCGTGCTCTGGCTGCCGAAACAGCTGCTGCCGCAATCGGTCGGCTGCTTCCGCAACCCCAGCGGCGAAGGCTGGATCTGCCCTTAGTACAGCGGCGTCCCGGGCACGAACGCGTCGAACGCAGCCCAGAACTGCGCGCGGTACTGATCCTGCTCTTGCAGAATCTCGTGCTTGCTGCCCGGCAAGATGATGTGCGCGCCGGCGAGCAAATTCGACGCAAAGCTTTCAATCGCCGGCGTTGAAACGACTTCGTCGGAGCCCGCGGCAACCAGCAAGATCGGCTGACGCAACGAGGCCGGGAAACCCGGCGATTCAAAACGCTTCATCGCGCGCATGGCTGCGTCGGCCCAGGCGATGGTCGGCCGGCCAAGCGCGAGCAACGGCTCTGCTTCGATGACCGCGACGTTGCGCGCATAGCGCACCGGATCGGAGGTGAGCGTGTTGCCGAGAAAGTTGTGGCGCGTCGGCGTCGGATCAGGACCGCGCACCGGAATGTATGCGGTGCCGCGGCCGAGCAGGTTCAACGTCCGCAATGCAAACGGCGCGATCCGCAGCAGCGAATGCCGCGGCAGGCCGATCATCGGCGCGCTCATCACCAACCGGTCGAACCAGCGCCGGCCTTCGTGGCATGCGCGCAGCAAGATCGCGCCGCCCATCGAATGCGCGAGCGCAAACAGCGGCGGCGGACAATCCGGCAGCACCACCTGCTCCATGAAGGTCTCGAGGTCGACGCCGTATTGGTAGAAGTCGCGGACATAGCCTTTGCGGCGGTCGGACAGCGCGCGATCGGACAGGCCCTGCCCGCGCCAGTCGAGGATCGCCGCCGCAAAGCCGCGCGCCTGCAGGTCGCGTACCGTCTCGAAATACTTCTCCGCGGACTCGCCGCGGCCCTGGAAAATGCAGACGGTGCCCTTGCGGCCGGCCGGCGGCGGCCAACGCACGTAGCGCAGGGTCACCCCGTCCGGTGTCTTCAGCGCCCCGACGACCGCGTTGGGAGGCGCCGGATTGGCGGGGATAGAGACGAGATCCATGCGGGGAAGCGGTTCCGAGGGTTGCGCCTTATAGCAGGGCGGGTTGGGTGCTCAATCGGCGCTTAAGTGGTTGAAACTACGCGGGGAACCCAGTCTTGCAAAGGCAAAATCCTCACCCATATCGAGACTGCGCAGGCCAATGACGGCTGCGCACGGATGGTCCGGCCAGATGGCGGACCACCCGCATGTCGCTCAACTCGGAGGATATGCTTATGCGAACTTTCGACCTTACTCCCCTTTATCGTTCGACGGTCGGCTTTGATCGTCTGTTCGACATGCTCGACGGCGGCCTTGAGGCTGCGCCGGGCTACCCGCCGTACAACATCGAACGTACCGGCGAAAACGATTACCGCATTTCGGTCGCTGTGGCCGGCTTCGGTGAGCAGGACCTTTCGCTCGAAACGAAAGAGAACACCCTGACCATCAAGGGCGAGAAGCAGCAGCAGCAGAAGGAAGAGAAGAACGACAACGAGGTGCTCTACCAGGGCATCGCGGCCCGCGCTTTCGAGCGCGTCTTCCAGCTGGCTGATCACGTCCAGGTCAAGGGCGCCGCTCTCGAGAACGGTCTCCTGCACGTCGACCTCGTGCGCGAGATCCCCGAAGCGAAGAAGCCCCGTCAGATCAAGATCGGCAATGGCGCTGCCAAAGCCCAGGTGATCGACGCGAAAGCGGCCTAACGCGTTCAGGCGGTCTCCGTCTGAAACGTTTGGTTTGAACCTCCAAACGTCGAGCGCCCCGGTGAAAGCCGGGGCGCTCTTTTATTATTCGGTGTTGTCGGCGGTCATCGGCGGCGGCGGATCGGCGTTGCGCCAGCGCGGCGTCGGATAGATCGGCGTGAGACTTCCCGGTCCGACCGCGGCCGGCGGTGCGCTCAGAACGGCGCGCTTGGATTCATTTGCCGGCGGCGGCAACTCCGCGCGCGGGCGCGGCGATTCCGATACGGTCTTCGCCAAAGGCCGGCGCGGCTGCGTTCTGCGGCGTTCGATCCGCTCGATGATCTCGTCATCGCTCATCGTATGCGCGGCTGGCGCGACGTGACGCGCATTGGCGTCCGGCACGCGGATGATGCGCGGATTGCTGTCGTAAATCACGACTTGCGCGCTCGCTGGCGCGGCAAGCAGCAGTGCGGCGAAAGTTATGATGCAGCCGCGCACGACGAGCCTCAGCGCGACCGGGCGCGGAAGATCTGGTCGAGCGAGATCGCGCCTGCGCCCTGCGACACCAGCACCAGCAGCAGCGCCGCCCAATACACATGCGCGCTCCACAACATGTGCGGCATCACATGCAGATTGAGCAGCACAGTCAGGCCGAGCAGCAGCAGTGCCGAGAAACGGGTGGCGAGTCCGAGCACCAGCAGGATTGGCAGAACGAACTGCACGGCCGCAATCGTGTTGGCGACGATCAGCGGCGAAACCGACAGCAGCGACGAGAGAGCCGTATAGCTGCCGAGTACCTGCGTCTTCACCTGAAGCGGCACGATGATCGACAGATCGAAGCCGTAAAGCTCGACCGACATTTGCGGGCCGAGCGCGCGGGTCTGACCATCGAAGAAAAACACGCGGGCCATCACCAGACGCACCGCCAGGCCGGCCAGTGCATATGGCACGGCGTAGCGGCACAGCGTGGCGAAGGCATCGGCAAGACGCGCCAGCACGGGGCGCGAGCTGCGCGCGGCCTTGCGCTTGGCGTCCGCGATCCGCGCGGCGCTTTTCTCCAACGCAGCGGCCACAGCCGGCGAAGGCTTCGGCAGCTCGGGCGTCGCGAGCGGAACGGCAGCGGGCGGCGGCACCAAAGTGGTCAGCCGGTCGGCCAGGCGCTGCATGGCCCCGGCGCCGTCCTTTGCCGGAATTGCCGGCGGCACCACACGTTGATTCATTGAATTGCTCCCCGTCCAGTTGGGAGCAAATTAGCGGGCGAGGCGCGCCCCGCAGCCAAATCCCGCATTGACCATTAAACGGTTAAGGCCCGGACGCGGCTCAAGGATTCGCGGCCCCGCGCAACAAACGGTCGAAATCCCAGCATTCCGATGGACCGCGCTTGCGCGGACGGGCAAAATTTGGCACGTTTCTAAAGGACAGCATTGCTGTCCTAATTGCGGGTGCGGCCGAGCGCCCCCGTAGAAGCAGCCCGCGAGCGCGCACCGCAGGGCCGCCTGAAAAAGTTCGACCTTCCTCGGCCGCAACGCCTTCGGCGTTGCGGAGCGTAACGGGTACGCCGCGGTTAACACCGAGGCGAAGGGATAGAGATGAGCCGACGCCGGACCAGCAAGAGCGGCAAGCCGACGCATCGCAGCGTCGATGCCCGGCTGTTGTTCCGCGACAGCGCCGACCCGGGCACGCCGGTTGCGCACGGACTCTACGATCCCGCACTCGACAAGGACTCCTGCGGCGTCGGCTTCATCGCCGACATCAAGGGCCGCAAGTCGCACAAGATCGTCCAGGACGGATTGCAGATCCTCTGCAACCTCGAGCATCGCGGCGCGGTCGGCGCCGATCCGCGCATGGGCGACGGCGCCGGCATCCTCGTTCAGATCCCGCACAAGTTCTTCGCCAGGAAGGCGAGCGAGCTCGGCTTCGCCCTGCCCGCGCCCGGCGAATATGCGGTCGGTTATCTGTTCATGCCGCGCGACAACGAGTGGCGGCAGATCGTTCGCGACATCTATGTGCAGCAGATTTCGCGCGAAGGCATGGTGCTGCTCGGCTGGCGCGAAGTGCCGACCGACAATTCGACGCTCGGCGAGTCGGTGAAGCCGACCGAGCCGTGCCACATGCAGGTCTTCATCGGCAAAGGCAAAAAGAAGCTGAGCGAAGCCGAATTCGAACGCCGCCTCTACATCCTGCGCAAGGCGATCTCGAACGCGATCTACAAGCGGCGCGAGCGCCGCGTCGCCGATTACTATCCGGTATCGATCTCGTGCCGCACGTTGATCTACAAGGGCATGTTCCTCGCCGACCAGCTCGGCGCCTATTACCCCGACCTGCACGATCCGGATTTCGAGAGCGCGATCGCGCTGGTGCACCAGCGCTTCTCGACGAATACGTTCCCGACATGGTCGCTGGCGCATCCCTACCGGATGATCGCGCACAACGGCGAGATCAACACGCTGCGCGGCAACGTCAACTGGATGGCGGCGCGGCAGGCATCGGTGTCGTCGCCGCTGTTCGGCAAGGACATCAACAAGCTGTGGCCGATCTCCTACGAAGGCCAATCCGACACGGCGTGCTTCGACAACGCGCTCGAATTCCTGGTGCAGGGCGGCTACCCGCTCGCCCACGCCATGATGATGATGATTCCGGAGGCGTGGGCCGGCAATCCGCTGATGAATGAAGAGCGGCGCGCCTTCTACGAATACAACGCCGCGCTGATGGAGCCGTGGGACGGCCCCGCCGCGATCGCCTTCACCAATGGCCGCCAGATCGGCGCCACGCTCGACCGCAACGGCCTGCGGCCGGCCCGCTATTTCCTGACCCGCGACGACCGCATCATCATGGCGTCGGAAATGGGCGTGCTGCCGATCGACGAGAAGGACATCGTCAAGAAGTGGCGGCTGCAGCCGGGCAAGATGCTGCTGGTCGATCTCGACGAGGGCCGGCTCATTCCCGACGAAGAGCTCAAGGCCGAGCTCGCCAAGAGCCATCCCTACAAGGATTGGCTCTCGCACACCCAGATCGTGCTGGAAGAGCTGCCGGACGCGCAGAACAACACGCCGCTGTCGAACCTGCCGTTGCTCGATCGCCAGCAGATGTTCGGCTTCACCCAGGAAGACCTGAAGATCCTGATGACGCCGATGGCCTCGACCGGCGAAGAAGGCATCGGCTCCATGGGCAACGACGCGCCGATCTCGGCGCTGTCGGACAAGCCCAAGCCGCTGTTCACCTATTTCAAGCAGAACTTCGCGCAGGTGACGAACCCGCCGATCGACCCGATCCGTGAAGAGCTGGTCATGAGCCTGGTTTCGATCATCGGGCCGCGGCCGAACCTGTTCGACCTCGAAGGCAGCTCGAAGACCAAGCGCCTCGAAGTGCGCCAGCCGATCCTGACCAACAACGACCTCGAGAAGATCCGCTCGATCTCCGAGATGAGCGACTCCCACTTCAAGTCGCTGACGCTCGACATCACCTTCCCGTCCGAGCACGGCGCGACCGGGATGGGCTGGGCGATCGATCAGCTTTGCGAGCGCGCCGAGGAAGAAGTCCGCAACGGCGGCATCAACATCATCATCCTGTCGGACCGCAAGGCATCGGCCGAGCGCATGCCGATCCCGGCTTTGCTCGCGGTCGCGGCGGTGCATCATCACCTGATCCGCCAGGGCCTGCGCACCTCGGTCGGGCTTGTGGTCGAGACCGGCGAGCCGCGCGAAGTGCATCACTTCGCCTGCCTCGCCGGCTACGGCGCCGAAGCGATCAATCCGTATCTCGCCTTCGAGACGCTGCTCGCCATGAAGGGCGACCTGCCGCAGCCGCTCGAAGACAAGGAAATCATCAAGCGCTACATCAAGTCGATCGACAAAGGCCTGCTCAAGGTCATGTCGAAGATGGGCATCTCGACCTACCAGTCCTATTGCGGCGCGCAGATTTTCGACGCGGTCGGGCTCAAGCAGGCCTTCGTCGACAAGTATTTCACCGGCACCCACACCCGCATCGAAGGCGTCGGCCTTCCCGAGATCGCGGAAGAAGCGGTGCGGCGGCACAAGGCCGCGTTCGGCGAAGCGCAGATCTACCAGTCGATGCTCGACGTCGGCGGCGACTACGCCGTGCGCGTGCGCGGCGAGGACCATGTCTGGACCGCGAACACCGTCTCGCGTCTCCAGCACGCGGTGCGCGGCAACCTGCCGGAGCAGTACCGCGAGTTCGCCAAGATCGTGAACGACCAGTCCGAGCGGCTGCTGACCATCCGCGGCATGTTCCGGCTCAAGACGGCGGAAGAAGACGGCCGCAAGCCGATCCCGCTCGAGGAAGTCGAGCCGGCCAAGAACATCGTGCGGCGCTTCTCGACCGGCGCGATGTCGTTCGGCTCGATCTCGCGCGAGGCGCACACCACGCTCGCCATCGCGATGAACCGGATCGGCGGCAAGTCGAACACCGGCGAAGGCGGCGAGGAATCCGACCGCTACAAGCCGCTGCCGAACGGCAATTCGATGCGCTCGGCGATCAAGCAGGTCGCCTCGGGACGCTTTGGCGTCACGGCGGAGTATCTCGTCAACTCCGACATGATGCAGATCAAGATGGCGCAGGGCGCCAAGCCCGGCGAAGGCGGCCAGTTGCCCGGCCACAAGGTCGACAAGACCATCGCCAAGGTGCGCCATTCGACGCCGGGCGTCGGTCTGATCTCGCCGCCGCCGCACCACGACATCTATTCGATCGAAGACCTCGCGCAGCTCATCTTCGACCTCAAGAACGTCAATCCGGCCGGCGACGTCTCGGTGAAGCTCGTCTCCGAAGTCGGCGTCGGCACGGTCGCCGCCGGCGTCTCCAAGGCGCGCGCCGACCACGTCACCATTGCGGGCTACGAAGGCGGCACCGGCGCGAGCCCCCTCACCTCGATCAAGCATGCCGGATCCCCTTGGGAAATCGGCCTTGCCGAGACTCACCAGACGCTGGTCACCAACCGCCTGCGCGGCCGCATCTCGGTGCAGGTCGACGGCGGCCTTCGCACCGGCCGCGACGTCGTCGTCGGTGCGCTGCTCGGCGCCGACGAATTCGGCTTCGCCACCGCGCCGCTGATCGCGGCCGGCTGCATCATGATGCGCAAGTGCCACCTCAACACTTGCCCGGTCGGCGTCGCCACCCAGGACCCGCGGCTGCGCGCCCGCTTCAAGGGCCAGCCCGAGCACGTCATCAACTTCTTCTTCTTCGTCGCCGAGGAAGTGCGCGAGATCATGGCCGAGCTCGGCTACCGCAGCTTCGACGAGATGGTCGGCCAGATGCAGATGCTGGACCGCCAGAAGCTGGTCGAGCACTGGAAGGCCAAGGGCCTCGACTTCTCCCGGCTGTTCACCAGGCCGCAGGCCGCCAAGGGCACCGCGATCTTCAAGTGCGAGGCGCAGGACCACAAGATCACCGACATCCTCGACCGCAAGCTGATCGCGCAGTCGCAGACCGCGCTCGAGCGCGGCGCGCCGGTCCGGCTCTCGACCACGATCCGCAACGTCGACCGCACCGCCGGCGCGATGCTGTCGGGCGAAGTCGCCAAGCGATACGGCCATGAGGGCCTGCCGGACGGCACCATCCATGTGAAATTCACCGGCACGGCCGGGCAAAGCTTCGGCGCCTGGCTGGCGCACGGCGTCACCTTCGAGCTCGAGGGCGACGCCAACGACTATGTCGGCAAGGGCCTGTCGGGCGGCCGCATCGTGATCCGCCCGCCGGCGCAATCCGGCATCGTGCCGGAGGAATCCATCATCGTCGGCAACACCGTGATGTACGGCGCGATCGCCGGCGAGTGCTACTTCCGCGGCGTCGCCGGCGAGCGTTTCGCGGTGCGCAACTCGGGCGCCATCGCGGTGATCGAGGGCGCGGGCGACCACTGCTGCGAATACATGACCGGCGGCGTCGTCGTCGTGCTCGGCAAGACCGGCCGCAACTTTGCCGCCGGCATGTCGGGCGGCATCGCCTATGTGCTCGACGAGGACGGCAAGTTCGAAAGCCTCTGCAACATGGCGATGGTCGAGCTCGAGCCGATGCCGGACGAAGCGGCCATTGCCGAACGCGAATATGCCGCAGAGCTTGAGACCAGCGGCCGCATCGACATCATGGCAGACCTCACGTCGGGCGACGCCGAGCGGCTGCACAGGCTGATCAGCAATCACGCGCGCTACACCGGCTCGAAGCGCGCCGCCGAAATCCTTGCCGATTGGACCAATTATTGCGGCAAGTTCCGCAAGGTCATGCCGGTCGAATACCGCCGTGCGCTCGCCGAGCTGGCGAAAGAAGCCGCCGCAATGCAGGCCGCCGAGTAATGGGCAAGATTACCGGCTTTCTCGAATTCGAGCGTGACGACCGCGACTACCAGCCAGTCGCGGAGCGCGTGAAGCATTACCACGAGTTCGTGCTGCCGCTTCCCGAGCCGGAGGTGCGCAAGCAGGCCGCGCGCTGCATGGATTGCGGCATCCCGTACTGCCACGGCACCAATGTCGTCACCAACCAGCCGACCGGCTGCCCGGTGAACAACCAGATTCCGGACTGGAACGACCTCGTCTATCGCGCCCAATGGGACGAGGCCGCGCGCAATCTGCACTCGACCAACAATTTTCCGGAAGTGACCGGCCGCGTCTGCCCGGCGCCGTGCGAAGCATCCTGCACGCTCAACATCGACGAGAATCCGGTCGCCATCAAAACCATCGAGTGCGAGATCGCCGACCGCGCGATCGCGCAGGGGCTCAAGCCGCAGCAGGCGCTGGATCGCACCGGCAAGCGCGTCGCCGTGGTGGGATCAGGCCCGGCCGGCATGGCATGCGCGCAGCAGCTCGCCCGCGCCGGCCACGACGTCCACGTCTATGAGCGCTGGGCCAAGGCCGGCGGCCTGATGCGCTACGGCATTCCCGACTTCAAGATGGAGAAGATCCACGTCGATCGCCGCGTCGCGCAGATGGAGGCGGAAGGCGTCAAGTTTCACTACAACGCGCATGTCGGCTTCGACATTCCGGCGGAAGAGCTGGTCAAGCAATACGATGCGATCGCACTGACCGGCGGCGCCGAAAAGCCGCGCGACCTGCCGATTCCCGGCCGCGAGCTCGCCGGCATTCACTTCGCCATGGAATTCCTGCCGCAGCAGAACCGCCGCGTCAGCGGCGAGCCGCTCGGCGATGCCAATCCGATCCTCGCCACCGGCAAGAAGGTCGTGGTGATCGGCGGCGGCGACACCGGCTCGGACTGCATCGGCACCTCGATCCGCCAGGGCGCGGTCTCGGTCGTCAATCTCGAAGTGATGCCGCAGCCGCCGGAGCACGAGAACAAGGAACTGACCTGGCCGAACTGGCCGCTGAAGCTGCGCACCTCGTCGAGCCATGACGAAGGCGCCAAGCGCGACTTCGCCGTCATCACCACGAAGTTCTCGGGCGAGAACGGCCGGGTGAAGAAGCTTCATTGCGCGCGCGCCGATGCGAAATTCCAGCCGATGCCGGGCACCGAATTCGAGCTCGAGGCCGATCTCGTGCTGCTCGCCATGGGCTTCGTCAGCCCGGTGCACGAGGGCCTGCTGAAGTCGCTCGGTGTCGCGTTCGACGGGCGCGGCAATGTCAGCGCCGACACGTCCCGCTATCTCAGCTCGGTGCCGAAGGTGTTCGCCGCCGGCGATATGCGCCGCGGCCAGTCGCTCATCGTATGGGCGATCCGCGAAGGGCGGCAATGCGCCCACGCGATCGACAAATTCCTGATGGGAACGACCAGCCTACCGCGCTAGCGCGGTTCGCTCTCTGGGCAGGCAGCGCTCGACCGGCCGCAGATCGACCGACCCGGACCGCTCGAAATAAATGCCGTGCTCAAAGCCGTGCACAGCGACGAAATCGAGCTTCGGATTGCCCAGTCCCTCGGCGATCCGCTCCAGCGTCTCGGCATCGAGCGGATCGCTCTCCAGCGTATCGAACAAGCCCATCGCGGTGATGGTCATCGGCATCTCGGCCTGGATGTCGGCCTCTCGCCCGCCGCTCCCATGCCGCGAGATGAAAACTCCCATTGGACTGGGCACCGGGACGCAACGGGCCCCGAGACTCAAACCGCACCTTGGTGACGATCCGCGCCAGCCCTGCCGGCGAGCACGCCAGTTGCACCGCGCGGCGGGAGAGCAGGATGCCGTCGCTGGCGATCAAGATGGAACGATCACCATCTCTCCCGCCGCCGAGACGACACTTCTGAAGTAGAAATCGACAAGCAGCGTTGCGACGCTGACGACGGCAACGCCAACCACCAGCCATCTTGCAGGCTTCAACGTCCCCGCCCGTAGGTCAGCGGAACAGCCCGAACGGGCCCGTGGACGCTGCTGCTGCTGCGGCACTTGCTGCGGCGGCCGTGTGACCGTGCGCGGACGCTGATCTTGCTGCTGGGTCGAGGCCGCGCCCGGCCCGGTGCGGGTCCCGGTTCGCTGATCCTGCGTCTGCCGCCTGCGTGTCCGGCTGGGCGCCGGCCTGGGATCGCGCGCCGCTTCTCGCGTCTTTGGCGGCTCCGGACGCGCCGGCGCTGCGGCTGCCGCCGGCGGCGGCTCGGCTACTGCCGCGGCAGAAGCTTCGCCGCCACGCGGCCAGCGGAAATCGTCGGCGCGGCCCGGCGCAGCCGGCACCGGCTCGCCTTTGACCAGCACGCGGGCAGCGGTCGCATCGGAATGAATTGGCGATGTGCCGCGGCCGCCGAGCAATTCGTCGCCGCCCGAAGTCGACGCGGTCAGCGAGACGACGGGACCGGCGGCAGGACGCGCGGCCGGCTCGTTCGGCGCGCTTTGCAGTTGCGGTCCGCCCGGCGAGGGCATCGCCATCGGCAGCGAGCGGTTCGACATGAAGCGGCGCAATTCGCGCTCGACAAAGTGCGCGAGCTTGCGGGCGCCCTGCTTGGTGAAGTGGACGCCGTCGCCCGCGCGCAGGCGACGAGGTCTGGCCTTCGAAGTCGGGGCCCTGATAGGTGAACTTGCCGGCCTCGTCGACAAAGCCGTCCCATACATCGACATAGAGGACGCCGTTTGCTTCGGCGCGCGCGCGATAGAGCTGGTTGAGATATTGCGCGTCGGCGGTCGAACGCGTGCCGCGGATCGGCGGCAGGCCGACCCAGATCACCGGCGCGCCCTTGCTCTTGAGCGCGGCGATCGTCTCGTCGATGCGCTTGGTATAGATCTGCTCCCAGCGCTCGCTGCGGAATTCCACCGAAGACCCGCCGCCGCGTTGCGGCTCAGGCGCGACGATCGCTTCGTCGTCGTCCTGCTGCCGGTTTTCGGTCTGCGCGGTTTGCTCGCCCTGCCCGGCTTGCGCCGGCTGCGCAGGTTTGGCGGGCTCGTTCTTCTTGCGGTCGGCCGCGGTCTCGCGGATCGCCTGGCGGTCATTGGTGCCAAGCATCATCACCACGACGTCGGTCCTGTCCTTGGCGAGCAGCTCGCGCGCCACGCGCCACCAATCGAGATCGGTGCGCGCTTCATAACGGAGCAGGCCGGAATAGGTCTTGTGGCGGCGCTGGATGCCGATCTCAGGCGCGTCGGCGAAGGCTTCCTCGAGGCCGTAAGCCAGCCAGTCCGCCATGGCGTCGCCCATCACCATCACGCTGGTGGTGGGCGTGGTGTCGGACTTCTTGGCGCTCGGCGCGCGCGAATAATCGCCGCTCGATTCGCCGCCGGAGTACTCACGCGATCGCTGCTGGTAGTAACCTGCCGCCGCCGCCGAACAGCGAGCCGAAGAAGCCGCCGCCACCACCGCCGCCGTAATAAGAGCGCTGGGCCGATGCGGGCATCGCGGTCATGAGCGCGCCAGCGAGCAAAACGCCCGCCAGGACCCAATGCGAAAGGCCGTTCTTGCGCGACATATGAATCTCCGCGTGCAGTCAAACTAGCATGCGGAACGTGTCAACTTGAAGGTCGCGTGCCAAAACCCTTAACGGGTGCGCAGTTTCTCGAGCACCGTGGACGACGCAAAGCCGTCCGGAACATGGCCATGCCTGGCCTGGAAGTCGCGGATGGCCGCCCGTGTGCGGGCGCCCAACTGACCGTCCGGCTCGCCGACCTGGTAGCCCTGCCGGACCAGGTGTTGCTGCAATTCGAGCCGCTCGCCGCGTGACAGGACGCGCTCGTAGCGCGGCCAGGCCTGCGCCAATGCAGGCCCGCCTCGCAGGCGGTCGGACAGATAGCCGATCGCCAGCGCGTAGGCCTCGGCCGGGTTGTATTTCATGATGACGCGGAAATTGTTGAGCATCAGAAAGCCGGGACCCTGCACTCCGGCAGGCACCAGGAGATAGGCGCGGTCGCTCATCCGCGGGAATGCTTTGCCGTTCGGCCGGGTGATGCCGCGTTTGACCCAGTCCTGAATTGAGAGGACGTGATCCTTGTCGGCGATACGAAAATCGAAATTCGCCGGCACCACGACTTCGTAGCCCCAGGTCTGGCCCCTGATCCAGCCATCCTGATGCAGGTTGTTGGCGGTCGAGCCGAGCATGTCGGCGACCGAGCCGACAATGTCACGCTTGCCGTCGTGGTCGAAGTCGACGGCATATTTCTTGAACGTCGTCGGCATGAACTGCGTCGGACCGAATGCGCCGGCCCACGAGCCGGCCAGATGATCGGGCTTCACGTCACCACGATTGAGAATTTCGAGCGTCGCAAGGAATTCCTCGCGGAAGTAGGCCTGCCGCCTGCCGACACAGGCGAGCGTCGCGGTCGAGCGGATGACAGGCCGTTCGCCGATCTGCGTGCTGTACAGACTCTCGACGCCCCAGAACGCGGTCAGGGTGAAGCGGTCGACGCCATAGGTTTTCTCCACCGCGTCGAATATCGCGCTGTGCTGGGCGATGAGCGCCTTGCCCTTCTCGATCCGGTCTTCGGTGACCAGGATGTCCAGGTAGTCCCAGAACGACTTGGTGAACTCCGGCTGATTGTCGAGCAGATCCATGATCCGCAAATCCGGAGTGAGGTCCTTGGTCGCTTTGATGAAAGTCGCATGCGAAATATGCCGGCGCTGGGCGGCCGGCCAAAGGCCCGCAAGGCAGTGCTGGAAATTGGCGGCATCGGCGCGGATGGCCTCAGCCGTCATCTGCGGATGACCTGACCCGCCGGATTCACCGCTCCAGGGCGGCGGCGGTGAGCCAGGTGCAATAGCGCCCGTCGACTGCGCGCCAGCAGGCATAGCGCCGAGCGCAACAAGAACAGCCGCTGTCGCTAAGGCCTGTCGCATATCTCTCCTCGTCCCAGCCTAGTCGTGATCAGATAATGTTGCGACCGCGTTAATCGTTGCAGATATAGGAATGCTGGACCTCGCGCCGCCAGCGTGCTTTTGAACACCAGAACGCCCTGCATTCGACATGACTCGCATCCGCAAAGCCATATTCCCGGTCGCCGGCCTTGGAACACGCTTCCTGCCCGCCACCAAAGCCATGCCCAAGGAAATGCTGCCGGTGGTGGACCGGCCGCTGATCCAGCACGTGGTCGACGAGGCGCGCCAGGCCGGCATCGAGCATTTTATCTTCGTCACCGGCCGCAATAAGGCGGTGATCGAGGACCACTTCGACCGTCAGTTCGAGCTCGAAGGCACGCTGAAGGAACGCGGCAAGACGCCGGACCTCGAGCTGCTGATGGAAGACTTGCCGGAACCGGGAACCACGAGCTTCACCCGCCAGCAATCGCCGCTCGGCCTCGGCCATGCCGTGTGGTGCGCGCGCGAGCTGGTCGGTCATGAGCCGTTCGCGCTGCTCTTGCCCGACGTGCTGGTGCAGCACAGCAAGGGCTGCATGGCGCAGATGATCGAAGCCGCGAACGGCCTCGACGCCAAGGCGAACCTGATCGCGGTCGAGGAAATCCCGCGCGAGAATGTCGGCAGCTATGGCGTGGTCGGCGTCGGCAAGACCCAAGGCAAGGCGTTCGAGATCACGTCGATGGTCGAGAAGCCGAAGCCCGCCGAGGCGCCGTCCAGCCTGATCATCACCGGCCGCTACATCCTGCAGCCGGAGATATTCGACATCCTCGACAAGCAGAGCGCCGGCGCGGGTGGGGAGATTCAGCTCACCGACGCGATGAAGACGCTTGCAACCAGGCAGCCGTTCTACGGCGTGAAGTTCGAAGGCCGCAGCTTCGATTGCGGCTCGAAGATCGGATTTCTCACTGCCAATGTCGCCTATGCGCTGGAGCGCAAGGACCTTGGGCCGCAGGTGCGCGCCGAGCTCAAGAAGCTTCTGGACGGCAAGTAGCTCAGTACTGCCAGCGCAGTCCGGCGAGGAAGATATCGGCGCTGTAGTTGTTGCCGGCGGAGGTGGAGTCCAGCCATTCGTGGCGGTACTCGCCCTTGAGCTGCCAGTTGCGGTCGATCTTGTAGGTGATGCCCGCGCCCAAATAGTAGCGGTTGTCGGTGCGCTCGGAGCCGACATAGTCGTCATTGCCGTAGCCGGCCTTCGCAAAGCCGATCAGCCAGCGGCGGAAGGCGTGCTGCACTTCGAGCCCAACATCGCGGTAAAGGATGCCCGACACGCCGACCACGTTGGACTCGCCGACGGTCGATGAAGCGAGTCAGCCGCACATTGGTGAGCGCGGATGCGGTCCACAACAGCGATGCATTGCCGATGAAGCCGCCGAGCGGCTCGAGCCGCGGGTCTTCGTACGTGCGGTAGGTGTAGCCGACCGCGATTTCGCCCGTGAGCAAGCGGCTTAATTCGAACGTGCTGCCGACCTTGCCGGTGAGGCCGTCGGAATCGCGCCGGAAGCCCTGGAAATCGACCGGCAGATCGTGCTTTCGGGTGTCGGCCTGCACTTCGACAAACGGCGTCACGCCGGGGCGAAGCTCGTAACCGGCGCGGCCGATCACGGCATATTGGTTGTAGTTGCGATCCTCATTGCTGGCGGTCGTGCCGTCCACCAGCTCGGAGTTCTGATAGACGGTGCGCTCGACCGCGCCTTTCACAGAGAGATCGAGCCGGTTGAATTTGTGCCCGAGCCCGGCCGAGCCGCCGAAGGTCGCGTAGACCGGCAGCTCCGCGAGACCAGCCTGCAGGTTCGGACTGTTCGGATTGTCGGTGGAGACAAGCAGCTTCGTGTCGAGATCGATGCGGGTGTCGCGCGTGACGTCGATGCGGCCGTCGGCCTTGGCATTGACGTAGGGCCGGTTGAGCGAGGGCACTTCATCCGGCGAGTACCAGTTGTAGCTGCCGCGCAGGTCCGCCTTGAATTCGTGCCGCGTCCAGTCGGAGCGCACCTTCAGCTCCGGCGCGACGGTGAAGAGCTTTGCGCCCGAACCGTTGGGCTCGCGCTCGGGATTGGAGTTGTAGCCGGCGATCAGCTCGATCGCCGGATAGTACAAAAGTCCGCCGGCGCGATAGCCGAGCGGCTCATAGGGATCGAGCGGCGGCTCTTTCTTTTTCGGGCGCGGCGGCCGTGGCTGCGTGCCGAGCGCGACCGGCGGCTGGCCCGGCCGGCCGGATTGCGCGAAGGCGCTGGTTGCCGGTGCGGTCGTGGACGCCGGCGCCCGCACCGCCGTTGTCGCGACGGGCTTCGCCGGCGTTAGCGGCGTGAATGGCGCGGGCAAACCTGGCGCGGTCTTGCGCTCGGTGGCAGCGCCCGTTGGCGGTGGCGTCGCGCTGCGTTTGGTGTTCGCCGAATTGAAGCCGGTGCGTCCCGCGCCTGACGCAGGCGGCGTGGCGTTGGCGTGAATCTCGTCGTCTGCTTTGGCGGCGCAGTCGGCGCTTGCGGATCGAATTTTTGGTACGGCTTCTTCTTGTCGTCGGGCGGCGCGAGCGGATCGTAGAGCGACGGTGATGTTGGCGGCAGAGTCGTCGTCTGCGCGATCGCACGCTCCGCGCACAGCATCGCGCCGCCGATCAGCAGCGCCAGCGCGGGAACTTGGATGCGGATGCGCGGCAACCCCGTACGTCCTTCCTCTCGCGCGCGAGCGCGAGCCGACATGCCGCGACGCCGCGCAGCCGCGGAAAGCGGGCGCGCCGGCCGGCAAGTTTTGGTTAACGGAGTTAGAAAAGGTTATGGTTAACGGGACGTTGATGCCCGGCCGGTCCACCAAGGCGGGTCGTGGCGGGCTATAATCCGTGCTAGCCGAGGGCTCCAAAGCCCCAACAATTCGGAACGAGATGGCGAAAACCAAGCCCGCCCAGCCCCAACATAACGATCATGGCGCCTTGATTGCGTCCGCCGTGCGGGCGCTCGACGTCGAGGCTGGCGGGCTGAGCGCGCTCTCTGCCGCCCTGCATAACGGGCTGGGCGCCACCTTCGTCGCCGCCATCGACCTGATCCGCTCGAAGCCCGGCCGGGTCATCGTCACCGGCATGGGCAAATCAGGGCACATCGCCCGCAAGATCGCGGCCACCCTCGCCTCGACCGGCACGCCCGCCTTCTTCATCCACGCCGCCGACGCCGGCCATGGCGACCTCGGCATGATCGCGCCGGATGCCGACGTCATCATGGCACTGTCCTGGTCCGGCGAGACGGCCGAGCTCAAGAGCCTGATCGAGTATTCGCGCCGCCACAAAGTGAGCCTGATCGGGATCACCTCGAAGACCAACTCCACGCTCGGCCACGCCGCCGACGTGACGTTGGCGCTTCCCGAAGCGCGCGAAGCGTGTCCGCACAATCTCGCGCCCACCACATCCTCGCTGATGCAGCTTGCGATCGGTGACGCGCTTGCGATCGCGCTGCTCGAGAGCCGCGGCTTCACCGCCGCACAGTTCGGCAACTTCCATCCGGCCGGCCGGCTCGGCGCCATGCTCAAATACGCGCGCGACATCATGCGCAGCGGAGACGAGGTGCCGCTCGTTCAGGCCGGCACCAAGATGTCGGACGCGATCGTCCAGATGTCCGCCAAGGGCTACGGCACTGTCGGTATCACCGACCCGCACGGCATGCTGATCGGGATCATCACGGACGGCGACCTGCGCCGCCATATGGGGCCCGCATTGTTCACGGCCATCGTGGACGACATCATGACGCGCGATCCCAAAATCGTGCCGCCCGATACGCTTGCCAGCGCGGCGCTGGAAATCTTCAATTCGTCGAAGATCACCGTGGCGTTCGTGACCGAAGGCCGCAAGCCGGTCGGGATACTGCGCATGCACGACCTGCTGCGCGCCGGCGTGGCTTAAGGATCACGCGCTAGAGCCAGCCGCTCAATTCCCGCCGCACCACCGTTTCGATCACCTTCATCCCGCCTGCGCTGTCGTTGAGGCACGGGATCGCGGCGAAGTTTTCGCCGCCGTGCTCCTTGAAGATATCGGCGTTCTCCATCGCGATCTCTTCCAGCGTCTCCAGGCAATCGGCGGTGAAGCCGGGCGTGATGATGGCGAGGTTCTTCACGCCGCTTTCGGCCAGGCTTTTCACGGTCATATCGGTGTAAGGCTTGAGCCATTCGGCCGTGCCGAAGCGCGACTGGAAGGTCAGCCGCAATTTGTCCTCGGCGCTCATGCCAAGCTTCTCGCGCAGCAGCCGCGCGGTTTCCGCGCACTGGGCGCGGTAGGGATCGCCCTTCTCGCACATACTCCTCCGGCATGCCGTGAAACGAGGCGAGGATGACGTCCGGCTTGAAATTCAGGCCCGCCAGCGCCGCCTGAGCGAAGCCGGCGAGCGCATCGATATAGACCGGCTCGTCGTACCAGGGCGGCGCGATGCGCACGCGCCGGTTGCCAGCGCATCGTCGCGAGCGCATCGAACACCTTGTCGGCGACGGTCGCCGTGGTCGCCGCGGCATATTGCGGATAGAGCGGCACGACCAGAATGCGGTCGCAGCCGGCGCTGCTGCAAGCGCGTCGAGCCGCGAGGCGATCGACGGATTGCCGTAACGCATCGCCCAATCGACCACGAGCCGATCGCTGTTAAGCGATGCCGCAAGCTTCTGCGCCTGCGCGCGCGTGATGGTCTTCAGCGGACCTTCATTGAGCTCGCGGTTCCAGATCTTGTCGTAGTCGCGGCCTTTGCGCGACGGCCGCACGGTCAGAATGATGACGTTGAGGATGAGCCACCATTTGACGCGGTTCTCCTCGATCACGCGGCGGTCGGACAGGAACTCCTTGAGGTAGCGCCGCATCGACCAGTAGTCGGTGGCGTCCGGCGTGCCGAGATTGACGAGGAGGACGCCGATCGCCGATGCGGGACTTCGCGGGCTGCGATCGCTCATGCGCAGGTCTTAGCCGACCGGGCGCTCATCCGAAATGACTTTGCCGTCATTGGGCAGCGAGCCGGGTGCGACAAAGGCAACGGAGCCCTTGAGCTTGGTCAGCGATTGCAGGCTCGGCGGCCACTTCCGCTTCCAGCCCGCTGCCCGGTGACGCGCATTCGGCCTTGAGCGTCATCGCGTCCTGCTCGTTCTCGCGCGACGACGACGAGCCGCAGCCGGCCGAGCTGCGGATGGCGCTTGCCGATGTCGGCAACCTGCGAAGGATGCACGAACATGCCCTTCACCTTGGCGGTCTGGTCGGCGCGGCCCATCCAGCCTTTGATCCGCATATTGGTGCGCCCGCAGGGCGAGCGGCCTGCCATCATCGCGGAGAGGTCGCCGGTCGCGAGCCGGATCATCGGGTAGTCGGGGTTCGCGGTCGTCACGACGACTTCACCGACCTCGCCATCGGCCACCGGCTCGCCGGTGCCCGGCTTCACGATCTCGACGATCAGGCTCTCGTTGACGATCATGCCTTCGCGCGCGTCGCTCTCGTAAGCGATCACGCCGCATTCGGCGACGGCGTAGCACTGCAATACCGACACGCCCCGCTTCACAAGCTCGTCACGCAATGTGGCTGGCAGGGCCGCGCCCGCCACCAACGCGCGCTTGATCGATGAGATGTCCTTGCCGGACTTCTCGCCGGTATCGAGCAGGATCTTCAGGAAATCCGGCGTGCCGACATAGCCCTGCGGCTTGAAATGCGCGATGGCGTCGATCTGCTGCTCGGTGTTGCCGACGCCGCCGGGAATGACCGCGCAGCCGAGCGCAAAGGCGCCCTCCTCCAGGAAGTACGCGCCCGGCGTCAGATGATACGAAAACGTGTTGTGCACGATGTCGCCGGCCCGGAAGCCCGCCGCAAACAGCGCGCGGGCGCAGTTCGCGAAGTCCTGGCCGTGGCCTTCCGGCTCGAACAGCGCGCCCGGCGACATTTGCAGGCGCTTGGCCTTGCCCGGCGGCGTGACGTTGAGGCCGCCGAACGGCGGATGCTCTTTCTGCAGCGCGGCGAGCGACGATTTGCGCAGCAGCGGCAGCTTGGCGAGCGCCGCGCGCGAGGTGACGGATTTCGGATCGACGCCGGCGAGATGCCGTGCCCAGCCCGGCGCGGTCATCGCGCGCGCGATCAGCTCGGGCAGCTTCGCGAACAGCTCGCGCTCGCGCTCCGCGGGATCGCGGGTTTCAAGCGTGTCGTAATGGTCCGCCATTGATGATTACGCCAGCCAGCGCTTGCGCCGCCGGTAGTGCTTGCCTTCGCGGAACGACCTGCGCTTGCCGCCGGCGACCCCGAGGTAGAATTCCTTGACGTCCTCGTTCGCGGCCAATGACTTGGCGTCGCCGTCCATCACGACGCGGCCATTCTCGAGGATGTAGCCGTAGCGGGCATATTTGAGCGCCATGTTGGTGTTCTGCTCGGCGAGCAGGATCGACACGCCCTCTTTCTCGTTGAGGCTGCGCACGATCTCGAAAATCTCCTCGACCACCTGGGGCGCAAGCCCCATCGACGGCTCGTCGAGCAGGACCATGTTCGGGCGCGACATCAGCGCGCGGCCGAGCGCGCACATCTGCTGCTCGCCGCCCGACGTATAGCCCGCGGTGGAGTCGCGGCGCGTCTTGAGCCGCGGGAAATAGGCGTAAACACGCTCAAGATCCTGCGCGATCGCCGCCTTGCCGTCGCGCCGGGTGAAGGCGCCGGTGAGCAAATTCTCCTCGACGGTCAGGTGCGCGAAGCAGCGGCGGCCCTCCATCACCTGGATGCAACCGCGCGTCACCAGCGCATTCGGCGTGAGGCGGTGAACCTCCTCGCCATTGAGCAGGATCGAGCCTTTGGTGACCTCGCCGCGCTCGCCATGCAGAAGGTTGGAGATTGCTTTCAGCGTCGTGGTCTTGCCCGCGCCATTGGCGCCGAGCAGCGCGACGATGCCGCCTTTCGGCACGGTCAGCGACACGCCTTTGAGGACGAGGATGACGCGGCTGTAGACGACTTCGATGTTGTTGACGGAAAGGAACGCCTCGGCGGCTTTAGGCGGCGCCGCAGGCGAACCGTCCGTGACTGTTGCAGCCTGGCTCATCGTCAAACCCCAGACAAAGAAACGCGGGCCTCATTTTGCAACGAGGCCCGCGGCATTCCTTGACGCTCAGCTCTCCTTCGAGCAGTCGCGCGCGGTGATCTTCTTCTCGGCCGCGTACTTCTCCGACGGCGTCCTTGACCATCGGGTCAAGGATCGACGGTCGGCCTTGTAGTAGTCCGAGATCACCTTCCACTGCTTGCCGTCCCACTGCTGGACGCGGGCCAACGTCCGCGCCCTGGTGGTCGGTGCAGGCGAAGCTTGAGTGGGCTGGATCATGCCCTCAAAGCCGAGCTCCTTGATGCGCGCCTCGGTGAGGTTGAGGTTCTCGAAGCCCCAGCGGATCTGCTCGCCGGTCATCGGCTTGTTGCCGTACTTCTTCATGGCGGTGCGGATCGCCTCGGTGCCGATCATCGAGTTGACCAGGCCGCGGTTGTACAGCACCTGGGCGTAGTCTTCCTTGGCGACCGACTTGCCCTTGGAGACGAGGTGCTTCTCGAGGTCCTCGTGGATCTTGAACTTGCCGGCGCCGTGCTGAAGCATCAGCGCCTTGTAGCCGGTCGACTGGTCGCCGGCCGGGCGTCACGTCAGGCTCGGCACCCGACCACCACACGCCGATCATCTTGTCGCGCGGATAGCCGACCGCCGCCGCTTCCTTGATCGAGGTGGAGTTCATCACGCCCCAGCCCCACAGCAGCACATAGTCCGGACGATCCTGGCGGATCGCCAGCCACTGCGACTTCTGCTCGACGCCCGGATGCGTGACCGGGATCGCCTTGAAGGTGAAGCCGTTCCTTCGCGGCGCGCGCCTCGAGGGCCGCGATCGGCTCCTTGCCGTATGGGCTGTCGTGATAGACGAGGCTGATCTTCTTGCCCTTGAGCTTGTCCATGCCGCCAAGCTCCTTGGCGATGTGCTGGATCGCGACGTCAGCCGCGGTCCAGTAGCTGCCGATCAGCGACGAAATTCCACGGAAACACCGCGCCGTTGCGGCTCTCTGAGCGGCCATAGCCCATGGTCAGCAGCGGGATCTTGTCGCCCGGCACTTTCTCGGTGAGCGCGAAGGTGATGCCGGTGGACAGCGGCGAGAAGTAGCCGGCGCCGGTCGGGCCTTTGCCCTTCAGGCGCTCGTAGCACTCGACGCCTTTGTCGGTCGCGTAACCGGTCTCGCACTCTTCGTAGACGAGCTTGACGCCGTTGATGCCGCCGTCGCGCTCATTGAGCAGCGTCCAGTAATCGGCGACGCCGTTGGCAAACGGAACGCCGTTCGGCGCGTACGGGCCAGTGCGATAGACCAGCGACGGCAGGAACTGCTCCTGCTGCGCCATCGCCGGCGCTGACACCGCGGCAGCGCCGAGACCGGCGGCCACGAGGCCAAGTATGACTTTCCTCATTCGTATCCTCCCTGTGTGCCCGGACATTGCCGGGGCCTCTGAAGCGTTTCTTGTTCTTGACCGGTGGCGCGCCGCTCCGCTTCGCCCGCCGGCACTTGTTGCCCAAGCCTAAGCCGTCAGTAGGGGTAAGGCCAGAGCCTCAGCTTCTCCTTTGCCGTCAGCCACAACCGGGCAAAGCCATGCGGCTCGACGATGAGAAGCCAGCAAATCAGCGCGCCCGTAATGATGAACACCAGCAGCGACACGGTCTCCACCGAGATCGGTATGCCGAGCGTGTGCGGAACCTGATCGAGCAGGATCGGCAGCACCAGGATGAAGGCTGCGCCGAGGAACGAGCCGAGGATCGAACCGAGCCCGCCGATGATGACCATGAACAGGATCTGGAACGAGCGGTCGATATTGAAGGCGAGCGGCTCCCAGGCGCCGAGATAGACAAAGGCCCAGAGCGAGCCGGCGATGCCCATGATGAAGGACGAGACCGCGAAGGCGGACAGCTTGGCGTACAACGGCCTGATGCCCATGAGCTCGGCGGCGATGTCCATGTCGCGCGTCGCCATCCACTGCCGGCCGATATTGCCGCGCACCAGATTCTTGGCGAGCAACGCGATCACCGTCACAAAGGCGAGGCACAAGAGATATTTGTCGAGCGGAGTGATCGCATAGAAGAAGCCGAAGAAATCGCAGCTCCGGCGCGGTGACCGAGCCCGACGGCGTGTAGTTGGTGAACCACTTTATGCGGATGAACACCCAATCGAAGAAGAACTGCGCGGCCAGCGTCGCCACCGCGAGATAGAGGCCCTTGATGCGCAGCGACGGAATGCCGAACAAAATGCCGACAAAGGCCGCCATGAAGCCGCCGAGCATCATGGCGACGAAGACCGGCAGCGGCGGAATGGACAGCGGGCCGAGCACCACGCCGTTCGAAAATTTGTAGGCGCAGTAGGCGCCGATCGCCATGAAGGCGCCGGAGCCGAGCGAGAGCTGGCCGCAATAGCCGGTGAGGATATTGAGGCCGATGGCGGCGAGCGACAGGATCAGGAACGGGATCAGGATCGCGCGCAGCAGGTATTCGCCCTTGAACGGCCAGATTTGATAGACGTCGAGGATCGGCACGCCGATGAAGGCGATGGCGAGCACCACATAAAGCGCGATGCGGTCCTGGCGGATGGGGAAGATCCCCATGTCCTGGGCGTAGCTTGTCTTGAACTGACCGACCTCGCGGTAAAGCATTGGGTCGCTACGCTCCCGTTTTTACGTGGCGCATGATCTTATCCGAAAACCGGTCCCCACTTTTCGGGATCATGCGCTACACCCGCTCGATGATGCGTTCGCCGAACAGGCCCTGCGGCCGCATCAGCAGCACGACCAGCGCGAGCACGTAGGCGAACCAATATTCAATGCCGCCGCCGAGAAACGGCCCGAGATAGGCCTCGGCGAGCTTTTCACCGGCGCCCGACGATCAGTCCGCCGACGATGGCGCCCGGGACCGAGGTGAAGCCGCCGATGATCAGCACCGGCAGGGCCTTCAGCGCGAGGAATGTGATGGAGAACTGCACGCCGAGCTTGGTGCCCCAGACAGTGGCGGCGACAAGCGCGACCAGGCCGGCGACCAGCCAGACAATGAACCAGATCCAGTTGAGCGAGATGCCGACCGATTGCGCGGCGGTGTGATCGTCGGCAACGGCGCGCAGCGCGCGGCCGGTCTTGGTCCATTGAAAGAACATCGCCAGCAGAACAACCAGCACCGCCGCGATCATTCCGCCCCAAACGTCGATCTTGCTGACCAGAAGGCCGCCGTCGAACATCTTGTCCAGCACGAACCAGGCATCGCCCGGAAACAGCGGCAGCGGATAGACGTCCGCGCCGAAGATCATCTGCGCCGCACCCTCGATCACGAAGGTGACGCCGATCGTCGCCATGAACAATGTCAGGCCGTCCTGATTGGCGAGCGGTCCGAGCACGAAGCGCTCCACGATCCAGGCGGTCAGCGCCATGATCAGGCCGGCAAATGCGAGGGCGATCAGAAGCGCGCCCCAGAACGGCAGGCCTTTTGCCACCATCAGATCGAGCGAGCGCACCAGCGCGAGGCCGGCGAGCAGCACCATCGCGCCCTGCGCGAAATTGAACACGCCGGAGGCCTTGAAGATCAGCACGAAGCCGAGCGCGACCAGCGAATAGAGCACGCCCGCGAGCAGGCCGCTGATCAGCACTTCGAGAAACTGACCGAGCGCCAGCATCAGTGTGCAACTCCGAGATAGGCGTCGATCACCGCCTGGTCGCTCTTGACCTGATCCGGCGTGCCGTCGGCGATCTTGACGCCGTGGTCGAGCACGACCACGCGGTCGGACAGGTCCATCACCACGCCCATGTCGTGTTCGATCAGCGCGATGGTCGTGCCGAACTGGTCGTTGACGTCGAGAATGTAGCGCGACATGTCCTCTTTCTCTTCGAGGTTCATGCCCGCCATCGGCTCGTCGAGCAGCAGCAGATCGGGCTCCATCGCCAGCGCGCGGCCGAGCTCGACGCGCTTCTGCAGGCCGTAAGGCAGCCGGCCGACCGGCGTGCGGCGGATTTCCTGAATCTTGAGGAAGTCGATGATTTCCTCGACGAGGCGGCGGTGCGCGACCTCTTCCTGCAGCGCCGGGCCGACGCGCAGCAACTGCCAGAATATGTTGCGCTTCATCTTCAGCGTGCGGCCCGACATGATGTTGTCGAGCGCGGTCATGCCCTTGAACAGCGCGACGTTCTGGAAGGTGCGCGCGATGCCGCCCTCCGCCGCTTCGTGCGGCCGCATCTTGCGGCGGGTCTGCCCTTTGAAGGTGATGCGGCCCTGTTGCGGCGTGTAGAAGCCGTTGATCACGTTGAGCATCGAGGTCTTGCCGGCGCCGTTCGGGCCGATGATGGCGCGGATCTCGCCCTTGCGGATATCGAACGACACGTCGTTGATCGCGCGTGACGCCGCCGAAACGACAGCGAGACGTTCTCGACCGAAAGCAGCGTCTCGCCGACGGCGATTTCGGGACCGGACGTCGGCGCTCTCATTCGGCCGCCTCCAGCACCGGCCGCGTCACCGGCTCGGTCGCAACGTCGGCGATCTTCACGCGGGCGCTGATGTTGCCGCGGCGGCCGTCCTCGAAGGTCACTTCGGTCGAGATGTCGACTTCCTTCGAGCCGTCATACAGCGCCTTCACCAAAGGCTCGTAACGCTCGGCGATGAAGCCGCGGCGCACCTTCAGCGTGCGGGTGAGCTCGCCATCGTCGGCGTCGAGCTCCTTGTGCAGGACGAGGAAACGCCTGATCTGGGCGCCCGCCATCGACCTTTTCCTCGGCGAGCGACCGGTTCACCTCTTCGACGTGCTGCTTCGAGCATGTCATAGACCCGCGGATGGTTGGCAAGCTCCTGATAGGAGCCATAGACGACGTTGTTGCGCTCCGCCCAGAGCCGACCGCGACGAGATCGATGTTGAGCATCACGCAGACGAAGTCGCGCTTGTCGCCGATACGCCACCGCCTCCGGATGTTCGGATAGAACTTGAGCTTGTTCTCGATGTATTTCGGCGCGAACAACGTGCCGTCATTGAGCTTTCCGACATCCTTGGCGCGGTCGATGATCTTGAGATGGCCGGTCTTCGGATCGATGAAGCCGGCGTCGCCGGTGTGGACCCAGCCATCCGGCGTCTTGGTCTCGGCGGTCTTCTCCGGGTCCTTGTAATAGCCGACGAACACGCCGGGCGACTTGAACAGCACCTCGCCGTTCTCGGCGATCTTCAGGTCGACGCCGAGGTTGGGCTTGCCGACCGTGTCGGCGTAAATCTCGCCGTCCGGCTGCGCGGTGATGTAGACCGAGGCTTCGGTCTGGCCGTAGAGCTGCTTCAGGTTGATGCCGAGCGCGCGGATAGAAGCGGAAGATTTCCGGCCCGATCGCCTCGCCCGCGGTGTAGCCGACGCGGACTTTCGAAATGCCGAAGCGGTTCTTCAGCGGGCCATAAACCAGAATGTCGCCGATCCCGTAGATCAGCCGCGCGCCGAGCGGCACGCTCTCTCTGTTGAGGATTTTCTCGCCCCATTTGCGCGCGAGAGCGATGAAGTAATGGAACATGTTGCGCTTGAGCCGGCCGGCGTCCTCCATGCGCACCATGCGTGAGCGTGATGCAGGTTCTCGTAAACGCGCGGCGGCGCGAACGCGTAGGTCGTGCCGATCTCGCGGCGGTCCTCGACTACGGTCTCGGCCGCTTCCGGACAATGCGACGCAAAGCCGGCGACATAGGACTGCGCGTAGGAGAAGACGTGGTCGCCGACCCAGGCGATCGGCAGATAGGCGATGACTTCGTCGTTCTCGCTGAGATTGTCGAACATGTTGCCGTTCTCGCGCCGAGATGATGACGTTGTCGTACGTCAGCATCACGCCCTTCGGGCGGCCGGTCGTGCCCGACGTGTAGAGAATGATCGCAAGGTCCTTGCCCTTGCCGCTGCGCGACCGTCGGCCTGCCAGCGCGACAGCGTCGATGGATCGGACGCGAGCTTGTCGCGGCCGAGCTTCTGCACCTCGTCGATCGATTTCATGCGCGCGTGATCGTAATCGCGCAGCCCGCGCGGCTCGTCGTAGAGGATGCATGCGTGAGCATGCGGCAGCCGGTCCGAGATCGAAACGATCTTGTCGACCTGCTCCTGGTCCTCGACCACGGCGATCGTGACCTCGGCATGCTCGAGCACATAGGCCATCTCGTCGGCGACCGAGTCGGCATAGATCGGCACCGGGATCGCGCCGAGCGCCTGCGCCGCGCACATCGCCCAATAGAGCCGCGGCTTGTTGTTGCCGATGATCGCGACCTTGTCGCTCGCGCTTGATGCCGAGTTCGCTCAAGGCCGATGGAAAACGCGCGCACTTCTTCCAGCATCTCGGCCCAGGTCCAGGTCTGCCAGATGCCGAGATCCTTGTGACGCATGGCCGGACGCGCGGCGAATTTCGCCGCGTTGCGAATGAGCAGCTTCGGAAACGTGTCCGGCAACGTCTGCGCCGTGCCGGCGGCCTCTTGCGCCACGGCTGATCCTCCCGATTTCGCCGATGGCTTAGCCACGACCGCCTCGCCGCCTTCACGGCGGTCTTGTCACCGATTTGAAATCGGGCGGGAGGCGCGGTCAAGCCTGACGAGTCATACGGCGCGGTGACCGCGCCCGGCTGCTGGACTATTCCGCCGCCTTGAGGAACGGCGCGGTACCGCCGCTGCGGAATTGCTCGAGAAGCGCCGCCTCCTCGGCCTTGGCGGACTTGAGATGCCGCACCTTCACGTGGCCGAAGCCGCGGATTTTTTCCGGGATCGCCGCGAGCGCCGACCGCGACTGATGATTCTGCGGCGTCAGCTTGGCGATGATCTCGTCGAGCATCGCCTCATAGTCGGCGATCAGCTCGCGCTCGGTGCGGCGCTCGTCGCTGTAGCCGAAGAGTCGAGCGGCGTGCCGCGCAGGAAACGGAATTTGCGCGAGCACGCCGAAACGCCGACATCATCCACGGCCCGAATGATAATCTTCGCGCGGCTCGCCGGTGATCTTGTCCTTGCGCGCGAGCAGCGGCGGCGCGAGATGGAATTGCAGCTTGCAGGTCGCCGTCGAAGGTCGACTGTCACCTGCTTGACGAAAGTGCCGTCGGTATAGAGCCGCGCGACTTCGTACTCGTCCTTGTAGGCCATCAGCTTGAACAGATAGCGCGCGACGGCTTCCGCGAGCGCGCTCTTGCCGGGCGTGAGCTTCGGCTTCGGCCGGCTTTCACTTTCTCGACCAAGCTCTTGTAACGCGCCGCATAGGCCGCGTTCTGATACTCGGTGAGGAAATCGACGCGGCGCTCGACCGTCTCGTCGAACGACTGCGACAGCTTGCGCGATTCGCCGCTCCGCTTCCGGCTGCGGCTTCACCAGCGCCTCGACCGCGGCCGGATCGGCGGCGGCGCGGCGGCCCCAGCGGAACGCGGCGACGTTCATCGCCACCGCCTCGCCGTTCAGTTCGATCGCCTGCTCGATCGCTTCGGCCGAGAGCGGCAGCGCGCCGAGCTGATAGGCATAGCCGAGCATGAACATGTTGGCGCCGATCGAATTGCCGAGCAGCGCGGTCGCGAGCCGCGTCGCATCGACGAAATGGCTGTGCGTCGCGCCGGCGGCGGTGGCGATGGCGCGCTTGAGCCGCTCGGTCGGCAGCGAGATAGTCGGCATTGCGGGTGAAGTCGCCCGGCAGGAATTCCGCGGTGTTGACGACCATCTTGGTCGCGCCGGGCTTCACCGCGCCGAGCACCTTCTTGTTGCCGGCCACGACGATGTCGCCGCCGAGCACGAGATCGGCGCCGCGCCGCGGCGACGCGGATGGCGTGGATGTCCTCCGGCTTGTTGGCGATGCGGATGTGGCTGTAGACCGCGCCGCCCTTCTGCGCGAGGCCGGCCATGTCGATGATGCCGACGCCCTTGCCTTCGAGATGCGCCGCCATGCCGAGCACCGCGCCGATGGTGACGACGCCGGTGCCGCCGATGCCGGTGACGATGATGCTGTAGGGCTGGTCGATCAGCGGGAGCTTCGGCTCCGGCAGCGGCGCCCAGTGCTCCGGCAGCGCGACGCCTTCCGCCTTCTTCAGCTTCGCGCCATGCACGGTCACGAAGGACGGGCAGAAGCCTTTGAGGCAGGAATAATCCTTGTTGCAGCTCGACTGGTCGATGGTGCGCTTGCGGCCCCATTCGGTTTCGAGCGGCTGCACCGAGACGCAGTTCGATTTGCACGCCGCAATCGCCGCAGCCTTCGCAGACCAGCTCGTTGATGACGACGCGCTTGTCGCGGATCGGGGAACGCGCCGCGCTTGCGGCGGCGGCGCTTCTCGGCGGCGCAGGTCTGGTCGTAGATCAGGACGCGTGATGCCCGGGAATCTCGGCCAGCTCGCGCTGCACGGCGTCGAGCTCATCGCGATGGTGGATCGTGATGCCGCTCGGCCAATCGGTGTCCTTCGGATATTTCCACGGCTCGTCGGTGACGACGACGATCGGCTTGGCGCCTTCGGCGGCGACCTGCCGCGCGATCTGCGGCGACCGTCAGGCTGCCGTCATGGTTCTGGCCGCCGGTCATCGCGACCGCGTCGTTGAAGAGAATCTTGTAGGTCATGGTCACGCCGGAGGCGATCGCGGCGCGGATGGCGAGATAGCCGGAGTGGTTGTAGGTGCCGTCGCCCAGATTCTGGAACACGTGGCCGCGCGTCGAGAACGGCGACTCGCCGATCCAGTTGGCGCCCTCGCCGCCCATCTGCGTGTAGCCGAGCGTCTTGCGGTCCATCCACTGCGCCATGTAGTGGCAGCCGATGCCGGCATAGGCGCGCATGCCTTCCGGCACGACGGGTCGACGTGTTGTGCGGGCAGCCGGAGCAGAAATACGGGATGCGCGCCGCGACGTCGGTGGTCTCGGCCAGCGTCTTCTGCGCGCTCTTGAGCCGCGACACGTTGGCGGCGAGCTCGTCATTCTGGCCGTAGCGCAGCAGCCGCTCGCCGATGCAGATCGCGACGTCGTTCGGATCGAGCGCGCCCTTGACCGGGAACAGCCAGCTGCCGTTCTCGTCCTTCTTGCCGATGCAGACCGGCTGGTTCGCGGTGCCGTAGAGCTCCTCGCGCACCTGCACTTCGATCAGCGAGCGCTTCTCCTCGACCACGATGATGAGGTCGAGGCCCTGCGCGAAATCGACCAGCTCCTGCTTCGGGATCGGCCACGGGCAGCCGATCTTGAAGACGCGAAGGCCAAGGTCGTTGCACTTGAGCTCGTCGATGCCGAGCTCGTCGAACGCCTGGCGCACGTCGAGATAGGCCTTGCCGGTGGTGATGATGCCGATCTTCGGCGTGCGGCCGCCGGAGGTGATGATCTTGTTGAGCTTGTTGGCGCGCACGAAGGCGAGCATGGCGTCGCGCTTGAAGTCGTGCAGCCGCGCTTCCTGGCCGAGGAAGGTGTCGACCAGCCGGATGTTGAGCCCGCCTTCCGGCAGCGATGAAGTCGGTCGGCATGACGATGTTGATGCGCTCGAGCGAGCCGTCGACCACCGCGGTCGACTCCACCGTCTCGTGCATGCATTTGAGCGCGGACCAGGCGCCGGTGAAGCGCGACATCGCCCAGCCGTAGCTGCGCGTAGTCGATGATCTCCTGCACCCCGGCCGGGTTGAGGATCGGGATCATCACATCGACGAAATGGAATTCGGACTGATGCGCGGTGGTGGAGGATTCCGCCGTGTGGTCATCGCCCATCAGCGCGATGACGCCGCCATGCTTCGAGGTGCCGGCGAGATTGGCGTGGCGGAAGGCGTCGCCGGTGCGGTCGACGCCCGGGCCCTTGCCGTACCACATGCCGAACACGCCATCGAACTTGCCTTCGCCGCGCAGCTCCGCCTGCTGCGTGCCCCACAGCGCGGTGGCGGCAAGGTCCTCATTGAGGCCGGCCTGGAATTTGATGTCGGCGGCAACAAGCTGGCGGCTGGCGCGCATGAACTGCTGGTCGAGCCCGCCGAGCGGCGAGCCGCGATAGCCGGTGACGTAACCCGCCGGTGTTGAGGCCGGCGCGGCGGTCGCGCTCCTTCTGCATCAGGCAGGCGCGGATCAGCGCCTGATAGCCGGTGACGAAGACCTCCTTGGCGTTGAGGTCGTATTTGTCGTCGAGGCTGACCGGTTTGAGCGTCGTCATGTGCTGAACATATAGGGTAAGCGGGCCCGAACTCGAAACAACTCCCGGGGCGGGGAAAAGCTCGCACCGGCACCACTTCCGGTCAATTTCGTAATCCCGGCGGCTCACTGTCAGGAAATGTCCGGCGCGGCCTCGCGGACGCATTTTGGCGCAATGCAACACGCGGATTGCGCCCACTCGTCCCGCTCGGAGGCAAGGGGAGCGTGCGCGCCGCGCATTGGTCATTTTGACGGCAACGCCGTAAAAGCGGCTCGCCCGGGTTTGAAATGCTGCAATCCCCTCCCTCGATCGAGACCAAAGAATCGTGGCGCGTCGCGACGGCGGCGCTGATCACGACGCTGATGGCGTTCGGCTCGGCCTGGATTGCGGCGGTGGCGCTCAAGGACATCGCGGCGGAGGTGGACGGCGTGCGCACTGTGCCGTCTCTCGCCATCGCGCTGGCATGGCTCTGCTCCGGCGCGGGCGGAATCGTGATGGGGCGGATGGCCAACCGCTTCAGCACGCGGCTGGTGGTGATCTGCGGCACCATCATGATCGCGCTGGGCCTGCTGATATCGACGCTCGGCCCGCCCTATCCGCTGTGGATCGGGCATGCGCTCTTCATCGGCCTGATCGGGCTCGGCGCCATCAACGCGCCGCTCTACGTCTATGTGACCTACTGGTTCGACCGCCGGCGCGGCTCGGCGCTCGCGCTGATCTCGAGCGGCAGCTACCTCGCCGGCGCGGTGTGGCCGCCGATCTTCGAGCGCGTCATCACCATGACCGGCTGGCGCACGACGATGATCATCTACGCGGTCGTGCAGCTGGTCGTGATCGTCCCGCTCGCCGCAATCGTGTTCCGGCCGCCGCCGGTCGCTCCGGCCGTCGCGGCGCCGGCCAACGGCGCGCAAAGCAAACGGGTGCTCGGCTGGCCGCCGAATCTCGTGTTCGTGATGATGTGTTTCGCCGCCTTGATGTGCTGCGTCCCGATGGCGATGCCGCAGCAGCATCTCGTCGCGTTCTGCAGCGACCTCGGCTTCAGCCGCACCTTCGGCGCCTGGATGCTGACGGTGCTGCTCGGCACCGCGTTCCTCAGCCGCCAGGTCTGGGGCTTCATCTCGGACCGCATCGGCGGGCTTGCGACGCTGCTGGTCGGCTCGACCTGGCAGGCGCTGGCGATGATGGCGTTTCTGCTCACGCTCGGCGAGGTCGGGCTGATCACCGTGTCGGCTGCGTTCGGGCTCGGCTTTTCCGGCATCATCCCCGCCTATGCGCTGGCGATCCGCGAGCTTTACCCGGTCAAAGAGGCGTACTGGCGCATCCCCGTGGTGCTGATGTGCACGGCGTTCGGCATGGCGGCCGGCGGCTCACTGGCCGGCGTGTTGTACGACTACTTCGGCTACTACGCGCCCGCCTTCGCTGTCGGCGTCGCTGCCAATCTGATCAACGTGGCGATCGTCGGCACGCTGGTGCTGCGCCGCTATGGGCCTACCGGCCGCCTGAAGCTCGCAAGCGCCTAGAGCGTCACGGCTTCGGCAGCAGCCTGAACATCTCCTCGCCGTACATCGACTTGGCGTCTTTCAGCAGCGGCTGCACGGCGGCAACGAAAGCGTCGTGCTCCTGCGGCGTGAGCGTGTTGAACACGCAGCCTTCCGCTTCGATCGCCTTTTTCAACTCGTCGTGTTCCTCGACCGCGAGCTTGCGCTGAAACGTGACCGCTTCGGTCACGGCTTGCTGCATGGCCTGCTGCAATTCCTTCGGCCAGGCATCGAACGAATTGCGGTGAAAGAAGACCGGCCGCGAAATATAGAAGTGGTTCGTCAGCGTGTGAAACTTGTGAAATTTGTGCACGCCGTAGGTCACGGTGTTGGCGAGCGGGTTCTCCTGCGCGTCGAGCGTGCCGGCCTTGATCATCGCGATCGCTTCGGTGAGGTCCATGCGCATCGGCGTCGCGCCGATCAGTTCGAAGGTGCGGCGATGGATTTCGCTCGGCAGCACGCGGATCTTCATGCCCTTCATGTCGGCGGGCATGTGGATCGGCCGCAGCTTGTTGGAGATGTGGCGGAAGCCGTTCTCGAACCAGCCGAGGATGCGGTAGTTGCAGCGCTCCTCGGTCTTGCGCACCAGGTATTCGCCAAGCGCGCCGTCCATCGCCGCGCGGGCCTGCGCGTTGGATGAAAACAGAAACGGCAGATCGACAAAGCCGAGTTCGGGCACGCGGTCGGTGAGATAGCTCGACGACTGGTAGCCCATGGAGAACTTGCCGTCCTCCACCAGCGTCAGGATCTCCTCGGCCTTGTAGCCGTGATCCATGACATTGAAGGTGTAGTCGACCGCGACATCGCCGCCGAACTTCGCCTTGATCTTGTCGCCGATGAACACCAGCGATTTGGAAAATCCGGTCGACGGCGGCCCATAGCCGCTCATCTTGATCTGGATGGGGGAAGGCATTTTCAGGCCCTGAAATGAAGAAAACGCAGCGGCGCGCACCTTATCATTACGCATGGTCTTGTCCGAAAACCGGTATCCACTTTTCGGGACCATGCGTGGCCGGGGTGCTAGTATCACGCAAAATTTCGGAGGACGTCCATGAACAAGCCAGTCACCGCAGCGGCCGGCACCAAAGTCCCAAGCAATATGTCGCCGGAGGAATGGCAGGCGCGCGTCGATCTCGCCGCGGTCTATCGCCTGGTCGCGCATTACGGCTGGGACGACGTGATCTACAACCACGTCTCGATGCGGGTGCCGGGCGAGCCGCGCATGTTCCTGATCAAGCAGCACGAGCTGCTCTACACCGAGGTCACGGCGTCGAACCTCGTCAAAGTCTCGATGGACGAAGACCTCGACGAGAAATCCGGCGTCAACCGCCCGGGCTTCACGCTGCATTCCGGCGTTCTGCGTGCGCGGGCAGACGTGAACTGCGCGCTGCACATGCACACCGAAGCCGGCATGTGCATCGCCGCGATGAAGCAAGGCCTGCGCATGTATTCGCAGCCGGCGGTGCGCTTCTACAAGCGCGTCGGCTATCACCCCTATGAAGGCATCACCGAGGATTTCGGCGAGCGCGAGCGCATCGCCAAGAACCTCGGGGAGAACAAGGCGCTGATCATGCACAATCACGGCCTGCTCACGCTCGGCAAGACCGCGCGCGAGGCCTTCGTGCTGATGGAGCATCTGGCCGAAGCCGCCGAGATTCAGGTCAAGCTCGAAGCGACCGGCAAGGAGCTGATCGAGATTCCGCCGGAGGTTTGCGAGAAGACCGCGGCGCAATTCGAGGCGCATGACCGCGGCCGCGGCGCGGCCGACTGGCCGGCCTATCTGCGCATCCTGGACGGCATCGACACCAGCTATCGGAACTAAGCTCTACAGAGATCGTCGAGCTTTGGCGGATCGAACCAGTTGGTGAGCGCGAGCCCGCCGTCGACCACGATCGCGGCGCCGGTGACATAGCCCGATATCCGGTTCGACAGCACCGCCAGCGCCATCGGCGCGAGGTCCTCGCTCTTGCCGAGCCGGCCGAGCGGGATGTGCCGCGCCAGCGCCGGATCGGCGACGAAGCCGCCCGCGGCAATGGCGCCGGGCACCAGCGCGTTGACGCGGATGTTGTAGCGCCCGAGCGTCTTGGCCAGCTCCTTCACGATCATCGCCAGAGCGGCTTTTGAGCTGCTGTAGTGCACCAGGTTGCGCGGCGTTTCGGCGTGCAGCGACGTCAGCATCAGAAACGAGCCGGGCACCTTCGCGGCGATCAGGTCGCGGGCGATCTCCCGCGCCAGATGAAAGCCGGCATCGACATTGACCGCGCGCATGCGCTCCCAGGTCTCGTCGGTGACCCCGAAGGCATGGTCGGCCTCGCGCCGCGGCGGCGCCGCGCTGTGCACGAAATGGGTGATGCGGCCGAGGGTGGAACGCGCATGCGCGAGCAAGGCATCGCAGGCCTCACGCTTGGCCAGGTCACCAACCCAGGGAAGTCCGAGTTTTGGCTGCGGCGAACGCCTGCAATCGCGGCGTCGACACGCTCTTGCGAAATATCGGCGAACACCGTCCGCACGCCCTCGCCGACCAGGGCCTGCGCAATGGCGCGGCCGATGCCGTTTCCGGCGCCGGTGACCAGCGCCGCTTCGCGCTCGGGATCGAATGCGCTTCGCCAGCAGGCTCATGCCGGCGAATTCCGCCGCCCCTCGCCCGGGCCCCACTGCCAGAAGTCGCGGCCTTCCTCGCGCATGAACTTGCGCGAGCACCATCATGTGCACTTCGGTCGCGCCGTCGACCAGCCGCGCCGAGCGCGCCGCGCGGTAGATCCACTCGACCACGGTGTCCTTCGAGAAGCCGCGCGCGCCCTGCAGCTGGATCGCGACGTCGGCCGCGTTGTGCAGGGTGTTGGCGACCTGCACCTTGGCCATCGAGACTTCCTTGCGGGCGCGGCCGCCCTGATCGAGCATCCAGGCCGCGTGCATCGTGAGCAGCCGGCCGAAATCTGGATCTGCTGCGCGACCTCGCCGAGCTTGATCTGCACGCTCTCGCGATCGGCGAGCTTGATGCCGAAGCCTTCGCGTTCGTTGACGTAATCCTGCGCGATCTCGAGGCAGCGCTTGGCCCATCCGGTCCAGCGCATGCAGTGCGTCAGCCGCGCCGGGCCGAGCCGGATCTGCATCAGCTTCGACGGCATCGCCCTCGCCCATCAGCACGTTTTCTTCCGGCACTTCGAGGCCGGTGAATTCGAGCTCGCAATGGCCGCCGTGCTCCTCCGGGCCGAGGATCCCGATGCGGCGCACGATGCGCCAGCCGGGCTGGTCCTTGTGAAACAGGAACGCGGTCAGGCCGCGCCGTTTGTCATCCGAGGTGCGCGCGACGACGATGAAATGCGCGGCGCCGTCCGCGCCGGTGATGAACCATTTGCGGCCGGTGATGACGTATTTGTTGCCCTTCTTTTCCGCCTTGGTGCGGATCATGGTCGGATCGGAGCCGCCGCCCGGCGCCGGCTCGGTCATCGCGAAGGCCGAGCGCACTTTCCCTTCGACGATCGGCTTGAGCCATTTGTCCTTCTGCGCCTGCGTGCCGACCAGCTTGAGCACGTTCATGTTGCCGTCGTCGGGCGCCATGCAGTTGATGGCGAGCGGCCCGAACAGGCTGCGCGCGGCTTCCTCGTAGATCGCCGCCCAGGCCACCATCGGCAGGTCCATGCCGCCATATTCTTTCGGCGACTGCGGCGCCCACAGGCCGGCCTTCCGCGCCTTTTCGCGCACGACGGCGAGACGGTCTTCCGGGATGTTCTCGTGCTCGGAGAAATTCGCCGGGTCCTTCTCGAGCGGCAGCACCTCCTTGTCGATGAAGGCGCGCACGCGCAGGCGCAGGTCTTCGATTTCGGGCGGGAGATTGAAATCCATGGTCTAACCCTTGATCTGCACCACTTGCCCGCCGTCGACCACGATGGTGGCGCCGGTCATGTAAGCGCCGGCGTCGGAGACCATCAGCAACAGCGCGCCGTCGAGATCGCCGGCATTGCCGAAGCGGCCCATCGGAATCTCGCGCTTGATCGCCGCGCCCGCCTCGCCGTTGAGATACTCATCGTTGATCTCGGTGACGAACCAGCCCGGCGCGATCGCGTTCACGCGCACGCCCTTGAACGCCCATTCGATCGCCAGCGCCTTGGTGACCTGAATGACGGCGGCCTTCGCCGTGGCGTAGGAGACCGAGCCCTTCGCACACCGCAAGCCCAGCACCGAGGCGATGTTGACGATCGCGCCTTTTGCGCCTTTCGCCAGCATGCGCTTGGCGGCTTCCTGCGCCCAGAAGAACACGGCATCGACATTGGTCGAAAGCACGCGGCGCCATTCCTCCGGAGCAAGCTCGACGGCGCGAACACCTTCCTGCGCCACGCCGGCATTGTTGACGAGAATGGTGACCAGGCCGAGCGCCTTCTCGGCGGCGTCAAAAGCGCGCAGCATCGCGGCGCGATCGGTCACGTCGGCTTCGATGGCGACGACCTTGGCGCCCGATTTCTCAAGCTCGGCGGCGAACGCCTTGATGCGGTCGGCCCGCCGCGCCACCAGGGCAACCGACGCGCCATTGTCCGCCAGCGCGCGGGCGAACTGCTGCCCCAGGCCCGACGACGCGCCGGTCACCAGCGCGACGCGGCCTTTCAGGCTGAACATATCGGCGGCTTTGGTCATTCAATGTTCCTAAACCGGCGGCGATTAGTTTTCCAGCAGGGGGACGGCCGTGCAGAGGCTTTGGCGCGCAACCATCAATAGCTGGAACGGGCTTGCCGCCGTGGCGCGGACCGAAGCCGCGTTCCGGCTCGAACTGGTGGTGCTCGCGGTTGCGATCCCGCTGGCGTTTATACTCGCCGACGACGGCCCAGAGCGCGTCCTTCTTATAGGCTCGCTCGCCCTCGTCATTGTGGTCGAGCTGATCAATACCGCCTTCGAGAAGCTCGCAGATCGCATCACCCGCAAAAAAGACCGTGAGATCGGCCGGGTCAAAGACATCGCTTCGGCCGCCGTCGGGGTATCGCTGATGCTGGCAGTCAGCATCTGGTTGTCGACGCTGTTCACGCACCTGCCGATCTAACGCCCATACAGCGCATCCGGCAGCGCGGTCGCAAGCTGCGGCG
>CAWBHU010000013.1:0-151578 GCA_963788805.1 uncultured Alphaproteobacteria bacterium
CCTGGCGCCGGTGTTGGCGAGGAAAGAAGCTCGGGGCAAGGTGAAGAAGAGGATTGAGGCGGCGGAGTAGCGTCCTGAACCTTTTGTAGGACCTGCTAGCCGGGTCAAGCCCGGCATGACGACGGAGAGGCTTCACCTCTCCGACATGAGCGCATAAAGCTCCTGCGCCCGCTTCACCACATTGGCGAATGCGGCCTGCTTCGATGCGCTCCGGGCAAAGCAGCTCCGGAAGTCGGCGTCCGTCTTCTGCTCCAAAGCCGTTGCCCGTTTCGCCGATGCCTCGTCGCTGCCGCCGCTCGCCTCGGCGGTCTCACTCGCCACCTTGGCCTTGTGCTCCGCCGCTTCGCGGGCGGCACGGCACGCCGGCACCTCGAACGCCGGCACGACCGGCGCAAAGCCCACGAACGCGCGGCCGCCCTTGATCGCGGCCACAAACACCTCGTCCGCGACATACGGTGTCTGGTCCTGGGTGCGCCCGGCGAGCATGGCGTAGGCCGCATCCCGGGGCGGTCTGGCCGCGGCGGCGCCGAGCGGCACCTCGGCAAATCTCAGGATCGCCGCGTCACTATCGATCGCCTGGAAGTAGAACGTCTCTGTGCCGAACGCCCGCTCCGGCTGCTGCGGCAACGTGACGTCCTGCCAGTTCCGGTGCGCGCGCAGCCATCGCAGCAACAGCGTGCGCGTCGTCACCACGATCGAGGTCTTGTAGTCCTGCGAATGAAATAAGAGCCCGTCGAGCGTGCCGAAGCCCATGTCGCCAGTGTAGAGCGAACCAAGGTTGAGCTTGCTTTCGCTGAGGCCCGCAATCTCGACCGGGCCGACGATGGCGCGCATCTGTTTCTCCAGCGCGGCGTAGGCGATCTCGGACTGCGCCGTCGCGGCGCTCTCGCCGAGCTTTTTCACCTGCTCGGGCGTGAACCGCGCGATGGCACGATCACGGTCGGCGATATAGCGATCCTCGGGCGAACGCTGTTGCGCCTGCGCCGTGGCGGCGCCGGCAAGCAGGAGCGCGCAAAGCACGATACCGATGCGTTTCATCGAGTCACGTTAGCAACTTACGCAGCCCGTGTGAAAGCAAGCGTAGGTGCGGCAAGCGCGCCGCACCTCACCGCCATATGGCTTGCGCCGATTGCCGGTTTGCGGGACCATTCCCTTGCCGGTCAGCAAAGGGAAAACTCGCTATGCGGTTTGCCGTCGGCCTTCTGTCCGCCATCCTCACCCTCGCCCCGCTGCTCGCCGCGCCCGCGCCGGCTCAATCCTGGCCCAGCCGCAACGTCCGCGTCATCGTGCCGTTCCCGGCCGGCGGCGTGGCCGATATCGGCGCCCGCCTCGTCAGCCAGAAGCTCGGCGAAGCGCTCGGCCAGACCGCAGTGATCGAGAACCGCGCCGGCGCGAGCGGCACGCTCGGCGTGGACGCCGTGACCAAATCGCCGCCGGACGGCTATACGATCCTCATCACCACCGGCGACTTCATCACCGTTCCGTCACTGATGCCGGCGACCACATACGATCCGTACAAGGACCTGATCCCCGTCACCCGCATCGCTGTCGCCCCGCTTCTGCTGCTGGCGAACCCCGGCAGTGGGCTTGCTTCGGTCAAGGACGTGATCACGCAAGCCAAGGCCGAACCCGGCAAGCTCGCCTTCGGCTCGCCGGGCCACGGCACCATCAACCAGATTGCCGCCGAGTGGCTCGCGCTCGAGGCCGGTATCAAGCTCCTGCACGTGCCCTATCGCGGGGGCGCGGCGATGGCGAACGGTCTCGCCGCCGGAGACACCGCTCTGGGGGTGACGACGCAAAGCTCCGTGCAGGGGATGATCGACGCCGGCAAGATCAAGGTGCTTTCGATCCTGAGCCGCGAGCGCCCCGCTTTCCTGAAGGAATGGCCCAACATGGCCGACAGCGGCCTCAACGTCGAAGCCAGCCTCAATATCGGCCTCTATGTCCCCGCTGGAACGCCTTCGGCGATCGTCTCGCGGCTCGACGCCGAGATGCTACAGATCCTGAAGGACGAGGCGTTGCGGAAGCGCTTCGTCGAACTCGGCATGGATGTCACGCCGGTCAGCCAGGCCGCGCTCGCCGAGCGCATCCGCAGCGAAGCGGCGCGCTACAAGGACATCATCGACCGGACCGGTGTGAAGCTGAATTGACTTGGAGCGGACGCTGCGAGACTTGCGGCAGCCCGCAGAGTGGGTTAGCGCCCGGGCGCTGAACCTACCCCACAAGCAAGCGGCTGATGCGGAGTGTTATTGTTATTCTGCCTCGCCGTGCGCCACCGTGACGGTGCGCGCTTAACTGCAAGCCCGGCACCCACCACATCGCACAACATCCATCGCCATATGCTAACGTGCCTGACACAACAAGGAGATCGATCATGCCCACTAACGTCAAACAACTATTGGAAGCCGCCAACGCCGCCGTGCCGAAAATCACGGGCGCGCAGGCGCAAGAGATGGTCGCCAAGGGAGCGCTCATCGTCGACGTGCGCGATGGCACCGAGGTCGCGGCGACCGGCAAGGCCGCCGGCGCGGTTCATGTCCCGCGCGGCTCGCTCGAGTTCAAGGCCGATCCGGAGTCGCCCGGCTTCGACAAGAACTTCTCGAAGGACAAGGCCATCATCCTGCACTGCGCCTCCGGCGGGCGCGCCGCGCTCGCCGGCAAGCTCTTGAAGGATTTCGGCTACGACAAGGTCTACAACCTCGGCGGCTTCAAAGATTGGGTCGAGGCCGGCGGCAAGGTCGACAAGTAGGGCGCGTCAGCCGCCGCCTCACACCCGCCGCCCGAACTCGTCCGCGTTCGGCACGCGGCCGTTCGGCGTCAGCTCGTCGATCACGCCGGGCAATTCGCGGCGCAGCCCCGCGAGCAAATCATCGCGCGACAGGCCGGTGTGGCGGCTCAGCTTGTCGATGTCCTCGATGCCGATTGAGTGCGCCAGATCGCTCTCTGAAATGTCCTTGTTCGGTCCGGTGCTGACCCATGAAGTCGGCGATGTCGGACTGGCCGTTCTGCTGAAACTGCTTGAGCAGGCCGCCGAGGCCGCCGCTGAGCACGCTGCCAGCCGCGCCGCCGGCGAGTAGCCCGCCGAGGCCGCCCTTCAGCAGATCGCCCGCTCCACCACCGGTGCCGCCGGCCGCCCCGCCGGGACCGTTGAACATCCCACCCAGGATATCGCCGAGCCCGCCGCCCCCCGCATCGGCGCTTGTCGTGTTGCCGCCGGGAAGCCGCGGCGCATTGCCGCCGGGCGCGGGCTGCTGGCCGCCGCCCAGGTGCTTGATTCCCTTGTAGGCAAGCAGCGCCAGAATCGCCATGGTGATCGGCGACATGCCGCCCTTGCTATTGGGATCGGTATGGCCGCGGGGGCCATTCTGCATGCCGTTGAGAACGTCGAGCAAACCCATCTGCGACTCCTATATGCTGGCCGTCTGAAGGAACGCATAAGCGCCCCGATGGTTGCAATGGCGCAGCCGCGTGTGGCGGCATTGAGGAGGTGGACGTGCTTTGGGTTCTCATCGTCGGACTGTTCGCCGGTATCATCGCACGGCTCATTTCGCCCGGTCCCAACAAGCCCGGCGGCTTCATCCTGACCATCGTGCTCGGCGTCGCCGGCGCGTTCCTGGCGACCTTCATCGGCCAGACCATCGGCTGGTACCGCGCCGATCAGGGTGCCGGCTTCATTGCCGCGACCTTGGGCGCGCTGCTGGTGCTGTTCATTTGGAACCGGCTCGTCGCCTCGGGAACGATCGGCGATCCGGGCGTCACGCCACGGGCCTGAAAGCTAGGGGCCGCCACGGCGCACTGCGGCGGCATCAGCCGCGACACCGGCTCGTGCGTCAGCGAAAACGTCGAGCAGCCTTTGAAGCCGGACATCCGTCCGCCGAAGGCCTCGCCCTTTGCTCCGGAGTGGGAAAGAAATGCGCCAGTGCGGGCGCACCGCCTGAGCCGGTCGACACGACCACGAGGCGGATCGCCGTCACGCCCTGCCCCGCAAACGTATTTGCCAGTCCACTCGCCAGCGTATCGCGTGTCCTGCGCGGCGGCTGCACCACCCGCCACGAGTAACACCAACGCCACCACGCCGGCCTTCACCATTCCAATCCCTCCCCGCACACGTCGAGCCCGAGAGTAACGCGACGCGCCCGCGAGTGCTATTCCGCCTCGCCGTGTTGGGCCATGCAGGCTCGATACTGATCGGCCGACATATTGCCCCAGGTATACTGAGTGAACTTGCCGGCTGTATCGTTACACTCGCGAAGCACCTGGGCGCGATGACCGCTCATTCCTTCGGCGCCGACGCCGGCTTCCCCGGGAACGGCCTGGGCACGCGCCGCATAGCCGGGGTGACTGGCGCGTTGCTTTGCCAGCGCCGGTGTCGCGGCGGCAGACACCGCAAGCGCCAGGGCCAGTGCAACAGTACCATTTCTGAAATTGAACATGACCATTCTCCATCGTTGTGGTCTGAAACCAGACCATGCGCGGGCAGATGGGACGCGCCGACCGCCCGGCTGGCGGACAACGCACAGGGTGGCCAACGCGGCGCGCATTGCGGCTGGCATGACGCGAACGTGAAAGGGGTGGCAGTTCCGGACGGCGCAGGAATCAAAGCCTCAGTACAGGCCGCTTGCTTTTGGCCTCGCTCGGCACCTTCACCAGCGCCTCGCCGTCGAGCACCACCTCGCCGTCGACCGCGCAGATGCAAGACAATCGCGCGCGCGACTTCTCCGGCATCAGCTCAGCCACCGTCACCGTAACCACCACCGTGTCGCCGATCTTCACCGGCGCGCGGAAGTTCAAGGTCTGCGAAATGTAGATCGCGCCGGGACCCGGCAGCCGCGTACCGAGCACCGCCGAAATCAGGCTCGCGGTGTAGAGGCCGTGCGCGATCCTTTTGCCGAACGACGTCCGCGCCGCGAAATGCTCCGACAGGTGGATCGGATTGCGGTCGCCGGTGAGCTGCGCGAAGCCGACCACGTCGGACGACGCCACGGTCTTCTCCAGTGTCTCGGTCATGCCGACCGAGAGGTCCTCGAAGAACAGGGTGCGAAGCGGCGGCAAACTCGTCGGAATGTTCATGCCGCGAGCTTAGCACGCGGTCGCGCTATTCCCGCTGGCCGTGTTCGGCCATGCAGGCGCGATAGTGATCGCTCTCCGTGTCGCCCCAGGTGTAGTTGTAGAACTTGTCAGCCATCACGCTGCAATCATGAATGGCTTGGGTGCGAGCGGCACTCATGTGATCCCAACGCGCGCCATCTCCGCTTTGTTGTGCCGAACCCGACGCCGCAAACGCCGCGCCGCCCAACGCCAGGGTCAGAGCCGCGATGATCGTCGCGGCAAACGCTGCATGTTTTGTTGAATGCTCCATGTGGGGCCTCCAATTGCAAGGCCGCCTCCGGCCTGGAGGTAGTATCCGCGCCTTCCGTATGCAAGCTGACGGCCCCTCCGTTGACGCGCACGTGATCTGACCCCGCCACATGCCGCGGCGAGAATAGGGAGCTAGCTATCCGAGTGTTACTCGATCCCCGCGGCGCCGGCCTTCTTCACCATGTCGCCCCACGCCACGACCTCGCTCCCAACCAGCTTGGAGAGCTCGGCGGGCGATGTCGGCGCGCCGGGGACGAGCCCCATCTCCCTCAATTTCTTCTGGCCTTCCGCGCTCGCGATATAGGCCACCAGCTCCTTGTGCAGCTTGTCGATGACGGGACCCGGCGTGCCGGCCGGCGCCATCAGCATCTGCCATGGTGCGGTGTCGAAGCCCTTCACCGTGTCATTGAGCGGCGCGATGTCGGGGGCGACCTCGATCCGCTTGGAGGTGGTGACACCGAGCGCGCGCACGTTGCCGCCCTTGATCTGCGGCAGCGCCGGCGGCGCATCGCTGAACAGAACCTGGATGTGACCCGCGATCACATCGTTGAGCGCCGGCACGGTGCCCTTGTACGGCACGTGCGTCATCTTCACGCCGGCCAGGCTGTTGAACATCTCGCCGTAGAGGTGATGCGAGGCGCCGACGCCGCCGGACCCGTAGCTCAGCTTGCCCGGATTGTCCTTGGCGTACTGCGATGAACTCAGCGAGGTTCTTCACCGGCAGATCGTTGTTGACCACGAGGATGAACGGCAGGTGCGCCATCATCGCGATCGGCTGGAAGTCCTTCACCGGGTCGTAGGCGATTTTCTTGTACAGCGTGGGATTGACCCCCATCGCCGAGCTCGTCGCCATCAACAGCGTGTAGCCATCGGGCGCGGCCTTGGCGACGGCGTTGACGCCGATTTGCTGGCCGGCGCCGGGGCGGTTCTCGACCACGAAGGGTTTGCCGAGCCGTTGCTCCCATGCCTGCGCCGCCATCCTGGCGAGGAGGTCGGTCGAGCCGGCCGGCGTGAACGGCACGATGATGGTGACGCCGCGGTTGGGATAATCCTGGGCCGAGCGCGAGGCGGCGTCAGCCAGAGAACAGCCGCAAGGCATGAACAGAAACGGAACAAGCAGCCCGCGAGGAGACATTCCCACCTCCCGATGATCGGCTTCCGGTGGGCAGCATGCGCCCTCGCCTCGGGCGGTGGCAAGGCGGGTGCGACGATCTCACCCCGCCCCCAATTCCTTGTCTTTCGCCTCCGCCCGCTTCGCCGCCGGACGCGCGGCGATGCGCGCGGCGTAATGCCAGAACGTCCGGCCGCTCCGGCACGAGCTTGAACATCGTGCCCCAGCGGATGTTGGCGCCGATCACCACGTCAGCGGCGGTGAACTGCTCGCCCATGAGCCAGGGCCCCTTCTCCACCGCCTTCGCCACCACGTTCATGGTGGTGTCGAAATCGCCGTAGCCGAGCATGGCGCGACGCGCCGGCTCCTTGCGCGGCGCCGCGCGGTCGATCACCGCCGGCTCGAAGCAGCCCGGCCCGAAGAACAGCCATTTGAGATAGGGCCCGCGGCGCGGATCGCCGACCGGCACGTTGAGCTTCTCGTCCGGAAATGCATCGGCGAGATAAGTGCAGATCGCCGCCGACCTCGGTGATGGTTACTCGCCGGTGCCTGAGCGCCGGCACCTTGCCCATCGGGTTGATGGCGAGATAGTCGGGCTTGAGGTTTTCGCCTTCGCTGAGCTTGAGGAGCTTGACGTCGTAAGGCTCGCCGATCTCCTCCAGCATCCACAGCGCGATGGACGAGCGCGACGGCGCGGCGTGATAGAGCGTGAGATCGGCCATTGAAACTCCTTGTCGGCGAGCGATTGCCCTCGCAGATCCATAGTACGGATTGTGCGCGCAACGTGGGCGGTGAACTTCGGGCCCCGGCTTAGCCATTCCGTCCGCTGCAACACACCTCCGCACCCGATTCGCCTTGCCCGGAAATCTGCCGCCGGACAATTTCCGCGCTCACCAGAATACTAGGGAAGGAAATTGCGAATCCATGGCTGACCAACGAAAACCACAAATCCGCCGATGCTCTACGTCAAGGTCGCCGGCACCCTGATGGTGGTCCTGCTCATCTTCGGTCGGGCTGCACATCTTCGGCGTGCTTCGCTGACGCGAAGCGCCTGATCAGCGGCGAAACGTTGTCAAAAGGGAGGGCCCTGTGTCCTCCCTTTTCGTTTCTGGCAAGTCGTATTGCCGGCATTATACACCACAGACGAAACATTCGAGCCCGGATGCTCGACGCCGTCCGCGATAACAAGGCCCAGCACCGCTTCGAGATGGATGCCGGCGGCGACATCGCGGTCGGCGTATTACGGCTCGCGCCCGGCGTCATGACATTCACCCACACCGAGGTGCCGGCCGCGCTGTGGGGCCAGGGCATCGGCTCGCGGCTGGTGCGCGGCGCGTTGGAGGCGGCTCGCGCGCCAGGGTCTCAAGGTCGTGCCGCGCTGCTCCTTCGTCTCGGCCTATCTAGGCCGCCACCCTGAATTCAACGATCTGCTACGGTAGGGCGATGGCCAAAAGCTTCGCCGCACAGTTTCGCATCGAGCCGGGCAAAGCGCGCGCATCTCGACCGCCGCGATCCGGCCGACATCAAGGCGCTTCCCCGACCGCGAGGCCGCCGAAGAAGCAGAGCATGGAGGACGGCGAAGCCATCAACGAACTGCAGGACCGGCTCTACGCCGAGGGCAAGCGCGCGCTGCTGGTGGTGCTGCAGGGCATCGACACCGCCGGCAAGGACGGCACCATCCGGCACGTCTTCAAGGAGACCGGCCCGCTCGGCGTCACGGTCACCGCGTTCCGCAGGCCGAGCGAGGAGGAACTGGCGCACGATTTCCTCTGGCGCGCGCATCTCGCCGCCCGCGCCGCGGCTTCATCGGCATCTTCAACCGCTCGCATTACGAGGACGTGCTGGTCGGCCGCGTCCGCAAGCTCGCGCCCGAAGGACGAGATCGAGGCGCGCTACGACCAGATCAACGCCTTCGAGAAAATCCTCGCCGAGAACGGCACCACGATCCTGAAATTCATGCTGCACATCTCCAAGAAGGAGCAGCGCGAGCGCCTGCAGGCCCGGCTCGACGAGCCGAAGAGCCGCTGGAAGTTCAATCCCGGCGACCTCGAAGACCGCAAGCTCTGGGACAAATTCCAGGCGGCCTACGAGCTGATGCTCGACAAGCTGCTCGACCGCCTGGGCGCCCTGGCACGTCATCCCGGCCGACCGCAAATGGGCGCGCAACGCCGCCATCGCCGCGATCGTGCGCGAGACGCTGGAGGAGATGAACCCGCAATATCCCAAGCCGGCCTGGGACCCGAAAAGCTTCGTCGTCAAATGACGCGAAGGCGGACTGTCACCGTCAACGACAAGATGCAGAGGCGCTACCGCTACGCGCTGACCGCGCCGGTCGGGCCGCGGCTTCGATCCGGAGTTCAAGCCGGAACTGACGCCAGCGGAGATGCTCCGGCTCGGCGTGTTCTGCGGCAAGTACATGACCGATTGCCGCAAGGAATTTCCGGCAAGCTGGTTCAAGCGCGCCAAGCTTGCCAAGAAAGGCCGCGACTGCTCGCTCAACTTCTTCGGCGTCGACGCCAGCCAGCCGCTGTCGGTCTGGCGGCGAAAGGGCTGGATCCACGAGGACGACCCGCGCGGCTGGTTCCAGTGGTACTGCCGCTATTACATGGGCCGCCGCATGCCCGACGAGGACCGCCGCCAGATCAAGCGCTGGAAGGCGATCCGCCGCCACGTCCGCCAGGTGCAGAAGAACTGCGAGCCCGGCGACCTGTTCTGCCGCCCGCGGCAGCGGCAGGCGCTGCTGCACTGGGCCTACGACAGCCGGAAAATCTGAAAACAAAATCGCCGCGCGGCGGGCGCGCGGCGATTGTCAAACGCGGCGAGTGCGATTCGGATCAGGTGCCGACCGCGTCAGCCACGCACTTCTTCATGTGGCTGGTCTTGGCGGCGCCGGCGAGTTTCTTTTCCTTGAAATCGGCCTCGCACTTCGCCGTGGCGTCGGATTCGCATTTCTTCATGTGGCTCGTGGCCGCAGCGCCGTGCGAGCTTCTTGGCGGCGGTGTCTTCCTTGCATGTCGCCGCGAATGCACCGCTCGTCATCGAGCGAAAGTGCCGCAGCCAGAATGATTGTCTTCATGAGCGTCACCTCAGGGTTATGCCGTTGTCGCGGACGGCAATCGTCCGTCGCCGGCGTGACGATCATACGACGGTCTGTGGTCAAAAAGCGGCAATTTCAGCCGACCGGAACGGCATCGGCCGTGGCGTCATGGGCGAAAATCCAGTCGCGCGACAGCGGCGGCGGCGCCGGATTCTTGCGGTTGTTCTGGAACTGCTCGCGCGCCTGCAGCACCACGCGCGAGGCGCGCGGCCGGCGCTCGGCCTCGTAGGCGGCAAGCCCGCGCGCGGGATCGTCGCGGTGCTGCGCCAGATTGCGCGCCAGCGCAAAGCCGTCCTCGAGCGAGATGGCGGCGCCCTGCGCCAGGGTCGGCATCATCGGATGGGCGGCGTCGCCGAGCAGCGTGACCGCGCCCTGCCGTCCAGCGCGGCAGCGGATCGCGGTCGCGGATGCCCCATTTGTAGCAATCCGACGACCTGGCCGAGCATGTCCAGCAGCGCCGGATTCCAGCCGCGATAGCCGGCGAGCAATTCGTCGACGCTGCTCGGCGACCGCCCAGGATTCGTCCACCCATTCGTCGGTGACATGGCCGGCGAAGATGTTGTAGAGCGCGCCGCCGCGGATCGGATAGCAGATCACATGGCCGTCCGGGCCGATCCAGCCGACATATTCGTCGCGGCCGATGCCCGACCTGCGGTCGGCACGCATTCGATCGGCACGATGCAGCGCCACGCCATCTGCTGGGTGAAGCGCACCGGCTGCACGCCGAACAGGCTCTCGCGCACGGTCGAGTTGATGCCGTCGGCGCCGACGATGACGTCGGCCTCGATCTGCGATGCCGTCGGCGAAACGTCGCCACCGCGCCGCCGGCCGCGCGACGCAACGCCGGTGCAGCGCGCGCCGAGCCGGACGCTTTCGGCCGGCAACCAGCTCGCACAGCAGGCGATGCAGGTCGGCGCGATGCGCCATCAGATAGGGCGCGCCGAATTGCGCCTCATAGGGCGCCTTGATCGGCTCGCGGATAGCGCAGATCGCGCGTCGTCCCAGGCGAGCGAGACGTAGTTGGCCGGCTCGCTGGCGAGCGGCCGCAGCGCCTGCTCGATGCCGAGCGCGCGCAGCACCTTGACCGCGTTGGGGCCGAGCTGGATGCCGGCGCCGACCTCGCCGAGCTGCGGCGCGCGCTCGTAAACGCACGACTTCGAAGCCGTGCTGGCGCAGCGCGCCGGCCGCCGCGAGCCCGCCGATGCCTGCGCCGATGATCGCCACGCGAATGTTGCGCGCCACGCCAGACCTCGTGCTGCTTTTGCCGCAACCTAGCAGACCTGTTTCGTGAAAACAGATGCCCTATAGTGCGCCGCATGAAAAACCCGATCCGCTCGCTTGTCCGCCGGCGCTGCTGGCCGCGCTGCTCTGGCCCCTCCTCGCCCACGCCGAGTTTCCCGACCGCACGGTCAAGATCGTGGTGCCGTTCGACGCCGGCGGCAGCATCGACACCGTGGCCCGCGCGCTGGCGCACGCCTCAACGACAAATGGAACGTGCCGGTGATCGTGGAGAACCGCCCGGGCGCCGGCAACACCATCGGCGCCAACGCGGTCGCCAAGGCCGCGCCCGACGGCTACACGCTGCTGTTACGCCAACACCAGCATCTCGACCAATCCGAGCCTGTTCAAGAGCGCTGCCCTACGACACGCTGCGCGACCTCGCGCCGGTGACCTATCTCTCGCCGTCGCCGAACGTGCTGCTGGTGCAGAAGACGCTCGGCGTCAGCACGCTGAAGGAGCTGCTGGCGCTCGCCAAGTCGCGGCAGGCCAAGCCGCTGAGCTATGCCTCGGTCGGCAAGGGCAGCGCGCACCACTTCTGCATGGAGCTGCTCAAGAGCGAGGCCGGGATCCCGCTGCTGCACGTGCCCTATCGCGGCGTGGCGCCGGCGGTGCTGGCGGTGACGCGCGGCGAGGTCGATCTGTTCTGCAGCCGATATCACCGCCGCGCTCGGGCTGCTGCAAGGCGACAAGGTCACGCCGCTCGCCATCACCAGCCGGAAGCGCGCGCCGGCCCTGCCGGATGTCGCGCCGTTCGCCGAGCTCGGCCTGCCGAACTACGAGCAGACCGGCTATGTCGGCATCATGGTGACCGGCGGCACGCCCGCCCCGATCATCGCCAAGCTCAACACGTCGATCAACGAGGTGATGCGCGAGCCGGAGTTCGCCAAGAAATTCACCGCGCTCGGCTACGACATGGTCGGCGGCACGGTCGAGGGCTTCGACAAGTTCCTCAAGGAGGACATCGAGCGCTATCGGCGGCTGACGCAGGCGGCGGGCCTCACGCCGGAGTAGCGCGCGCCGGCTTGCGCCGCCTGCCGAAGCGCGCCCGAACCAGATCGACCGCCACCACGATCAGCCCCGCGCCGAGCACCAGCCAGCCGGGCCGGATCATGGTGAGATCGTCGAAGTCGAATGCGGTCGCCAGCACGCGGAACGGCGAGACGTTGAACACGATGCCGATGCCGATCGCCTCGGCGATGAAGGTGAGCGCGGCGATGGCGACGCTGAGCGCGAGCAGCATCCAGGCCGGCGGCTCGTCGCGCGTCTTGCGGAACTTGATCAGCAGCCGATAGCCGAGCATCCAGCCGAACAGGCCGGCGACGAAGGTCGGCACCGAGACGTCGGCCTTGGTCTGCTGGAAGAAATGGATCAGCGCCGAGCAGCCCGATGCCGTAGATCGACGTTGTGCAGGCGCTGCCAGCGCTTGCCGCCGAGCCGGCGCACCATGCCGTCGGTCGAGGTCACCGCCAGCGCGGTGAGGCCGAGCAGCGCGACGAAGCCGATGGTGAGATAGAGCCGCAGCGCGATCTCGCTTGCGACCTTCCACAGGTCGAACATCTGGTCGGCGACATAGAGCGAGATGTGGCGTCGCCGCATAGACGAAGGCGCCGACGCCGATCATCCGGCGCACATCGACCAGCTGATTGAAGCGCGCGATCCGCCGCAGCGGCGTAACCGCCAGCGACAGTCATCAGGAAGATCAGCGCCCAATAGCCGGTGCGGTGGATGACGTTGTTGAGCGGACGGGCGCCGAAGCCCTCGGTGTTGAAATCATAGATCGCGATCGCGACCGGCACGAGCAGGAAGGCCAGCGTGGCGATCCGCAGCGGCGACAGCCGGCCGGCGGCGTCGCGCCAGACCTGCCAGGGCGCCTTCGGCCGGGCTTGGTCGGCTTGGCCGCGCACGTTGAATCGCCGCATCGGTCATGGCCATGCGGGTAGCACGGGGCCGAAGCCGCCGCCAATAACGCTTTGGCTATGGATTCGATGCGCGCGCGATGACGCCGCCGTGATCGGCGAAAGCCGCATCCGCCGCGCCTTCTCGGCCTTCGCGCCGGTGCTAGCCTTGCCGCAAACAACAATCGTCACCGGGAGGATTTGATGCGCGCCCTTCGCCTGAGCGTCCCGCTTGTCGCTGCGCTCGTCGTGGCGCTGCGTGCAGCCCGGCCGCGGCCGCAGCCGGTCAAGATCCGCATCGGCTGGATCACCGCGCCGGCGTCGATGGTGCCGCTGCTGTTCCTCAAGCCCGGCATCGCCAAGCACCACGGCAAGTCCTACACGTTCGAGCCGATCAATTTCGCCTCCTCGACGCTGCAGATCACCGCGATCAGCCAGGGCGAGATCGACATCGCCGGCGTTCGGCTACACCAGCTTCCCGCTGGCGATCCAGAACGGCGGGCTTACCGACCTGCGCATCATCGCCGACGAGATCCAGGACGGCGCGCCCGGCTACTACTCGACGCCGTATTTCGTGCGGAAGGATTCCGGCATCGACAAGATCGAGGACATGAAGGGCAAGATCGCCGCGACCAACGGGCTCGGCAGCGGCGTCGACATCGCCATGCGCACGGCGCTGCGACAAGCACGGCCTCGAGGTCAAGCGCGACTACACCATGATCGAGGCGCCGTTCCCGGCCCACAAGGCGATCCTCAAGGAGAAGAAGGCCGATCTGGTGGTCGGCGTGCTGCCGTTCTCCTACGATCCGGAGCTCAACGAGTTCGCCAAGCCGCTGTTCACGACGCAGTCGGGCATCGGCAGCATCGCGCTGTCGTTCTGGGCGGCGCGCAAGGGCTTCATCGACAAGAACCGCGCCGCGCTGGTCGATCTGATGGAGGACTACGGCGCGATCCTGCGCTGGTACTACGATCCGGCGAACCACAAGGAGGCGGTCGCGCTCACCGCCGGCTTCCTCAAGCGCCCGCCGGCCGCGTTCGAGAGCTGGCTGTTCACCAAGCGCGACTTCTTCCGCGATCCCGACGGCAAGCCCGACCTCAAGGTGGTGCAGTCGAGCATCGACAAGGTGAAGGAGCTCGGCTTCATCAAGGAGACGCTCGACGTGTCGAAATACGCCGACCTCAGCCTGGTCGAGGAAGCCGCCAAGCGGCGGCGCTGAAGGAACCGAACGGGAATTCGCGTGTTGACGTTTTTAGTCTGGGTCGCGGCGCGAGGGTCGACAGCCGCTTAGCCGCCCTGACTGCCGAGTGTTGCGGCCCACCCAGCTTGAGGGAGGCACGACCATGGCACAAATGCACGTCATTGCCGGCGCGGGCGAAAACCTCGAACTTCCCGCCATCCGCAAAATCGCCCTCAACGACCTCGCCGAAGCCTTGGAAAAGGCTGGGACGATTTCTCGGCCATGCCGAGCCACGCCATATTTCTCTGCCTGATCTATCCCCTGGTCGGCATTTTTCTGATCGGGCTGGCGTTCGGCTATAGCGTGCTGCCACTGCTGTTTCCGCTGGCCGCGGGCTTCGCGCTGATCGGCCCGGTGGCCGCGGTCGGCCTCTACGATCCGCTCCGACAGCAGCGGCATCACCAGTGTCGAGATGATGTCGGAGCCGAGGAAGGTGAAGGTCCGCTCTGCGGCCGCCGGATCGAACTTGGCATCCGCCGACAGCACCTCCTCCATCTGCGCCAGCATGGTGCGCAGCGTCGGGCCGATCGCTTCGGCGCGTGGGGTCGGCAGCATGTCGGTGCCGCGCCGCACGAACAGCTCGTCGCCCAGGATCTTGCGCAGCCGCGTCAGCGCGTTGCTCACAGCCGGCTGGCTGAGCCCGATCCGCTCACCCGCGCGCGTGACGCTGCGCTCGCGCATCAGAGCGTCGAGCACCCGCAACAGGTTGAGGTCAGCGCGGCGAAATTCATGGCAGTGATGCCCCCATACCATCATTCAATTTCCGTCCGGTCCCGGTACCGAGCATGGTCCCTCACGTTGATGCAACACGGGGAGACAACACCGTGCCTGAAATGTGGTCACCGCAATTGAGTTCATGTTCATGGCGCTGCCGTATTCGGCCCCGGGCTGCTCGTCACCGTCACAGTAGCCATCCGGCCTTGGACCGTGACACCACATCCCCGGTCCTCTGGATGGCGGAATAGCCAGCCGCACAACGGCCAACCTCAAAGGCCAGGCCATGACAAAACAACTGCAAATCGGCGCGCTGCAGCTGAAATTCCTGATCGACGACAAGGCCAGCGACGGCAAGGCGACAATGTTCGAGATGATGGTGCCGGAACAGGCCCGGGTGCCGGCGCCGCATCATCATCGCGACGTCGACGAGATCGTCTACGGCCTCGCCGGGACGCTCACCATGACGGTGGATGGCGTCGCGATGAGATCCAGGCCGGGGACAGCGTGTTCGTGCCGCGCGGCGCGGTGCATCAGTTTCAGAATCTCCACTCGGGGAAGCCCGCGTGCTCTCGATGCTCACGCCCGGCTCGATCGGAAAGCTTACTTCGAGGAGCTGGCCGATGTCGTGAATGCGGCGGTCCGCCCAACCTCGCCAAGGTCAAAGACATCATGCTTCGTCACGGCCTCGTGCCGGCGAAGCAATCGAGCGGCGCTCACGCACTGCGGATGAAGTCGTTACGTCAAAAGACAGACGAGTTTGCTCGACGCATTTTCATTTAGTGACAAACTATCGTGCAACGCCCTGTGACGTAGTTCACACGTCAGGCTAGCCATCCCCGGTCGATAGGTTCGCACAACAACTTCGCTCGACAGAGCACTGGCCTGGGGAACTTCGATGACCATCGTCGGCCGACTCTTATGTTTTCAATCAGCGGCAATACCGGCTTAATAAATTTTCGTCGCGGCGGCGGCGATGGGGGGAATTTTCAATGACCGGCCTGGTGACCGACACGCGCGTGCGCGCCTGCGCTCCATGTTCAACACGGATCTACCGTCGTTCCGGGAAATCTCTGCGGAGGGGGCTTTCATCAAACGTAGGAATTCGCGACAGCGTCATGGCTGCTGTCGCTAGCATTTTTGTTCTTAGCTACGGCGTCATCGCGCCCGCGCAGGCGCAACACATTTCGTCTGTGGCGGCAGCCGCCAATACCGAGCTCGCCGCCAGTGGCGAATGGGACGCGACGACCATCTACGTCGCTGACGACATCGTCGCCGCGCGCGGCTCGACCTGGATCGCCAAGCGCAACAACAAGGGCAAGGTGCCGGGGCAGACCCAGCCCTCGACCGCGGCCGACTGGCAGTTATTGGCGCGCGGCTTCAATCCGACTGGCGCGTGGTCGAACGCGACCAAGTACCAGCCTGACGACCTTGTCACTCACAACGGCCAGACCTGGCGCGCCAAGCGCACCGTTCTCTCGCGGGGCGCGGCGCCCGCGGCGGGGGTCAACTGGGAATTGCTGGCCAGCAAAGGCGCCCAAGGCGAAGCCGGCGCGCAAGGCGAACAGGGTGAGCGCGGCCCGCGCGGCTTGCAAGGCGCCCAAGGTCCACAAGGTCCGCAAGGCATCCAAGGCATCCAGGGATCGGCCGGCGCAACAGGCGCAACGGGCGGCACCGGTCCGCAAGGTCCCAAGGGTCTGGCGTGGCAAGGCGCGTGGTCGTCGGCAAACAATTACGCGGTCGACGACGCCGTGCAATTTGCCGGCCGGGCCTACGTGGCATTGCAGGCGAGCACCAGCGGAGCGCCGAAAAATCCCGCGAGCGAGCTCATCTTATTGGTCGCTGCTTGCCGCAGGCCCGGCGTGGCGTGGCGCCTGGAACGGCGGCACCGCCTATGCGCTTAACGATGCCGTGTCGCGCAACGGCTCGTCCTACATCGCGATCCAGGCCGGTACCAATCAGGATCCGGAATCGCAATCGAGCTTCTGGTCGGTGCTGGCGCAGAAGGGCGAAAGGCAAGGCGAACAGGGCGAGCAAGGCACACAGGGCGAGCAAGGATCACAAGGCGCGCAAGGCCCTCAAGGTCCTCAGGGATCACAGGGCCTGCAAGGTACTCAGGGCCCGCAAGGCGTCCAAGGCTCCGCCGGCAGCACCGGCGCGACCGGCGGCACCGGTCCGCAGGGACCGAAAGGTCTGAGGTGGCAGGGCGCGTGGTCGTCGGCAAACAATTACGCGGTTGATGACGCCGTGCAATTCGCCGGCAGGGCTTACGTGGCGTTGCAGGCCAGCACCAGCGGAGCGCCGAAAATCCCGCAAGTGAATTGTCTTACTGGTCGCTGCTCGCGGCGGGCCCGACCTGGCGCGGGGCGTGGAACGGTGGCACCGCCTATGCGCTCAACGACACGGTGTCACGCAACGGGTCGTCTTACATCGCGATCCAGGCCGGCACCAATCGGGACCCGGAATCGCAATCGAGCTTCTGGTCGGTGCTTGCGCAGAAGGGCGAGCAGGGCCAGCAAGGATCACAAGGCGCGCAAGGCCTCCAAGGTCCTCAAGGCCCCCAGGGATCTCAGGGCACGCAAGGTCCACAGGGCCCGCAAGGCATTCAGGGGCCGACCGGCGCAACGGGTGCCACCGGTGGCACCGGCCCGCAGGGACCGAAAGGTCTGAGGTGGCAAGGCGCGTGGTCGTCGGCAAGCAATTACGCGGTCGATGACGCCGTGCAATTCGCCGGCCGGGCTTACGTGGCGTTGCAGGCCAGCACCAGCGGAGCGCCGAAGAGATCCTTCAAGCGAGCCATCTTACTGGTCGCTGCTGGTGGCCGGCCCGACGTGGCGTGGCGCCTGGAACGGCGGCACCGCCTATGCGCTCAACGATGCGGTGTCACGCAACGGCTCGTCCTACATCGCGATCCAGGCCGGCACCAACCGGGATCCGGAATCGCAATCGAGCTTCTGGTCAGTGCTCGCGCAGAAGGGTGCGCAGGGCGAACAGGGTGTTGTAGGTCCGCAAGGGCCGGCCGGTGTGCCAGGCCAAGCCGGCGCCGAAGGCATCCAGGGACAGCCGGGCGCCAAGGGCGATCAGGGAGATGCCGGTACCGCCGGTCCGGCAGGACCTCAAGGGCCCGATGGGCGGAATCGTGGGTCTGGTGTCCTCCGATAACCTCCGCGCTGCGGCGGATATCGAACGCCTCGCTCATATGCACCCAAAGCGGATTCAAGTCCCATACGCAGGCACCGTGCGTGTGACCTATGAGCTCAGAGCGTCCGGGAGCGGCCCGGTTCCTCGGGTGACTGGGACTGTGAGGTCTGGGGGCGGTGGCAGCGTCAGCTTCACCACGCCGGATGCGCAAGCTTATTACTCGGTCACCATCCCCAGCTTGACCGTAGGCGCGGGCGATAGCGTCGAGCTTAGCGGCACGGTGAGCGCCCCTTTCGGATATTTCCCCAGGTCCGGAATTTCCGCATCTATTACGACGAGGTCATCACCGCACCTCAGGTGGTCGTGGTGGCTGACTGACCAATGTGGACGGTACGCGCTACGGTCTGGTTCCCGCCGACGCAACAACCAACCAGCGTTCACGCAACTGCGGATGAACGCCTGCGCAGCGCCATCTAATCTCTTTTCACCCTGTGACGAACGTCACACGCCCATGCCGCCGCGCTATGCTGCAAAGTCGAAGAGCAGCGCGGGAGGTTCATGACGATGCAATCCGGAACTTTTACACGAAGCATCCGCGGCTCTCGCGACGCCGGCATGCTTTATATTCGCGGCGGGACTGGGGGCTATCACATGACCGTAAAAAATTCTGACTGCCGCGCGCGTGGCCGCGTGCGCGCGCTGTCGCTTTGTGTTCCGCGCTCAAGCTCTGGTCGCCGTCGCGGCGCTTGCCGCGCAAATTCTTCTGCCGGGCGCCGCGCAAGCCGAGATCGTCCAGCAGAGCAACAAGCTGGTCGGCAGCGGCGCGGCTGCCAGTCGAGCCAGCAGGGCTATCGCCTCCGCCATCTCGGGTGACGGCTCGACCGCGATCGTCGGCGGCTACGACGATGCCAACGGTCGGCGACGGCGCGGCATGGATTTATACCCGCAGCGGCGCGACCTGGTCGCAGCAGGGCGGCAAGCTGGTCGGCAGCGGTGTGATCTTGATGGCTTGGAAACGGCGCGGCGCAGGGCTGTTCGGTCGCAATCTCGCATGACGGCAACACCGTCGCGGTCGGCGGATCATTCGACAACGGCGGTTTCGGCGGCGTCGGCGCGGTCTGGATTTTCGTGCGCGGCAACATGTGGACGGGCCAGCAAGCAGAAGCTGGTCGGCAGTGATGCCGTCGGCAATTCCTCGCAAGGCTACTCGGTTGCGCTGTCGCGCGACGGCAACACCGTCATGTTCGGCGGCCCGCAGGATGACGGCAGCAACGGTGCCGCCTGGGTGTTCACCCGCAGCGGCACGACCTGGACGCAGCAAGGCCCCAAGCTGCGCGTCGCTGAGGGGTATGGCAATTGCGGCGAGTCGGTCGCGCTGTCGGCTGACGGCAACACCGCGCTGATCGGCGGCAATGGCCGGTCGGCGGCTTTCGTCCGCGACAGCGGCGGTAACTGGAGCCAGCAAAGCCCACACGTGGCCTATGTCGCTCGCCGAGTCGGCCGCATTGTCGGACGACGGCAACACCGCGGCGCTGGGCGACCCGTACGGTGGATATGTGCTGGTCTTCAATCGCAGTGGCGGCGTCTGGTCGGATGACTTTTTTGATGCACCTATCCAGGCCAGCGACGCCACCGGGAGCTCTCCACAGCAAGGCCAGAGCGTTTCCTTGTCGGCCGACGGCAACACCCTGGTGTTCGGCGCGCCGGGCGACGCCGATGGCATCGGCGCGTTTTGGGTCTTCACCCGTAGCGGCGGCAACTGGAATCCAGCTTGGCAGCAAGATCGCTGCTCCGGCCGACGCCGAGGACTTCGCGAACAACGGCTTCATCGGCTTTGGCAGGTCGGTCGGCATATCGGCCGACGGCAACCGCATCATCGCCGGCGGGCACGGCAACTATGAGCAGGCTACTGATATCTCCGGCGCGGTCTGGATGTTTGCGCAGACGCCGAGCATCACCAGCCTGAGCCCGGATGGGGGCCCGACCGCGGGCGGCAACAGTGTCACCATCACCGGCAGCGGCTTTACCGGCGTCAACACCATCACCGTCGGCGGCAATGCCGTCGCCGCTACCGTGGTCGATCCGACCCACATCACCTTCACCGCGCCGGCGCATGCCGCGGGCGCGGTCGATATCGACATCGACAACGGCATCAGCCTCACCACCTCGATCGGCGCCTACACTTATTTCGACACGCCGGCAGTCACGTCGATCAGTCCCACATCCGGTCCGGCCGTGGGTGGTACGGACGTCACCATCACCGGCACCGGTCTCAACGGCGCCACCGCCGTGATGTTCGGCGCCACGGCCGCAACAGCGTTCACCGTGGACTCGGCGACTCCAGATCACGGCGACGTCACCGCCGGCACCGGCACCGTGGACGTCAGGGTCACCACGCCAGGCGGCACCAGCGCGACCGGCGCTGCCGCCCAATTCACTTATGTTGCTCCGACGGTCACGTCGGTCAGTCCGGCGGCAGGTCCGACCGCGGGCGGCACATTGGTTACGATCACCGGCACCCGTTTCACCGGCGTCACCGCGGTGACGTTCGGCGCGACCGCCGCAACAGGGTTCACGGTCAATTCGGCGACCGAGATCACCGCGACCGCACCCGCCGGCACCGGCACGGTCGACGTCACGGTCACGACGGCCGAAGGCACCAGCGCGATCAGCAGTGCCGACCGCTTCACCTACGTTCCTGCGCCGGTGGTCACTTCGGTCAGTCCGACATCGGGCCCGACCGCGGGCGGCACCACGGTCACCATCACCGGCACCAATCTGGGTACCGTCAACGATGTGGAATTCGGCGCGGCGAACGCGGCGTCGTTCACGTCCTTGAGCAACACCAGCATCAGCGCGGTGACGCCCGCCGGCACCGGGTCGGTTACGATCCGCGTCAGCACGGCCGGCGGCACCCACGACAGCAACGTGACCTTTACCTACGTGCTGCCGCCCACCATCACCGCGATCAACCCGAACCAGGGTCCGGCCAAGGGCGGCACCCAGGTCTCGATTGTCGGCACCAATCTCACCGGCGCCACCGGCGTGATGTTCGGCAATGTGGCGGCGACCTCGTTCTCGGCCTCGAGCAGCACGGCGGCCACCGCGGTGTCCCCGGCGGGTACGGCCGGCCTCGTCAACGTACGGATCACCACGCCGGGCGGCACCAGCGCGGTGAACGCGGCCGCGCGGTTCACCTACACCCCAACTCCGCAGATGAAGCTGATCGCCAAGTTCGCCGGCGGCGCCAACGACGGCGGCAAGCCGTTCGGCGTTCTGGTCGCGGACAAGCAGGGCGCGCTTTACGGCACCACCTCGGTCGGCGGCAACGACAACAAGGGCGTCATCTTCAAGCTCGCGCCCGTCGCCAATCCGAACGCGCTGTGGACCAAGACCATCCTGCACGAGTTCGACGGGCCGACCGGCGCGACACCTTATGCCGGCCTCGTCATCGACAATGCCGGCAATCTCTACGGCACCACCACGGCAGGCGGCACCAACAACAAGGGCGTCGTCTTCAAGTACACCGCCGCGACCAAGAAGGTGACGGTGCTCTACTCCTTCAAGGGCAACGCCACCGATGGCGGCGTGCCCTATGCCGGCCTGGCGCGCGACGCCGCGGGCGTGCTTTACGGCTTCACCTCGGAAGGCGGCAAAGCCGGCTTCGGCACCGCTTTCGAGATCGCGGCCAACAACCAGTTCTCCGCCACGCACCAATTCACCGGCGCGACGCGGCGACAATCCGCGCGGCGCGCCGGTGCTCGACAAGCAGGGCAATGTGTATGGCGCCACGGTCGACGGCAAAGGCGCGTCCAAGAACGGCGTGGTCTTCAAGATCGCGCCGAACAATGCGCGCACCACGCTCTACAAGTTCAAGGCTGCCGATGAGCGACGGCCACCATCCCTACGGCCCGCTGTTCACGCCGGGCAACAACGGCACGATGTTCTTCGGCACCACCAATGAAGGCGGCGCGCAGAACAAGGGCGCGATCTTCGACGTGATGCCGGGCTCGCCCTCGACCGGCATGATGATCTACGCCTTCACCGGCGCGAGCGGCGCCAACCCGTTCGGCGGCGTGGTCGGCCGACGCCAAGACCATCCTGTACGGCACGACGTTCAACGGCGGCGCGCAGAACAAGGGCGTGGTGTTCAGGCTGCTCCCGCCCGCCAACAACCAGCCCAACTGGACCCATGAGCTGATGTATTCGTTCAGGGGCGTCAACGCCGACGGCGCCAATCCTTACGCCGGCGTCCTGCTCGGCAAGAACAGCACGCTCTACGGCACCGCGTCGGCGGGCGGCGGCGGTGCTTGCACCGGCGGCTGCGGCAACGCTTATCAGGTGACGTACTAAGCGCGCTCGCCTCGCTCAGACGCAAGGTGCGGTCGCTCGCCGATGCGACCGCCGGTCGAAGTCACGCTCTGTCATGGCAGGCGTCACCCTGGACGGTGGGCGCTATCAACCCCAATGACCGGCGTGGTAAGACCGGACAGCCGGGACTGAGGATTATGTCGAGCTTTCTGCTCGATAGCGGTCAGGGGGCTGTGCTCGGCAGGCCGTCATTTAGCTGAACAATTGAAACGTAGCGCCGGAGCCGGCGCGCGTCTGAATCAGGCCGTCGGTTGCGGCCCGTGATGCGCGTTTGCCTGCCGGAGCGTTTGGGAGTGCGAAAGTGTCAATTGGTATTCCGGCGGCCGCCAGGGGCGCCGCGCGTCACCGCAGCACATTCATGCGTGCGGCGGCTATCCTGCTTGCTGTGGTTGCCTTTTTCTGCGGATCGGTTCGCGATGTCCTGGCCTCGGCGGCATGCGACGCGATCGGGGTTCAGTCGTCGGTAAGCATGTTCGCTCCTTCAGGTGGTGCTGGCACCTGGACGATCAGCGGCACGGGCTTCAACGGCAGGAGATAAAATTTCAGCGGCGCTGGTATCGACCAGAGCGCCGCCGATGTTTGTGCAAGTCAGTCTGGTTGACGGAAACTTCATTCCGAATACCACCACGAGGTGGATCGGTCTCGTTCACCTGGCCGGCCGACTCGCCCTATCTAACTGACCTTATATTTCAATGGTTCGGAGTACCGCGACCGCTTCGTATTCGTGCATCTCGGTGCTGACCCTGACATCGGTTGCGTCTTCGGCGTCGCAGATCGCGCTGGCCTATTCGCAGACCAACGTCGCGAGCGACGGCGTCGGCCCCTACGCATATGCAGTCACGGCGGGCGCGTTGCCTGACGGCCTTGCGTTGAACGCCGCGACCGGGCTCGTGTCCGGTACGCCTACCGCAGCGGGGGCGTTCAGCTACACGGTCACGACAACGCGACAGCCAGAGCCCGCCGGCGACGGCGGCGCAGACCATCAGGGGACGATCACGCCCGCGGCGCCCGCCGTCAGCTGGATATCGCCGAACTTTGGCGCGGCGGCCGGCGGCGCCGTCGTGACCATCGGCGGCGTAGATTTCACCGGCGCGACCGGCGTGAGCTTTGGCGGCGCGGCTGCGGCCTCGTTCACCGTCGACGACGACAATTCGATCACCGCCACCGCGCCGGCCGGCAGCGGCGCGGTGGACGTGACGGTGACGACGCCGGGCGGAACAAGCGACACCAGTGTCGCGGACGTATTCAATTATGTGGCGGGAACCGGCGGTGTCGTCGGTTTCGCCGAACAGCGGTCCGGCGGCCGGTGGCAAGGTCGTGACCATCGCCGGGACGAATTTCAGCGGCGCGACTGCCGTCAAATTCGGGGCCGCCAATGCGACCTGGTTCAACGTTCTCGGCGCGACATCTATTCTGGCCAAAGCGCCGGCGGGCAGCGGCACCGTCAATATAACGGTGACAACGGCCGGCGGAACGAGCGCGACCAGTTCGAGCGACCAATTCACCAACATACCCGCTCCCACCATCACCGCGATCAACCCGAACCAGGGGTCGGCGGCCAAGGCGGCACGCTGGTGTCCATCGTCGGCACAAATTTGACCGGCGCGACCGGCGTCAAGTTCGGCAGTGTGGCGGCGACGTCGTTCAGTGCCTCGAGTGCGACCACGGCCACGGCAACCGCGCCCCCGGCGCGGCGGCGAGCCGTCAACGTCACCATCACGACACCGGGCGGCACCAGCGCTGCTGCAGCCGGCAATCTGTTCACCTACACCCCGGCGCCCGTGATGAAGGTGATCGCCAAGTTCGCGGGCGGTGCCAACGATGGCGGCAAGCCGTTCGGCGTTCTGGTCGCCGACAAGCAGCGGCGCGCTCTACGGCACCACCTCGGTGGGCGGCAACGACAACAAGGGCATCATCTTCAAGCTCGTCGGCGGGCGCCAATCCGAACGCGCTGTGGACCAAGACCATCCTGCACGAGTTCGACGGGCCGACCGGCGCGACACCTTATGCCGGCGCTCGTCATCGACAATGCCGGCAATCTCTACGGCACCACCACGGCCGGCGGCACCAACAACAAGGGCGTCGTCTTCAAGTACACCGCCTCGACCAAGAAGGTGACGGTGCTCTACTCCTTCAAGGGCAACGCCACCGATGGCGGCGTGCCTTATGCCGGCCTGGCCCGTGACACTGCGGGTGTGCTCTACGGCTTCACCTCTGAAGGCGGCAAAGCCGGCTTCGGCACCGCTTTCGAGATCGCGGCCAACAACCAGTTCACCGTCACGCACCACTTCACCGGCGGCGACCGGCGACAACCCGCGCGGCGCGCCGGTGCTCGACAAGCAACGGCAATGTCTATGGCGCAACTGTGGACGGCGGCGCGCCCAAGAACGGCCTCGTCTTCAAGATCGCGCCGAACAATGCGCGCACCACGCTCTACACGTTCAAGGCGCCGATGAGCGACGGCCACCATCCATATGGCCCGCTGTTCACCCGGGCAACAACGGCACGATGTTCTTCGGCACCACCAATGAAGGCGGCGCACAGAACAAGGGCGCGATCTTCGACGTGATGCCGCCCCTCGACCGGCATGATGATCTACGCTTTCACCGGCGCGAGCGGGGCCAACCCGTTTGGCGGCGTGGTTGGCGACGCCAAGACCATCCTGTACGGCACGACGTTCAACGGCGGCGCGCAGAACAAGGGTGTGGTGTTCAGGCTGATCCCGCCCGCCAACAACCAGCCCAACTGGACCCATGAGCTGATGTATTCGTTCAGGGGCGTCAACGCCGACGGCGCTAATCCGTATGCCGGCGTCCTGCTCGGCAAGAACAGCACGCTCTACGGCACCGCGTCGGCGGGCGGCGGCGGTGCTTGCACCGGCGGCTGCGGCAACGCTTATCAGGTGACGTACTGAGGCTTATTTGCCGGGGTCTGCGGCGTTAACGGTCCTTACCGTTAAGAGAGCGTTGCGGCCGCAGCCCGCAATTTCTCCCGCCGCGCTTAGCGCGATAGGAGAAATTTTCCCGGTATGACTACGGACCAGGGCAAAAGGGTTCGTCTTTAATGTCGAACAAGCTCGCGCGCGAGCTGATCCAGGGGCTCGGCATCCTGGTCGTGGACCACAATCAGCACCAGCGCCGCCTCACGCGCATGATGCTGACGACTTTGGGCGCCAAGTCCGTCTACGAGGCCGCCGACGGCCTCGCCGCGCTCGAGATCGTGCGCACCAGCAATCCCGACATCATGGTGCTCGAGCGCGACGTGCCGGTGCTCAGCGGCGCGGAGCTGCTTCAGATCGTGCGCTCGCCCGACCTGTTTCCCAAGCCCGACCTGCCGGTCATCATGGTGATGCAAAGCGCGCAGCGCCACGAGGTGATCGAAGCCTTGCGGCTCGGCGCCCATGAATTGCTGATCAAGCCGACCTCGCCCAAGGCGCTGCAGGACCGCCTGCTCTCGGTGATGCTCAATCCGCGCAAGATGGTGCGGATCGGCAAATATTACGTGCCGCAGCCGCGGCGCGTCCGCAGCGTGAAGCGCGTCGTCGCGCACTAACTCGTCCCTCATGGTGAGGAGCGCAGCGAAGCTGCGCGTCTCGAACCATGAGCTTCATCCTTCGAGACGCACTCGCTTATGGCTCGTGCTCCTCAGGATGAGGAGGGAAGCGGCAGCACTTCGATCTGATCGACCCGCTTCGGATAGAAGGCGAGGCGGCCTTCGATCTCGCGCATCGCCGGATAGGGCTGCTCGTAGCTCCACGCCGCATTCTCCGCGCGCTTGCCTGACACATCGAGCGTGAAATGGCTGGCGTCGCCTTTGTACGGGCAGTGGGTCCTGTGCTCGCTGGGTGAGAACACGCTCATGTCGGCGTCTTCGCGCGGAATGTAGAACACCGGCGCGTAGCTCGCTTCGCTGAGCATCAGCGCGCGCGTCGTGTCAGCGACCACCTTGCCGGCAAAGCTCACCCGCATGCGCGCATTGGCCGGCGCAATCGTGATCGGGTGATCGGGTCCTGGCAGCTTCATCAGGCTCAAGATATCGGACCGGCCGTCTTGCGCCTCACAGCTCGACGCGGCTGTGGATCGTGACGTCGAGGTCGAGCTGCTTGCTGCGCAACGTCATCGCCACCGGGATCTCGTGGACCGCCTTGAGCCGGCCGGCGGCGAGCGCCTTCTTGAGGTGTTTCTCGATTTCGCCTTGCGCGGTGTGGCTGACCTGCCGCAGCAGGTCGCCGACCGCCTTTTTCATCTCTGCGTCCCGCATGCGGCCAACCTAGGAGCGCCTCGCAGGCGCGGCAAGCAAAGGCTTACTGCCCATGCCTAACTGGTTAATGCCGCGGCCGGGCAGCGCGTTTACCGAGCTTGCGTAAATGCTGCTGGTCAGCGCCGGGCGTCCGGTTATGATTATTGCGGGGAGGCGGACTTCGATCCGCCGGTTCAGTGCAGTAGGGGGACGTCCCGTGAGTTATTTTTCGAGCGCCAAGACCGAGCGCGAGGTCAAGGCCGTGAACGGCAATGCCGGCGTCAATGGCAAGACGGAGCCGCCGCGGCCGATCGCCCGCAACGCTGACGACGTGTCCACCATCGGCAGCGGCATGGTCATCACCGGCAATATCGTCTGCGCCGGCTCGCTGCAGATTCAGGGCCGCGTCACCGGCGACATCCATGCCGCGCATCTGGCGATCCGCGAAGGCGGCCGGGTCGAAGGCAAGCTCACCGCGCTCGATGCGGTGATCGAAGGCACCTTCATCGGCACGATCAACGCCAATGCCGTGAAGCTGCAGAAGACCGCGGCGGTCGACGGCGAGATCTACAACAAGAGCCTGGCGATCGAGGAGAATGCGCGCTTCGAGGGCGTGTCGCGCCGGCTCGAGCGCCCGGTCGAGCCGCCGACCGCGAATACGCTTGGCGGCGGCGTTACGGCCGTTCTGACCGCAGCGGAATAATTCTCGCGAAATCAGCGCGAAGGCGATCGCGGAGTTGGCGATAGCGCTCTGTTGACTTGAAGACAAGGTGACGCGCGCAGGACGGTCGAGCGGAACCGACCTTCGGGCGCGCGCGTTTGCGAGCTACATGCGTGCGTTCTCTATTTCATCAGATGGGAAACTTGCGATAACAGCGAGCGAGACTTCGTCAAAAAATGATTTCGACTATTTGATAGGTAACTGGAACATCAGAAATCGTACATTGAAAGAACCGCTGGCCGGCAGCGACGAATGGGAGGAATTTGACGCGACCCAGGAATTCCGCCTGGTATTGTTGGGGCTAGGCAATGTCGACATTTTCCATACGGAATTTGACGGAAAGCCATTCGAAGGCCTCACCGTGCGATTATTCGATCCGCAGACGCGCCTGTGGACGATCTACTGGGCTGACAGCAACGCAGTGAAACTCGACGGCGGAAAGGTTGGCTCGTTCGATGGCGACGAAGGTGAATTCTTTGGCCGTGAGGTTGTCGCCGGCAAAGACGTTATCGTGAAATTCCACTGGGATAAGCGCGACCCGAAAGCCCCGATTTATAGCCGGGCGTTCTCCGCTGATGCAGGCCGAACCTGGGAATGGAATTGGTACTCGAACTTTTCACGACGGTGATCGACTAAGTTCGCCCGAACGATCTCGCCCTCGCGAGCGTGCGAGCCGCTGCCCGGGATGCGAATGCTGCAGCCGCCGTGTCTTTGTTCTACCGCCGGACGCCGGTGTAGCCGGTTTGGCGCTGGCTTGGCCCGGCGTTGGGCCTTGGGTGCCAATTGCGAATTCAGTCTGCTGGAGTGGCATCGCGGCTCTGCGTGCAGGCTCCGCCAACGCCCCTGATCAATTCGCAGGCAGGACTGGAAACGACGTGAAGCCGCAGTTGTCGGCTCCATAATTGGAGTTGGAGCACCAGGCCGCCTGTGACGCCGACGGCATGAGGAAGGCAAAAGCGGCAATGCCGAAGCTCAAGAATATTCCGGTCAGTCTCATCTTTGGCTCCATTCGATCGTCGCTGGGTCAGTTCGAACTTGCCATCGCAGGATGCGCAGGAAGACGGAAAGTTGCCCCGTGCTCACTTCTTCGAAAACGATGACGGATTTCAAAAGCGTATTGAAGAACTGGCGCGCCCGAGGGGATTCGAACCTCTGACCTTTGCCTTCGGAGGGCAACGCTCTATCCAGCTGAGCTACGGGCGCCTGCGACCTGAATAAACCAAGCGGTCTGTGCAGGCAACGCTTGGACTTGTCTGCAGCCTACGGCGCTGCCGCGGCCGGCCGTTTTTCGCACCTGATAGAAACGCAGGATGCGTTCCGCGGTCGGGCGGCTCAGGGCGATGAACTCGGCCTTGGTGCGCACGAGATCGGGTCCGGCAGCCTTGCCGCTTGGCAGACGGGCATCATAGATCGCGGTCAACGTGCTGAGTTTGAAGCCGATTGCCTTGAAAATGACGGCAACGGGACTCGGCCACACACCCATCAGCAGGCGCTCGGTTTCCGGAAACGACAGCTTGGCGAGTTGCGCGACCGCCACCACGATCTCGTCGAGCTTTTTCTGCTGTGCGAACTCGTTGACCGTCGCCTCGCTCAGCCCTTTTGCAAGCACCGCGAGCTCCGCTTTGCGGTAGCTCTTGTTTTCGGCGGGAGCGGCGCTCGGCGCTGCCGGCAGGATGCCGTCGATCAAGTCGCTGCCTTCGCGGGTCGTCGCCGATCAGGCGTTGCCGCACCGCTTCCGAAGCGCGGATCACCAGCTCCCGCAAATGATGATCGGGAATATCGACGCGGCGGCCGATGCATTCCGACAGCCATTCGTTCCCGGTGCTTCGCTCCATCAGCAGCGAGAAGCTTGGCTCGGAAATCCGGGCGCCGGGGTTGTTGACGACGGCGCCCAGCACGTCCTGATCGCCGCGCTTGATGAGCTGATCGGATACCTGCTCGCTCACCGTTTCGCGCGTCGCGATCGCCAGCATGTGGCCCTGGCCGCGGATCGCGATGCAGTGGAGCAGGAAAGCGTCGTCGAGCTGGTCGGAGTTGGCGAGCACCGGCTCGGCGACCTCGATCGCCTCATCGAGGGCGAGCGCACGCACCGTTTCGCTCCGGGCCTTGCGGGGTCTCGGCGATACGGCGCGCCAGCGTCGCGCGCGCGGCGGAGTCGACCTTGGCGATAAGCAATTGCAGAACGTCGTCGTAGACCCCGACCTGCTCGGCGGAATATTGGCCCGCATTGGCAAGAAAAAGATCGGTGATCTGGCGCAGCATCGCGGCGGTGTCGGCCGAGCGCCCGGCGATCGCCTTTTCGAGGTCGGAGATGAAGTTTGTTGCCAGCAAGGGCAGCCTCGTCCGCATTGGCTTCGCGGCCCGCCCGGGCATGCGGGCCTTCAAGCCGTCGCCAAATCCATACCTTGCGCCAATTAAGGGGGCGTTAGCTGGCGTCCAGCGGCCCTCGGCGCCCAGACAATGCGGGCGACGTCATATCTCTAGGGCGTAACAGTGCCCCGATCAGGCGGCGTCGGCGATATCCGCTTGGCCCAGCGGGGTGCCGAGCAGCGACGCCACGAGCTGCTGCACTTCGAGTTGCGCCGTGGCGTGCGACAGGGTCGGGCGCATGCCGAGCGTCAGTTCCTCGAGATCGTCGATGGCGGTCAGGCCGCGCGGGAAGAACTCGCGGAAGATGACGCGCTCGGCGAAGCCGTCGATGAAGCGGAAGCGCAGCTTCTGCGCAAGCTCCTGCAGCGCGTCGCCGACAAAGCGCTTGTTGCGCGACTTGGTGGTCGAGACGCGGTTGCGCAGCACGATCCAGTCGATGTCCGGCTTGCCGGCGAGCTGGCGTTCGCGCCGGGCCTCTTCGACGATCCGCGCATAATGGCTCAATCCGGTCACGCCGAAGCTGGTCGGATCGACGCTGCCGAGCACGTCGACATCGACGAAGCTGTCATTGAGCGGCGTGATCAGCACATCGGCGGCCACGTGAGCGAACCGCATCAGATGGTGGTTATGGCCGGGCGTGTCGATGATGATGGTGTCATGATCGGCCGCCAGGCGTTCCAGCTGGCCGGCCAGCGCCGCATGGCTTTCGGCGCTTGCGACGTTGGAATTGTCCTCGAAGCAGACATGCGAGGAGACCGGCAGCTCCTTGCCGCACTCTTTCGCCCATGCCAGCCGGTTCTCGATGTAGCGGCTGAAGGTGCGCTGGCGCGTATCGAGGTCGATCGTGGCGACGCGCTGTCCGGCCCGCAACAGGGCCACGGCGAGATGGATGGCAACGGTCGATTTGCCGGAGCCGCCTTTTTCGTTGGCGACGGTAATCACGCGAACGCCTTTCAAGTCTTCTTGAATCATCCCGCGCTCCGTTAAGTGCCGCATTCGTTGTTCGTGGAACCTCGATAAGATTCTGATTCGCGCGCTCCGGCGCCAGTGTCATATTTCAGATTGTCATAATTCCGGGCCGGCGTGTTGCGCTGGCGCCACCGCGGTGCCGGGATGCGAATCCGGCAGTGATGCCTCTAATGAACATAATCCTTAACGGCATTGCATCGAGGATTATAGTCAGAAGATTGGTTCTCGCGCTTCACACTCGAGATTTGCGAGGCGGCCCGTGTACCGGCCGCCTCCGTCGCCTCGCAGGCGAAGGCTTCGGGCCCAGCCCGGGCGGATTAGGACCGCTCCGCCGGAGCGGCGGCGCTGGATAACGCCTCGGTACCAGGAGCCATTTCACAGGCTTGCCTAGGCGCCTATACTCGCCGCAAATGTAATCCGAGTTCCCAAGGACACGTTCCATGTCGCAGCCGGCCGAGAAAATCACGGGCAAACCCGCCGTTTCGTTGAAAGAATCAAATTTCGTGTGGGAGGACCCGCTCGATATCGAGAGCGACCTCACCGAGGAAGAGCGCATGGTGCGCGACACCGCGCGCGGCTTTGCGCAGGACTTCCTGATGCCGCGCATTCGCGAGGCCTATGCGACTGAAAAATATGACCCCACCATCCTGCCGAAGATGGGCGAGCTCGGCCTGCTCGGGCCGACCATTCCCGAGACCTATGGCGGCGCGGGCCTGGGCTACGTCGCCTACGGCCTGATTGCGCGCGAGATCGAGCGGGTCAACTCCGGTTACCGCTCGATGATGTCGGTGCAGTCCTCACTCGTCATGTACCCGATCTACGCCTATGGCACCGAGGCGCAGCGCCGCAAATATTTGCCCAAGCTCGCCACCGCCGAGCTGGTCGGCTGCTTCGGCCTCACCGAGCCGGACCACGGCTCCGATCCGGGCTCGATGGTGACGCGCGCCGAGAAGGTGCAGGGCGGCTACAAGCTCAACGGCTCCAAGACCTGGATCAGCAACGCGCCGGTCGCCGACGTCGCCGTCGTCTGGGCGAAGCTCGATGGCAAGATCCGCGGCTTCATCGTCGACAAGGGCACCAAAGGTTTCTCGACGCCGAAGATCGAAGGCAAGCTGTCGCTGCGCGCCTCGATCACCGGCATGCTGGTGCTGGAAGACTGCGTCGTGCCGGAAGAAAACCTGCTGCCGAATGTCTCCGGCCTCGCCGGGCCGTTCGGCTGCCTCAACAATGCCCGCTACGGCATCGCCTGGGGATCGATGGGCGCCGCCGAGTTCTGCTGGCACGCCGCGCGGCAATACGTGCTCGACCGCAAGCAGTTCAACCGGCCGCTCGCCGCCAATCAGCTCGATCCAGAAGAAGCTCGCCGACATGCAGACCGAGATCGCGCTGGGCCTGTCCGGCGCGCTGCGGCTCGGCCGCATGCTGGAGAAGGGCACCGCGGCGCCGCCGTCGATCTCGCTGATGAAGCGCAACAATTGCGGCAAGGCGCTCGACATCGCGCGCGTGGCGCGCGACATGCACGGCGGCAACGGCATCGCCGACGAGTATCACGTGATGCGCGTGCTCTGTAACCTCGAGACGGTCAACACCTACGAGGGCACCCACGACGTCCACGCGCTGATCCTCGGCCGCGCCCAGACCGGCATCCAGGCTTTCTTCTAACCCGCGCGCATGGATGTTTTCACAGCGGCCATTCTGGTCGCCATCGGCATTGCCGCCGGCTTGATCGCGTCGATCGTCGGCGGCGCGGCCGTGATCGTCTATCCGGCCATGATCGCGGTCGGCATCCCGCCGCAGCCTGCGGCGGTGGCCAACATCGTTTCCATCATGCCCGGCACGATGCTGGCGGCGTTGTCCGACCGCTCGCAACTGCCGAAGTTCAACCGCGATTTTATCCAGCTCATCATTGCCTCGATCGTCGGCGCCGCAGTTGGCGCGATGCTGTTGCTGCTCACGCCGGAGCGGACCTTCAACGTCATTATTCCGCTGCTGCTCGGCTTCGCGACGCTGCTGCTCGCCTTCGCGGAGCGCATCGGCAACTGGCTGCGGGCGCGGGCAAGCCATCGCGGCCATGACATTTCCTTCGATGTCACCAGCCTCAAGATTTTGGTGCCGGTCTCGGTTTATGGCGGATATTTCGGTGCCGGCGTCGGGGTGCTCGTGCTCGGCGTGATGATGCTCGCGACCGGCGGCGACTACCGCTCGGCCAATGTCGCCAAGAATTTCGTGTCGAGCCTCAACGGCCTTGCCGCCGCAGTCGTCTTCACCGTGCAAGGCGCGGTGCCATGGCCGGAAACACTGATGATGATGGCCGGCACGATCAGCGGCGGCCTGCTCGGCGCTTATCTCGCCCGCATCATCCCGCGCGGGTCATGCACGTCGTCGTGGTCGGGATGGGCGCGATCCTGACGGTTAGCTTCGCCTGGCGCTACTGGTTCTAGCCACCAATTTACCCGCCAAGCGCCATCGCATTGACCCGCTCGGTGAGCTTCGCGACCCGCACCGTCATATAGCTGTCCTTGTCGGCGAGCAGGTCGATCACGGTGAAATGGTTGCCCGGCGCTTCCTCGTAACGGGTCACCGCGCCTTGCTTGGCCCATTCGTCGGCGATCAACTTGCTCTGCCGCAGGAATTCGCTCGACTCGTCTTTGCCGACCACGGCATCGAGACTGCGCTGCGGTGGCACCTTCCACAGGTAAGGCGAAGCCGCTCGTGCACTCTCGGCGTCGAGCTTGAGGTCGGCATTCACCGACACCTGGGTGAGCGGCGCGAGATCGAACACGCCGGAAATCGCGTAGCCGAACGGCACAAGGTCAGCGGGCGCATGCTTGGACAAAGTGTGCCAGTCGGTCGCGACCATGCAGGCCGCGAGATGTCCGCCGGCGGAATGTCCGGCGACCATCAGGCGTTTCTTGTGCTTGTCCCACAGTGCGAGGCAGCACGCGCGGATTTGCTCAATGATGGTCGCGATGCTCACGCTTGGGCACAGGTCATAGCCGGCCACTGCGACATCGATGCCCTGCGCATTGAGGCCCTTCGCCATGTGGCTGAACTTGGCCGGCTCGAGCGTGCGCCACCAGCCGCCGTGAATGAACACGGCAAGCGCTGCGCCGGCATGCGTGTTGGTGCCGGGGAAGAAGTCGTAGAACTGCCGCGCGCTGTCGCCGTATTTGATGCCGAATTGCGCGCCCTTGCCGCGCGCCTCCTCGCGATAGGCCGCGGCCTCGCGATCCCACCGCGCGAAGATTTCCGGATGTTCGGGAATGCGGCTGCGATTGTCGTACTCTTTTTCGTAATTGATTCCGGCCATGTGCTTGCGCCCGTTGTGTTCGGCCCATTAAGCCGCGCCTTTTCTTCAAGGTCAAACACCGTTAAGCAGGACAAATGCCGAGTTTTGCCCGCAAACTTGAAACGCCGGTCGATGGCCGCCAGTCGGAAACCGCGCTGGCGATCGCGCGTGGAACCGCGCGGCTCCTGCATGCGCACGGCTTTGCGGTGGTCAGCGAGCTGTCGCTCGCGTCGGGCCGGCGCGCCGATCTCGTTGCGATCGACCCATCGGGCGAAATCTGGATCGTCGAGATCAAGTCTTCGGTCGCGGACTTCCGCGCCGATCAGAAATGGATGGATTATCGCATCCATTGCGACCGGCTGTTCTTTGCGACCTGTCAGGAAGTGCCGTGCGAGATTTTTCCGCCGGACACCGGGCTCATCGTTGCGGATGCGTTTGGCGCCTCGATCGTCTGCGATGCGCCGGAGCACCGGCTTGCCGCGCCGACCCGCAAAAGCATGATGCTTGCTTTCGCGCGCGCGGCCGCGTTGCGGCTGCAGGCGCTTTCAGATCCGCACGGCCCTTATGGGGAAGCGGTCTAGCGCGGCGCGCATTTTCGTGCAGCGGTCTCCGCTACCGCGGCGCCCTTTTGGCCAGGATCCGCTGCAAGCGTGCGGCGATGCATGCTGAGCCGCCGCGCGGTCTCCGACACGTTGCGGCCGCACATTTCGTAAATGCGCTGGATGTGCTCCCACCGCACGCGGTCGGCTGACATCGGATTTTCCGGCAGCTCGGTCTTGTTGCCTTCGAGCGCGAGCAACGCGGCGACCACGTCGTCGGCATCGGCCGGCTTGGAGAGATAATCGACCGCGCCGAGCTTCACCGCGGTCACCGCGGTGGCGATGTTGCCATAGCCGGTCAGGATGATGCCGCGCGCATCGGGCCGCCGGCGCTTCAGCGCCGAGATCACGTCGAGCCCGTTGCCATCGGCCAGCCGCATGTCGACCACGGCAAAGGCCGGCGGGCTCGCTTCGACCTGCGCCAGGCCTTCGGCGACGGTCGCGGCGGTCGTGACGGCAAAGCCGCGCGCTTCCAGCGCCTTGGCAAGCCGGCCGAGGAACGACGCATCGTCCTCGACGATGAGCAGGGTCCGCTCGGCGGGCAAAGCCACGCGCGCAGCCGATGCGCTCGCGCTTACTGAAACGTCCATTCCAACTCCTCCACGCCCCAGAGCGTAACAAATCGGGGCTGGAGGCCACAATCTCAAGCAATTACGGCGGGATTCGGCTTGCTTTCGAAGTCGGCCCGGGGCCAGCGCACCGTGACGATCGTGCCGTGCTGGGGCGCCGGCTTGTTGGCGAAGGTGAGGGTGGCCCCCGAGCGCTCGAGCAGGGTCTTGGCGATGAACAGGCCCAATCCGAGCCCGATCGCGTCGCGTTCGCCGCCCGATTTGCGTCCGCGGGTTGTCACATAAGGCTCGCCCAGCCGGCCGATCACTTCCGGGGCAAAGCCGGGGCCGTCATCGCTGATCGTGACCGAGACGATGTGATCGTCCCAGCGGGTCTCGACGCCGACGCGTTCGCGGGCGAAATCGACCGCGTTCTCGATCAAATTGCCGAGGCCGTAGATGATCGCGGGATTGCGCAGGCTGTCCGGCTCGTTGGGACCGAAGGTCCGGGCGGTTACATCGATCTGAATATCGAAATGTCGGTGGGGTGAAACAACCTCCTCGATCAGCGTCGACAACTTTGCCTGCTGAAACGGCTCGGCGATGGAAGACAATTCCGTGAGCTTGCCCAGAATTTCGCGGCAGCGCGCCGCTTGTTCGCGCAGCAACTTCACGTCTTCTGCATGCGGGGAATCGGCCGGGATTGCGCGCTCGAGCTCGCGCGCGATCACGGAAATCGTGGACATCGGCGTGCCGAGCTCATGCGCGGCCGCCGCGGCAAGGCCGTCGAGCTGCGAGAGATGCTGCTCATGCGCCAGCACCAGCTCGGTCGCCGCCAGCGCGTCGGAGAGCTGGCGCGATTCTTCGGTGATCTGCCACGCATAGGCGCCGGTGAAGCCGATCGCCAGCACGATCGAGAGCCATACGCCGGCGGTATAGAGCGGCGGCAACAACAGCGGATCTTCTTCGTCCCATGGCAGCGGCAGATGCGCGAATACGAGGAACGTCGCGCAGGCGACGACGAAGCCGCCGAGCAGCAGCGTGTAGCGCGGCGGCAGCGCGGTGGCCGAGAACAGCACCGGGCTCAGGAACAGAAACGCGAACGGGTTCTGCAAGCCGCCGGTGAGAAACAACAGCGCCGCGAGCTGGGCGACGTCGAAGGCGAGCAGCCAGGCGGCATAGTCGGCTTCCAGCCGCTGCGTCGCGTGCAGGCGGACCCGCACCACGATGTTGACGGCGGCCGATAGCGCGATGACGGCGAGGCACGGCCAGAACGGCGTGACGAAATCGAGCCCGTACTCGACCACCAGCAGCGCGATGGTCTGGCCGATCACCGCGAGCCAGCGCAATCGCACCAGGGTATCGAGGCGCACCGACCGGCGCGGATGTGCGCTCGCAAGTCCGAACAGCATGGCGCGACCTTAGCGGAGGGAGCACTTGCGCCAAAGCCGTCGGCGCGTCACATCTGCCGCATGGATGCCAGCAATCAACCGGCGATCGCAGTCGAGCGCCTGGTCAAGGACTACAAGACAACCCGCGCAGTAGACGGCATTTCCTTCACTTTGCCGGTCGGCTCGATCACCGGCCTGCTCGGCGGCAATGGCGCCGGAAAAACCACCACGATTGCGATGATTATGGGCCTGGTGACGCCCACGTCCGGCCGCGTCAGCGTGCTCGGCGCCGAGATGCCGCGCGAGCGCTATCAGGTGCTGCACCGGATGAATTTCGAGAGCCCCTATGTCGATCTGCCGTCGCGCCTGACGGTGCGGCAAAACCTGACGGTGTTTGCCGAGCTTTACGGCGTGGAGAATGTCAAAGCCCGCATCGATCAGCTCGCAGCCGATCTCGATCTCACCGAGTTCCTCGACCGATGGACCGGAAAGTTGTCATCCGGGCAGAAGACCCGCGTCGCGCTGGCGAAGTCGCTGCTCAATCATCCTGAAGTGCTGTTGCTCGACGAGCCGACCGCCTCGCTCGATCCCGACACTGCGGATTGGGTGCGCGGCCATATCGAGCAATTCAGCCGCGACCATCGCGCCACCATCCTGCTGGCCTCGCACAACATGAACGAGGTCGAGCGCCTGTGCGAGCGCGTCATCATCATGAAGCAGGGCCGCATCGAGGACGAGGGCACGCCGGCGCAGCTGTTGGCGCGCTACGGCCGCGAGAATCTGGAGGAGGTGTTCCTCGACGTTGCGCGCGGCCGCCGTCATGCGGAGGCGGCGCAGTGAACGCGCACATTGCAGTTTTCGCCCAATCGCGTCGGCGCCATGGTGCGCCGCTACTGGTATCTGTTGCGCTCGTCCTGGCCGCGCATCCTCGACCTGATCTATTGGCCCGCGGTGCAGATGCTGATGTGGGGCTTTCTCCAGCTCTACGTGTCGCAGAACGCCAGCTTCTTTGCGCAGGCGGCCGGCGTGTTCATCGGCTCGGTGCTGCTGTGGGACATCCTGTTCCGCGGCCAGCTCGGCTTCTCGATCTCGTTTCTCGAGGAGATGTACTCGCACAACATGGCGAACCTGATGATGTCGCCGCTGCGCCCGGTCGAGTTCGTCGCGGCGCTGATGGTGATGAGCCTGATCCGGCTTGTCGATCGGCATGATCCCGGTCAGCTTCCTCGCCATTCTGTTCTTCGACTTCAATCTGTGGGCGCTCGGCTTCGCGCTCGCGGCGTTCTTCGCCAATCTGCTGCTGACGAGCTGGGCGATCGGAATTCTCGTCGCGGGGCTGTTGCTGCGAAACGGCCTCGGCGCCGAGACGCTCGCCTGGACCTTCATGTTTTTGTTCTTGCCGCTGACCTGCGTTTACTACCCGGTCTCGGTGCTGCCGGCCTGGCTGCAATACGTCGCCTGGTCGCTGCCGCCGACCTACGTGTTCGAGGGAATGCGCGCGCTGCTGATCGATCACGTTTTCCGCGCCGACCTGATGCTTCAGGCGCTGGGCTTCAACATCATTCTTTTCGCAGCTGCATCATTCGCTTTTGTGCGGCTGCTAGAAAGCGCGCGCAAGCACGGCACCCTGCTGCAGACCGGCGAATAGTACTTTAGTCTCAGCCTCTTACGGCATTGAACGGGATGGGAACAATTCGCGTTTATATTTGACGCGTATGACGGAAAAACGACAGGCTGCTGCGGTGCAACACGTTGCCGGGCTGGGACGTCCAAAATTAGCGATCGGTGAGTTCGACGGCGCTGCCGCGCTGCCGGCCAATGCCGCATCGACGTTCTCGACGCCGCTGTACTGGCTCTACGAAATGGGCCAGGCCGCGCTCGATCCGTCGCGCGCCGTCGCCGACGCCACCAAGCTGTTCTTCAAAAATCCGGCCAATCCGCTCTTCGCACACGACCTACGGCAAGTCGGTCGCCGCGGCGATGGAATTGTTCGAGCGCTCGACCCGGCGCTATCAGCGGCCGGAGTGGCGCATCGACGAGACCGTGGTCGGTGGTGAGCACATTCCGGTGCACATCCGCACCGTGTGGGAGCAGCCGTTCTGCCGGCTCATTCACTTCGAGCGCTCGTTCGTGACGCCGCCGCGCCGGCCGCAGCCGAAAGTGCTGATCGTCGCGCCGATGTCCGGCCATTACGCAACGCTGTTGCGCGGCACAGTCGAAGCCTTCCTGCCCAATCACGAGGTCTACATCACCGACTGGCGCAATGCGCGCTCGGTGCCGATGTCGGCAGGCCGCTTCGATCTCGACGACTACATCGATTACGTCATCGCGATCCTGCATGCTCTTGGCGGCGACACTCACGTCATGGCGGTGTGCCAGCCTTCGGTGCCGGTGCTCGCAGCGGCCGCCTTGATGGAAGCCGACAAGGATCCCTACGCGCCGCTATCGATGACCCTGATGGGCGGCCCGATCGACACCCGCATCAATCCGAACTCCGTCAACGAGCTGGCCGAGAACCGGGGCATCGAGTGGTTCCGCCGCAACGTCATCACCAAGGTGCCGTTCCCGCATCCGGGCGTCATGCGCGACGTCTATCCGGGCTTCCTCCAGCTCAACGGCTTCGTGTCCATGAACCTGGACCGCCATATCGAGGCGCATCGCAACCTGTTCACGCATCTCGTGCAGGGCGATGGCGACAGCGCGCAGAAGCACCGCGAGTTCTATGACGAATATCTGGCGGTGATGGATCTCGCCGCCGAATTCTATCTCCAGACCGTCGACACCGTGTTCATCCGCCATGCCTTGCCGAAGGGCGAGATGATGCACCGCGGCCGCAAGGTGGACCCGTCGGCGATTACCCGCGTCGCATTGATGACGGTGGAAGGCGAAAACGACGATATTTCAGGCGTCGGCCAGACCGAGGCCGCGCACAAACTCTGCATCAATATTCCGGCCGAGAAGAAGGTGCACTATCTGCAGCCGGGCGTCGGCCATTACGGCGTGTTCAACGGCTCGCGGTTCCGCTCTGAAATCGCGCCGCGCATCTCCGATTTCATGTTGAGCAACAACCGCTCGCGCAAGGCGAACGGCAAGGCGAACGGAGCCGCCAAGGTCGCGTGACGATGGCTTGACCGTCGCGATTCGTGGCAGTATCGGCACTGCCCGCGACGGGATCGACGCCAATGCTGCTCAAGCGCCTGCTTTCCCGGCCTCAGGATCCACCTGAACTGACGATCGAATTTGACGGCGAAACCTACGCCGTGCGCCTGCAGCGTCACAGCCGGGCGCGCCGCTACACATTGCGGGTTCAATCGATCGCCCGCGAAGTGGTTCTCACCATGCCGCCGCGCGGCAGCGTCAAGGAAGCGCGCGCGTTTGCGCAGAAACACGGCGCCTGGATCGCTGCGCGGCTGAAAAAGCTGCCGCATCCTGCGCCTTTTGCACACGGCCTGGCGCTGCCACTGCGGGGCGAGCCGCATCGCATCGAGCATCGCCCGCGTGAGCGCGGCACGGTGTGGGTCGAGCTCGGCGACGATGGCTCGCATGTCATCTGCGTGGCCGGCGATGCCGCGCATCTGCCGCGCCGGCTGCTCGATTACCTCAAGCGCGAGGCCAAGCGCGAGCTGGAGGCGGCAAGCCGCCGCGCCGCCGAGAAGCTCGGCGTCAAGGTCAAGCGGGTGTCGATCCGCGACCAGTCGAGCCGGTGGGGCTCATGCTCGACCACCGGCGTTCTGTCTTACTCATGGCGGCTCATCCTCGCGCCGCCCTTCGTGCTCGAATATCTCGCCGCGCACGAGGTCGCCCATCTCGTCGAGATGAACCACTCGCGCGCCTTCTGGCGGCTGGTGGCCCGGCTTTATCCCAACGTTCCGCGCGCCAAGGCCTGGCTCGACCATCACGGTCCCGAGCTGCACCGCTATGGGCTGGCGCAACGCGCCGCGCGCTGAAATTGCCCTTGCTCCGCGCCAACACCTTTGCGCTGACGGCGCTGCTCGCCGCGCTGACCGGCATCGGTCCGCTTTCGACCGACATGTATCTGCCGTCGCTGCCTGACATTTCGAACCGGCTCGACGCGACCACGGCGCAGACGCAGCTCACCATCTCGGCCTATCTGGTCGGCTTCGCAATTGGCCAATTGCTCTATGGCTCAGCCTCCGACCGGTTTGGCCGCAAGCCCGTGCTGATGGCCGGTCTGCTGATCTATTGCGCCGCGAGCTTCTTGTGCGCGTTCGCCTGGTCGATCGAGATGTTGATGCTGGCCCGCGCATTGCAGGCGGTCGGTGCCTGCTCAGGCATCGTGCTGGCGCGGGCGATCGTGCGCGATCTTTATTCCGGCGCGCGTGCCGGACGCGAATTGTCGCTGATGGGCATGGTGATGGCGCTCGCGCCGGTTCTCGCGCCGGTGATCGGCGGCGTGTTGCAGACCTTGTTCGGCTGGCGCGCGACCTTCGTCGCACTGACCGCGAGCGGGTTGCTGATCGTTCTTGCGATCTGGCTGCTGCTGCCGGAGACGTTGCCGCGGCGCAGTCCCGCGCTGAAGTTGACCGGGATGTTGCGCAACTTCGGCGCTTTTCTTCGCGACGGCAACTTCCTCGCTCACACCGGCCTCGTCGTGTTCGTGTTCGCAGGCCTGTTCGCGTGGATTTCCGGCTCATCCTTCGTGCTGCAGGATATCTACGGCCAGTCCGCGTTCGATTTCGGATTAGCCTTTGCGCTCGGCTCGGTCGGCTACATGGCCGGCACGGGGCTGGCGGCGAAGTTCGTCGGCAGGTACGGCATCGATAAAGTGAGTGGTGCCGGTGCGGCCGCGGCTGCGATCGGCGGGTTGCTCATGGTCGGCGCGGTCGCGCTCGGATATCCGCTCCGGCTTCGCGCTGGTCCTGCCGATGGCGCTCTATCTGGCGGGCATGGGCGGCGTGCTCGGCCAGGCCATCGCCGGCGCGATGCAGCCCTATCACGATCGTGCCGGCGCGGCCTCTTCGCTGCTCGGCTTCATTCAGCAGAGTGTGTCGGCGGTGGTCGGCGTCGTGATCGGCCATATGCTCGGCGACAGCGCGATGCCGATGGCGGCGGGCGTCGCCATTTGCGGCTGCATTACACTGGCGATCTGGGTCACGACGCGGGGCGTGCGCGCCCGCGGATTGCGTCACTAATTACGGCGGCCGAACAGGTTGTCGAGCAGCCAGCCGTCAATGCCGCGGCCTGCTTGCGCGCGCGGCTGCTGCGGAATGTCCGCCGGCGGAGTCGGCGCCTGATTGGTGGAAAACACGCCCGCCAGGCTCTGGAAGAATCCGCCGCCGCTTGATGCGCTCGGCAGCGCCGCGACCGGCACGCCTTGGTGCGCGGTCCGCATGAAGCGGCTCCAGATTTCGACCGGCAGGCTGCCGCCGGTCACCTTCTTCATCGGCGAGCCGTCGTCGTTGCCGAGCCACACGCCGGTGACGAGCTGGCCCGTATAGCCGATGAACCAGGCGTCGCGGAAATCCTGCGAGGTGCCGGTTTTTCCCGCGGCCTGCCAGCCGGGCAGCGACGCGCCGCGCGCGGTGCCGATCGCGATGGTCTGCTGCATCATCTCGTTCATCATGCCGACGTACTTCTCTTCGACGATGCGGCCGAGCGGCTGCTGGTTGCGCACGTACAGCACCTTGCCGGACGGCGTGGAGATGCGCTCGATCACATGCGGCATCACCGCGTAACCGCCATTCGCGAAGGTGGCATAGGCGCCGACCAGCTCCAGCATCGACACTTCCGAGGTGCCGAGCGAGATCGATGCGTTCGGCTCGAGCAGCGAGGCGATGCCGAGCCGGTGCGCGGTGCGGATCACCGCCATCGGGCCGAACTGCAGCGTAAGCCGCACCGAGACCGAGTTGAGCGACATCGCCAGCGCGCGCCACAGCGGCACCGCGCCGAGATATTCGTTGTTGTAGTTCTCCGGCGTCCAGTTCTGGACCCTGATCGGCGCGATCGTCGCGGATCGTGTCCGGCGTCAATCCGCCTTCGAGCGCGGTCAGATAGACGAACGGCTTGAACGCCGAGCCCGGCTGGCGTTTCGCCGCCACCGCGCGGTTGAACTGGCTGTCGGCGTAGTTGCGGCCGCCGACCATGGCGCGGACATTGCCGTCCGGCGTCATGGCGAGCAGTGCGCCCTGGCCGGCGCCGGCCTTGTCGCCGCGCTTTGCCAGCTCTTCGGTGAGCGCCTTTTCGGCCGAGGTTTGCAGGCTCATGTCGATGCGTGGTGACGACGACGAGGTCCTCATCGATGTGGCCGACGTGGTCGTTCACCACGTCCATCACCCAGTCGGCGACGTAATGCACCGAGCCGGTCGCGGCTTGCGCGACGATGCCGGCGGATGGGCGAGCGCGGACTTCTCGTTGGCGGCAGTGATGAAGCCCTGCTCGCGCATCGCGGCGAGCACGACCTGCGAGCGGTCCTGCGCGGCGTCGAAGTTGCGGGTCGGCGCCAGCCGCGACGGCGACTTGATCAGGCCGGCAAGCAGCGCTGCCTCCGCCACCGTCACCTTGCGCGCCGACTTGCCGAAATATTTCTGCGCCGCCTGCTCGACGCCGTAAGCGCCGGCGCCGAAGTAAACCCGGTTGAGATAGAGCGCGAGGATTTCGTCCTTGCTGAACTTGCGCTCCAGCCAGATCGCCAGCATCGCCTCCTGAAGCTTGCGCTTCATGGTGCGCTCCTGCGTCAGGAACAGGTTCTTGGCGAGCTGCTGGGTGATGGTGGAGCCGCCCTGCGAGACGCCGCGGCGCAGCACGTTCGCCGTCGCCGCGCGGGCGATGCCGAACGGATCGATGCCGTAATGGTCGTAGAAGCGGCGATCCTCGATGGCGATGAAGGCCTTCGGCAGGTGAGGCGGCAGTTCTTTCAGGGTGAGCGTGCCGCCGCCCTGGTCGCCGCGCGTCGCGACCGGCTTCATGCTCATGTCGAGAATGCTGATCGAGGGTGGCCGCTTCGGAATCTCGAGCGACTGGATCGGCGGCAGATGCGCGCCGACCCATACGACCGCGCCGATGCCGGCAATGCCGAGCCACAGCGTCAGCACCGCGGCCCAATAGATCGAGGCGGCCGAGCGGCGAGCGGCTGCTCTTTTTCTTCTTCTGACTTGCTCTTGGCTTTCGCTTTGCGCGGCTTTGCGTTTGGGCTTCGGCGGAGAATCCGACGGCGGCCGGTCAGCCGGATCGACATAAAGCTGAGGCGCCACGTCGAAATGTGGCTCCCGCCGCCCGGCGCTTCGATCGGACATAGATTACGCGTCCCGCACTTAACCGGCTGCACAAGCCGGCCCCGGGGGAGACGCTACGAGCCGCGATTTAAGGCGCCGTTAAGCGGGAAACGCCAGCAAACTCAGGCTTTCGCGGCCTTGGCGTCTTTGTCCGCCCCGCGCGAACAGCGCGATCAGCGCCCGCTTGATGGCGGCCTGGCGAGTCGGGGAGGTGATCTGCGCGCCCAGCAGGTCGGTGACATAGAACACGTCCACCACCCGCTCGCCGAAGGTGGCGACGTGCGCGGAGGCAATGTTGAGGTTGAGCTTCGAGAGCGTCGCGGTCAGCTCGTACAGCAAGCCCGGCGCGGTCGAGCCCGGTCACCTCGACCATCGTGTAGCGGTGCGACCACTGATTGTTGATGGTGACGGTCGGCTCCAGCGCGAAGGCCCGGATGCGGCCTTTCGGGACGCCGCGCTTGGCCACCACGTCCGGCAGCTTGAGGCTGCCGCGCAGCGCGCTCTCGATCGACTCGGTGACGCGGGCGGCACGGCGCTCCTCGTCCTCCTGGCGCTCGAATTCACGCGAGATCGAGATGGTGTCGAGCGCCATCCCATCCGTCGTCGTGTGAATTTGCGCGCCGACGATGTTGGCCCCGGCCACGGCGCAGGCTCCGGCAATGATCGAAAGCAGCCACGGATGGTCCGGCGCGTACACGGTCAGCTCGGTGACGCCGTGCTCCGGATCGAAGCTGAAGCTGGTTGCCAGCCGCTTGTCCTCCTGCTGCGCCCGCCGCACGAACTTCGCGTGCTCGACCTGATGTGGCAGGTCGACCTTGAGCCAATAGGCCGGGTAATGCCGCGTGAGGTAGGTGTCGAGCTCCTCGCGCCGACCAATCCTTCAGCGCGTCGCGCAATTCGGCCTGCGCCATCGACACGCGTTGCGCCCGGTTCACTTCCGAGAAGCCGCCCGTCAGTACCGGTTCGGTCTCGTAATAAAGCGTGCGGATGAGCTGCGCCTTCCAGCCGTTCCACACGCCGGGGCCGACCGCGCGGATGTCGGCGGTGGTGAGAATCGTCAGCAGCTTGAGCCGCTCCAGCGATTGCACCACCGCGGCGAAATTCTCGATGGTCTTGCGGTCGGACAGGTCGCGCGACTGCGCCACGCTCGACATGGTCAGATGCTGCTCGATCAGCCAGGCGCCGGTGTCGGTCTCGGCCGGCGAGAAGCCGAGCCGCGGCAGGAAGCGCCGCGCCACCCGTGCGCCGGCGATCGAGTGGTCCTCCGGCCGGCCCTTGGCGATGTCGTGCAGGAACAGCGTGACATAGAGCAGCGCGCGGTGCTCGGGCTGGATCTTGTGCATCAGCTCGTTCGCCAGCAGCGTCTCGCTGTTGCTGCCGCGCTCGATCTCCTGCAGCAGGCCGATGCAGCGGATCAGATGCTCGTCCACCGTGTAGTGGTGGTACATGTTGAACTGCATCATCGCGACGATCTTGCCGAAGTCAGGCACGAAGCGGCCGAGCACGCCGCTTTCGTTCATGCGCCGCAGCACCGTTTCAGGGTCGTTGCGCGATGTGATGATCTCGAGGAACAGCTCGTTGGCCTCGGCATTGGCGCGCAACTTTGCGTCGATCAGCTTGAGCGAGCGGCTGATGGCGCGCAGCGCATCCGGGTGGAAGGCGAGGTTGTGCTTCTGCGCCAGATGGAAAATCCGGATCAGGTTGACCGGATCGCGCTTGAACACCTTCGGCTGCGACAACCGTGATGCGATTGTTGTCGACGATGAAATCGTCGCTTTCCGACAAAGTCCGCCGCTTCACCGGCCGGAATTTCTGCATCATGCGGCTCAAGACCGGCACGCTCTTGGCGTGACGGTCCTCGAGGTCGGAGCACAGGATCGCGGTCAGGTCGCCGACGTCCTTGGCGACCAGGAAGTAGTGCTTCATGAAGCGCTCGACGTCCTGCAGGCCGGGATGCTCGGTGTAGCCGAGCCGCACCGCGATCTCGCGCTGGATATCGAACGACAGCCGCTCTTCGGCGCGCCCGCTGATGAAGTGCATGTGGCAGCGCACCGACCACAGGAAATTCTCGCAGCGGCGGAACAGCGCGTATTCGGTCTTGTCGAACACGCCGGCCTTGATCAGTTCATCCGGCTCGCGCACGCGGTAAACGTATTTCGCGATCCAGAACAATGTGTGCAGGTCGCGCAGGCCGCCTTTGCCGTCCTTGACGTTCGGCTCGACCAGGTAGCGTGACTGGCCGGCGCGGCGGTGGCGCTCTTCGCGCTCGGCGAGCTTGGCGGCGACGAACTGCGGCGCGGTGCCTTCCACGACTTCCTTGTCGAAGCGCGTGATCAGCTCGTCATAGAGCTTGCGGTCGCCGAACAGAAAGCGCGCTTCGAGCACCGCGGTGCGGATCGTCATGTCCGCCTTGGCCTGGCGGATGCATTCGTCGACCGAGCGGGTCGCGTGGCCGACCTTGAGCCCGGTGTCCCACAGGCAATAGAGCAGGGCTTCCGCCACCTGCTCGCCCCAGGCGGTCTGCTTGTAGGGCAGCACGAACAGGAGATCGATGTCGGAGCCGGGCGCCTGCAGGCCGCGGCCATAGCCGCCGGTCGCGACCACGGCCATGCGCTCGGAGTTCTGACGGATTTTGCGACGGGTAGAGATGCTTGCGAACGAACTCGAACAGCAGGCCGATGATGTCGTCTTCCAGGCGGCACAGCCGCTCGGCGCAACGACGCCCGTGCCGGTCCTTGAGCAGAAGCTGCTCGGCGCGTTCACGTCCGCTGGCGAGCGCGGCCTTGATGCCGTTGCGCCAGCGCGCGCCGCAATTCATCGCTGCCGGCGTGCTGGCGGGCCAGCTCTTCAAGCTCGGCCGCGAGCGCGCGTTTGTCGATGAGGTCGTCGCCGCGGTGGGACGCTTCGCGGGATGGCGCGGGTTTCGCGCTCGAGTGTCACGGACATGTCGTATCTCGGATAGCGGAGCCACCCTTCGATGTCATCGCTGCGCCGCGGATAATCTGTCGGCCGCGAATTGGAGCGAATGTGGCATATCATTCTCAAAACGACGCAAAAATAGCAAAAACATTCGTTTGACGGCCTGATTTGGCCCGCCATATAGAATAAACATGCGCCGATTTGAGCAACGCAGCTTGCGGGCGCTTAACAAATGCAGCTAAAGCGCGGGGTGACTGCTTCCCCTCGCCAGCTGAGTTCAACCTGAGCCTTCGCGGCCAACGCGAAGCCACGCGAGGAGATTTGTGATGCAGTTGTTTTCACGCCGTTCGCTTCTGGTGTCGGCAACTTTGGTCGGCCTGTTGCCGACCGCGACGCTGTTCGCCGCCGACAAGCCCAAGGCCATCAGCATCGACTGGGCCACCTATAACCCGGTCTCGATGGTGCTGAAGGACAAGGGCCTGCTCGAGAAAGAGTTCGCCAAGGACGGCATCCAGATCCGCTGGGTGCAGACGCTCGGCTCCAACAAGGCGCTCGAATTCCTCAACGCCGGCTCGATCGACTTCGGCTCGACCGCAGGCTCCGCCGCGCTGGTCTCGAAGATCAACGGCAATCCGATCAAGTCGATCTACGTCTATTCGCAGCCGGAATGGACCGCGCTGGTCACCCGCAAGGACACCACGATCAACAAGATCGAGGACCTCAAGGGCAAGCGCGTCGCGGTGACGCGCGGCACCGATCCGCACATCTTCCTGGTGCGCGCGCTGCAGTCGGTCGGGCTGACCGAGAAGGACATCACGACGGTGCTGTTGCAGCATCCGGACGGCAAGACCGCGCTCATTCGCGGTGACGTCGATGCCTGGGCCGGCCTCGATCCGATGATGGCGCAGGCCGAGGTCGAGGACGGCGCGCGGCTGTTCTATCGCAACAAGTCGGCCAACACCTGGGGCATCCTCAACGTGCGCGAGGAATTCCTCAAGGACCATCCCGACGTCGTGAAGCGTGTGCTCGCCGTCTACGAAGAGGCGCGCAAATTCACGCTCGCGAACTACGACGAAGAGAAGAAGTCGTTCCAGGCCGCGACCAAGCTGTCCGATGCGGTCGCCGACAAGCAGCTCAAGGAGCGCACCCTGACTCACCTTCAACAAGATCGGGCCGGAGCAGCGGGATTCGATCCTGCAGGCCGGCATCGCGCTCCAGAAGGCCGGCGTCATCAAGCCTGACGTCGATGTGCAGAAGACGCTGAACGAGCTGATCGTCGACAGCTACGTCGCGACCAACTGATCGTTCCACGCTCTGAAACTCGACGGTCCCGGGCCAGCAGCGTGGCATTTCATGCCGCGCTGCACCCGGGACAAGACTTGCCAGCGGCGCGTAAAATAATGTCTGTTGCGTCGATGACTGCGACCGCAGAACCGGGCACCGCCGAGGCAAAGCCGCGACGATCAGGTCTGTCGCGCTTTACGCGGCTTGGACTCGGCCTGGTCTCTGCCGGTCGTGCTCGCGGTTCTTTGGGAAATCATCGTTCATTTCAAGCTCGCCAGCGGCCGGCTGGTGCCGCCGCCATCGGTGATTTTCGCGACCTTTGCTGGAGCTGTGGCGCGCCGGTGAATTGCAGCGCCATATCCTGGTGACCACGCAACGCGTCGCCGCCGGCTTCGCCATCGGCGTCGTCACCGGCACATTGGTCGGCGCCATCGCCGGCTATTCGGCGCTGACCCGCCGCATGCTCGATCCGACCCTTCAGGCGCTGCGTTCGATTCCGTCGATCGCCTGGGTGCCGCTGTTCATTTTGTGGTTCGGCATCTTCGAAGGCTCCAAGATCACGCTGATCGCGGTCGGCGTGTTCTTTCCGGTCTATCTCGGCGTGATGGGCGCGATCATGTCGGTCGATCGCAAGCTGGTCGAAGTCGGCCGCGCCTTCCGCCTGTCGCCTGCCGCGATGGTGCGCCGCATTCTGTTGCCGGCGGTGCTGCCGCATTACGTGATCGCGATCCGCTCAGGCCTCGGGCCTCGGCTGGATGTTCGTTGTCGCCGCCGAATTGCTCGGCGCCTCCGAGGGCCTCGGCTACTTGCTGATCGACGGCCAGCAGCTCGGCAAGCCGGCGCAGATCGTCGCCGCCATCGTCGCCTTCGCCATCATCGGCAAGATCAGCGACTGGCTCATCGTCATGCTCAGCGCGCCGCTGTTGCGCTGGGAAGACCGCTTCGCCCGCGAGTCGGGGGGCTGAGCCATGTTGCAGCTTCAAAGCGTCGGCAAGACTTACCCGAACGGCGTTCACGCGCTCGAAAGCGTCAACGTTCGAGGTCAAGCCGGGCGAGCTCCTCGCGATTGTCGGCGGCTCCGGCTGCGGAAAGTCGACATTGCTGCGCGCGGTCTCCGGTCTCGACACGCCGAGCCATGGGCGCGTCGTGCTCGACGGCGTCACCATCACGTCGCCGCAGGAGAAGATCGGCATCATCTTCCAGGAGCCGCGGCTGCTGCCCTGGCTGACGGTCGCGCAGAATGTCGGCTTCGGGCTCGAACACCGGCCGCGTGCGGAGCGACGCGCCGCGTTGCCGAAGCGCTGGCGCGCGTCGGCCTGACCGAAAAAGCCAATGTCTGGCCGCGCGAATTGTCGGGCGGGCAGGCGCAACGCGTCGCCATTGCCCGCGCGCTGGTGCCGCGGCCCGGAAGTACTGCTGCTCGACGAGCCGTTCTCCGCGCTCGACGCCTTCACCCGCACCGATTTGCAGGATCATCTGCTCGATCTGTGGTCCGACCTGCGGCCCGACGCTCGTTCTGGTCACCCATGATGTCGAGGAGGCGATCGTGCTGGCCGACCGCATCCTGGTGATGAAGCCGCGGCCCGGCATGATCTTCGACGAGATCATCGACGATTTGCCGCGCCCGCGGGACCGCCAGTCGGCGGCGTTCGATCACATCAAGCGCCGCGTGCTTGCCTCGCTCGACCGTTCGCTCAACCGCGACAAGCGCATCGACGACGGGGAGACCAAGGCTGAATCCGGCGCCGCGCTGTGGTGGTGACGGCCCGCGTGGAGTGTGGTTTCCTCCCGGCGACATAAGACAATCGGGGAAACGCCATGCGTATGTTCCAGGTCTGCACCTGCGGCGAGCCGCTGCAATTGAATGAAGCGCCGACGCCGGAGCCGAAGGGCACCGAGGTGCTGCTCAAGGTGATCGCGGCGGGCGTCTGCCACTCCGACCTGCATCTGGCCGAAGGCTTCTTCGATCTCGGCGGCGGCAAGAAGATGAGCCTGGCCGACCGCGGCATGAAGCTGCCGGTGACGCTCGGCCATGAGAATGTCGGCGAAGTGATCGCGCTCGGGCCGGACGCCAAAGGCATCAAGGTCGGCCAGAAGGTGCTCGCCAATCCGTGGATCGGCTGCGGCCAATGCGCCGCCTGCCAGCGCGGCGACGACAATCTCTGCCGCGCCATGAAGAGCCTCGGCGTGTTCTCAAACGGCGGCTATGCCACCCACATGGTGGTGCCGCATCCGAAATATCTGCACGACATCGGCGACCTCTCGCCGGACCGCGCCGCGCCGCTGGCCTGCTCGGGCGTGACGACGTTCGGCGCGCTGAAGAAAGTGCCGACGCTCAAGAACGAGCCGACCGTGATCATCGGCGCCGGCGGGCTCGGCCTGATGTGCCTCGCGCTGCATCAGAAGATGGGCGGCCACAGCGCGATCGTGGTCGACATCGACGACGCCAAGCTCGCGCAGGCCAAGAAGGCGGGCGCCAAGGCGACCGTCAATGCGAAAGCGGCGGACGCCGTGCAGCAGGTGATGAAGCTGACCGATCAGGGCGCCGGCGCCTGGGCGGTGATCGATCTGGTCGGCTCCTCGCAATCGGCCCGGCTCGGCTATGACAGCCTGATCAAGGGCGGCAAATACGTCATCGTCGGGCTTTACGGCGGCGATCTCACCGTGTCGCTGCCGCCGATCCCGATGCGTGCATTGACGATCCAGGGCTCCTATGTAGGCAGCCAGCACGAGATGAAGGAGCTGATGGAGCTGGTGAAAGCGAAGGGCATGCCGGATGTGCCGGTCGGCCACCCGTCCGCTCGAAGACGTCAACGCCGTGCACGGCGAATTGCGCGCCGGGAAGATTGTCGGCCGTGTGGTGTTAACACCGGCGGCTTAGATAAATTGGAATGGAGTGAAGTGAAATGGATGCCACTGCGTTGCGCGCCATGCAGGCGCCGATCAAGGACAAGTACAAGAGCGACCCGAAGGCAGCGTTCATCACGCTGAAGGCCAAGGGCACGCTCGACGACAGCAACATCGCCTGCAAGGTCGAGACCGGCCGCGCGCTCGCGGTTGCGGGTCTGCATCCGGCGACCGGCGGCTCCGGGTCTCGAATTGTGCTCGGGCGACATGCTGCTCGAAGCGCTGGTGGCCTGCGCCGGCGTGACCGTGAAGGCGGTCGCCACCGCGCTCGATATTCCGGTGAAGTCCGGCCGCGTTTCGGCCGAGGGCGATCTCGATTTCCGCGGCACGCTCGGCGTCGCCAAGGATGCGCCGGTCGGCTTTGCGCAGATCCGGCTGCGGTTCGATCTCGATACCGACGCGCCGCAGGACAAGCTCGACCAGTTGCTCAAGCTCACCGAGCGCTACTGCGTGGTTTATCAGACCATCAAGAGCGGGCCGCCGGTCGAAGTGACGATGGCGCGCGGCTAGCAGCCCCGCCATAAGCGCGTTTACGTCTTACGCGCTATGCGCGCCGTCCGCTTGCCGGAGGCAGGCGGACGTGGTGGGGTCCGCCGCCCACGATGTCGCCGGACCTCTATTTCGCCCTCACGCTGATCGTGAAAATGGCCGTGACCGCCGGCTTTCTGCTGGCGGCCACGATCGTCGCGGAGCGCGCCGGGCCGTTGATCGGCGGGCTGGTCGCGACGCTGCCGATCAGCGCCGGCCCGGTCTACATTTTCCTCGCGCTCGATCACGACGCGCAATTCATCGCGCAAAGCGCGCTCGGCAGCCTCGTCACCAATGCGCTGAATGTGGTGTTCGCGCGTCACCTACGCGCTGCTGGCGCAGCGCCAGTCATTGCCGGTCAGCCTCGGCGGCGCGTTCACGGCGTGGCTCGGCCTGTCCTGGGCCGCCGGCTTGGTGCAGTGGACGCTGCCGCTCGGCATCGCCTTGAACATCGTCATTATCGCCGCATCGCTTGTGGTCGTGCATCCGCTGCGGCATGTGCGGGTGGCCGCGGCGCCGACCCGCTGGTACGACCTCGTTCTGCGCGCCGCCATGGTCGCGTTGCTGGTCGGTGTGGTGGTGACCTTGAGCTTCACAATCGGCCCGACCGCCAGCGGCAACCTTGCGGTTTTCCCGATCGTGCTCTCCAGCATCATGATCATCCTGCACCGGCGGATCGGCGGCAAACCGACCGCGGCGATCATGGCCAATGCGGTGGTGGGATTGGCCGGTTTCGGCATCGCCGTCGTCACGCTTAATCTCACCGCCGTTCCGCTCGGCTCGCCGCTTGCGCTGGCGCTGGCGCTCGCCGTGTCGGTTGGCTGTAACGTGCTCATCTATTTTTCGAGGCGACGAGGTCTGATCTGATGACTGAGCTGGCACCGATGTTCTGGTACGGCCTCGCGCTCAAGATCGCGATGACGGTGTCGATCGTGGTCGCCGCCTCGATCATCGTCGAGCGCTCCGGCCCGTTCATCGGCGCGCTGATCGCGGCGCTGCCGACCGCGGGCGGCGCGGCGCTGATCATCCTGGCGATGGAGCATCCGCCGGAATTCATCGCGCAGAGCGTGATCGGCAGCCTGGTCGCCAATGCCGCCTGCGCGGTGTTTGCGCTCACCTATGCGGCGCAGGCGCAAACCCGCTCGCTGCCGGCGAGCCTGTTCAGCGCGTTTGCGGTCTGGCTCGGCGCGGTCTTGATGGCGAGCGCGGTGCAGTGGAACGCGTTCAGCGCGACGCTCATCAACGTGCTGGTCTATCCGCTCACGATCTATCTCGGCCGCAAATTCCGCTCAGCAGGCCAAACGCGGCGCGTGCAGCTCACCGCCAGCGATCTCGCCTGGCGCGCCGGCGTGGTGACGCTCGTCGTCCTCACCGTCACCATCGCCAGCCACTCGATCGGCTCGTATCTGCTCCGGCGCCTTCGCCTTCTTTCCGGTGGCGATGGGCTCGTTCTTCATCATCCTGCATTCGCGGCTCGGCGGTCCTGCCGCGGCGAGCGTCGCCGCGCATGTGCAGGCGCCGCTGGTCGGGCTCGGGCTCGGCATGCTGGCGGTGCATTTTCTCGCCGTGCCGCTCGGCGTGTGGTGGGCCTATCTGATCGGGCTCGCGATCGGCATCGCGCTGGAACGCGATGCTGTGGATTGCCCGCCACCAGTTCATCCAAAGGCGCGACGAGACCGCCTGAAGCGATCTCACCGGCTCGAACGCCGCGGTTACTTGCCGCCGCCACCACCACCGCCGCCGTCACCACCGCCGAAGGACGTACGTCGTCATGGTCACAGCATGGGTGAAGCCATGGGTGCCGTGCTGCTGGTTGATTTGGGTGAGGAACTGGCCAGTGGCGCATTTGTCCCAGAAGCCGAAGCCGCGCTGATCGGTGGCGGCCCAGCATTTGTTGCCGCTGCGCACGGGTCCGCCGGCCTGCGGCGAATGCAGTGGTCGTGACGGTCAAGGCTGCGAGAACGAGAATGAGGGTCTTCATGGCGATCTCCCTATTGCGGGCCGCGGGATGCGGCTGCCTAACAATGGGTCGCCGGGAGACCTGAAACGGTTCAAACCGAAAATGGCGACCGGCGCTAGGACTTCGGCGGCAGGTCGCGCTTGAGCCGATAGATCGCCTCCATCGCTTCGCGCGGCGACATCTCGTCGGGATTGAGCGCGACAAGGGCCGCCAGCACGCGGTCCAGCGGCGCTCGGCTCCTGCGCCACCGGCTTCGGCGCGGACGCAAACAGCGGCAGATCGTCGAAGCCCTTGGGCGAGGCGCGGTCTTCGGCCTCGAGCTTCGACAGCACCTCCTGCGCCCGCGTCGATCACGCTCGCGGGCAGGCCGGCGAGCTTCGCCACCTGGATGCCGTAAGAGCGATCCGCCGCGCCGGGCACCACTTCGTGCAGGAACACGACCTCGCCCTGCCATTCCTTCACCCGCACCGTCGCGTTGTGCAGGCGCGGCAGCCGCGCCGAAAGCGCGGTCAGCTCGTGATAATGCGTCGCGAACAGCGCGCGGCAGGTGTTGACCTCGTGCAGATGCTCGATGGTCGCCCAGGCGATCGAGAGGCCGTCGAAGGTCGCGGTGCCGCGGCCGATCTCGTCGAGGATCACGAGCGCGCGCGGTCCCGCCTGATTGAGAATCGCCGCGGTCTCGACCATCTCGACCATGAAGGTCGAGCGTCCGCGCGCGAGATCGTCCGCGGCGCCGACCCGCGAGAACAGCCGGTCCACCACGCCGAGCTGCGCGCTCTTCGCCGGCACGAACGAGCCCATCTGCGCCAGCACCGTGATCAGCGCGTTCTGCCGCAGGAAGGTCGATTTGCCGGCCATGTTCGGGCCGGTGAGCAGCCAGATGCTTGCCCGATCCCTCCCCCGCTGCGGGGGGGGGTGAGAGGTCGCACGCATTGGCGACAAACGGCGTGCCGTCGCGGGCGAGCGCTTGCTCGACCACAGGGTGGCGTCCGCCTTCGATCACGAAGCTCAGCGAGTCATCGACCTGGGGCCGGACGTAATCGCGCTCACTCGCCAGCACTGCCAGTGCAGACGAGACGTCGAGCACCGCCAGCGCTTCCGCGCATTGCTTGATCGGTTCGCTCTGCCCGAGCACCTGCGCGGTCAATCGCTCGAACGCATCGAGCTCGATGCCGAGCGCGCGGTCGGCGGCGGATGCGATCTTCGCTTCCAGCGCGCCAAGCTCCGTGGTCGTGAAGCGCACCTGGCCGGCCAGCGTCTGGCGGTGGATGAAAGTCGCATTGAGCGGCGGCGCCATCAGCCTGTCGCCGTGCTGCTGCGTCACCTCGACGAAATAGCCGAGCACATTGTTGTGCTTGATCTTCAGCGTCTTGACGCCGGTCTCGTCGCAATAGCGCGATTGCAGCGCGGCGATCACGCGGCGCGAATTCATCGCGCAGCGCGCGGGCTTCATCGAGCCCGGCGTCATAGCCGGTGCGCAGGAAGCCGCCGTCGCGCTTGAACAGCGGCAGCTCGACCGCAAGCGCGGCGGACAGTTCGGCGGCGAGCATGGCGTCGGGCCGTTGTGGCGGCTGCCGCGGCTTCGGCGATTTCGGCCGGCAGTTCGCCAATGGCGTTGAGCCGCCGCGCGATGTCGCCCGCCGCCAGCAAGCCCGTCGCGGACCGCGGCAAGATCGCGCGGCCCGCCGCGCCCGAGCGCCAGTCGCGCCAGCGCGCGGGCGAGGTCAGGCGCCGCATTGAGCTTGTCGCGCAGTTCGGCGCGCAACGCGGCGTCTTTCACAAGCAGCGCAACAGAATCATGCCGCCGCTCGATCGCTTCAGGGTCGGTCAGCGGCGCGGCCAGCCGTTGCGCCAATAGCCGCGATCCTGCCGACGTCACCGTGCGGTCGATGGCGGACAAGCAGCGAGCCGCGCCGCTCCCCGCTCAGCGTGCGCATCAATTCGAGATTGGCGCGGGTCGCCTGGTCGATCGCCATGGTCGCGCCGATGCTCTCGCGCAGCGGCGGCGACAGCGGCGGCCGTTTTCCAAGCTGGGTGCGCTCGACATAGGTGACGCAGGCCGCGGCGGCGGTGAGCTCCAGCCGCGACAGCGTGCCGAACGCCTCGCTGGTCGCGACCGCGAAGAAGTCGGCAAGCCGCCGCTCGGCGGTGGCGCCGTCGAACACGTCGCGGGTCAGCGGCGTCACCGCGGGCAGGGAGCGCCAGGTCGGCGCCAGCTCGCCGTCGGAATAAAGCGCATCGGAGACGATGATTTCGCTGGGCTCGAGCCGGGCAATTTCGGCCATCAAGCCGGCGCGGTCGCACTCGGAAATGCGGAATTCGCCGGTCGAAATATCGATCCAGCCCAGGCCAAACCGGCTGTCGTCGTCGCGAGGCGCGCGCCCTTGCGATGGCGAGCAGGTAATTGTTGCGCTGCGCATCGAGCAGCGTGTCCTCGGTCAGCGTGCCGGGTGTCACAAGGCGAACGACATCGCGCCGCACCACCGCCTTGTAGCCGCGCTTCCTGGCTTCGGCGGGGTCTTCGAGCTGCTCGCAGACCGCGACGCGATGGCCGAGCGCGATCAGCTTGTGCAGGTATTCGTCGGAGCGGTGGATCGGCACGCCGGCCAGCGGCACGTCGCGGCCGAGATACTTGCCGCGCTTGGTCAGCGCGATGCCGAGCGCGCGCGAGGCGATCTCGGCATCCTCGAAGAACATCTCGTAGAAGTCGCCCATCCGGTAGAACAGCAGGCAATCCGGATTGGCGGTCTTGATCTCGATGTACTGCGCCATTGCCGGCGTGATGCGGCCTTCGTCGGCGCCGCTTGATCCTGCGGCGGCTCGGGCTCGTTCAGGCCGGATGGCAATGGCAGCGACATGCGAAAAGGCTAGCAGAGGGCAGGCGGCCTTTCACGCGCGCACGCTAGTTTTCCGCTCATCCCGCGTAAGCGGGAATCCAGGGAGCGAGGTCGGCCGTTGCGGCTCTGGGTCCCCGCTTTCGCGGGGACGACGGTCTGGCTGCTCTCACAGCTTGAACGTCTTCCCCACCAGCCGCTCGAAATTGCCGTGGTCGATCGCGGCGCGCTGCTCTTTCGAGAAGTTCATCTCATCCAGCGCCTTGATGGTCTCGCGGATGTACATCGTGCCCTGCTCGGGATCGAACGGGCAGTCCGACGCGAAGATGATCTTGTCGAAATCGTAGAAGTCGAAACCGGCGCGCATCGCCGGCCGCGCCGTGAAGGTCGCGGTGTCGGCCCAGAAGCTGTGCTTGAAGTAATCGAGCGGCCGCTTCTTCAGGCTCTTGAGCACCGCGCCGTAATCCTCATCCGAAGTGCGCTGGCCGAGCACGTCCCAGCCGGGACCGAGCCGTCCTTCCAGCGCGGGAATGATGGCGCCGAAGTGGTGCAGGATGATCTTGAGATCCGGATACTTGTCCATGATCTTGGAAAACACCAGCCGCGCCGCGGCGGCGGCGGTCTCGTAGGACCAGCCCAGCGCCCACCAGATTTCGTATTTCGATTTCTTCTCGCTCTGATAGTCGGCGAAACTCGCGCTGCGCGCCGGATGCAGCCAGATCGGCTTGCCGCTCTTTGCCATCGCCGCGAACAGCGGCTCGAATTCCGGCTCGTCGAGCGGCCGGCCGGCGATGTTGGTGTAGATCTGGATGCCGAGCGCGCCGTTCTTGATCGCGCGCTCCAACTCGCGCACGCCGGCGTCGCTCATGCCGGGCGAGGTCTGCGCCACCCAGCCCGGAAAGTGGCGCGGATATTTCGCGCAAATCTCGGCAAAGCCGTCATTGATGACCTTGCAGTATTCCTCGATCTGCTCCGGCGATTTCGCCAGCGTTTCGACCGGCGGCATCGGGTAGGACAGGATCTGCGCGTAGTCGTCGTATTTCTCGACAATGCCGCGGCGGTGATCGAGGTCGTAGATCGCCGGGATGCTGCGCATGCGCTTGCCGATGTCGCCGGCGCCGCTCTCCACCAGCTTCTCGTAAAACTTGTTCGGCATGAAATGGGTGAAGGCGTCGATACGCATGCAGGCTCCTTTTTGTCGGGTCGCGCTTTAGCGCGTTTGAGCGGCGGGAATCCAGTCAGTACGGCGTAATCACGTTCAGCAGCGCCTGCCGCCCGTTCATCACCGCCTCGCGGGCGCGCGAAAGCGCGTCCGGCACGTCGGCCGCTCGCTCGACGCGTTCGGTATAGGCGCCCTGGGCGGCGGCGATCTGTTCGTATGGCGGCGCCGGATCGAGGTCGGCGAGGAAGCGGCCGTCGTTCTCGCCCGCGGCGCCGTCCTTGAACATCGAGAGGGTCGAGCGGCGCACCGCGCCATACCGGCTGTTGTTGAACAGGATCGTCAGGATCGGCAGCTTGTGCGCGCCGGACACCCAATGCCCGGCCATCGGATTGGCGAACATGTAGGCGCCGTCGCCGAGCGTCGCGACGATGAGCTTGTCGGGCGCGGCGAGCTTGGCGCCAAGTGCGGCGCCGAGACCCCAACCAAGCCCGCCCGCGGGCCCGAGCGCGAACAAAGTGCCGGGCTTTTCGCGCGCGCAGTGGTCGGCGCGCAGCGGGTACTCGTTGAAAATCACGGCGTCGCCCAGCGTCTCGCCGATCGCGTGGCTGAGATATTCCGGCGAGATCTTGTCCGCCGCCGGCGCTGCTTCCTTGGCGAGCTGGGCGCGGCGGGTGCGCATGCGCTCGGTCAGCTTGTTGCGGCGTGAGGCGATGCGCGCCTCCGCCATTTGCAGCCGGTGATCCAGTGCGCTGTTGAGCGCGTTGAGCGCGTTGGTCGGACCGGCCGCGATAGCGAGGTTGCTGGGGAAGCTGCGCATCGGATAGCGCACATAGGCCGGCTCTTCGCCGACATGGACGATGCGGGCGCCGGCCGGCGGCGATTGCAGATGCGGGATCCACGGCACGTCGGCTTCCAGCACGATGACGAGATCGGCGTCGGCCAGCAGCGCGCCGGGCTCGGACCCGAAATGCATCGGATGGGTTGTCGGCAGGCAGACGCTGCGCGGATTGTGCACGACGACCGGAATGGCGCAGCGCTCGGCAAGATGGGTCAGCGGCTCGACCGCGGATTCCTCGATTGTCGAGGTGATGATCAGCGGCCGCTCCGCCGCCGCGATCCATTCCGCCAGGCTGACGATTGCTTGCGGATCGGGATGCGCCGCCGCCGCCATCGGCCGCGGCTTGAGCGGCGCGATCGGCTCCGACAGCGGCGCCGACAGCGGCTCGCGCGGCAGGACCAGGTAAACCGGCCCGCGCGGCCTCGCCATCGACACTTCGACGGCGCGGCTCACCACGTCGCCGACCTGGTTCGGCACGCGCAGCTCGTAATCCCATTTCACCATCTCGCGCACCATGCCGGCCTGGTCGAACATCTCCTGCGCCCAGTGGATCGGGCGGGAGCGCGAGCCGAACGAGCCTTTCTCGGTGATCGGGCGTGCGGCCGGCGGCGAGGATGATCGGCACGCGGTCGCGCGAGGCGTTGATCAGGTTGTTGATGGTGTTCGCGGTGCCGACATTGACGTGCACCATCACGGCCTGCGGCCGCCCGGTCATCAGATAGGCGCCGTGCGCCATCGACACCGCAAGGTTCTCGTGCGGCACCAGCACCGGCTTCGGAACCTTGGCGTTGGTCTTCTTCGCGCGGCTGAACGCTTCCACGATCGGCGGGAAGTCGGTGCCGGGATTGGCGAAGAAATAATCGGTGCCGTGATCGGCCAGCGCGCGCAGGAATGCCTCGGCGGCAATCTGCCCGCGCGCGCTGGGAGTTGGTTGAAGTGCCATTCCGTACTTTATCGCAGCGCGGCTAGTTCTGGCCCGGCCGGATATCGAGCTCCTTGCCGACCCGCGCCACTTCCTTGATCTGCGCGTTCATTTCCGCGGCAAATTCGGCGGGCCCGCCGGGGCTGACGTTCTGGCCGGTCGCGACCAGCTTGCCGTTGATCTCCGGATCCTCGACGACGGCTTTGACGTCGGCGGCGATCTGCTCGCGCACGTTCGGCGGCATCTTGGTCGGGCCGAAGATGCCGACCAGCCCGTCGAAGGTCAGCTTCGGCTCGCCGGCTTCCGTCACGGTCGGAAGGTCGGGAGCGCCCTTGGCGCGCTGCTTGTTGGTGACGGCGAGCATCTTCACGCGGCCGCTCTGCACCTGCGGGCGCATGATGGCGTAGGCGCCGACATAGGCCTGGATGCGGTTCTCGCCGAGGTCGTTGATCGCCGACACGGTGTCGCGATACGGCACCTTCGGCATGTTGAGGCCCATCTCCTTGAGATAGCCGCGGAACAGGAATTCGTTGGTCGCGGTGGCGGCGGCGAAGTTCAGCTTGCCGGGCTCGGCCTTGATCTTGGCGACCAGCTCCTTGACCGAGTTGACGCCGAGCGAGCCGGGCACGCCGATCGCGACAATGGTGTTGGTCACGCGCGCGATCGGCGCCAGCTGATTGAGGTCGTACGGGATCTTCTCGTGCTGGAACGGGTGCGAGGCATAGGCGCCGGTCGGGGTGAACAGCAGGATGTGATCGTCATTGGCGGCGATGAAGGCGTTGATGGCGACGATGCCGTCGCCGCCCGGGCGGTTCTCGACCACGACCGACTGGCCCCATTTCTTGGCCAGCGCCTCGCCGACCAGCCGCGCGGTCAGGTCGACGCCGGAGCCGGGTCCGAGCGAGACGATGAAGCGAACATTGCGGTCCGGCCACGCCGAGGCCGGGGCGGCGGCCGCGAGCAGCGCGAAACCTGCAACCGCGGCGGCGATGAATTTGCGCATGATTTCCTCCGATGGCTTTTTTTCTTGTGACCCGCGTTTTTACGCGAGCAGGCCAGCGCTGACAACGCGGGCAGGAAACGCCTATTCCGCCGCGATCCGGAAATCGCCGGCGCTGCCCAACTCGGACAGGCACTTGGCGAGGCTCTCGCCTTCCGGATCGACCAGCGCCGCGGTGCGGGCCGAGGCGACCGCGTCGGCGGCGCGATCGGGCGGAATTTGTCCCGCAATGGCAGGCCGGATCACCCGTTCGACGATGGTCCGGTAATTGGCGCTGCCGCGCGCATGGGTGTCGCCATAGCCTTTGATGAGGCGCGCGCATTCGGCCACTTCGAGCGCGAAGTCCGGCGAGATTTTGGTGGCTTCGATAATGAGCGCCAGCCAGGCCTCCATCTGCGGCCTGCTCGTCCCGGTAGCGGATGCCGTAGGGGCGGACGGCGCGCAGCTTCGCCAGCAGCAGGAAGCGCAGATAGCCGAGCACCGAGGTCGAGTTGATCTCCATGCCGAAATAGACGCGGCCGAGCCAGCCCTTGCGCGCCGAATAGTTCAGGATCGGCCGCGCCAGCGCAGGCGGCAGCAGCTGGGTCAGCTCCTCGATGCCGGGCTTGAGGAAATCATAGACCGCGAACGGCTCGCGCTCGCTCGCGCGCAGCTCGGTCCTGGCGATGCGCTCCATGCGCGCCGGCGCGATCTTCGCCGGCGGCGACGCGCACCACATCTTCGTATGACATGCGCACGGCGAGGTGCCGCGCGGTCTCCTTGAGCAGCTTGCCGTTCGCGCCGCTGGTGGCGTCGGCCTGTGCGATCGGCGCAAGTCGATCGAGATAGAGCTGCGCGTATGACACGCTTTGATACGGCACCAGCCGGCGAATGCCTTCGATGACGATCGGCTGCGCGACTGCCGGCATTTGCCGCGCCGCCTGCTCGAGCGACTCGATGGTCGGGCCGGCGTGCTTCTTCGCCGGCGCTGCGCTGACCGGCGCAGTCTTGGCGCGCGCGGCCGCAAGCCCGGCGCGGAAGCCGCGCAGATTGCCTTCGACCGCCTTGCCGTCGGCGCGGATCGCGGCTTCGAACGTCTCGACCGGAATCGGCAGCGTGCCGCTGCCGGCAATGGCGCCGAGCATCACCGGGCTGATCATCGAGCCGCTCTGCTTGGCGATCTCCGCCATGTCGATCAGCAGCGCCTCGCGCGCATTCTCGGTGATGACGCGCTTGAGCCTGTCGGCATCGAACCGGCCGTCGCCCATCGCGATCTTCTCGTCCATCGCGTAGAAGCGCGAGGTCGACGCGATCACCAGCGTGCGATCCGGCGTGACGAAGCCGTTGGCGACGGTGCGGCCGGCTTCGAGCAATTCGCTCGCCACCGTGATGTCGATGTCGCCGACGCCGGGCGTGAGCGCCAGCACCGGCCGCTTGCCGCCGAGCGCGCTCTCCTGCACCGGCAGCATCTCGATGTAATAGGTGGTCGCGCCGGTGCGCTGCGCGACGCCGGGGATCGAGGTCGATCTGCACCGGGAAGCCGGCCAGTTCGGCGGCGGCTGACGATCCAGCCGGTGAGCACGCCGCCGCCTTCGCCGCCGAGCGCGGCGATCAGCAGGGTGAGCGGGCGGTTGGTTTGCGCGGCCGCGCGCGACGGCGCGCCGGTCGGCAGTTGCACCACATTGCTGTCCGCCGCCGAATGCCGTGCATCGAGCACCGCCTCGGTCTTGAGGTCCTGGCCAAGCTGCGGCGCTGACGGCGCAGGCATCCGCCCGCCCATCCAGCCGATCACTGTCTGCCGCGTCTTGAACAGCGTGCGGTCCCACCAGGTCGGATTGCGGATGATCTCGGCGCGATAGAACGACGGGCACAGCACGGCCGCATGCGCGACCTCGCCGCACAGGCCGCAGCCGACGCAGCTCTCGATCACGCGTCGCGACCGGATCGGTGCGCAGCGGATCGGGCGAGGGCTTCACCGTCAGCGACGGGCAGCCCGACAGCCGGATGCAGGAATGGTCGCCGGTGCAGATCTCGTCGTCGACGCCGTAACGCGCTTGCGCGACGCGCTCGCCGCGCTTGAGCTTCTCGGCGTCTTCGGCGCGGATGCGGCGCTGCCGCGCCAGCATGCATTCGCCGTCGGCGATGATGACCTTGAGGCCGCGCTCGGCGGTCTTCATCGCCTCTTTCAGCGTCGTCACCATCGTGGCGACGCGAGTAGGTGCGCACCTTGCGCAGCCACTTCACGCCCATGGCGCGCAGCGTCTGCTCGATGCCCATGCCGGTCGGCGTGCCTTCATTGTTGGCCGCGCTCGACGGCATGTATTGCTGGCCGGTCGCCGACGTGTAGCCGTTCTGCATCACGATCAGCACGCCGTCGCCCTTGTTGAACAGGTTCGACGCCACGCCGGTGATCAGGCCGTTATGCCAGAAGCCGCCGTCGCCCATCATCGCGATCGGCCGCTTGTCGAGATTCGGGCCGACCGCCGGCGGCGCTGGCGAGCGACATGCCGTAGCCGAGGATCGAATTGCCCATCGATGAACGGCGCGAAGGTCGCGAACGAATGGCAGCCGATATCGGCGCTGATATGGGTCGGCCCGATCTCGCGCTGCATCAGCTTGATCGCGGAGAACACCGGCCGCTCCGGGCAGCCGGTGCAGAAGGTCGGCGGGCGCGGCGGCAATGCGCCGAGCGCGGCGGCGGCCTGCGCCTTCTGCGCGACGCACCGCGTTCGCCTTGGCCGACAATGCTTCGGCATCGATGCCGGGCGGCTTTGTTGCCGCGAGGAAGTCGCTCAGGCCCTTGAGCAGCACGTCGGACGTGTATTCGCCGGCCTTCGGCAGCACGTCCTTGCCGTGCACGCGGGTCTGCAGATCGGCGCGGCGCAGCTCGACGTTGACCGCCTGCTCGATGTAGTCCGGGATAGCCTTCCTCGACGATCAGCACCGCGCGCTTGCCGGCGCAGAAGCTCGTGATTTCCTCCGGCACCAGCGGATAGACGACGTTGAGGATCAGCATCGGCACGCGCGACGTGCCGAAGACGTCGGCGAGGCCGAGCCGCTCCAGCGCCGCGCAGCACGCTGTTGGTCAGCCCGCCCATCACGATGATGCCGATATCGCCGAGGTCGCCGGGCAGAATCTCGTTGAGCTTGTGCTCGCTTGATGAAGGCGCGCGCGGCCGGCATGCGCTGCTCGATCTTGAGCTTCTCCTGCGCGTAGGTGACGGGCGGATGCGCCAGCCGGCTGTAGTTGAACTTGGCCGGCGCGGTCGATGCGGTTGACGCCGGAGTACTCGCCCTTGCGGTTGTTCTTCGCCGTGAACGAGCCGGTGACGTGGCAGGCGCGAATGCGCAGTTCGAGCATCACCGGCGCGTGGCTCGCCTCCGACAGCTCGAAGCCCTTCTCGACCATGCGCACGATGGTCGGCAGGTCCGGCCGCGGATCGAGCAGCCACATCGATGATTTCATCGCATAGGCGTAGGAGCGCTCCTGGATGACGCTGGCGCCTTCGCCGTAGTCCTCGCCGATGATGATCATCGCGCCGCCGATCACGCCGGGCGAGGCGAGGTTGGACAGCGCGTCGGCCGCGACATTGGTGCCGACGATCGACTTCCAGGTCACCGCGCCGCGCAGCGGATAATTGATCGAGGCGCCGAGCATCGCGGCGGCGGACGCTTCGTTGGTGCAGGTCTCGACATGGACGCCGAGCTCGCGCATCATGCGGCTCGGCCTCGACCATCACGTCGAGCAGATGCGAGACCGGCGCGCCCTGGTAGCCGCCGACATAGCTGACGCCGGATTGCAGCAGCGCCTTGGTGACGGCGAGGATGCCTTCGCCATGGAAGGTCTCGCCGTCACCCAGCGACAGCGATTGCACTTCGGTCTTGAACGAACGTTCCATGGTCGGCCGGCCGATAGTTTGAGCTCAAACTATTTAGCAGTTCTAATCTACATGCGCGAGGGCAGCCACATCGCCAGGATCGGGAAGGCGACCAGCAGGATCAGCCGCAGGATATCGGTGATGATGAAGGGCAGAACCCCGTAGAAAATGGTCGAAATCTTCACGTCTTCGACCACGCTCTTGATGACGAAGATGTTCATGCCGACCGGCGGATGGATCAGCCCGAGTTCCACCGTCATGACGATGATGACGCCGAACCAGATCGGGTCGAAGCCCAGCTGCTTGATCACCGGGAAGACGATCGGCACCGTCAGGATGATCATGGCCAGCGCATCCATCAGGCAGCCGAGCACGAGGTACATGATGAGGATGAGCGTCAGGATGCCGTAAGGCCCGAGGCCGGGCCCGGTCAGAAATTCCGTCACCTTCTGCGGCGTCTGCGTGATGGTCAGGAAGTAGCCGAACAGCATCGCGCCGATCAGGATGGTGAACACCGCGGCGGTGGTGCGCGTCGACTCAAGCAGCGAGCGCAGGATGTCCTTCCCGCTCAGCCGCCGCCGCAGAATGCCGATGCAGGAACGCGCCGCCCGCGCCCATGCCGGCGGCCTCGGTCGCGGTGAACATGCCGCCGTAAATGCCGCCGATCACGAAGGCGAACAGCAGCACGGTCGCCCAGATTTCGCGCAGGCTCTTGATCCGCTCGCGCCACGGCACGCGCTCGCCGGCCGGCAGGAAGCCGGGCTTTACGCGGCCGATGATCGTGATCGTCACCATGTACATCAGCACGGCGACGATGCCGGGGATGATGCCGGCAACGAACAGCTTGCCGACGTCCTGCTCGGTGATCAGGCCGTAGACCGCGAGCACGGTCGAGGGCGGGATCATGATGCCGAGCGTGCCGCCGGCCGCGATCACGCCGGTGGCGAACGACTTCGGATAGTGGTGGCGGATCATCTCCGGATAGGCGACGCGCGAGAAGGTGGCGGCGGTCGCGACCGACGAGCCGCAGATCGCCGCAAAGCCGCCGCAGGCGGCGATGGTGGCGATGCCGAGCCCGCCGCGCAGATGACCGACGAAGGTGTGGGCGGAGCGGAACAACTCGCGGCTCATGCCGGAGGTGGTCGCAAACGCGCCCATCAGCAGGAACAGCGGCATGACGGCGAAGTTGAAGTCGGTCACCGTGCGCATCGTGGTGTGGCCGACGATCTTGAGCGCGGCGTTGCCGCTCGCGAGGTAGCCGAAGCCGGCGACGCCGACCAGGCCCATCGCCATGCCGATCGGCACGCGCAGCAGGATCAGCACGAACAGCGACGACGAACCCGATGATGGCGACGGCGTCGGCGCTCATCGCGCTCACTCCGCCGTGCTCATTTGCTGGCTGCTTCATCAGCTCGGGATGAAAGATCAGCCGGTAGGTTCGCACCGCGATCAGCAGCACCGCGGCGACGTCGCCGATCCAGGCCACCATGTAGAACGGCCACACCGGCAGCCGCAGATCGAAGGTCGAGATATTGGCGAGCCGCGTGCTCTCGACCTTGTCGTAGAGCGTGTAGGTCTGCACCAGCACGACGAACAGCAGCACCAGCGTCGCGAAAACGTCGATGACGCGCTGCCATTTCGGTGAGACGTTCGACCAGATCAGATCGACGGTGATGTGGGTGCCGCGATAGCTGGTCGCTGCGATGCCCCAGAAGATCAGGATGCCGAGCATCGCCTGGCCGAAATCATAGGCGTCCGGGATCTGGATGCCGAAGAAATAGCGCAGCAGCACGGAGATGAAGATGTCGGCGGCAACGATGCCGATGAACAGCGCCGCGATCCACTCGATCGAGTCGATGAAGCGGTCCATCAACCGGGTCATCGGATCGTCTCCTGCGCCAGAACAGTGACGGCGGCTTTGCGCCGCCGTCACCAGGCTCATTCTCCGCCGTCTGACGGTATCAGATAGCTCGCGTTGAACTTCGCGAGCGCGGCCTTGAGCTCCTTCATGATCGCATCCGGCATCGCCGCCGGCCTTCTTCACGCCGTCGGCCCAGGTCTTCTCGCAGCGGCTCGGCCGCCTTCTTCCAGGCGTCGAGCTGTTGCGGGGTGAGCGGATACACTTCATGCGCCGGAGTCGGCCTTGAGCTTCTGGACGCCGGAGTGCTCGAAGTCGGCCCACGGACCTGCGACCTTGAGCGCCCACTCGTTGGTGCAGTGGTCGTCGATCACCTTCTTCTGCGCCGCCGACATCTGGTTGTAGGTGACGTTGCTGAACACGAAGGCGAACGTCGTCACATAGAGCGGCGCATCGATGTGATACTTGGTGACCTTGTCGATGCCGAACAGCGGGATCGAGCCCCACGGGAAGGTCACCGCTTCGGCGACGCCCTTCTCGATGATGTCGCGCACTTCCGGCGCGCTGGCATTGACGTTGGTGCCGCCGAGCTGCGTGACGAATGACGCCATGGTGGCGTGCGCCGGGCGGATCTTCATGCCCTTCACGTCATCCGGCGTGACGATCTTCTTGCTCTTGGAATGGAACGTGCCGGGATCGTGCATGAAGGCGAGGCAGAACTTGACGTCCTTCATCTCGCGCGCCGCGTATTTGCGATACCAGGCGTCGAGCGCCTGTGAGCCGCCCTTGGCGTTGGAGATCAGGAACGGCAATTCGCCGGCGCCGATGATCGGGAAGCGGCCCGGCTGATAGCCCGGATTGATGTAGGTGAGGTCGGCAATGCCGTCGCGCGCCATGTCGTAATGGTCGAACGCCTTGCCGAGCTGCTGCGACGGATAGACCTTGAACTTGATGGTGCCGTTCGAGGCCTTCTCGACCGAAGCGCCCCAATCTTCCAGCGCCTTCTGCAGCGGATGGCTCGGCGGCACCCAGTGCGCGAGCTTGAGCTCGAAGGCTGCGGTCCTGGGCGGCGGCGCTGCCGGCGGCGAATGCGGCCACCAGCGCGGCCGCGCAAACATGCGTGAGATAGCGAACGTTCATGGAGTCCTCCCTGAGGGCGCGGCCGGCTTTCTGTGTCCGGCCTTTGCCGCATTCAGCCGCATGTCATCTACGTTGTAAAGTGGGACCGTTTGAGATCAAACTATTGCTCCAAGAGCCGCAATGACTTAAGGCGGCCGTCCATGAGGAAGCGTTCAATGGCGCGCCAAGCCGGGCAAAAAGCCGCGCCGCAAGAGTGCGAAGAACGGCGCCGTCAAATTCGGTCCATTGGAGCACTGGGTCGGGCTTCAACCTGCGCATGGCGCAGGAATCCGCTTTTGCGGCGTTCTCGCATCTGTCGCGCGAGATCGGGGAAAGCCCGGGCCGGTTCGCCATCCTGACCTTGATCGGGGAAAATCCGGGCATCAGCCAGAGCGCGCTTGGGTGACGCCGCCGGGCGCGACAAGTCGAGCATGACCCCGGTGCTCGAGGGCCTGGTGCGGCGCGGCCTGGTGCAGCGCAGCCGCGCCGATTCAGACAAGCGCAGCTACCGGCTTTCGTTGACGCCGTCCGGCGAGGACACGCGCGAACGAATGAATGCGTGCGCCAGGCGGCACGAGAAGAATCTGGATCGCATTCTTGGCCGCGACCGCGCGCGCTTCATGCGCGTGCTGAAACGGCTGGCGGCGAATCTCGACTAGCGGAATTTCGCCAGCACGGTTTCCGGCACGGGCGTCGCCTTGATGCCGCCGTCCGGCTGACGCGCCACCCAGACGCGCTTCTCGGTGCATTCGGCGCACAGCGCGCCGTTGAGCATGATCTTGTGCTCGACCGTGAAGCTCGACTTGCCGAAGCTGACCGTCGACTCCACGCTGACGTCGTCGCCGAAGCGGGTCGGCTGGATGAACTTGGCGCGCGTGTCGACCAGCGGGAAGCCGGCGAAATCATAAGCCTGGAGATACTGGTTCTTGTTCATGTCGAGCGCGCGCTCGAACAGCATCGCGGTGGCGTTGTCGAAAATCTTGAAATAGACCGGATAGAAAATGATGCCGGCGGGGTCGCAATCGCCCCACTCGATCCGACACGGTGACGAGTCATTTTGGCTCTCTGCGCATGATCTTATCCGAAAAGCGGTTTCCACTTTCGGGATCATGCGCTAACGCGGCGCCATGCGCAGCGCGCCGTCGAGCCGGATCACTTCGCCGTTGAGATAGCCGTTGCGCACGATGTGCACGACCAGCGCGGCGAATTCGCGCGGCTCGCCGAGCCGCTTCGGGAACGGCACCGAAGCGCCGAGCAAGTCCTGCGCCTCCTGCGGCAGCCCCTTGAGCATCGGCGTGCCGAAGATGCCGGGCGCGATCGCCATGACGCGGATGCCGAACTGGGAGAATTCGCGCGCGGCGGGGAGCGTGAGCGCAGCGACGCCGCCCTTGGAAGATGAATAGGCCGATTGGCCGATCTGGCCCTCGAAGGCGGCGACCGAGGCGGTCGAGACGATCACGCCGCGCTCGCCGTCCACCGGTTCGAGCGGCTGCATCGCGGCGGCGGCAAGCCGCATCATGTTGAACGTGCCGATCAGGTTGACGCGGATGACGCGCTCGAAATCCTCGAGCGGCATCGGGCCGTCGCGGCCGACGATGCGCTTGGCCGGCCCGATGCCGGCGCAATTGACGAGGACGCGGGCGGGGCCGTGCGCCTTGGCGGCGGTTTCGATCGCGGCCTGCGCGCCTTTGGCGTCGGCCACGTCGCAGCTCACCGCAATGCCGCCGATCTCCTTCGCCACCGCTTGCGCGGCCTGCTCGTTGACGTCGAGCACGGCGACCTTGGCGCCGGCCTCGGCCAATGCGCGCGCGGTCGCGGCGCCCAGTCCCGATGCGCCGCCGGTCACCAGCGCGGCCTGGCCTTTCATCCATCCTATTTCCTTTGCGCATGATCTTGTCCGAAAACCGGTCCACTTTTCGGGATCATGCGCTGTCCTGATCGCAATGACGCGCGACGATAGCGGCTTGGCATAAAGCTCGTCCACCAGCGCGGCGCGGTTCTTGAGCACCGCGCGCTGGTTGATCGAGCCCTTGTCGGTCATCTCGCCGGTGTCGATCGAGGGCGGCTGATCGAGCAGGATGATGCGGCAGATCCGGTTCGACGAGCCGCTGCTCTGTCGCGGCGAAGCTCTTCAGCCGCTCTTTGAACTGCTCGCGCTGGCCCTTCGGCGCCGGCGGCGGGAAACACCAGCGCCGTCAGCTCGCTCTTGTCCGCGCCCGCAACCACCACGTCGCGCACCAGCGGCGCAAAATGATCGATGAAGCTCGCCCGCAGCGGCCCGACGCTCACCCAGGTGCCGGTCGAGAGCTTGAAGTCCTCGGCAATGCGCCCGTCGAACAGCAGGCCCTGCTTCGGGTCGTTTCGTCGGCGAACTTGAACGCGTCGCCGAGCTTGTAGAAGCCTTCCTCGTCGAACGCCGCCTTGGTGAACTCCGGCTGCCGCCAGTAGCCCGGCGTGATGTTCGGCCCGCGCACCCGCGCCTCGAGCTTGCCGTCCGCCGGCAGCAGCTTGAGCTCCATGCCCGGGCCGGGCAGGCCCATGTTGGTTGCATTGTCGCTGTGCCAGGTGCGGGCCAGCGCGAACGGCGCGGTCTCGGTCGAGCCGAAGCCGGTGAGGAACAGGATGCGCTCGCCGCAGGTCTCGACCGCGAGCTGCTGGATCTCGTCGAACACATGCTGCGCGATGCCGGCGCCGGCGAACCAGAACAGCTTGAGCTTCGAGAAGAAATTGCGCCGCAGCGCCTCGTCCTTGCGCAGATAAGGCAGCAGCGCCTCGTAGCCCTTCGGCACCGTGAAGTACCAGGTCGGCGCGATCTCGCGCAGATTGCGCACGGTCTCCTCGATCGCGCCGGGCAGCGGCTTGCCGTCGTCGATGTAGAACGTGCCGCCATTGTAGATGACGAGCCCGACATCGTGGTTGCCGCCGGCGGTGTGATGCCACGGCGCCCAGTCGAGGATCACCGGCGGCTCGTCGGCGAAATAGGCCAGCGCCTGCACCAGCATCTGCTGGTTGGCGCACCACATGCGCTGCGTGTTGATCACGCATTTCGGGATGCCGGTCGAGCCCGAGGTGAACAGGAATTTGGCGATGGTGTCGGGACCGACCTTGGCGTGCGCGGCGTCGATGGCGCCGGTCGGCTCCGCGGCAAGATCGCTGAACAGTGTCGCGGCGCGCGCCGGCGGATTGCGGGTGACGACCAGCTCGACGTCCTTCGGCACCACAGACTCGATCGCGCGCGCGAACTGCGTGCCGTCGCAGGCGAACACCAGCCCCGGCGTGATCAGCTCGAAGATCGAGCGCAGCCGGCCGAGGTCGCTCGACACCAGCGAATAGGCCGGCGAGATCGGCGCATGGGGAATGCCGGCATAGAGCGCGCCGAGCGCCAGCAGCGCGTGCTCGATGTCGTTGCCGGACAGGATCGCGATCGGCCGCTCGGCGGAAAGATTGCGCTTGAGCAGCGCTTCGCCGATGCGCCGCGCTTCGTGCAGCGCCTGCGCATAACTGACTTTGCGCCAGCCGGCGCCATCGCGCTGTGCGAACAATGTGCGGTCCGGCGCGACCTTCGCCCAATGCTCCAGCCGCTCGGTCAGCTTCGCCGGATAGGGCCCAAGCGGCTGCGGCGAGCGCAGCAGGATGGTGCCGTCGGCGCGCCGCTCGGTGATGACGTCCTGCGGCCCGAGCCGCACCTTGCGGGCCGGCACCGCGCTTTTGGTTTGCTCGGCAATCGCGGCCACGGCTCAGGCCGAAATCACGCGCGCGGAATACGGCTTGGCGTAAAGCTCTTCGACCAATGCGGCGCGGTTCTTCAGCACCATGCGCTGATTGATCGAGCCCTTGTCGGTCGCTTCGCCGACATCCATCGACGGCGGCGTCTCCAGCAGCAGCGCGCGGCAGATGCGGGTCGAGCTGCCGGGGCTTTCCTTGGCGAGCGAGGCGAGCCGCTTGGCGAACTCGGCTGCGCACGCGCGCATCGGCGAGCACGGCGGCAGGCGGCGCATCGGCCGGCAAATCCGGACACAGCTTGCGGCATGCCTCGACATCCGGAAACACCAGCATCGCCAGGTCTTCGCGGTCCGCGCCCGCAATGACCGCATCGCGCACCAGCGGCGCGAAATGATCGAGGATGCGAACCCGCAGCGGCCCGACGCTCACCCAGGTGCCGGTCGAGAGCTTGAAGTCCTCGGCGATGCGGCCGTCGAACAGCAGGCCCTGGCCGGGATCGGCCGGGTCGGCGAATTTCAGCGCGTCGCCCAGCTTGTAGTAGCCCTCGTCGTCGAACGCATCGCGGGTGTGCTCATCCTGCCGCCAGTACCCCGGCGAGATGTGCGGGCCCCCGAGCCGCGCTTCGAGCTTGCCCTCGTTCGGCACCAGCTTGAGCGCGACCCCCGGCAGCGGCAGGCCGATATTGCCGGGCCGGCCGGAATCCCAGGTGCAGGCAAGCGCGGCCGGCGCGGTCTCGGTCGAGCCGAGACTGGAGACGAACAGGATGCGCTCGCCGGTCGCTTCGGCCGCAAGCGCCTCGAGTTCGTCCCAGCTTTGCTGGCTCAGCGCGGCGCCGGCGTAGAACAGCACCTTGAGCCTGGAGAAGAAGTTGTCGCGCAGCGCAGGGTCGGCGCGGAATTGCACCGCCAGCGCCTCGAAGCCCTTCGGCACGTTGAAATAGATGGTCGGCGCGATCTCGCGCAGATTGCGCACGGTCTTCGGCACGCCGGGCGGGGTCGGATTGCCGTCGTCGATGTAGAGCGAGCCGCCATTGGTGACGATCAGCCCGAAATTATGGTTGGAGCCGAACGTGTGGCTCCACGGCAGCCAGTCCACGATCACCGGCGGCTCGTCCTTCACGAAGGCGAGGCTGGTCGAAAGCATCGCCTGGTTCGCCGTCAGCATGCGGTGGGTGTTGATCACCGCCTTCGGCGTGCCGGTCGAGCCGGAGGTGAACAGGATCTTGGCGATGTGGTCGCGGCCGACCTTGGCGTGCGCGGTATCGACGGCCTTGCCGTCGTCGGCTTCCAGCTCACCGAACAGCTTTGCGCCGCGCGGCGGCGGATTCTGGCCGACGATCAGCTCGCAATCTTTCGGCACTGCGGCCTCGATCGCCTTGCCGAACATCGCGCCGTCCGCCGCATAGACCAGTCCGGGCGTCAGCAATTCGACGATGTATTTGAGCTTGCCGAAGTCGGTCGACATCAGCGAATAGGCCGGCGACACCGGCGCGTAGGGGATGCCGACATACATCGCGGCCAGCGCCAGCAGCGCGTGCTCGATGCCGTTGCCGGAGAGGATGACGATCGGCCGCTCGGCGGAAAGGTTGCGCGTCAGCAGTCCCGCCGCGATGCGGCGCACCCGCGCCAGCACCTGCGCGTAAGTCAGCTTGCGCCATTCGCCATCAGGGCCGCGCTGCGCGATGAAAACGCGATCCGGCGCCTCTTTCGCCCAGCGCTCCAGCGAGTCGCAGTAGCTCGTCGGGTAATCGCCGAGCGGCTCCTTGACGCGGAGGATGATCGTGCCGTCGCTCTTGCGCTCGAGCACGGCGGTGAGCGTGCCGAGCTTCACCGGCCGCAGCGGCACTTTCTTCTTTGTCTCGCGCGCCAGAGCAGACACCGCATCCTCGCAGTTACGTGCGCGTCACCTTCGGTGCGCGCTTTTCAAGGAAAGCGCGCAGCCGCGTCTTCGCCTCGTCATCGGCTTGCGCGATCGAGGAGATCAGCAACTCCATCGCAAAGCCGGCGGACGGATCGCTTTCGGCGATGCGCGGCAGCACATGCGTGACGGCGAAATTGGTGAGCGGCGCATTGCTCGCGATCCGCGCCGCGAGCTCCATGCCCTTGGCGAAGCCTTTGCCGTCCTCGACCAGATAGGTCGAGAGCCCCATGCGCCTGGCCTTCCTCCGCCGAATAGGTGCGGCCGGTCAGCATCATGTCCATCATGCGGGCGACGCCGATCAGGCGCGGCAGCCGCACCGAGCCGCCGCCGCCGACGAAGATGCCGCGGCTTCCTTCCGGCAGCGCGTAATAGGCGGAGCGTTCGGCGACGCGCACGTGGCATGACGACGCCAGCTCAAGGCCGCCGCCGACCACGGCGCCGTGCATCACCGCGACGACCGGCACCTTGCCGAACTGGATCTTCTCGAAGGCGCGGTGCCACAGCCGCGAATGCTCGATGCCTTCGGTGACGCCGCGTTCGCTCAGCTCGCTCAGGTCGAGGCCGGCCGAGAAATGCTCGCCCTCGGCCGCGAGCAGGACGGCGCCGACGCCATCCGGAATCGTGCTGAAGAACTTGTCGATCCCGATGATCGTCTCGTCGTCGAGTGCATTGCGTTTCCCGGCCCGCGCCAGCCGCAGGATCGCGACCGCGCCGTCGCGTTCAGCCTTCAGCGAGCCGGGAAGCTCGATTGCCATCGGAATACTCAAGGTTGCCCGATCAGGTGGTTTTTGTGGTCTTGGAAAAATGTTGTCATCGACAACTAATTTGGTCAAGCGAGGGCTACAGCACTTCGAAGACTTCGAGCCGCACCGAGCGGGCGCGCCGCTCGCCCCGCGCCAGCGCCAGGATGGTGTTGAGCCAGCGCAGGCTTGGGCTGCGCCGTCTCGAACCGCATCAGGGTGCGGAAGTAATAAAGCGAAGGATCGACCGGCTCGCCGCGGCCGAGCTTTTCGATCACGTCCGGCGGGCCGTGCCGCAGGCCCACGCTGTTCACGATGATCAGCCCGCCGTCGCTGCTTTCGACCGTGTAGCGCGCCTCGATGTCGGTTGCGCCATCGGCGCGGATGATCTGCCAGTCGGCGCCGCCCGGCAGGATGCGGCCGCTGAGCCGCGGCACCGCTCACGGTGCCGCCGCGAATGCCGACCACGCGGCGCTCGCCATAAGGCGTCGCGCCAAAGCGCCTGATCTCGTCGAGCTCGGCCTCGACGGTGAAAATCGGTTGCGCACTCAGCATGGCAGCTTCCCGGCCTTGAAGTTCCGCCGCCATTTGACCCTGCCGGGAGCGGGCCGTAAATACGCCCCCGAACGGGGGCACGGAGGCCGCAATGGCAAATCGCGACGCATATATATGTGATGCCGCCCGCACCCCGATCGGCCGCTTCGGCGGCTCGCTCGCCAAGGTGCGGACCGACGATCTCGCCGCGGTTCCGATCCGCGCGCTCCACGCGCGCAACCCCAAGATCGACTGGGAAAAGCTCGACGACGTCTTTTACGGCTGCGCCAACCAGGCCGGCGAGGACAATCGCAACGTCGCGCGCATGGCGCTTTTGCTGGCGGGCCTGCCGGCGACCATCCCCGGCGTGACGCTCAACCGGCTCTGCGCCTCCGGCCTCGAAGCGGTCGGCACCGCGGCGCGCGCCATCAAGGCCGGCGAGATCAATCTCGCCATCGCCGGCGGCGTTGAATCGATGACCCGCGCGCCCTTCGTGATGGGCAAGGCCACCGCCGCTTTCCAGCGCACCGCCGAGACCTACGACACCACGATCGGCTGGCGCTTCATCAATCCGCTGATGAAGCAGCAATACGGCGTCGATTCCATGCCGGAGACCGGCGAGAACGTCGCCGAGGAATTCCAGGTCACCCGCGAGGACCAGGACAAGTTCGCGCTGCGCTCGCAGCAGCGCGCCGGCGCCGCCGAAGCGCGCGGCTATTTCACCACCGAGATCGTCCGCGTCACCATTCCGAACGGCAAGGGTGAGCCGACCATCGTCGATCGCGACGAGCATCCGCGCCCGGACACCACGCTCGAACAGCTCTCCAAGCTCAAGGCTGCGTTCCGCAGTCCCGGCACGGTCACCGCGGGCAACGCCTCCGGCGTCAATGACGGCGCTGCCGCGCTGATCATTGCCTCCGAGCAGGCGGTGAAGGAGCACGGCCTGGTGCCGCGCGCCCGCATTCTCGGCATGGCCTCGGCCGCGGTGCCGCCGCGCATCATGGGCATCGGCCCGGTGCCGTCGACGCAGAAGCTGATGGCGCGGCTCGGCCACAAGATCGGCGACTACGACATCATCGAGTTGAACGAGGCCTTCGCTTCGCAGTCGCTCGCCGTCATTCGCCAGCTCGGCCTTCCCGACGATGCCGAGCACGTCAATCCGCATGGCGGCGCGATTGCGCTCGGCCATCCGCTCGGCATGTCGGGCGCGCGGCTGGCGCTGACGACGGCGCATGCTCTGCTGGAGCGTGACGGCAAATTGGGGCTTGCCACGATGTGCGTCGGCGTCGGACAAGGCGTTTCGCTGGCGCTGGAACGCGTCTAGCAGGAGTGGGGATGTAAGTAATGTCGCTGGTTTTCCCGAAAGAGAGTCTTTCGGCTTTCCCGAAACATCTGACGCCCGGATACAAATCGACGGTGAAGCGCTCGCCGTCGAAGCCGCTGGTGATCGTGCCGCATACTCTGTCGGAGCTGACCGGCCCGGTTTACGGCCACGACGCGGTGCAGGAGGGCGACAACGATCTGACCAAGCAGCATGCCGGCGAGCCGCTCGGCGAGCGCATCATCGTGCACGGCCATGTGCTCGACGAGGACCGGCGGCCGGTGCCGGACGCGCTGGTCGAGCTGTGGCAGGCCAATGCTTGCGGGCGTTACGTGCACATCGTCGATCAGCACCCGGCGCCGCTCGATCCGAATTTCACCGGCGCGGGCCGCACCATCACCGACAAGAAGGGCTATTACAAATTCATCACGGTGAAGCCCGGCGCCTATCCGTGGGGCAACCACCACAATGCGTGGCGGCCCAACCACATCCACTTCTCGATCTTCGGCCACTCGTTCCTGTCGCGGCTCGTCACCCAGATGTATTTCCCGGGCGATTATCTCTTCCCGTTCGACCCGATCTTCAATTCGGTGACGGACCCGAAGGCGCGCGAGCGCATGGTGTCCAGGTTCGACCTGGAAAACACGGTGCCCGACTGGGCATTGGCGTTCCGCTTCGACATCGTGCTGCGCGGCCGCGAGGCGACGCCACTCGACAATGACGAGCACTGACATGGCCGGCAAAGATCAACAGCAGGAAGCCGACAAGGGCATAACGCCCTCGCAAACCGTCGGGCCGTTCTTCGCCTATGGCCTGACGCCGCAAGGGGCGCTGCCAGTGGGACCCGAACGGCTCTTACGCCTGGAAGGAAACGATCAGCGACAACCTGGTCACGCCGGACGTCACCGGCGACAAGATCCGCATCGAAGGCGTGATCCTCGACGGCGACGGCAAGCCGATCAACGACGCCATGATCGAGATCTGGCAGGCGGATGCCCAGGGCCGCTACGCCAATCCGCGCGACAATCGCGCGCTGCCGAACGCGAAGTTCAAGGGGTTCGGCCGCTCCGCCACCGACAAGAACGGGATCTACAGCTTCGACACCATCAAGCCCGGGCAGGTGCCCGGCCCGAACGGCAAGCCGCAGGCGCCGCACATCGTGTTTCTGCATCTATTCCCGCGGGATGCTGCGGCAGATCTATACCCGCATGTATTTCCCGGACGATCCGGCCAACGCCTCCGATCATGGTGCTCAATCTCGTGCCCACCGACCGTCGCCAGACGCTGGTCGCCCGCAACGAGGCCGGCAAGTACCGGTTCGACATCCGCGTCCAGGGCGACAACGAGACGGTTTTCTTCGACATCTGAGGCGCTTGCGCGAGACGGCGCGGCTGCCCACCGCACGGCCCATTTTTGCGGGCTGTTGGCCCACTCTCATTAGGCCTGACCTCCTAAAATTATCCAGTGATTTCAGCGATTCTGTCGCCCACTAAAGCTGCCCACCTATTTTGTGGTTTACAAAAGGCGGGCCGATTTGGTTCGCTTGAGCAATTAAAAAATTTTCGATCCCCGGGAGGATCGCCGTGAACGAACAAATTCTGCAGGAGATCACCGAGTTTTGCCGCGCGCGCGGGCTCGCCGAATCCACCTTCGGCCGCCGCGCCGTCAATGACGGCAAGCTCGCCAGCCGTTTGCGCAACGGCGGACGCATCACCACCGAGACGCTCGAGCGCATCCGCGGCTTCATGGCGCAGAACAACAACGGCGCGCCGGCGCGCCGCCGGGTTCTGTTCGAAGGCAATCATCAGCAATCGGTGCTGCCGGCTGTTGCGCCGCCGGTCGCGCCTGCCACCGGCACCGGCGAAGATCCGCAGCGCAACTTCCGCTTCTTCGACAACCGGCAAAAATATCTGCTGTTCGTGAACACCTGCTCCGAGAAGTGGGAGATCGCGAACCGCGTCAGCCTCGAGCTCGGCAACATCCATCCGCGCCCGCCGGCGGTGCGCGTGTTCGACGCCGGCGTCGGTGACGGCACGGTGCTCTCGCGCGTCATGCGCTCGATGCACGACCGTTTCCCGACCATGCCGTTCTACATCGTCGGCAAGGAGATCAGCCTCGAGGACATTCGCCTCACCTTGCAGAAGATGTCCGACCGCTTCGTCGAGCATCCGGCGAGCGTCGTCATCCTCACCAACCTTGCCTATGCGGAGGCGCCCTGGCTCACCGTCAAGTCCGTGAGCGCGGCGACGAGTCTGGTCTGGCACGAGGTCGCGCTGGAGGGAACGACGGCGCACAATTTCGAACAGCAGATCACCGGGCTCGAAGGCTTCCTCGGCGAAAACTGGAAGGCGCGGGTGTCGCCGAAGAGCGGCAATCCGGTTTATGAGCGGCCGGTGGTGCTGATCCTCTATCGCGCCGACCACAAATTCCTGCTCGACCAGATCGTCCCGCGGCCGGGCGGCACTGTGGCGGACTATGACCTCGTCATCGCCTCGCAGCCTTATCGCGCCCGCTCATCGCTCGAGTTCAAGGCCAAGCGCGTGCTGGCGCCGCTTGCGCGGGCGCTGGGGCCCAATGGACGCATGATCGCGATCCACTCCTACGGCCACGATCCGGGCATGGAGATCATTCATAAAGTATGGCCCGAGGATAATCCGTTCGCGCACAACCGCCACGATCTGCTCAAGGCGGTGAAGCATGAGCTTGGGCCCGCCGGGCGCGAGCTCAACTTCAACACCTACTCGGATCAGCGCTCGCTGTTCCGCTACGAGATGCACACGCTGCCGTCGGAAATCTCTTCATCGATCGGCACCTCGACACTGCTGGCCGCCTGGAATGCCGCGATTTATGTCGCGCAGGTCGAGGACGATCGCCTGTCCGACGTGCATGCCGACCGCCGCTACATCGACGCGACGCGGGACGTGCTGCAGAAGCAGGGCGGCCTGTGGTTCTACGACGAGTCCTTCGTGATCTCGCGACGGCGAGAATAGCCGCAGGGCTCATCCACGGCATGAGCAAATCCGGGGAGCTCATACATCCCAATTGGGATTTGCCGATGGTCCGTGTCACGGACGGCTTTTCCATTGAGATCACCGCCAAGGATGTCGATGCCCTCAAGCAGGTCGCGCCGTCATTGCCGCCCAATACCCCGGTCTCGGTGACCTTCCTGCCTGGCGAGGAGCCGCAAGCGCGAATTGCGGCAGCAACCGCCGTCAGGGAGCTTGGGTTCGAGCCGATGCCTCATTTTTCCGCGCGGCGTATCGAATCCCATGCCGAGTTTGAAAGCTATCTCCAGGCCGTTGTGCAGCAGGCGAAGGTGCGGCGATGCTTTGTCATCGCCGGTGACCGGGACACGCCCGCTGGGCCGTTCGCCGACAGCTCCGCTCTGATCGCAACCGGCTGTTTTGAGAAGGCGGGCATCAAGACAATTGGAATTGCGGGCCATCCGGATGGTCACCCTCAGATGAGCGCCGAGCAGCGCTGGGACGTCCTCAACAAAAAGGCCGCCGATATCGAGGATCGCGGGATGGCGCCGCTGATCGTCACACAATTCGGCTTCGACGCCGGATCGCTCCTGGGCTGGTTGAAGGAATTGCGTGGACGGGGCCTCGGCATGCCGGTTCGGGTCGGCGTGCCGGGACCGGCCGGAATCAAGACGCTGCTGCGCTTTGCGGCGCGGTGCGGAGTTCAGGCATCCGCGTCGGTGATGGCCAAATACGGCCTCTCCATCACGCAGTTGCTCGGAAGCGCCGGTCCCGACCAGATGGTCGACGCGCTCTCCGAGCGCATTTCATCGGAGCATGGCCGCGTGCGGCTTCACTTTTATCCATTCGGCGGGCTGCAACGCACCGTCGAATGGATCAAGTCGTACGATAGCCGCCACTAGTTCTTAAGCAAACGGCGCGGGCCCCTGACCCGCGCCGCGCAAATTTTGACGCGATCAGGCGTTCGCGGCGGTGCGCCAGCCCTGTTGGTAGGTCTCGCGCGCCTGCGAGCCGTACGGCGTCGGGCCGACCTCGATCCGCATCTCGAACTGCTTGTGGCGCTCGACGGTGGTCTTCTTGGTGCCGCCGTTCTCCTCGCCCCACACCAGCGTGAGCTGGGTGCCGGGCTTGGCGTACTTCTCTTCGACGAAGCCGAGCGAGAGCATCTTGCGCTCGTTGAAGCTGTAGCCGGAGAACATCGACGCGCCGATCACCTTGCCCTTGTCCATGACCGAGTCGAACGAGCTCGACGCGTAGTTCGACAGCGGCAGGTCGATGAACTTGTAGTTCTCGCCGGCCGGCGCGAGCTGCGACGTCCAGATCTTCTTCACGTCGTCGTCGTTCCACGCGAAGGTCACCTTCTTGCGGTGCACCTTGCCCTGCATCTCCTGCAGCGCTTCCTTGCCGATGAAGTCGTGGTCGAACTTGGTGAAGCTGTCGTAACCAAGCTCGTACGGCGTCGTGTAGTAGTCCTCGATGTTCTTCGACACGAAGCTGCCGCCGAGCGAGGCGTTGGCTTCGTAGCTCGTGCCCGGCAGCCACTCGCGATACGGCTTCATCTTGTCGCCGGTGTAGACGGCCGGAACCGGCGAGGGGATCCAGCCCGACTCCAGCGTGTTGGTCGCGTAGGCGCGGGCGCCGACCGCGACGATGCCGGCGTCCTTGCCGGCTTCGAGGATCGCGTTGCGGATGTCGTCCTGCTCCTCGTACGGGCCCCACACTTCGAGGCCCGGAGCGCCTGCCATGCCGTGGCGCAGCGCGCGCACCTTGCGGCCGGCGATCGTGATGTAGCCCATGTTGAAGAACTTGACGTCCGGCATCACGCCGTTGTTGAGCTTCTTGATGACGTCCTGCGCGTTCGGGCCCTGGATCTGATAGCGGTACCACTTGCGCACCACCGGCTTGCCCATCGGGCGCGACGGCGAGCGGTCGTCATAGTCGACCTTCACGTCATACTTGCCGGCCTGCGCGTTGTACTGGATCCAGTTGGCGGTCGGGTTGCGGCCGACGAAGGCGAGCTGGTTGTCGGCGAGATAGAACAGAATGCCGTCGCCGATCACCTGGCCGTTGTAGTTCACCGGCGCCATCTGCTTGGCCTTGTCGACCGCGAAATTCTTGAACGAGTTGGTCGACAGGTGCGAGATCAGCTTGAGCGCATCCGGCCCTTCGACCAGCAGGTTGACCATGTGGTGGGTCTGGTCGAACAGCACGCAGGTTTCTTTCCACGCGCGCTGCTCGTCGCGCCAGTTGGTGAACTCCGGCGCCACGACCGGATAGACATATGCGCCGATTTGCGAGTTGCGCATCATGTCGACTATGTTGCCGGAGGCTTTGATCTTCTCTTCCAGATTTTTGTACGCCATGGACGTGACCTCTCTCACGAAAGACAAAAAGGGCAGGTGATGGCGCGCAACCTAGCGATTTAGGTTTGCGATAGGAAGTGAAACGAGAGCCTGGAAGAGGCCGAAAATACAGGGCTTCCCATCGGAGTGGGCACGCGGCCACAGAGTGGGAAACGTCAGTAGGAGTACGAGGAATTGCAACGCACCAAGCCACCCTTCCGCGCCGACCATGTCGGCAGCCTGTTGCGCCCCGCCGCGCTGAAAGACGCGCGCGCCAGGCACGGAAAGAAAGAGATCACGGACGCGCAGCTCAAGGAGATCGAGGACCGCGAGATCGAGAAGGCGATCAAGAAGCAGGAGGAGATCGGGCTCAAGCTCGCCACCGACGGCGAATTTCGCCGCTCCTGGTGGCACTTCGACTTCTTCAAGGGCCTCAAGGGTGTCGAACTGGTCCCCGGGCCGGCGATCAAATTCCATGGGGTGGACACCAAGAGCGAGGCGATCCTGATCAGCGGCAAGGTCGACTTCGCCGGCCACCCGCATCTCGAGCATTTCAAGTTTCTCAAGGCGCACACCAAGGTGACGCCGAAGATGACCATCCCGGCGCCGTCGACGTTCCATTTCCGTCAGGGCCGCAAGATGGTGAGCAAGGAGGCCTATCCCGACCTCGACGCGTTCTTCGCCGACGTCGGCACGACATGGGGGAAGGCGATCCGCGCGTTTTACGACGCGGGCTGCCGCTACCTGCAGCTCGACGACACCGCCTGGGCGATGATGTGCGACCCGGGTGAGCGCACGCACTCGAAAGAGCGCGGCGACGATCCTGACAAGCTGCCGGAGATCTACGCCAGGGTCACCAACGCGGCGCTCAAGGACAAGCCGGCCGACATGACCGTCACCATGCATACCTGCCGCGGCAACTTCCGCTCGACCTTCATCGCCAGCGGCGGTTACGACTTCGCCGCCGAGCAATTGCTCGCCCACACCAATCTCGACGGCTATTTCCTGGAATACGACAGCGACCGCGCCGGCGGCTTCGAGCCGCTGAAATACTTCCCGAAGGGCAACAAGCAGCTCGTGCTCGGCCTCGTCACCTCGAAGAGCGGCCGCCTGGAGAAGAAGGACGACATCAAGCGGCGCATCGACGAGGCGACCAAATATGTCGCGCTCGAGCAGCTCTGCCTGTCGCCGCAATGCGGCTTCGCCTCGACCGAGGAAGGCAACGTGCTGGCCGAGGACGAGCAGTGGGCGAAGCTGCGGATGATTGTCGAGCTCGCCGACGAAGTCTGGGGCCGCTGAGTTGCAGCGAAGCAAGCCGCCGTTTCGCGCCGATCACGTCGGGTCGCTGCTGCGCCCCGCCGCATTGAAAGACGCGCGCGCCAAGCGCGAGCGCGGCGAGATCACCGCCGCGCAACTCAAGGAGATCGAAGATCGCGAGATCGCCGCGGTCATCAGGAAGCAGGAGGACATCGGCCTCCAGGCCGTCACCGACGGCGAATTCCGCCGTGCCTTCTGGCAGATCGATTTCCTCGAACGGCTCGAAGGCGTCGAATCCTATGCCGGCGAGCGGATGGTGAAATTCCAGGGCCCGCAGCCGAAGCCGGTGCTGCTGCGCGTCACCAGCAAGCTCGGCGGCTTTTCCGGCCATCCGATGATCGAGCACTTCAAGTTCGTGAAGGATCACACGCGGGTCACGCCGAAGATGACGATCCCGTCGCCGTCGTCGCTGCACTTTCGCTATGGCCGCAAGGCGGTGCCGGACACGGTCTATGCCGACATGGACGAGTTCTACGCCGACCTCGGCACCTCGTACCGCAAGACGGTGCACGCCTTCGCCGATGCCGGTTGCCGCTACCTCCAGCTCGACGAGGTCAACCTGGCCTATCTGTGCGATCCGAAGCTGCGCGAGCAGGTGGCGAGCCGCGGCGACGATCCGGCCAAGCTGCCGTCGATCTACGCCAGGCTGATCAACGCGGCGATTGCCGGCATTCCGCCGGACATGACGATCTGCATGCATCTGTGCCGCGGCAACTTCCAATCCACCTTCGTCGCCTCGGGCGGCTACGAGCCGGTGGCGGAGGTCCTGTTCAACCAGATCGGCGTGCACGGCTATTTCATGGAATACGACACCGACCGCGCCGGCGGCTTCGAGCCGCTGCGCTTCGTGCCGAAGGGCAAGACGGTGGTGCTCGGCCTCGTCACCTCGAAATCGGGCCGGCTGGAGCCGAAGGACGAGCTCAAGCGCCGCATCGAGCAAGCCGCGAAGTTCATACCGCTTGAGCAACTCTGCCTGTCGCCGCAATGCGGCTTCGCTTCGACCGAGGAGGGCAATATCCTCGCCGAGGACGAGCAGTGGGCGAAGCTGCGGATGATCGTGGAAATCGCCGAGGAAGTGTGGGGTTGAAGGCTGTCGTCCCGCACTGGCCGGCTTCGCCGACGCAGGCTCAGCGGGGACCCAGTATCCAATGAGTCAGAAGTCCCACTCAGGGACCACCTTTACTGGATGCCCGCTTTCGCGGGCATGACAGCGGAGAGGAAACACTGATGTCTCAACGAACAACGCCGCCGTTTCGCGCCGATCATGTCGGCTCGCTGCTGCGCCCCGCCGCGCTGAAAGAGGCCCGCGCCAAATTCGCCAAGGGCGAGATCGACCGCGCCGCCCTCAAGGAAATCGAAGACCGCGAAATCGAACGCGTCATCAAGAAGCAGGAGGAGGTGGGCCTCCAATCCATCACCGACGGCGAATTCCGCCGCTCGTGGTGGCATCTCGACTTCCTGTGGGGCCTCGACGGCACCGAGAAGCACGTGATGGAAGACGGCATCCACTTCGCCGCGGTCACCACCCGCAACGAGGGCATCAAGGTCACCGGCAGGCTCGGCTTCTCCGGCCATCCGATGATCGAGCACTGGAAGTTCGTCGCCGCGCACACCAATCGCACGCCGAAGATCACCATTCCCTCGCCGTCGGCGATCTACGGCCGGCCGGTGGCAACGCCGATCGACAAATCGGTCTATCCCGACATGGAGAAGTTCTTCGAGGATCTCGGCCAGGCCTACAAGAAAGCCGTGCGCGCCTTTGCCGATGCCGGCTGCCGCTATCTGCAGCTCGACGAAGTGTTCATCGCCATGCTGTGCGACGAAAATTACCGCCTGCAGATGAAAGCGCGTGGCGACGATCCGGACAAGCTCGGCCCGCTTTACGCGCGGCTGATCAACACCGCCATGTCAGACATCCCGTCCGACATGCGCATCACCATGCATCTGTGCCGCGGCAACTATAAATCGACCTACATGGGCAGCGGCGGCTACGAGGCCGAAGCCGAGGTGCTGTTCAATCAGATCAAGGTGCACGGCTATTTCATGGAATATGACACCGAGCGCGCCGGCGGCTTCGAGCCGCTGCGGCTTCTGCCGAAGGATCGTCAGGTCGTGCTCGGTCTGGTCACGACAAAGAGCGGCAGACTTGAATCAAAAGATGAGCTGAAGCGCCGCATCGATCAGGCGGCGAAATATGCGCCGCTCGAGCAGCTCTGCCTCTCGCCGCAGTGCGGCTTCGCCTCCACCGAGGAGGGCAACGTCCTAGCGGAGGAAGAGCAGTGGGCGAAGCTGCGAATGATCGTCGAAGTCGCGCATGAGGTCTGGGGCTGAGAAGAAGTGCTCGAAGTCGCCGGCCAGCATGGTCTGCGGCGACTCGACCGGACCGACGGCAAGATCGTCGGCGAACAGCGGCGTCACCTTCACGTCCTGGATCAGTCCGGCCTTCAGGCTCGGATCGAAGTAATGCATGGTGCGCGCATTGAGGTCGATGATGCGGCCGGGCCGCAGCGGCCCGACATCGTTGATGCGCACGATCACCTTCTTGCCGGCGCCTTCCACCAGCGCGAACACCGGCTGGTAGTTGCGGCCGTAGCGCACGCCGCCGAAATGCCAGCGCAGGTCGGTGCGGATCGCCGCGGTCCAGCCGTCGCCGTCGTAAAGCTCGCCCGTTGAGGTGCGGCCGCTGCCGGCGAAGCGATCTTTCGGGTCGTTGGGATTGTAGGTCGAGGCGATGCCGATGAATTCCTCACCGGCCGGCACGAAAGCCTGGGGCTTTCCGCGCGACCGGGCAATCGAGCATCTCGACCATGAACGAGGTCTGCGAGCAATCGAACCGGCTCGAGAATGAGGATGACTTGTTGATCGAGCGGGCGCCGCTGAGATTGAGCGGAGCGCTTTCGTCGATGTCGAGGCTCGGCTTCGCCTGGCCGGCCGCGGAAATAAGAAAACTGGCAGCGACGAGTGTCGCGCACGCGAACCGCGCTGCCAGTTTTGAAGTAAAGCCCCCCGTGGCGGCGCAAGGCCGCGACAGATCAGAGATGGACATTGGGCCCCCCGGCTCAACGTTTTTCTTATGGGGCCCATTGAACACACGCGCCTATAAGGGCGCGTAAAACGGCACGGCAAAAAATGCGTAAAAGTGCGCGGACCCGACCGCGCGATCCGCATCGAATCCAGATGCGGCGCGATCAATCGCGCGGTGCGCCTTGCGGCCGGTGCTTGCGCACTTGCTTGAGGCCGTGGTTAAGACTTCGCTGGGAGCGGGACAAGAGAGTCAAAAATGGCTGAAGGAATCGTCGCGGGGAAAGTCGCGATCGTCACCGGCGCGGGCCGCGGCATCGGCCGCGGCATCGCAATGCTGCTCGCGCAGGAAGGCGCCAGTGTCGTTGTTAATGACGTAGGTGCTGGCCTTGATGGTTCCGGTTCCGATGTTGGACCCGCGCAAGAGGTCGTTAACGACATCAAGCAGGCCGGCGGCAAGGCGATCCCATCGACGCTCAATATCGCCGAGCCGCAATCGGCCGATCAGATCGTGCAAGGCGCGCTCGATGCGTTCGGCCGCGTCGACATCCTCGTCAACAATGCCGGCATTCTGCGCGACCGCATCTTCCACAAGATGAGCTGGTCGGACTGGTCGGACGTGATCGGCGTGCACCTGCACGGCTCGTTCAACATGAGCCGGGCCTGCGCGGGCATCTTCCGCGAGCAGCAGTCCGGCGCCTATGTGCACATGACCTCGACGTCGGGACTGATCGGCAATTTCGGCCAGGCCAATTACATGGCGGCCAAGCTCGGCATCGCCGGCCTGTCGCGCGGCATCGCGCTCGACATGCAGCGCTTCAATGTGCGCTCGAACTGCATCGCGCCATTCGCCTGGAGCCGCATGATCGGCTCGATCCCGACCGAGAGCGAGCAGGAGAAGGCGCGCGTCGCCAAGCTCCAGCAGATGACGCCGGAAAAGATCGCGCCGCTGGTCGTCTATCTCGCCTCCGACCAGGCGAAAGACGTGTCGGGGCAGATCTTCTCGGTGCGCAACAACGAGATTTTCCTGTTCAACCAGCCGCGCCCGATCGCTACGCTGCACGAACCGAAAGGCTGGGCGCCGGGCGATATCGCCACGAAATTCGGCGCCGCCTTCAAGGACAAGCTGACGCCGCTCGACCGCTCCGGCGACGTGTTTCATTGGGACCCGCGCTAGTGGCCATCGACTACGAAAGTCTGCTCGCGCTCGACATTCCCGAAGTCGACGACGCCTACACCCAAAAAGACGCGATGCTTTACGCGCTCGGGCTTGGCCTCGGCCAGGACCCGATGAACGAGGACGAGCTCGCCTTCGTCTATGAGAAGAACCTCAAGGCGCTGCCGACCTTCGCGCTGGTGCTCGGCTATGCGCCGTACTGGCTGCGCAATCCGCAGAGCGGCGTGACCTGGAACAAGGTGGTGCACGGCGAGCAGGCCTTCGAGCTGCACAAGCCGCTTGCGCCCAAGGGCCACGTGGTCGGCAAGAACCGCATCGTCGAAGTGATCGACAAGGGCGAGGGCAAGGGCGCGCTGGTTTATTCCGAGCGCAAGGTGATCGACAAGGCGAGCGGCGAGGCGATCGCCACGCTCAAGCAGACCACGTTCTGCCGCGCCGATGGCGGCTTCGGCGGCCCGCCGCGCGAAGCGCCGGCGCCGCATCCGATCCCCGAGCGCGCGCCCGATCTCGTCTGCGATCTGCCGACCCGCCCGGAAATGGCGCTGATCTACCGGCTCTCCGGCGACATCAATCCGCTGCATGCCGAGCCCGAATTCGCCAAGGCGGCGGGCTTTCCGCGCCCGATCCTGCACGGCCTCGCCACCTTCGGCGTGGCCGGCCACGCCATCCTCAAGAGTGTGTGCGGCTACGATCCGGCGCGGCTCACCGCCATGGCCGGCCGTTTCTCCGCGCCGGTCTATCCCGGCGAGACCATCCGCACCGAGATGTGGCGCGACGGCAATGTCGTCAGTTTCCGCGCCCGCGTGGTCGAGCGTGATATCGTTGCCATCAATAATGGGCGCGCGGGAGTGAAAGCGTGAGCGGGCATCCCGATGAGTTCAGCCGAAATCCGCGCGGCCGTGCGCGCGCTGTGCGAGAAATTCCCCGGCGAATACTGGCGTGAGCTCGACCGCGAGCGGGCTTATCCGACCGCGTTCGTCAAATCGCTCACCGAGGCCGGCTATCTCGCCGCGCTGATCCCGGAGCAATACGGCGGCAGCGGCCTGCCGATGCGCGCCGCCGCCGCCATCATGGAGGAGATTCACGCCTCCGGCTGCAACGGCGCGGCCTGCCACGCGCAGATGTACACGATGGGCACCATCCTGCGGCACGGCAGCGAGGCCCAGAAAAAGAAATATCTGCCGGCCATCGCCGAGGGAAAGCAGCGGCTCCAGGCTTTCGGCGTCACCGAGCCGACCTCCGGCACCGACACATTGTCGCTCCGCACCACCGCAAAGCGCGACGGCAACGACAGCTACATCGTCAACGGCCAGAAAATCTGGACCTCGCGCGCCGAACATTCCGATCTGATGCTGCTGCTCGCGCGCACCACGCCGAAGGAGCAGGCCAAGAAGCGCACCGAAGGCCTGTCGGTCTTCATCCTCAACATGCGCGAGGGCGGTGAGCTCACCAAAGGCCTCACCATCAAGCCGATCCGCACGATGATGAATCATGCGACCACCGAGGTGTTCTTCGACAATGTGCGGGTGCCGGCCGAGAACCTGATCGGCGAGGAAGGCCAGGGCTTTCGCTACATTCTCGGCGGCATGAATGCCGAGCGCATCCTGATCGGCTCGGAATGCATCGGCGACGCCAAATGGTTCATCGAGAAGGCCACCAACTACGCCAAGGAGCGGACGCTGTTCGGCCGGCCGATCGGCCAGAACCAGGGCGTGCAGTTTCCGATCGCGCGCTGTTACATGCAGATGCGTGCCGCCGAGCTGATGGTGCACGAGGCGGCCAGGCTCTATGAAGCCGGCGGAGATTTCGGCGCGCAGGCCAACATGGCGAAGCAGCTTGCCGCCGAAGCATCATGGGCGGCGGCCGACATGTGCGTGCAGACCCATGGCGGCTTCGGCTTCGCCGAGGAATACGACATCGAACGCAAGTTTCGCGAGACCCGGCTTTATACCGTTGCGCCGATCTCGACCAACCTCGTCCTCTCCTATCTCGCCGAGCACGTGCTCGGCCTGCCGCGGTCGTATTGATGCCGCTGCCGCTCGAGGGGATTCTCGTCGTCTCGGTCGAGCAGGCGGTGGCGGCGCCGCACTGCACCTGCCATCTCGCCGATGCCGGCGCGCGCGTCATCAAGGTCGAGCGGCCCGAGGGCGACTTTGCGCGGCACTACGATCATGTCGTGCATGGCGAGAGCGCCAATTTCGTCTGGCTCAATCGCGGCAAGGAGTCGGTGGTCTGCGATCTCGCCAAGCCCGAGGACAAGACGCTGCTCGAGGCGATGCTCGCGCAAGGCCGACGTGTTCGTGCAGAACCTCAAGCCCGGCGCGCTGGGCAAGCTCGGCTTCGCGCCGTCGCGGCTGCGCAAGGATTATCCGCGGCTGATCTGCTGCTCGATCTCCGGCTATGGCGAGGGCGGGCCTTACGCCAACCGCAAGGCCTATGATCTGCTGGTGCAAGCCGAGTCCGGGCTCTCCTCCGTCACCGGCGGGCCCGAAGCGCCCGCCCGCGTCGGCGCCTCGGTGGTCGACATCGCCGCCGGCCTCAACGCCTATCAGGCGATTCTCGAAGCGCTGATCGCGCGCGGCCGGACCGGCGAGGGCGCGGATATTTCCGTCTCGATGTTCGACGCCACCGCGGAATGGATGACGGTGCCGCTGCTGTGGGAAGAGGGCGGCACGCCGTTCAAGCGTATCGGCCTGTCGCACGCCGGCATCGCGCCTTACGGCGTGTTCAAGACCCGCGACGATGCCGACATCCTCATCTCGATCCAGAACGATCGCGAGTGGCGCGTGCTGGCCGAGAAAATCCTCGGCAATGCCGCGCTCGGCACCGACCCGAAATTCGCCACCGGCCCGGCCCGCGTCGCCAACCGCTCGCAGACCGACGGCCACGTCGCCAAGGCTTTCGCCGCGATCGACGTCGCGCCGCTTGATGCAGAAGCTCGAAGCCGCCGACATCGCCTTCGCCCGCGTCAACGACACGGCGCTGCTGTCGAAACATCCGCATCTTCGCCGCATCACGGTGGACGCGCCGAGCGGGCCGGTCTCGACGCCGGCCCCGGCGCCGATCTGGGCCGGGGTCGAGCGCCGCTACGGCGCCATCCCGGCGCTCGGCGAGCACAGCGAAAAAATTCGCGCGGAATTCTTGAGCAAATCCGCCTAGCATCCGCTCCGGGAGGAAGACCGCATGGACATCGGTTTCATCGGGCTCGGCAATATGGGCCGGCCGATGGCGCGCCGGCTGATCGAGGCCGGCCATTCGCTCGTCGTTTACGACACCCGCAATGACGCGACCGCGCCGCTGGTCGCGCTCGGCGCCAAGCTCGCCGCCTCGCCGCAGGACGTCGCCGATCGCGTCGAGACGGTGATGGCGTCGCTGCCGGAGCCGCATGTCGTCACCAAGGTCGCGACCGGCGAGGGCGGCGTCATCCACGGCAAGCGGGTCAAGCGCTTCATCGACCTCTCCACCACCGGCTCGCGGGTCGCCATCGAGGTCGCCGCCACGCTGGCGAAGAAGAACATCGTGCAGATCGACGCGCCGGTTTCGGGCGGCGTCGCCGGCGCGGAGAAAGGCACGCTCGCCGTGATGGTGTCGGGCCCTTCCGCCGAGATCGCGCTGGTCAAGGACGCGCTCGCCGTGTTCGGCAAGGTCTTCGTCATCGGCGAGAAGCCCGGCATGGGCCAGACCATGAAGCTCGCCAACAACGTGCTCTCGGCCTGCAACATGGCGGCGAGCTGCGAGGCGGTCGTGCTTGCCGCCAAGTCGGGCATCGATCCGAAAGTCGCGGTCGACGTCATGAATGCGGGTTCCGGCCGCAACTCGGCGACCTCGGACAAATGGCCGCGCGAGATGCTGCCGCGCACCTTCAACTGGGGCTTCGCCACCGCGCTGATGACCAAGGACGTGCGGCTCGCGCTCGCCGAGATGAAGGATCTCGACGTGCCGCACGACATCATGGATGCGGTCGGCCGCGCCTGGGAGACCTGCATCGCCGAGATCGGCCCCGACAAGGACTTCACCACCATCATTCAGCCGGTCGAGAAGCGCGGCGGCATCACAGTGAAAGGCGGGAAATGAGCGACGATATCCACGAGGTCTACGCGATCCGCTACGCCTCGCATGCGCGCAAGCGCTCGGAGAACTACATCTTCGGCGACCCGCACGACGAGATGACGTCGATTTCGTATTACGTCTGGGCGATCAAAGGCCCGCACGGCACTTTCGTCTGCGACACCGGCTTCGATCAGGCCGCCGCCAACGAACGCGGCCGCAAGATCATCAATCCGATCGACGAGGGGCTTCGCGCCATCGGCGTGGCGCCGGACAAGGTCGACCACGTCGTCTGCACGCACATGCACTGGGACCACGCCGGCAATTACGACATGTTCCCGAATGCGCGCTATCACATCCAGGACACCGAGATGGCCTACGCCACCGGCCGCTGCATGTGCCACCAGATGCTGCGCATTCCGTTTTCCGAAAGCGACGTGCTGGCGATGGTGAAGAAGGTGTTCGCCTATCGCGTCGAATTCCACGACGGCGTCGACGAGCTCGCGCCCGGCATCACGGTCCATCACATTGGCGGCCACTCGAAGGGGCTGATGTGCGTGCGGGTGAAGACCAAGCGCGGCTATGTGGTCATCGCGTCGGACTGCTGCCACCTCTATTCGCATATCGACGAGGGCCGCGTGTTTCCGATCACCTACAGCGTCGGCGACACGCTCGAGGGCTACAGGACGCTCAAGAAGCTTGCGTCGTCGCGGCATCATGTCGTGCCCGGGCACGATCCCGATGTGCTGAAGATCTATCCGGCGGCGAAGGCAGGGCTGGAGGATTGGGTGGTGCGGCTCGACGTCGACCCGAAGGTGTGAGGCTACGCCAGTCCTGACGCCTTGAACGCCGCTTCGTGCTCTTTCGCGCTCTCGGCTGAGAAGCAGCAGAACGTCACCTGCTCGATGCCGCGCGCGTCACGCGAAAGCGTATTCTTGACGGTCTCGACCGCAATCCGCGCCGCCCGATCCGGCGGAAACCGATAAACCCCGGTCGAAATCGCCGGAAACGCAATCGACTTGAGCCCGTTCTCCGCCGCCAGCTCCAGCGAGCGCCGGTAGCACGACGCCAGCAGCGCATCTTCGTTGTGCCCGCCGCCATGCCATACCGGCCCGACCGTGTGGATCACGTGCCGCGCCTTGAGCCGGTAGCCTTTGGTGATCTTGGCATCGCCGGTGTCGCAGCCGCGCAGCGTGCGGCATTCCGCCAGCAATTCCGGCCCGGCTGCGCGATGGATCGCGCCGTCGACTCCGCCGCCGCCGAGCAGCGATGTGTTCGCGGCGTTCACGATCGCATCGACATCGAGCGTGGTGATGTCCGCGACGATAATGTCGAGCTGCGTCTTGCCAACCTGCGCCATCATTGCGCGAGTTTAGCAGCTACCGCGCGCCGGCAAAAATCTCGCTCTTGACCTCGACGCGTGCTGGCATCGCCGACGTCGTCATAATGCGCGTCGAGAAATCGCCGCGCCGCGCGTTGGCCGAGCTTCTTGAGCAGCGAGAACGAGTCGTAGTCGTTCCGTGTCTTGGACGACGACGACATCCGCTCGCCGAGTCCTTCGAGCACGATCCGGTGCACGCGGATCTTGCGAAACTCGCCTTCCGCGGTGCCGCGCGGCAACCGGCCTTCGTCGATCATGCGGTTGACGAATTCGATCGCGCGAAGCTCGACCAGCAGCGACGAATTGAAGCTGATCTCCTGCACCCGGCTCATGATCTCGCGGTTCGAGGTCGGCACTTTCCTGCGCATCAGCGGGTTGATCTGCACGATCAACACGTCCTCGGTCTGCGTCGAGCGGAAGAACGGGAAGATCACCGGATTGCCGAGATAGCCGCCGTCCCAATAGGGCACGCCGTCGATTTCAACCGCGCGGAAGATCGCCGGCAGGCAGGCCGAGGCCATCACCGCCTCGGCGCTCAGCGAAGCGCGCGTGAAGATGTGCAATTGCCCGGTCTGTACATTGGTTGCCGCGACATACAGCTCGCGCTCGCCGCCGCGCAGACGCTCGAAATCGACGAAGCGCTCGATCAGATCCTTGAGCGGATTGATGTTGAGCGGATTGAGGTCGTAGGGCGAGAAGAAGCCTGACCAGGCCGAGAAGAAGCTCGGGGCGCCGGGCATCGGCAGCAGCGAAAACAGCTTCTCGACGATGGCGCGCTGCACCGGCAACAGGTCGCCGCCGACGCTCGCCGACCGCCAGAAATCCGAAAGCCGCTTGCGCGCTTCATCGGGTCCGGACGCAGCCAGGCCGTCGGCCAGCATCACCGCGTTGATGGCGCCGGCCGACGTGCCGGAAATTCCATCGATCGCGAGGCGGCCATCCTCGAGCAGATGGTCGAGCACGCCCCACGTGAACGCGCCGTGCGCGCCGCCGCCCTGCAGCGCGAGGTTGATGCGCTTCGGACCAGGTGGCTGCGGATTCTCCTCGCGGCCGAAAGTGCGGGCGAAAAAATTCACTGCGCGGTCCAGCCTCCGTCGATCGAGTAGGCCGATCCCGTGATGGTCGCGGCGGCGTCGGAGGCGAGGAACACGGCGAGCGCGCCGATATTGTCCGGCGAGCTGAACTGGTGCATCGGCTGCTTCTCGGAGACCAGCGCGACCTTGGCCTGCTCGTCGCTCTGGCCGGCCGCCTTGGCGCGGGCGTCGACCTGCTTCTGCACCAGCGGGGTGAGCACCCAGCCGGGGCAGATCGCGTTGCAGGTGACGCCGTCATTCGCCGCCTCGATCGCCACCACCTTGGTCATGCCGACCAGGCCGTGCTTGGCGGCGACGTATGCAACCTTCTCGCCGCTGGCGACGAGGCCGTGCGCCGAGGCGATGTTGATGATGCGGCCCCACTTGCGCGCTTTCATGCCCGGGATCGCCGCCTTGATCGTATGGAACGACGACGACAGATTGATCGCGATCACCGCGTCCCATTTGTCGGCGGGGAAGTCCTCGATCTTGGCGACGTGCTGGATGCCGGCATTGTTGACCAGGATGTCCAGCGCGCCGAATGTCTGCTGCGTCTCTTTCACCAGTGCGGCGATCTCGGCCGGCTTGCTCATGTCGGCTCCGGAGTAGGCGGCCTTGATGCCGAACGCCTTCTCGATGGCCGGCGCGCTCTTGCTCGATCGCCGCCGCCTCGCCGAAGCCGTTGAGCATCACATTGGCGCCGGCCTTGCCGAGCGCCCTGGCGATGGCGAGCCCGATGCCCGAAGTCGAGCCGGTGACGAGCGCGGTTTTGCCCTTGAGACTCATGTGAAACCTCTGCAATCGAATGTGGGGATGAATATGCTGCGGTGCAACATAGACTTCTGTCTAGCGAGTCGTCTTTTGGAACATCGTGGTTAAGTTCAATCCGGGAGCCATTTTTGACGTGAGCAAGCGAACGGCACAACGGGCGGTTTTTCCGGCTCCCGGTCATGATCATGACCGTTGCAGCAGCGATGCGCTGACCAACGCGGAACAGATCTGCGCCGAGCGCGGCACACGGCTGACACCAATCCGTCGCAAAGTGCTCGAGGCGCTGCTGGCGAGCCACCAGCCGCTGGGCGCCTACGATCTGATCGACCGGCTGGGCAAGCGCGAGGAGAAGCCGGCGCCGATCACGGTCTATCGCGCGCTCGACTTTCTGCGCGACAACGGCCTCGCGCATCGCATCGAGAGCCGCAATGCTTTTATTGCCTGCGCGCACAGTCACGAGAGCCATGATCCGGTCGTGTTCCTGATCTGCGAGAAGTGCGGCGCGGTCGGTGAAGCGGCGGCGGCCGCGGTGGCCGACACGATCCGCACCGCTTCACGCGCGGCCGGCTTCACGCCGAAGACGCCGGTGATCGAGATCACCGGTGTGTGCGGCCATTGCAAGGCGGCGTAGGTACCGAAACAACTCATCAGTGTCCGCTCCGTCCGCCACCCATCACATCACGCGCGCGCTCGACCCGCTGGCTGCGGCTATCGTTGTCGTGCTCTGCCTGTCATGGGGCTTCAACCAGGTCGCGGTGAAGCTCGCGATCCACGACATTCCCCCGCTCATTCAGGCCACAGTGCGCTCGCTGCTCGCGGCGATCGTCGTGGCGTCATGGTGCAGGCTGCGCGGCATTCCGCTGTTCACGCGCGACAATACGTTGCGGGCGGGGCTCGCCTGCGGCGCGCTGTTCGGCGCCGAGTTCGTCCTGATCTATCACGGTCTCAACTACACGACCGCGACCCGCGCGGTGCTGTTCATCTATCTCGCGCCGTTCTTCGTCGTGGCCGGCGCGCGCATCTTTCTTCCGGTCGATCGTTTCAGCCTGTCGCAGTGGATCGGGTTGGGCTTGTCTTTCGCCGGCATGATCGTCGCATTCGGCTTGCCGACGCCGGCGCTCGATCCGCGCCAGGCGCTGGGCGACATCATGATGATCGGCGCCGCCGCGTTCTGGGCCGGCACGACGCTCCTCATCAAGGCGAGTCCGCTGCAGAAGGTCGCGGCGGAAAAGACCATGCTCTATCAGCTCGTCGTCTCCGCGCCGATGATGGCGGTCGCGGCGCTGCTCGTCGGCGAGCGGGTCACGCACATGCCGGACGCGGTCGCGCTCGGCGCGCTCGCCTATCAGACCTTCTGGGTGGTCAGCATCACCTTCGTGGTCTGGTTCTGGCTGATCGTGCGTTACTCGGCGAACCGGCTCTCGGCCTTCAGTTTCCTCACGCCGTTGTTCGGCGTCGCTGCCGGCCATTTTGTGCTTGGCGAGCCTCTTACGCCGGCCTTTGCTGCGGCTGTAATCTTCGTCGCCACAGGTCTCGTCCTGGTCAACCGCGCCCGCTAGCCATGGCCCAAAAGCCTCCGCAGGTTTCGCCCGGTGCATCGCAGGCGCTGCAATCCGCGATGCTGGCGCTTCAGCAAGGACGCCCGGAGGCAGCCGAAGGCATCGCGCGAGATATCCTCGCGCGCAACGCCGGCGATATCGGCGCCATGTACGCGCTCGGTCATGCTTTGCTGCAGCAAAAGCGGCACGAGGACGCGGTCGCGCCACTGGAACGTGCCGCACAGCAATCGCGCGATCCGGCGATTCATACCGCCCTTAGCGTGGCGTTGCGGCAGGCCGGCCGGGCTGACGACGCCATGTCGCGTCTCAAGCGGCTGGTGAAACGAGAACCGTTCCCGCCGGCTATGGTCGAATACGGCCAGTTGCTGACCCAGTCCTGTCAGTACGATGAAGCGCGCGCGGTCTTCGCTCAGGGTCTGGCCATCGCGCCCAGCTATCCCGATCTCGTCGTTGCAGCGGCCGCGTTCTTTCAGGTTGTCGGCGATTTTTCAAAGGCCGCCGAGTTGTACCGCCAGCTTCTTGCGGCCGACCCGGCGAATGCGAGAGTGCGCATCCGGCTCGGTACTTGTCAGCTCGAGCTCGGCGATCGTGCAAGCGCCTTTGAGAACTTTCGCGCGGCCGTTAAGCAAGACCGGGACATGGTCTGGCGCGTCATGGCCGCGGTGGCGCAAGCCGGTCACGGCGGCATGTGGCTCGACGTTAAGGACGCCGAGGCCGCTCTGCTCTAGCGCTTGCTGGCGCGGAAATCGCGACGGTAGACGCCGGTTTCGCTGGTCAGAGCGAGCGCCAAGTCGCGGATTCGAGCAGCGCCATCGTCAGTCAGGCTCTCAATCTTGGCTGTCCAGCTTTCGCGCTTGACCGGAATGCACTGCACGATCGGCGTGCCCTTCGGCAGCACGCCTTTGAACGATGTGTCATGCCAGTGGGCCGGAAAGTGGATGCGATTGTCGATGTAACGGTCGCAATCGACAATCCCCGTGAGTGTCGTGAACGGAAGGTCGGATCGGTTGACTGGATGCGTGAACAGGACCGAGAAGCCTTCCGGCGCTTCGATGGTCCAAAAGTTGTGAAACTTCACCGGCATGCGGCCCGGCTGGTGGAACGGCGTGCCGGACACCTGGCTCTCGTGATGGAAGCTCATCGGCGAGCGCAGGTGGATGTTTGCGCTGCTGACCGGCAAGTCCAGGTCCCAGCTCAGCATCCCGTTTTCAACCTTGATGTCGCACGGGAGGGGGATCAGGAACCCGGCGGTCATCGCGTCGATGAAGGGCGGGCACCGTTTGACGGTCTGATCGTCGGCGCTGGAGACCGGATCGAAGAATGTCGCCGGCATCTCCTTGAACCATCCCGGCAGGCCCTGGATGGCCGGGATCGGCCGCGGCAATACCGAAACCAGCTCCGGCGGGCAGCGAAAAATCAGGTTCAATTCGTCCTGCGGCATCGGTGACCTATACCAAGCGGACAGGAGCATTTCGAGCGTGTTTCAGCTTGCGTCTGCAGAGGCTATATCAACGCCATGAACATAAGTGCGGCGCGTCATAAAACGGTCGCGGTGGACGTCGGCGGCGTCATGGTCGGCGGCGGCGCGCCGATCGTCGTGCAGTCGATGACCAACACCGACACCGCCGACATCGAGGCGACCGCGCGCAGGTCGCCGCGCTGGCGCATGCCGGCTCCGAGCTCGTGCGCATCACGGTCGATCGCGACGAGGCCGCCGCCGCGGTGCCGCATATCCGCGACCGGCTCGCGCAGCTCGGCGTCAACGTGCCGCTGATCGGCGACTTCCACTACATCGGCCACAAGCTGCTCGCCGATCATCCGGCCTGCGCCGAGGCGCTCGACAAGTACCGCATCAATCCCGGCAATGTCGGCTTCAAGGACAAGCGCGACACGCAGTTCACCGCAGATCGTCGAGATCGCGATCCGCTACGGCAAGCCGGTGCGCATCGGCGTCAACTGGGGCTCGCTCGACCAGGAACTGCTGACGCGGCTGATGGACGAGAACGCGCGCGCCGCGGCGCCGATCGACTGCGCGCGCGGTCACGCGCGAGGCGATGGTGCAGTCGGCGCTGCTGTCGGCCGCGCGCGCCGAGGAGATCGGCCTGCCGAAGAACCGCATCATCCTCTCGGCCAAGGTCTCGGCGGTGCAGGACCTGATCGCGGTCTATCCCGAGCTGGCGCGCCGCTCCGACTACGCGCTGCATCTCGGGCTCACCGAAGCCGGCATGGGCTCGAAGGGCATCGTCGCCTCGTCGGCCGCGATGGGCGTGCTGCTGCAGCAGGGCATCGGCGACACCATCCGCATCTCGCTGACGCCGGAGCCGGACGGCGACCGCACGCTCGAAGTGCAGGTCGCGCAGGAACTGCTGCAGACCATGGGCTTCCGCACCTTCGTGCCGCTGGTCGCGGCCTGCCCCGGCTGCGGCCGCACCACCTCGACGACGTTCCAGGAGCTCGCCGCGCGACATCCAGGATTTCATCCGCACCTCGATGCCGCGAGTGGAAAGAGCGCTATCCCGGCGTCGAGAAGCTCAACGTCGCGGTGATGGGCTGCATCGTCAACGGCCCGGGCGAGACCAAGCACGCCGACATCGGCATCTCGCTGCCCGGCACCGGCGAGCAGCCGACCGCGCCGGTGTTCATCGACGGCAAGAAGGCCGCGACGTTGCGCGGCCCGACGCTCGCCGCCGAGTTCAAGCAGATGGTGACCGATTACATCGAGCGCCGCTTCGGCGGCGCGCAGCGCGCCGCGGAGTAGCTACAGCCAGCCCGCCATAGGTCTCGCGGCGGTTGGCGAGGCTCGCCTCCTCGAGGTCGAGCTCGTACTCGATGCGCCGCCGCGCCTCGTCGGTGATCTTGCCGTCGCGCAGCAGCTGGTAGATGAAATCGCGCTCGGCCTCGATCAGCTCCTTCTTGAGCCGCGCCGCGGTGCGCGCGCTGCTCGAGCCCGTCGTCGAAATCGAGCGGCAACTGGCCAGCCGGTGCACGTGCCGGGTGCGCAGGTGCTCGACGCCTCGCGCGGCAAATTGCTGCTCGGCGGCGAACTTCTCGAGCCGCTGCTGCGCGACGTCGAGCGCCTGCTGGCGCGCCGCGAGTTCGGCCTCGAGTTCGTGCGGTGTTCGTCCTGGCCGGCCGGGTCAGATCCCGAGCCAGCCGCGCGACCAAAGGCAGCATCAGGCCCTGGCCGACCAGCGTGAACGACGATCACGCCGAAGGTGACGAACAGGATCAGGTCGCGATGCGGGAACGGCGCGCCGCTCGCGATCGTCAGCGGAATGGCGAGCGCCGCCGCGAGCGACACGACGCCGCGCACGCCCGTGAAGCCAAGGAAAAACACGCCCTGCCAGCGCGGCGACGGATCGCGCTGCCGCAGGCTCGGGCTGACCCAGCGCGGGATATAGGTGGCCGGAAACACCCAGATGAACCGCGCCGCGATCACGATCAGCGGTCACCAGCGCGGTCGCGATCAGGAGATCGTGGATCGGAAAGCTCTTGCGCCGTTGCGATCAGCGCCCGCGCCTGCAATCCGGTGAGCAGGAACACCATGCCCTCGATCAGATAGATGGCCAGGTCCCAGAAGAAGATGCCCTGCAGCCGCGTCAGCCGACGGGATCAGCCGCGGGCCGTTCCAGCTCACGTAAAGGCCGCAGGCGACGGTCGCGAGCACGCCGGAGCCGCCGAGATGCTCCGGCACCCAGAAGGCGAGATAGGGCGTCATCAGCGACAGCGTGATCTCGACGCGCGGATCGCGCGCCCAGCGCCGCAGCCGCAGGCTCAGCCAGCCGACGCCGATGCCGAAGGCGATCTCGCCGACCACGATCAGCGCGAATGTGCCGCTCGCCTTGCCGAACGAGAACATTCCGGTCGTCACCGCCGCCACCGCGAAGCGATAAAGAATGAGCGCGGTGGCGTCGTTGGCGAGCCCTTCGCCTTCCAGCACGACGACCAGCCGGCGCGGCAGTCCGAGCCGCCGCGCGATCGCCAGCGGCGCCACCACGTCGGGCGGCGCGACGATCGCGCCGAGCACGAAGCCGACCGCCCAGTGGAAGCCGAGCAGGTAATGCGCCGCCGCGGCGACCGCGCAGGTGGTGAACACCACGCAGCCGAAGGCGAGCAGCGTGATCGGCCGCAGGTTGAAGCGGAATTCGCGCCAGCTCATGGCGACGCCGGCCGAATAGATCAGCGGCGGCAGGATGACGAGCAGCACCAGTTCGGGCGCCGAGCGTCGATCGGCGGCAGGCCGGGAACGAGCGCGAGCCCGACGCCGGCGATCACCAGCAGGATCGACGGCGCGATGTTGAGCCGCTTGGCGATGACCGCGACCGCGGCCAGCACCGCAAACATCAACAGCACGATCTCAAACGCAGCCGCTGTCATGAGGCGATCAGTCCTCCAATTTGAGACCATGTTAACGGTCAGAGCGAGCACGGTGAGATTGAAGAAGAACGACAGCACGCCGTGCAGGGTGGCGATGCGGCGGATCGCGGTGCTGGCGATGGCGACGTCGGAGACCTGCGAGGTCATCCCGATCACCAGCGAGAAATACAGGAAATCCCAGTAGTCCGGGTTGCGGGTGCCGGGAAAGCGCAGCCCGCGGAGCTTACGGTCGCGGCCCTCGCCGTAAAACTCGTGCGCGTAATGCAGCGCGAACGATGGTGTGCACGAACAGCCAGGACAGCAGGATCGTCACCATCGCTCAGCGTGACGCAGAGCGCGGTCTGTGCCGAATCGCCGTCCTCGAGGCCGCCAAGCTCGGAGACGATGGCGCCGAGACTTGCAAACGTGGCAAGGCCGGAGAACAGCAGCAGAACCAGCGCACTTTCGTCCTCCTCGGCGGCGCGTTCACGCAGGCGGCGGATGTCGCCGCGGCGCGCCACCGAATAAGATGAGGACGAGATAGACGAGCACGCCGGTATCCCAGCCGGCCAGCAGCCTGGTCGCCCATTGCCAGTTTGTCGCCGTGGTGGCGAGCGTAATCAAAATGCCGATCGCGACCGAAATGAGCAGACGGCCGTGCAGTCGCGCAACGCGGACCGGAAGGATCGCTCGAGGTTTTCTGGTTGCCATGAGCTCCTCAGATCACGCCTTCCGCTCGGCGATGAAGCGCGTCGCGGCGCGCAGGCTGCCGGCCTTGTCGCCGAACCGGCCGAGCGCCTCGTCGGCTTCGCGCAGCAAGGCATCGAGTCTCGCCCGTGCGCCTTCGCGCCCGAGCATGCCGGCGAGTGTCGCCTTTCCGGCCGCCGCATCCTTGCCGGCGGCTTTGCCCATCACTTTGCGGGTCGCCGTAGATGTCGAGCAGATCGTCCGCCACCTGATAGGCCTGGCCGATGGCGCGGCCGAAACGGTCGAGCGCGCCAAGCGCAGCCTCATCGGTCTCGGCGAGGATCGCGCCGGCGCGGCAGGCAAAGCGGATCAGCGCGCCGGTCTTCATCGCTTGCAGGGTGGCGACGCCGGCTTCGTTCGGCTTTGGCGCTTTGGCGTCGAAGCGGCCCTCGGCGGCGAGATCGAGCATTTGCCCGCCAACCATGCCGCCAAGTCCCGACGCGCGCGCGAGCTCGCGCACCAGCAGAAGCCGCACATCGGCGGATGGATGAACGTCATCGCTCGACAGCAGGTCGAACGCGAAGGTCAGCAGGCCGTCGCCGGCCAGGATGGCCGTGGCCTCGTCGAACGCCTTGTGGGTGGTCGGCTGCCCGCGGCGCAGATCGTCATTGTCCATCGCCGGCAGGTCGTCATGCACCAGCGAATAGCAGTGCACGCATTCGAGCGCGGCGCCGGCCAGCAGCGAACGCTGGCGCGGCACGTTGAACAGGTTGGCGCACTCCACCAGCAGAAAAGGGCGCAGCCGCTTGCCGCCGCCAAGCGTCGCATAGCGCATCGCTTCGAGCAGCCGCGCCGGCCGCGCCAGCTCGCCTTCGGTCCGCGTTTCCGACAGAAGATCGTCCAGCAGATCGTCGATCTCGCTGGCAACGGCATCGAGCCGCGCGGAAAAGCCGCCGGCATTTCGCGCAGAGGTTGGGACGTTCATGGTGCTAAGCTAGCACGCATGTTGCAGTGGCACACATCGGCCCAAAGTCCATCCTATGCGCGGCGCGGGCTGTTCCGGCGTCTGCCGCGCTGGGTGCAGGCGATCGTGCTTGCGGTGCTGTTTCTGCTGCTGCTGCCTTATCTGATGACGCCGCTTTATTCGGTCGGCCAGCCGGTCTCGACCCTGATGCTGTGGCGATGGGTCACCGGCCAGCGGGTCGAACGCACCTTTGTGCCGCTGGACAATATTTCGCCGGTGCTGGTGCGCACGGTGATCGCCGCGGAGGACGGCCGCTTCTGTTTCCATCACGGCCTCGACCTGCAAGGAGATCAAGAACGCGTTCGACGAAGCGGAAGAGCTGGAGGATCTGCGCGGCGGCTCGACCATCACCCAGCAGGTCGCCAAGAACCTGTTCCTCTGGAACAGCCGAAGCTGGGTCCGCAAGGCGGTGGAGGCGCCGATCGCGCTTTGGATGGACCTCGTCCTGACCAAGCGCCGGATCCTCGAGCTCTACCTCAACATTGCCGAGCTCGGGCCCGGACGGCGAGTTCGGCGCCGAAGCCGGCGCCCGCCGCGCCTTCAATCGTTCCGCCCGCGACCTCTCCAGCTATCAGGCGGCGCTGCTTGCCGCCTCGCTGCCCAATCCGGTGACGCGGAACGCGCGCTCGCCGGGTCCCGGCATGCGCCGCCTCGCCGGGCTCTATGTCGGGCGGGCCGGGCGCTCGGAAAACGCCGCAAATTGCGTGCTGCGGAGGCACTAGCCTCTCCGCGGAGCATCCTCTATAAGCCCGCATTCAACCGCATTTTTCGTCAGTTTCGCGCCGTCAGGAGTAGTCATGGCCGTTCCGAAAAGAAAAACCTCGCCGTCGCGCCGTGGCATGCGCCGCTCTGCCGATGCGCTCAAGGCGCCGACCTATGTCGAGGACAAGGATTCCGGCGAGCTGCGCCGGCCGCACCACATCGACCTCAAGACCGGCATGTACAAAGGCCGGCAGGTCCTCAAGGTGAAGAAAGAGTCGTAACCGGCTCGCAGCGGTGGCCAGGGGCGTCACATGAGTCTCATCGGCTTCCCGCTGCTTCTGATCCCTTTCGCGATCTACAACATCATCGCTTTCCTGATGCCCGGCGTCGGTTTCACCGGCGCCGTGACCAGCGTGGCGATGGCGTCGGGCGGCGAATGGTCGATGTCGCCCGGGCGATTACCTGGTGTGCCTCGCGGTCCTTCTGCTGTTCGTCGAGCTGCTCAAGTCGACGCGCATCGGCATCCGCAACGTCGTCGATCACGGCCTGTCGTTCCTGCTGTTCGTCGCGATGACCGTTGAGTTCATTCTGGTCAGGCAAGCCGCCTCATCGACCTTCTTCATCCTGCTCATCATCAGCTTCGTTGACGTGCTCGGCGGCTTCGCCGTGTCGCTCCGCTCCGCGCAACGCGACTTCTCGGTCGAAAGCGCCCACATCGTCCCGCCACCGCAGTAATTTCATGCCACGCGATTTTCAGTTGCCCGGCCGCTCGCCGGTAATCTCCACGACCGGCATGGCCGCGAGCTCGCATCCGCTCGCCACGCTGACCGCAATCGATGTGCTGCGCGAAGGCGGCAACGCCACCGATGCCGCTGTTGCCGCCTGCGCCGTGCTCGGCGTGGTCGAGCCGCAGAGCACCGGGATCGGCGGCGATTGCTTCTGCATCATCTCGCAGCCCGGCAAGCCGGCCTGGGGTTACAACGGCTGCGGCCGTGCCGGCGCGGCGGCCTCGACCGAGGCGCTGCTCGCCAAGGGCATGAAGGGCATCGACGGCTCGATCCACGCGGTGACGGTGCCGGGCGCGATCGAAGCCTGGGACGTCATCCTCAAGGCGCATGGCAAGTTCGGCCTCGACCGCGCGCTGCAGCCGGCGATCCGTTTTGCCGAGCATGGCTTTCCGGTCGCTTCGCGGATTGCATTGGCCTGGGGCAATCAGCTCGCCAAGCTGAAGAAGGATCCGGGCGCGGCAAAGAACTTCCTGTTCGACGGCAAGGCTCCGGTCGAAGGCGACGTCGTGAAGATCCCGGCGCTCGCCGCGACCATGAAGGCGATCGCGCAGAAGGGCTGGAAGGCGTTTTACGAAGGCGAGATCGCACGCGACATGGCGCAGACCCTGTCTTCGCGCGGCTCGTTCATCACCGAAGCGGATTTCGCCAACCATCGCGGCGAGGTCGTCACGCCGATCTCCAGCAATTATCGCGGCCTCGACATTCTCGAAATTCCGCCGAACGGGCAGGGCCTCACCGCGCTGGTTTTGCTCAACATCCTCGAGAATTTCGACATGGCCTCGCTCGAGCCGCTCGGCGCCGAGCGTTTCCATCTTCAGCTCGAAGCGGCGCGGATGGCCTATGGCGTGCGCGACACCCACATCGCCGAGCCGTCATATATGAAGGTCGATCCGCTCAAGCTGATCGAAAAGGGCTTTGCCAAGACGCTGGCGGGGAAGATCGACCGTTCCAAGCGCACCGCGCTTCCGACCAACCCGACGCCCGGCAGCGACACGGTCTATCTGACCGTGGTCGACAAGGACCGCATGGCGGTGTCCTTCATCAACTCGCTCTACAACAATTTCGGCATCGGCATCGCCGCCGAGAAGAGCGGCGTCTTGTTCAACAATCGCGGCGACTGCTTCCTGGTCGAGCCCGGCCACCCCAACACCTTCGATGGCGGCAAGCGGCCGATGCACACCATCATCCCGTCGCACGCGATGCGCGACGGCCGCTGCGAGATGACGTTCGGCGTGATGGGCTCGCACTACCAGCCCATGGGCCACACCCAGGTCATTCTCAACATGGTCGATTACGGGATGGATGTGCAGCAGGCGATCGACGCGCCGCGCATCTTCTTCGAGGGCGAAGACACGATGCCCGAGCGCGGCGTTTCGCAGGGCACGCTCGATGGCCTGAAGGCCAAAGGCCACAAGCTCGTCACCACGGCGTCGCCCTGGGGCGGCGGTCAGGCGATCGTCATTGACTGGAAGCGTGGTGTGCTGATCGCCGGTTCCGAGCCGCGCAAGGACGGCTGCGCGATCGGCTACTAGGCGGCGCGGCTCAGCACCTTGCCGCTATCGGGCGTCACCGGCGCCATGTGCGCCTCATAGACATGAGCGGCGACTTCGGGCTCTTCGCGCCGGCGCTCGCGCGTCTGCGGCAAGTCTTCCTTGCCGGCGAGCAGTTGCGCGACAAATGCGGCTGAGCGGCGCGGTGTCTCATGGGTGGGATGCGCAGGCGCGGGTTCGCAAACGGTCAGTGCGCGGCATTCCGCGTTAACCTTTGGGTAACCTTGAGCCGAATGATCGTCCTGCATTGTCTCAATCTCGGACACGAGAACCGTGTCTACCATCGAAGACTGCAATGCGCGTGCCGTCCACTTGGCCCTTAGTCACCCCCCGCTGAAGTCCGCGGTTTTCCTGTTTCTTTAAAGTTTAACCGCTAGCGTATCGACACATTCATTGCCCGGAATCAACGCGCATTAAGGCGTGCTCGTTCCCAAAAAGAGGCAGCTGTGAACCAAACTGAACGAGGGTCCGCTGAGGCGGCGGGCCTCGACACGTCACAGATCCTGCGTTCGGTGGGCGAGGCCGCTTATGAATGGCGGATCGATCACGATGTGCTGATCTGGAGCACGAACGCGTCCGACGTGGTCGGCGTCGACGTCTCGCAGATCGTCACTGGCCGCGCCTGGGCGCAACACATCGATCCGCACTCGGGTCATAACCGTTTCGACGCGGTTCACCGCTCGGGTCAGCGCGACGACGGCACGGGCGTGCCCTATCGCGTGAATTATGCGCTGCGCCGGCCGGACGGTGAGCCGAAGGCGTGGGTGGAGGATGCCGGCCGGTGGTTTGCGGGCTCCGACGGCACGCCACAGCGCGCCGAGGGGATCGTCCGTATCATCACCGAGCAGCACGAGCACGAAGCCATGCTCGAGCGGCTCGCTTACTACGATCATCTGACCGGCGAGATGAATCGTGCGCGGCTCAATCAGACGCTGGACGCCGTGCTCGATGAATCGATCCGTTTCCGCAGCTCCTGCGGCTTCCTGCTGGTCGCGATCGACAATCTCGGCCATCTCAACGAAGCCTATGGCTTCGCCATCGCCGACGAGACCATCGCGCAGGTCGGAAAACGTATCCGCTCGCAGATGCGCGGCGCTGACTTGCTTGGCGTGTTCTCAGGCAACAAATTCGGCCTGATCCTGAAGGATTGCAGCCCGGACGACCTGACCATCGCGGCGGATCGTCTGCTCGCCTCGGTGCGAAACGACACCATTCCGACCTCGGCCGGGCCGGTCTCGGTCACCATCACGATCGGCGGCGTGACCGCGCCGCGCAATGCGAAAACCACCGAGGAAATCCTGTGGCGCGCCCAGGATGCGCTCGATGTGGCGCGCTCACGCCGGCACGGCTCGTTCATGGCCTACAAGCCGGACGTCAAGCGCGAGGCGCAGCGCCAGAACAATCTGCGCGCCACCGACGAAATCATTGCCGCGCTCAATGAGCGCCGCATCGCCTTGGCCTATGAGCCGGTGGTGCATGCCGCGACCCGCCAGGTTTCGTTCTATGAGGGCCTGATGCGGGTGGAACGCGTCCGACGGCTCGCTTGCCCAGGCCAACGAGATCATCCCGGTGGCAGAGCGTGTGGGTTTGGTGCGGCTGCTCGATCACCGCGTTCTGCAGACTATAATCGGCGAGTTGCGCAGCGCCCATAATCTCAAGGCCAGCGTCAACGTCTCGCCGTCATCGACCAACGATCCGAGCTGGTGGAACGGGCTCGCCGCCGTGCTGCGCGCGCATCCGGGCTGCGGCGAGCGGCTCACCATCGAGATCACCGAGACCACCGCGATCCGCGACATTGACGAGGCCCGCGTCCTGGTCGCCCGCGTCAAGGACCTCGGCTGCAAGATCGCGATCGACGATTTCGGCGCCGGCCAGACCTCGTTCCGCAACCTGCGCAAGCTCGGCGTAGACATTCTCAAGATCGACGGCTCGTTCGTGCAGAACATCAGCCGCTCGGAAGACGACCGCGCCTTCGTGCAGACCATGCTCGACCTGGCGCGCCGCATGAAGCTCGCGACCGTCGCCGAGTGGGTGCAGGACGAAGCGACCGCGCAGATGCTCAGTTCGTGGGGCTGCGATTACCTGCAGGGCTCGCTGTTCGGGTTGGCCGCGTCCGACCGGCCGTGGACCAACAGCAACGGCGCATCACGCGCCGCGGGCTGATCAGCCCTTACTGCCCATCCGGTCGAGGCGCTTCTGCATCTCGTCGAGCTGCCGCTTGAGTTCGTCGATGTCGTCGTTCGACTTCGGTTTCTCGGCCGACTTTTCGCCGCGCGCGAATGGCGCGAACATGGCGAAGGTCTTCTCGAACATCTCCATGTTGCGCCGCACCTGATCTTCCAGCGGGCCGAAACCGCTGACGCCGAACGCCTGCGCCATCTGCTCGCGGAACTTGTCCTGCTGGCCTGTGAAGGACGTCATCGATTGTTCGAGATAGCGCGGCACCAGCATCTGCATGCTGTCGCCGTAGAAGCGGATGAGCTGGCGAAGGAAGGCGATGGGCATAAGGCTTTGGCCTTCCTTGCCCTCCTGCTCGAAGATGATCTGCGCCAGCACCGAGCGGGTGATGTCCTCACCGGTCTTGGCGTCATAGACCACGAAATCCTCGCCCTTCTTGACCATCTGCGCGAGGTCTTCGAGCGTGACGTAGGTGCTGGTCCCCGTATTGTAGAGCCGCCGGTTCGCGTATTTTTTTATCGTGACCGGTTCTTTTGCTTCGGCCATGGACTGACTTGGGCTCCCGCTTCCCCTTGGTTGTTGCGGGAAGCATAACCAACTTTATGGCAGCGCGGCAAACCACTTACCGCGCAGCATAAGCGTCCGCCGACCTGCAGCAAATGCGCGGTTTTGCTGCATTTCTGCCGGGTCTCGCGTGTTGACTCGCCGGGAGAGCGTCTTAAGGATGCGGCACCGCCGAAAAGACTCAGCCGAGCCAGCAGGAGAATTCCAGAATGAGAGACGACGTCGTCATTGTCAGCGCCGCGCGCACGCCGGTCGGGGCCTTCAATGGAGCATTCGCCAATCTGCCCGCGCATGAGCTTGGCAAGACCGCGATCAAGGCCGCGCTCGAGCGCGCCGGCGTCGAAGGCGGCCGCGTCTCCGAAGTCATCATGGGCCAGATCCTCACCGCCGGGCAGGGCCAGAACCCGGCACGCCAGGCGTCGATCGCTGCCGGTATTCCGGTCGAGAGCCCGGCCTGGGGCGTCAATCAGTTATGCGGCTCGGGTTTGCGCGCCGTCGCGCTCGGCTATCAGGCGATCCTGCAGGGCGACAGCGACATCGTGGTCGCCGGCGGCCAGGAATCGATGAGCATGTCGCCGCACTGCCAGCATCTGCGCAACGGCGTGAAGATGGGCGCGGTCGAGCTGGTCGACACCATGATCAAGGACGGCCTGTGGGACGCCTTCAACGGCTACCACATGGGCACCACCGCCGAGAACGTCGCCAAGCAGTGGCAGATCACCCGGGCGCAGCAGGATGAGTTCGCAGTCGCCTCGCAGAACAAGGCGGAAGCCGCGATGAAGTCCGGCCGCTTCAAGGACGAGATCGTCCCGGTCACGATCAAGTCGCGCAAGGGCGATACCGTCGTCGATACCGACGAATATCCGAAGGCCGGCGTGACGTTGGACGCGATCGCCAAGCTCCGCCCCGCCTTCGACAAGGAAGGCACGGTCACCGCGGCGAACGCGTCCGGCATCAATGACGGCGCCGCCGCGCTCGTGCTGATGAAAGCCTCCGAAGCCGCCAAGCTCGGCAAGACGCCGCTCGCCCGCATCGTGTCGTGGGCGCATGCCGGCGTCGATCCGTCGATCATGGGCACCGGCCCGATCCCGGCTTCGCGCGCCGCGCTCAAGAAGGCCGGCTGGAAGCACGACGAGCTCGACCTGGTCGAGGCCAACGAGGCCTTTGCCGCGCAGGCCTGCGCGGTCAACAAGGACCTCGGCTGGGATACCAAGAAGGTCAACGTCAATGGCGGCGCCATCGCGATCGGTCATCCGATCGGCGCGTCCGGCGCCCGCGTCCTTGTGACGCTGCTGCACGAGATGCAGAAGCGCGACGCCAAGAAGGGCCTCGCCACGCTCTGCATCGGCGGCGGCATGGGCATCGCTCTGTGCGTCGAGCGAGCGTAAGCCGAGTGACGCCCGAACATCGGCGCGAGCGGTAAGCCGAGACGCGGTCACCGTCACTGCAAAATAATCAGACGAAAGTCATCATGGCCGCGGCTTGTCCCGGCCATGTATGTTTCTGGAGGCCGGAGGGAATAAGAAACGAGAGGGACGACGATGGCTCGCGTTGCGTTAGTGACGGGTGGTACGCGTGGGATCGGTGCGGCGATTTCGAAGGCGCTGAAGGCCGCAGGCTACAAGGTCGCGGCGAGCTATGCCGGCAATGACGAGGCCGCGCAGAAGTTCAAATCCGAAACCGGCATCAACGTTTACAAGTGGGACGTGGCCTCGTTCGAGGCCTGCGCCGCCGGCATCAAGCAGGTCGAGGCCGACCTCGGGCCGATCGAGGTCCTGATCAACAATGCCGGCATCACCAAGGACGCGACGCTGCACCGCATGAAGCCGGAGCAGTGGACCGCGGTGATCAACACCAATCTCGGCTCGCTGTTCAACATGTGCCGCAACGTGATCGAAGGCATGCGCGAGCGGAAATTCGGCCGCATCGTCAACATCTCCTCGATCAACGGCCAGAAGGGCCAGATCGGCCAGACCAATTATTCCGCCGCCAAGGCCGGCGAGATCGGCTTCACCAAGGCGCTGGCGCAGGAGAGCGCGCGCTCCGGCATCACCGTCAACGCGATCGCGCCCGGCTACATCAACACCGAGATGGTGCAGGCGGTGCCCAAGGACGTGCTGGAGAAAAACATCCTGCCGACCATTCCGATCGGCCGGCTCGGCGAGCCGGAAGAGATCGCGCGCTGCGTCGTCTTCCTTGCTTCGGACGATGCGGGCCTGCTCACCGGCTCGACCATCACCGGCGAGGACGGCGGCCAGGTATTTCACCTGAGCGGAGCAGTCGTCGGTGTCCTGGGAATTCCTCGTCACGTCTTTCATCGTCGTGATCTCGCCCGGCACCGGCGTGGTTTACACCCTGGCGGCAGGGCTTTCGCGCGGCGCCCGCGCCAGCATCGTCGCGGCGTTCGGCTGCACGCTTGGCATCGTGCCGCACATGGCCGCGGCAATTCTCGGCCTCGCGGCGCTGCTGCACACCAGCGCGCTGGCGTTCCAGACCTTCAAATATGTCGGCGTCGCGTACCTGCTCTACATGGCGTGGAGCACGTTGCGCGAAACCGGCGCGCTGCGGGTCGAGAAGGAGCTCGGCGCCCGCTCGGCGCTCCGCGTCACCATCACCGGCATCCTGATCAACATTCTCAATCCGAAGCTCTCGATCTTCTTCTTCGCCTTCCTGCCGCAGTTCATCCGCGCCGACGAGCCGCAGCCGCTGCCCTTGATGCTCGAGCTCAGCGCGGTGTTCATGCTGATGACCTTCGTCGTGTTCGTCGGCTACGGCCTGTTCGCTGCTTCGGTCCGCGATCATGTGATTTCGCGCCCGCGCGTCCTGACCTGGATGCGGCGCACCTTCGCGGCGGCCTTTGTCGGCCTCGGCGCCAAGCTGGCGCTGTCCGACCGGTAAATCACCGCAATCACTGCATGACATCCGCGCGCGCCACGCTGCTCGGCTTCGCCGCGATCGCGATGTGGTCGCTGCTGGCGCTGCTTACGGTGGCGTCGGGACAAGTGCCGCCGTTCCTGCTTGCGGCGCTCACCTTCGCGATCGGCGGCGGTATCGGTCTTGCCTGGGTCGCGGCGACCGGGAGCTGGGCGGCGCTGCGCCAGCCGCCGAAAGTGTGGGCGCTCGGCGTGCTGGGCCTGTTCGGCTACCACTCGCTCTATTTCATCGCCTTGCGGTTCGCGCCGCCGGCCGAAGCGGGACTGCTCAATTACTTCTGGCCGCTCTTGATCGTGCTGTTCTCCGGCCTGCTGCCGGGCGAGCATTTGCGCTCGCATCACATCATCGGCGCGCTGCTCGGCCTGGTCGGCACCGTGATCCTGTTCATGGGGCAGGGGCTCGCGCCGGCGCTGCAATATGCCGGCGGTTACAGCGCGGCGTTCTGCGCGGCCTTTGTGTGGGCCGGCTATTCGGTGCTGTCGCGGCGCTTTGCCGAAGTGCCGAGCCTTGCGGTCGCCGGCTTCTGCCTGGCAACGGCCGCGCTGGCTGCGCTGTGCCATCTCGCGCTTGAGACGACGTTGTGGCCGCAGAACACAACGCAATGGCTCGCCGTGCTGGCGCTCGGCCTCGGCCCGGTCGGGCTCGCCTTTTACGTCTGGGACACCGGCGTCAAACGCGGCGACATCCGGCTGCTCGGCGTCGCGTCTTACGCTGCGCCGATCCTCTCAACGCTGGCGTTGGTGCTCGCCGGCTATGCCGAGCCGCGCGCGACCTTGTGGCTCGCGGCGCTGTTTGATCGGCGGCGGCGGGCTGCTGGCGGCGAAGGACATGCTGCGGCGAAAGCCCGTCACGCCGCCCTAGAAAAAGCCCACCGACTCGCAGCCGGTGCCGGCCTGAAAGCTCTTGGTGACACGACGCGCGGCCACGTCGATCACATGCATCGAGCCGTCGCCCTGGCAGCCAATGACGATCTCGCCATTGCGGAAGGCGAAGTCCATCGGCTGTGAGCCGAGCGGGATCGCGCTCTGCGCGCCTGACGCCTTGTCGATGATGTGCAGCAGATTGCTGTTGAGGTTGCTCACCACGATCAGCCGGTCGTCGGGCGAATAACGCACGATCTGCGCCGGTTTCTCGGCGCCGTCGAGCTTCACCTCGCGCGTCACTTTGCCGGCCGCCGTATCGATCATGAAGATCACCGGCTGCTCGTCGCTCACCGCGACCACGGTCTTGCCGTCGCCGGAAATGCCGACCCCGGCGATCGCCTGCGGTGTCTTGATCTTGCCGAGCAGCTTGCGCGCCGGCACGTCGATCACCGAGACCGTCGCGTCCTCTTCATTGTCGGTGTAGAGCCGCTGGCCGTCATTGGCGATGCACAGCCGGTGGCCGTTGCTCGAGCCGGAGTTGATCGCGTCGATCACCTTGTTGAGCTTCGGATCGATCACCGCGACTTTCGCGCTGTTCTCGCAGGTGACGTAGATCAGCCCGTCGGCGCCGAGCCGCACCGTGTGCGGGGCGGAGAGCGGCCGCAGGTCGATGTCGGTGACGAGCTTGCGGTTGAGCAGGTCGATCACCCAAAGCTGATGGCCGGGGTTCGGATTGCGGCCATGAATGCCGTCGCCGAAGATCGGCACATAGGCGCGGCCGGTCTCGGGGACCACGAGCAGTTCGTGCACGGTGCGCTGGAAGCCATCCAGCACCGTCTCGGTCTCGTAGCTCTGCGGATTGAGGAACAGGATCTTGCAGCCGATCTTGTCGACCGCGATCATCCCGCGCACGTCATTCGATTTCATGGCGCCACGTTAGCGCGTCTAACGCTTCGGCGACCAGTCCTTGGCCGCCAGCTCGAATTTCTCGAACTGAAAACCCGGCGACACCGTGCAGCCGCACAGGGTCCAGTCGCCGGTCGTCTCGGCCGCCTGCCAGGCGCGCGCCGGAACGACCGCCTGCGGCGCCTCATCGGCATGCACATTCGGGCCAAGCCGCACGATCATCTCCTTGCTGCCATCGACGATCTCGAGCTTGAGCGGGTCGCCGGAGTAATAGTGCCAGACCTCGACCGCATCGATGCGGTGCCAGTGCGAGCGCTCGCCGCGCGCCAGCAGGAAGTAGATCGCGGTCGAGTGCGAGCGGCCCTGATGTCCGGCCTCGTCGCGATGGGTCTCGCGGAAATGCCCGCCTTCGGGATGCGGCTTGAGGTCGAGCCGCTTGATGATGTCGGCGGCGGTCGGCTTCACCGCCATCAAAACTTGTTCTTCCGCTCTCGGACTTCGCGAAACACTTCGGCGGCCGGCTTGCCGGACAGGCCCACCGCGGCGGCGACTTCCGGCTTGTCGGCCCGCAAGAACACGTTCGCCGCCTTCTCCTCGCCGATCGTGGTCGGAATGGTCGGCAATCCTCGGGAGATTTCGTCCGCCGCTTCAGCCGCTCGCGCCGCCAGCGCCTTGTTGTTCGGCTCGATGGTCTGCGCGAACTTGATGTTCGACTGCGTGTACTCATGGCCGCAGTAGATTTCGGTGTCGTCCGGCAGGTCGCGCAGCTTGCACAGCGACTTCCACATCATCTCCGGCGTGCCCTCGATCACCCGTCCGCAGCCGATCGAGAACAAGGTGTCGCCGACGAAGGCCAGCGCGTCGTCGTGAAACCAGTAGGAGATATGGCCCGCCGTGTGGCCCGGCGTGTCGATCACATTGCCTGAAAGATTGCCGACCTTGACCTTGTCGCCCTCTTTCACGGTGTCATCGACGAACGGATATTTCGACGAGACCTCCGGCGGCGCGATGACGCGGCAGCCATATTTCTGCTTCAGCGCGGGAATGCCGTCGGTGTGGTCGGCATGATGATGCGTGACGAGAATATGGGTGAGCTTCCAGCCGGTCGCCTTGAGCGCGGCTTCGACCGCCCCGGTTTCAGGCGCATCGATGGAGGCCGTCGCGCCCGTGGCCGGATCGTGCAGCAGCACGCCGTAATTGTCCTTCAGGCACAGAAACAGGTTGGTTTGCGCGGGCATTTAGCCTCCTCAACGACACGTGGCGGATTGTATTAACCGACTTCGGCCTTGAACATGCTAATTTCCCGGCATGTCGATCGATGTCGTCGATCTGCGCGATTTCTACGGTCACCAGCTCGGCGTGGTGGCGCGCCGCTTCGTGGGTCGCGGGATCCGCAGGCGCTGGGGCGATCTCAGCGGCCAGCGCGTGCTCGGCATCGGCTATGCGACGCCCTATCTCGGGCTGTTCCGTGCCGAGGCTGAGCGCTGCCTCGCCTTCATGCCGGCCCATCAGGGCGTGGTGAAATGGCCCACCACGCGGCCGGCGCTGGCGGCGCTGGTCGACGAGTATGAAATGCCGCTGCCCGACAACGCGGTCGATCGCGTGCTGCTCATTCATTCGCTCGAAATGTCGCACGACACCGCCGCGCTGCTGCGCGAGGCGTGGCGGGTGCTGGCCGCCGGAGGGCGGCTGATGGCGATCGTCCCCAACCGGCGCGGGCTGTGGGCGCGCATGGACACGACGCCGTTCGGCCACGGGCGGCCTTACTCGCGCTCGCAGATCACCGCGCTGTTGCGCGAGACATGGTTCACGCCGACCGGCTGGGACGAGGCGCTCTACGTGCCGCCGATCCCGCGCAAGTGGTTCTTGCGGACCGCGGGTGCATGGGAGCGGACCGGCGCCAGTCTCTCCGCGCCGTTTGCCGGCGTGCACATCGTCGAGGCGACCAAGCAGGTCTATCGCGCCATTCCCGCGCGCGCCAAGCGGCGGCTGTTGCCGGAGCTCCAGCCGGCGCTGGCGCCGTCGCCCGGGACGTAAAACAAAAACCCCCGGAATTTTCCGGGGGTTTTTCTTGATCCTATTCGCCGGGCTGTGGCGGTGGCTCGTCTCCACCGCCGCCCTGGTTTCCCGGCTCCTGGCCCTGTTGCGGCTGGCCGCCCTGGAAATCCGGGCGGGGGCCGCGATGCCGGCGGCGGCGGTGCCGGCCGTAACGGTCTTGCCGATCGCCGTATTGGCCGTTGCCGTTCTGCTGGCCGCCGAGTTCTGGCCGGGATTTTGGTTCTGGCCGGGATTTTGTTGCGGCGCACCACCGGTGATGAACGACGGCAGACTGTTCAGGTCGCCCGCGTCCTGTCCGCCCTGCTGCGGCTGCGACTGCGGCTGGTTCTGCTGATACTGCGGCCGCGGCTGATGCTGCTGATGTTGCGGCTGCTGGTTCTGATGCTCGCGCGGCTGCTGATGCTGTTGCGGCTGCTGCTGATGCTGCGGCGGCTGCTGGGTAACTCGGCTGCTGCTGCGGTTGCGGGTTGTACGGCTCGTTCTGTTGGTTCGGCCCAAACTCGTCGTCGTCGCCATCGTCGAAGCTGTCGTCGCCGCCGCCTTGCGGCATGCCTTGCTGCTGCGGTTGCTGACCTTGCTGCGGTTGCTGATTGTAATACGGGTTCTGCTGCCGGAATTGTTCCTGCGCCGCCGCGATCAGCCGGAAGTAATGCTCGGCGTGCTGATAGTAGTTTTCGGCCGCGATCGGATCGCCGGAGCTCTGCGAGTCACGCGCGAGCTGGATGTACTTCTCTGCGACGTGGGAGGCCGTGCCGCGAATTTTCACATCGGGGCCGTTGGACTCGTAAACCCGTGTCAGCGGATTCTGGCTCTTGCCGCGATGGCCGCCGCGGCCCCGCATGCGTTGCTTACCGTTTCTCATGGTGTGTCTGTTCGACAGCCTCTCATTGATTGCGGCTCGCGCCGCGATTTATCCAACTCGAAAGTCCCCCGTGCCGAAGCGAATTGCGCCGCGGCCCGCCATCCGCCGAACATTATTTGCCAACCCCGCGGCGGATCAGTCGCGCGGTGGCACGCACAAATGCGTTGTTATCTCGTGTGTCGAAGCGATCCCAATGCCGCGCTTTTTCGCAGCCTTGCCTACCTCTGGTAACGCGCAATCAATTCCGACTGAGGAACATCATGCGCAACCGTTGAAGCATCCGGACCCGTCTGGCGATTTCGCTGCCGTCTTCGGCTTTTCCATCCGCCGTGGTCTGCATCCCCGCCTCACGGAGCGCTCCGCTCCGGGCCTGTGGCGACGCGACCTCACGGGTCGATTCCGTGACCAAAAGCTAGTCTGTCTCGCGCGCATAATCCAAGAGGTTTTTTCGCGTGGCCTCAATGCTCTGCAATCATGACGTGCTTACGGATAGGGCCCGGTTAATGCCGGAAAGATCGCGTCGTGGCTCCTCGTCAACGGCTAAGCCTGCCTGCGTGAACACTCGGCTCACCATATCGGACTGGCCCTGTCCAAGTTCCACAATCAAACGCCCTCGCTCGGCGAGTAAACGCCGGGCGTCGCCCGCGATGGCCCGATAAGCATCCATGCCGTCGGCGCCACCATCAAGCGCCAATCGCGGATCATGGTCACGCACCTCCGGTGCGAGCCGCCCGATCTCATCGGTCGCGATGTAGGGCGGATTTGACACAATCAAATCGAATGGGCCGCGCAGCGCCGCTGCCAGATCGCAGCAGATGAAATTGGTACGTGACGCAAGCTCATGACGATGCGCGTTGATGCGCGCAATGCTCAGCGCATCGATACTGATGTCGGTGCCAATCCCGGCCGCGTTCGGCAATTCCGACAAAAGCGCGAGCAGGAGAGCGCCTGATCCGGTGCCGATGTCGAGTACGCGCAGTCTTTCGTTTCGCAAGCCGCGTGTCGTCAGCCAGTCGAGTGCCGCCTCGACGATTGTTTCCGTGTCGGGACGAGGATCGAGCACGGCGGGAGTGATGTCGAGCTTCAATCCCCAGAACTCGCGGCTTCCGATAATGCGCGACACCGGCTCACGGGAGAGCCGCCGTGCCGTGCGGGCGGATATCGCATCAACTTCCCGCGCCTCCAGCTCGCGATCGGATTGCGCCAGCAACTGTGCCCGCGTCAGAGACAAAGCATGCGCGACCAGGATGCGGGCATCTGCTGCTGCCGCCTCCTCAATTCCGCTCTGACGGAACGCCTGGGCGAGCTTCTCGCATGCTTCGGCAATGGTAGCGCCCGCTTTCAGACCGGGAATGCGCACGTCAGACGCCTTCGGCGGCCAGCAGTTCGGCTTGATGCTCGGTGATCAGCGCGTCGATGAGCTCACCCAGCGCTTCGCCTTCCATGACTTGGGGCAGGTTATGGCGCGTCAGGTTGATGCGGTGATCGGTGACGCGGCCTTGGGGAAAATTATAGGTGCGGATGCGTTCGGAACGATCGCCGGAGCCGATCTGGCTCTTGCGGTCGGCGGCGCGCTCGCTATCGCGCTTGCTGCGTTCCTGCTCGTAGAGCTTGCTGCGGAGGTAAGCCATCGCCTTGGCCTTGTTCTTGTGCTGCGACCGCTCCTCCTGGACGAAGACGACGATGCCGCTCGGTAGATGCGTGATGCGGATGGCGGATTCCGTCTTGTTGACGTGCTGGCCGCCCGCGCCTTGCGCGCGCATCGTATCGATCTTGAGATCGCCCTCGTTGATGTCGATGTCGACGTCCTCGACCTGAGGCAGCACCGCCACCGTCGCCGCCGAAGTGTGGATGCGGCCGGACGCTTCGGTGTCCGGCACCCGTTGCACGCGGTGCACGCCGGATTCGAACTTGAGCTTCGCAAAAACGCCGCGGCCGGATACCTCCGCGACAACTTCCTTGAGACCGCCCTTGGTGCCCTCGGAGAGCGAGATCACCTCGGTCTTCCAGTTCTGCTTGGCCGCGTAGCGCTCGTACATGCGGAACAGGTCGCCGGCGAACAGCGCCGCCTCGTCGCCGCCGGTCCCGGCGCGGATTTCGAGGATGGCGTTGTGGTCATCCATTGCGTCCTTCGGCAGCAAGGCCAGCCGAAGCTCATCCTCAAGCTTTTCACGCCGCTCATTGACGGATGGACGCTCCGCCTCTGCCATTCGGCGCATGTCGCTGTCGGTCGAGGCATCGGCAATGATGCCGTCGAGGTCAGTCAGCTCGGCTTGGGCGGCGCGATAGGCCTTGATTGCCTCGACCACCGGACCAAGTTCGGCGTGCTCGCGGGACAATTTCACATAGGTATCACCGGCGACCCCGCTGGCGAGCTCGCGTTCGACCATCGTCTGGCGGTCGAGCAAAGCGCTGAGTTTTTGGTCCGGCAACATGACGTCTAATTACAGCGGCCCGTTAGAGCTGCAAGCCTTCGGCGGCGGCGAACTGCTCGAGATGCTGCCGTACCGAAACACTGCCGACCGGCTTTTCGAGCAGCGGCAGAATCGCCTTTTCCGCCTTGCTGCAGTCGAGATCGAGCAACACCGCTTTCACCGGGCCTATCGCCAGAGGCGAGAGCGAGAGCGAACGATAGCCTACGGTCGCGAGCGCCAGCGCGCCGATCGGCTGCGATGCCAGCTCGCCGCAGAGCGTAACCGGCTTGCCGTGCTCGCGTCCCTTGGCCGCGATATCGCGCAATGCGCGCAGCACCGGAATTGACAGCGCGTCGAAGCGCGAGGCAACGCGGCTATTGCCGCGGTCGGCAGCGTACAGAAACTGCATCAGGTCGTTGGAGCCGACCGAGAGGAAATCGACGCGGTCGAACAGCTCATCGAGCTGAAAGAGAAGCGACGGCACTTCGAGCATCGCGCCGATTTCGAGCCGCTCCGGCAAGGAATGGCCGTGGCGACGCAGATGCGTGAGCTCCATCTCGACCAGCTCACGCGCCTTGTCGAACTCCTCGACCATTGCGATCATCGGAAACATCACGCGCAGCACGCGGCCGCCTGAGGCGCGCAACATGGCGCGGATCTGGCTGCGAAGCAGACCCGGCCGGTCGAGGCCGAGCCGGATCGCGCGCCAGCCTAGCGCCGGGTTCTCCTCCTCGAAGTTGCGCATGTAGGGCAGCACTTTGTCGCCGCCGATATCGAGGGTGCGGAATGTGACAGGGCGTCTGCCGGCTGCGTCGAGCACCGCGCGATAGAGCGAGAGCTGCTCGCCGGTGCGCGGCATCGAGTTCGCCACCATGAACTGCATTTCGGTGCGGAACAGCCCGATTCCCATCGCGCCGGTCTCTTCGATGTGCGGCAAGTCGATCATCAGGCCGGCATTGAGCATCAACGCGATCTTGTGACCGTCCTTGGTGATGCAGGGCTTGTCGCGCAGCGAGTGATATTGCGCCTGCCGCCGCGCGCGGAGCTTCACCCGCTCGACGTAAGCGGACTCGATGTCGGGTCGGGGCCGCAGATGAACGTGCCCTGCGGTACCGTCGACGATGATCGGGTCGCCGGGCTCAACCAGTCCGGCAGCGTTAGCAATCTCGCCGACCGCCGGAATACCCAGCGCACGCGCGATAATCGAAACATGTGAAGAGGGGCCGCCTTCCTCGAGAACGAGGCCGCGCAGCTTGCGGCGGTCGTAGTCGAGCAGCGCCGCAGGCCCCATTGAGCGCGCAACGATAATGGCGTTGTCGGGAAGCTGGTCGCGGCCGGGCGCGTGATCGTGCCCCATCAGCACCCGCATCAGCCGGTTGGAGAGATCGTCGAGGTCGTGCAGCCGGTCGCGCAGATACGGGTCGGAGGCGCGCAGCATCCGGGCGCGCGTGTCGGATTGCACGCGCTCGACGCCCGCTTCCGCCGTGAGGCCGGTCATGACCGCTTCACGCAGCCGATGCAGCCAGCCCTGGTCGTAGCCAAACATGCGGTAGGCTTCGAGCACTTCGCGGTGCTCGCCGCCTTCCATGACGTCGCCGTGCTCGAGCAGCCGGTCGAGATCGGCGCGCAGTGTGGCAATCGCCGTTTCAAGCCGCTTGAGCTCTTTCTGGACGTCATCGGCGATCACATTGGTGATGACGACGCGCGGCTCGTGCAGCACGACATGGCCGAGCGCGATGCCGTCCGAGAGGACGGCGCCCTCGAGATGCTGCGAATGACGTGCCGCCGGTTCGGCGCCGGGGCGGGCGAGGGAGGTCAACTCGCCCGACGCGATCATCTCGGCGACCACCATGGCGGTGGTCTGCAGCGCTTCTTCCTCTTCCTCGGTGTAGGTACGCCGCGCGCGGTTCTGCACGACCAGCACGCCGAGCGTATTGCCGGCGCGCAGCACCGGCACGCCGAGGAACGAGAGGTAGATTTCTTCGCCGGTTTCCGGCCGGAACGAGAAGGCCGGGTGGTTCTGGGCGTCCGAGAGGTTGATCGGCTTGGCCTCGCTGGCGACCAGGCCGACCAGGCCTTCATCCTTGCCGAGCACGGTTTGGTGCACGGCTTCGCGGTTCAGGCCTTCAGAGGCGTAAAGTTCGAGCGAGTTATCGACGCGCAGGACATAGACCGAGCAGACCTCGGCCACCATGTTGGCCGCGATCAGCACCACGATCTTGTCCAGGCGGTCTTGCGCACTGACCGGCTCCGCCATCACTTCGCGGAGCCGCCGCAACAGCACGCGCGGACCGCCGAGCGCGCCACGCATCGTATGTTCCTTTAGCCGCGGCCCAGCCGCGGCCTTTCTAAGGCCGTAACATGTACGAAAGGCGACCGCGCTAGCCCGGCAACGCAGTCGCATTTCCGTCAGGCTATACAGGCTGGCGGATGCAAGGGGCAAGCCAAAGCGTCAAAGCTACTTTTTGGCTGATGCGGCCTTCTCGAAGAAACCGGCGAGCTGGTTTACCTCGGCTTTACGGCCTTCGAAGTCTTCCGCAACGCGCTCATAGAGCGCGGCGATACCTTGGTAGATCTGGCTCTCCGAACCCGGGCCGGCGTACTTCGCGATTTCCTCAAGCTCCGCAACCCAGCGGTAGGCCTTGCCGAACATGTCGGGCACGCCGCGGGTAAGCTGCGTGAGCATGGGGACCTGGCTCTCGGCGAGTTCGGCGCGAAGCGCGTCCCCGACGCCATTGCGTTCGGCGGCCAGCACCATGGCGGTGCCCAGCGCGATCAGGCCTTTGGTCAGGCCGGCATAGGACATCTTGAGCGCGGAGGCGTCGCCGACCGCGCCGCCCATGCCGCGGATGCGAAGGCCGTATTGGCTGAGCGTCTCGACGCGGCCGGAGTCGGGCCCGGACACGTAGATGCTTGGGCCATTGTAGCCGGCGCGCGGCGGCCCTCCGATGATGCCGCCGTCCGCGAACGGGCTGTCGGTCTCGGCAATCGTTGCGGCGATGCCTTTCACGGTGTCGGGGCTGACCGCATTGCAGTCGACATAGACCGGCTTGCGGTTGGCGGCTTGCAGCGCCGGCTTGAGACGCTCGGCGAGCGGCTGCGCTTCGGCCGGCGGCACGATCGACAGCACGAAATCGGCCGCGGCAATTTCCGTTTCGCTCACCGGCGTCATGCCGGCCGCTGCGGCGCGCTTCGCACTGGCGGCGCTGCGGCCTTCGAGACTGGTGACGACGCGCACGCCATGTTCGGTCAGGCGCGTGGCCACGGCTGCGCCCATGCTGCCCTGCGCGATGATGGCGACAATTGGTTTGGTGTCTTGCATTCCTAATCCTGCGGTCCGAGCCGTTCGATCAGTTCGGCGAGCTCATCGTATTCGCTGCTGGTGAGGTCGGACAGTGGCGGGCGCACATGGCCGGCGCTGCGGCCGACAATGCGCGCGCCAGCCTTGACGATGCTCACCGCGTAACCCGGCTGCCGCTTGCGGATCTCCACATACGGCGTGAGGAAATCGCGCGTCAGTTGACCGACCGTCGCGAGATCGCCGCTGTTCGCCGCGCGATGGAAAGCGAGCGCGGTGCGCGGCACGAAGTTGAAGATCGCCGACGAATAGACTGGAACGCCGATATTGCGGAATTCTTGTGCGTAGGTTTCCGCCGTGGGCATGCCGTTGAGATAGACCAGCCGATCGCCGACTTTCTCGCGGATCGCCGCAAGTTGCCTCATATCGCCGACGCCATCCTTGAAACCGATCAGGTTGGGGCACTGCTCTGCGATTGCCGCCACCGCCGGCGCAGTGAGCTGGCAATTGGCGCGGTTGTAGACGATGACGCCGAGCCGTGTGGCTTTGCAGACCGCTTCGATATGGGCCTGCAGGCCGGCTTGTGAGCCCTCGGTCAAATAGGGCGGCATCAGCAGCAGGCCGTCGGCGCCGAGCCGTTCGGCTTCCTGCGCAAAGGTGATCGCGAGTTTGGTGCCGTAGCCCACGCCCGCGATCACGGGCAGCCGTGGGCCGGCGACGGCCACGCCGGTTGCGATCACCGCCGAATATTCTGCCGGTGTGAGCGAGAAAAACTCGCCGGCCCCGCCGGCCATGAAAACCGCTGCGCTATCGAAGCCGGTCAGCCATTCCAGGCGTTGCGCCGAGGCGCGCGCATCATACTCGTCCTGCGCGTCGAAATCGGTGAGCGGGAATGACAGCATGCCGGCGCTCAGCCGCTGTTTCAGCTCGTTGGGCGTCGTCCCGCTTGGCATGCAATCGACTTTCTCGCGTCGGGACGCCTTATCGCATAGTCTGCGGCAAAAGGCGACGCACGAAAGCGTCGTGACAATTCGGGGGAGGATTCGATGAAGCGCACATTGCTTGTTGCCGGCTTGCTTGCGGCCGCGTTGGCGCCCGCACAGGCGCAGACATTTCCGAACAGGCCGATCAAGATTCTGGTCGGCTTCCCGGCCGGCGGGCCGAGTGACGTTCCGGCGCGCATCATCGGCGACAAATTGCAGAAGTCGTTGGGCCAGCCGGTCGTCGTCGAGAACAAGACGGGCGCGGCGGGGATGATCGCGCTCAACGAAATGCTGGCGCAGCCGCGTGACGGCCACACTCTGCTCTTGTGCAGCTACATCGACCCGACCAACACGCTGCTCTTCAAGAAAGTGACCTACAAGCTCGAAGACATCGCCCCGGTTTCGCTTGTGACCAAGGCCTATTACGCCTTCGTCGTCCCCGCAGACTCGCCGGCCAGCACCGTCAAGGACTTCGTGGCGCACGCCAAGGGCAAGCCCGCAGGCAGCCTCAATTACGGCAAGGTCGGCTCCGGCTCGGTCACCGAAATGCTGCCCAAGCAATGGGAGAAGCTGTCCGGCATCCAGATGACCGGCGTCACTTTCCGCGGCACCGGCCCGGCCATGCAGGAAGTGGTTGCCGGCCGGCTCGACTTTTCGGTGAGCCCGATCGCGATCACCATGCCGCTTTACGAGGACAAGAAGATCAAGGTGCTCGGCTTCACCAGCCCGGAGCGCCTCGCCGTCGCGCCGGCGGTGCCGACCCTGGCGGAGCAGGGCCTCGCGATCGTCAATTACGGCTGGTGGGGCGTCTGCGCGGCGTCCGGCGTTCCGGCGCCGGTGCTCGAAACGCTCAACAAGCACGTGCGCGACGCGGTGGCGAGCGACGAGTTCAAGACCACGATGGTGAAGGCGGGCACGATCCCGACCTCGTCCAGCGTCGCCGAATTCGCCAAGCTGATCGTCGACACCGCGAAAGAGCAGGGCGATCTGATCACCCAGCTCGGGATCGAGAAGCTCGATTAGACCTTATCCAGCCCGTACAGGCTGTGCAGGGTGCGCACCGCGCTGTCGGTGTGCTCGGCGTCGATCAGCACCGAGAACTTGATCTCCGACGTCGTGATGGCGCGGATGTTGATCTTCTGTTGCGCCAGCGCCTTGAAGGCCTGGGCGGCGACGCCGGCATGGCTGCGCATGCCGATGCCGATCACCGATACCTTGGCGACATCGGTCGCGCCATCAAGCCGCTCATAGCCGATTGCGCTCTTCGCCTTCTCGATGGTGATGCGCGCCCGCTCATAGTCGGCCGAGGGCACGGTGAAGGTGAGATCGGTGGTCGCGCCGTCGGCGGAGACGTTCTGCACGATCATGTCGACGTTGATGTTGCTGTCGGCCAGCGGCCCGAAGATCGCAGCGGCGACACCGGGCTTGTCCTGCACGCGCCGCACTGAAATCTGCGCCTCGTCCTTGGAGAAGGCGATGCCGGTGACGATTTGCTGTTCCACGATGTCTGCCTCGTCGCAAATGAGAGTGCCGGAAGGCGGCGCCTTCGGATCGATGTCCTCGGGCCGAACGAAACTGGAGCGCACGAAGATGCGCACATTATGCACCATGCCGAGCTCGACCGAGCGCACCTGCATGACCTTGGCGCCGAGCGAGGCGAGCTCCAGCATCTCCTCGTAGGCGACCTTGTCGAGCCGGCGCGCGGCCGGCACGACGCGCGGGTCGGTCGTGTAGACGCCGTCAACGTCGGTATAGATGTCGCAACGTTCGGCGCCGATCGCCGCGGCGATCGCCACCGCCGACGTGTCGGAGCCGCCGCGGCCCAGCGTCGTGATCCGCCCGCTCTCTTTGTTGATGCCCTGGAAGCCGGCGATCACCGCGACCTCGCCGTGATCGTTGAAGCGCTTGATCAGCTCGGCGCCATTGACCTCGAGGATGCGCGCGGAGGCGTGCGCGTCATCGGTCAGGATCGGCAACTGCCAGCCCTGCCACGAGCGCGCATTCACCTGCATCTGCTGAAGCGTGAGCGCGAGCAGCCCGGCGGTGACCTGTTCACCCGAGGCAACCACGGCGTCGTATTCGCGCGCGTCGTGCATCGGCGCGGCGTCACGGCACCAGGCGACCAGCTCGTTGGTCTTGCCGGCCATGGCGGAGACAATGACGGCCACCTGATGGCCGGCATCGACCTCGCGCTTGACGTGGCGCGCCACGTTGCGGATGCGGTCGAGATCGGCGACCGACGTTCCGCCGAATTTCATGACGAGACGAGCCATGACGGTGAGTTGGGTCCCGGGTGCGCGCTGTTTAGCGCCTGAAAAGGCGCGTATAGATAGCTGCAGGGTTGCATAGCCGCAACCTGCCGAACGCGAAAGCGGCATGAATTCAAATGATTAATCGGCATTCCGGCGCTGCAAGCATCGACCCTGACGAAGTGGAGCAATTCGCCCGGCTCGGCGCGCAGTGGTGGAATCCGCGCGGGCCGATGGCGGCGCTGCACAAGTTCAACCCGGTGCGCCTTGGCTACATCCGCGATCAGGCAGTGGCGCATTTTTCGCGCGATCCGAAGAAGCTCGATTGCCTGTCCGGCCTGCGCATTCTCGATATCGGCTGCGGCGGCGGGATTCTGTCAGAGCCGCTGGCGCGGCTCGGCGCGCAAGTGGTCGGCGCCGATCCGTCGGAGGAGAATATCGCGGTCGCAACCGCGCACGCGCAAGGAGGGCGGCGTCAGCGTCGATTACCGCGCGACCACGGCCGAAGATCTCGCCACGCAGCGTGAGCAGTTCGACATCGTGCTGGCGATGGAAGTCGTCGAGCACGTCACCAATGTGGACGACTTCGTCGCCACCTGCGCCGCGATGGTGAAGCCGGGCGGCCTGATGATCGCGGCCACGCTCAATCGCACCATGAAGAGCTTCGCGCTCGCCATTGTCGGCGCCGAGTACATCCTGCGCTGGCTGCCGCGCGGCACGCATCAATGGGACAAGTTCGTCACCCCGGAAGAGCTCGAGCGCGCACTGGCCGCCGGCGGCCTGCGCGTCACTGCCGAGCGCGGCGTGATCTACAATCTGCTGGCCGATCGCTGGCAGCTCTCCGACGACATGGACGTCAATTACATGATGGTCGCGGCGCGCGAGGACCAACGCTAAGCCGCAATGCTCTGGGCCGTCTTCACAATCATCGCTGCCGCTTCGCAGACCGCGCGCAACGCCATGCAGCGCGAGCTGACGGCGACGCTTGGCACGGCAGGCGCGACGCATGTGCGCTTCCTGTTCGGCTTTCCGTTCGCGCTGGTTTTCCTGGCGCTGGTCTGGCAATTCAGCGGCGCTTCGTTGCCGAATCCGCCGCCGGTGTTCTGGCTGTGGGTGGTGTGGGGGGCAGGGGCGCAGATCGCCGCCACCGCGCTGATGCTGATGGCGATGGGCGAGCGCTCATTCGTCGTCGCCATCGCTTACATCAAGACCGAGCCGGTTCAGGTCGCTTTGTTCGGCTTGCTGGTGCTCGGCGACCAGCTGACGCTGCCCATTACACTCGCGATCCTGATCGCCACGGCGGGCGTGATCGTGATGTCGCTGCGCCCCGGCACCAGCGCGACCGGCGATATGCGTCCGATGCTGCTCGGAATTTTCGGCGGCACCATGTTCGCGCTCTCGGCGATCGGCTATCGCGGCGCAATCCTCGCGCTCGAACATCCCAACTTCGTCATGGTCGCGACTTACACGCTCGCAGTGGGCCTTATTCTTCAGGCCGCGAGCCTGTCGGCCTTTCTTGCCTGGCGCGACATGGAGGTGCTGCGGGCGATTTTCCGCGCCTGGAAGCCGTCATTGCTGGCGGGCTTCATGGGCGCCTTTGCGTCGCAATTCTGGTTCCTGGCCTTCGCAATCGCGACAGCGGCAAGCGTGCGGACGCTGGCGCTGGTCGAAGTGCTGATGGCGCAGGCGGTTTCGAAATTCATCTTCAAGCAGCCCACCACGCCGCGCGAGGCGGTGGGCATTGTGATGATCGTGATCGGCGTCGTCGTGCTAGTCTGGGCGCATTGAGCGCTTTCAGACGGGGGCTGCGATGGCAAACGAACGCTCGCCTTCTCTCTTTGCTTTGACTGACGACATTGCGCTGCGCAGCGGCGATCTGATCGTTCTGCTGGCGCGTCTTGCGATGGGCTGGCTCTTCCTCAGCACGTCGTGGACCGGGCTGACGAATGTATCCGGCGCCGCCGGCTATCTCGCCGGCCTCGGTGTCCCGGCGCCCGGTGTGATGGTGTGGCTTGTATTGCTGGGGGAATTGGCGATCGGCATCGGGCTGATCTTCGGCATCGCCACGCGCTATGTCGCGCTTTTCACGTTCGTGTTCCTGATCATGACGATCGTGCTGGGGCACCGCTACTGGACTTATCCGCCGGCTCAGCAGGCCAACCAGTACGCGCATTTCCTGAAGAACCTCGCGCTGATGGGCGGCGCGCTGATGCTGTTCTGGTCCGGCGCGCGGCCGGTATTCGGCCGATGCCAGGATGGGCTGACGGCCTGTTGCGTCCGGCAAGTGGGCAGCGCGCGAAGATGTGAACAAGGCCCGTCACGGGCCGGTTGAAACGCCGCGACTCCCCGATATCCTTTCCCGTGAGCGCGCAGCGAGCGCGCCTTACCGGGGGAGACACTCAATGGCCAACAACGCTTCACCGACCATGTTCTCAGCGGCCGACAACGTCGCCACAAGTTCGGGCGACATTTTCCTGCTGCTTGCGCGTCTTTCGATGGGCTGGCTGTTTCTCGCCAGCGGCTGGATGAAGATCACGAATGTTGCCGGGGCAGTCGGCTATCTCACCAATCTGGGCGTGCCGTCTCCTGACCTGATGGTCTGGCTCGTGTTGGGTTGCGAGCTCCTGATCGGCATCACGCTCATTCTCGGCATCGCCGTGCGCTACTCAGCCGCGCTGACCTTCGTGTTCCTGATCTGCGCGACGGTCATCGCGCATCGCTACTGGACTTATCCTGCGCCACAGCAGGCCAACCAGTACGCGCATTTCCTGAAGAACCTCGCGCTGATGGGCGGCGCGCTGATGCTGTTCTGGTCGGGCGCCGGCCGTTATTCGGTCGATGCCAGGATGCGCTGACTAGTTCTTGTCGTCCGGCAAGATCGGCAGCGGGTGGAATTCGACGCCTTCTTCGGCGAGGCCCTTCGCCTCCTCAGGTGAGGCCTCGCCGTAGATCGAGCGATGCTCGATCTCGCCGTAATGCATCTGGCGCGCTTGTTCCGGAAATTTCTGGCCGACGTTCTCGGCGTTCTTGGTCAGGTGATCGCGCAGCTCCTTGAGCTTGGTGCGGATCTCGCGCTCCTGCGGCGACAGCATCGCGACCGGATTTTTTGGCGCGGGGGCTTCCGGCGGCGCCTCGCGATTGGTGCCGGAGAGCCGCGGCGCCATGATCGCCTTGTCGATCTTGGCCGAGCCGCAATGCGGGCAGGACAACAGGCCGCGCTTGGCCTGCTTGTCGTAGGCCGATGAGCTCGGGAACCAGCTCTCGAATTCGTGGCCGCTGGTCGCAGTTGAGCGCGTAGCGGATCATGGCTTGCCCCGCACCAGATGCAGATGCGCGGGCTCCGCCATCGGCTCGACCAGCTCGAAGCGGCGGCCGTGCTGCAGCGACGGAATGCGGCCGCGCGCCGCGGTGATTTGCGCGGGATCGATCTCGGCCATGACGACGCCGGGCTCGGTGCCGCCTTCGGCGAGAATCTTGCCCCACGGATCGACGATCATCGAATGGCCGTAGGTCTCGCGGCCGCTCTCATGCTTGCCGCCCTGCGCGGCGGCGAACACGAAGGCGCCATTCTCGATGGCGCGGGCGCGCATCAGAACGTGCCAGTGCGCCTCGCCGGTCTGCGTGGTGAAGGCCGACGGGATGGCGAGGTAGCTCGCGCCGGCTTCCGCCAGCGCCCGGTAAAGCTGCGGGAAGCGCAGGTCGTAGCAGATGGTCAGTCCCATGCGGCCCCACGGCAGGTCGGCCGAGGTCGCCAGCTCGCCAGCCCGGTAATTGTTGGACTCGCGGTAGCTCTCGCCGCCCGCAAGATCGACGTCGAACATGTGGATCTTGTCGTAGCGGGCGACGATCTCGCCTTCCGGGCTGATCAGGAAGGAGCGGTTGGCGGCTTTCTCCGGCGAGGTCTTGATCGCCATCGAACCGGCATGGACGTAAATCTTGAGCTTGCGGGCGAGGTCACGAAACGCAGCGAGCGACGCATCACTCTCTTCCGGCGCGATCACGTTGAACAATTGCTCGCGCTTGCCGGCGAGCACATTGGTCATTTCCGGCGTCTGCACATAATCGGCGCCGGCCGACTTGGCTTCGCCGATCAGCTTCGCCGCAGCGTCGACATTGGCGGCCGGCGTCAGGCCGGACCGCATCTGGATCATCGCTGCTTTGAAGGTGGCGCCGCTCATTTGCCCTCGCCGGCGAGCAGCGGGTCGAGCTTGCCCGCGCGCTCGAGCGCCTGCAGGTCGTCATTGCCGCCGACATGCACATCGCCGATGAAGATTTGCGGCACAGTCATCCGTCCGTTGGCGCGCTGGATCATCTCTTCGCGCCGGCCCGAGGCGAAGCCGACGTCGATCTCCTTGTACGTCACGCCCTTGCGCTTGAGGAGCGCCTTGGCCGCAACGCAGTAGGGACAGAAACGGGTGGTGTAGATTTCGACCGGCTGCATTGCGGGTAAGGGATTGAACTGACGCTTCTTTATATGGGAACGCGTGCCGGACTCACAACCCGCGCAAAAACCAGCACATCGACCGCTTTTGCGCCGGCGCGCAGCAAAGCGCGGGCGCAGGTGTCCGCCGTCACGCCCGAGGTCAGCACGTCGTCGACCAGGACAATGCGCCGGCCGGCGACGCTGCCCTTTGCTTCGGCGGGCACGCGGAACGCGCCCTGCACATTGTCCGCGCGCTGCGCCTTCGACAGGCCGACCTGATGCGCGGTGGCGCGGGCGCGCTTGAGCGCATTGTGCAGCACCGGAACATCGGCGCTGGTGCCGATCTCGCGCGCCAGCGTCGCCGATTGGTTGAAGCGGCGCGCCCAGAGTCTGCGCCAATGCAGTGGAACCGGAATGAGCGCATCGGCATCGGCGAGCAGCTCGCGCCCGGCGCGCGCCATCCAGCCGGCCAGCAGCGGCGCGAGGTCGACGCGGTCGCCATATTTGTAGGCGTGCACCAGCGCGCGGGCGATGTCGTCATAGCGCACCGCGGCGCGGGCCCGATCATAGGCCGGCGGGTTGGCGATCGCTTCCATCGAGAGGAGGCCGGGTCCGGCGTCATAGGCGAAGGGGATGCCCAGACGCGCGCAGTAGGGCGGCTCGATCAGCGAGAGCTTCGACCAGCATTCGGCGCACAGGCCGATGCCATCGCCGAGCGGCTCGCGGCACGAGGGACAAAGCGGCGGCAGCGCCACATCGAGCGCGAAGCGGAATGTGGACGCGATAAAGCCGCGCCATTGCGCCAGGCGCGGCGCTCTTTCGTCTTTGCTGGCGGCAAAGAGCTCGTCCATGCTTAAAGGCTAACAAATGTCCGCACCGGCTGCCATCTTCGACAAGGCGCTGCTAGAGGCGCGGCGGCAGCGCGCGCGCAAGCAAGGCGCCGAGACCTTCCTGCTCGATCGCGTCGCGGCCGATCTCGGCGAGCGGCTGTCGGCGGTGTTGCGCACATTCGAGCGCGCCGCCGATATCGGCACGCCGGGTGATGCGGTGCGGCGCGCATTGGTGGAATCGGGGAAGGTGGCCGCCGTTGAGGCCATCCGTTCCAGGATGAAGTGCTGTCGGTGCCGGCGGGGACGCTCGATCTTGCGTGTCTCGGCGCTGGCGCTGCAATTCGTCAACGACCTGCCGGGCGCGCTGATCCAGATCCGCCGCGCGCTCAAGCCTGACGGCCTGTTTCTGGCCGCGCTGCTTGGCGGCGACACGCTGAGCGAGTTGCGGCAGTCCTTCGCTGCGGCGGAGAGCGAAATCGAAGGCGGCATTTCGCCTCGCGTCGCGCCGTTTGCCGATATTCGCGATGTTGGCGGATTGCTGCAGCGCGCCGGCTTCGCGCTGCCCGTGGTCGACAGCGAGCGCATCATCGTGCGCTACGACACGGTGTTCGCGCTCATGCACGATCTGCGCCGCATGGGCGCGACCAATGCGCTGACCGAACGGCGCCGGCAGCCGCTCAAGCGCACGACATTGTTCAAGATGGCGGAGATTTATCGCGAACGTTTCGCGGATGCCGACGGCCGCCTGCGCGCGACCTTTGAGGTGATCTGGTTGTCAGGCTGGGCGCCGCATGAAAGCCAGCAGCAGCCGCTCAAGCCCGGCTCGGCGCGGACGCGCCTGGCTGACGCGCTCGGCGCCAGAGAGATTTCCGCCGGCGAGAAGGCCGGCGACTAGCTCACAGCGCGTTTCTGATCGTCGTCCACATATTGGTGACGGAGCTTCCGATATTGCTGATCGCCGCGACGATCGCCATCGAAATGCCGGCCGCGATCAGCGCATATTCGATCGCGGTGGTGCCGCTCTCATCGGAAAGAAAGTAATGCAGTCGCCCTGACATTGTGTTTCTCCGGTACGCAGTCACAACAGCGCCATCAGATGAGCGACCAGCGGTTCGTCCGCGGGCGGCATTTTGTACTCTCGCAGCCGGTTCGGCTTCACCCAGGCCACCGCTTGTCCTTCAAGCGGCTGGACCGTTCCCTCCCAGCGCCGGCAGACATAGAGCGGCATGAGGAGGTGGAAGTCCGGATAGATGTGGCTGGCGAAGGTGAGTGGTGCGAGGCACGGCTCACTGACGATGACGTTCAACTCCTCCTTCAATTCCCTGATCAGCGTCTCTTCAGGCCGCTCGTCCGCTTCAACCTTGCCGCCGGGAAATTCCCACAAGCCTTCCATCGGCTTGCCCGGGGGCCGTTGCGCCAGAAGCACGCGCCCATCGCTATCGATGAGCGCGCACGCGGCAACGAGAACGGTTTTGCGTCTCACAACCTGCAACTCACGATAGGAATCGCGTGGTTAAGGGGTGTTTCAATTCGATCAAATACATTTGTGGCGATTGCCCCGACGGTTAACCCGTTCTTAGTCAGGACCGATAGTCCCCGTTTATTGCCACATATTCCTTGGTCAAATCGCAGGTCAGGACCCGGTCGCGGCCTTTGCCAAGGCCGAGCGCGACCTTGAGGGTGATCTCCGGCTTCTGCATCGCCGCGCTGACCTTGGCCTCGTCGTAGCCCGGATCGCGCGCGCCCTTGTGCGCGACGCGGATGCCGCCAAACCAGATCGAGAGCTTGTCGCGGTTGGCCGGCTCGCCGGCCTTGCCGACCGCCATGACGACGCGGCCCCAATTGGCGTCCTCGCCGGCGATCGCGGTCTTCACCAGCGGCGAATTGGCGATCGACATGGCGATGCGTCGCGCCGAGGCCTTGTTCACCGCGCCTTCCACGGTGATCTCGACCAGCTTGCGCGCGCCTTCGCCGTCGCGCGCCACCTGCTCGGCGAGGTTGCGCCAGCACGTCGTGCAGGGCCTTCTTGAAGGCTTTCGCTCGCGGGTCGGACGCGCGGGAAATCTTCGGCGCACCGGCCTGGCCAGTGGCGAACATAAGGAGCGTGTCCGACGTCGATGTGTCGCCGTCGATCGTCACTGCATTGAATGTGTTCTCGACACCCTCGCTCAGCAGCGCCCGCAGCGCCGGCGCGGCGATGGGCGCGTCGGTGAAGACAAAAGACAGCATCGTCGCCATGTCGGGCGCGATCATGCCGGCGCCCTTGGCGATGCCGTTGATGGTCACCGTCGCCTTGCCGATCTTGGCGCGGGCGGTCGCGACCTTCGGAAAGGTGTCAGTGGTCATGATCGCCTTGGCAGCCTCGAAAAACCGGCCGGCCTGCGCACCAGCGACCAATCCATCCATCACGCCTTCGAAGGCTTGCGCCTTGAGCGGCTCACCGATCACGCCGGTGGACGCCAGCAACACGTCCTGCGGCTTGCAGCCGGCCGCCTGCGAGGCGAGGCGCGCGGTGAAGTTCACCGCGTCGCGTCCGTTCTTGCCGGTGAAGGCATTGGCATTGCCTGAATTGACGACCAGCGCCCGCGCGGTGCCGCGCTTGATCTGCTTGCGGCACCATTCCACCGGCGCCGACGGGCACTTCGAGCGGGTGAATACGCCGGCCGCTGTGGTGCCCTTGTCGAACAGCGCGACCAGCACGTCGGTGCGGCCTTGATACTTGATGCCGGCCGCGCCGGTGGCGAGGCGCACACCTGCGATCTCCGGCATGTTCAGGAACGTTGGTCGGGGCGAGGGGAGAGACGGTCGCGCTCATGAGCCACCAGTTCTGGACGACAATGTGCCTACAAAAGCGAAATGCCCGGCACAAGACCGGGCATCACGAATTCATTTGATGTAACGATGAACGTTACTTCGGGGCGCCGGGCGCCGCCGGCTCGTCGGTCTTGTAGAATTTCTCGATCTTCGCGCTCTCACGCAGCTTGGTGACCAGGTCGGCCTGCGCTTTGCGCGTTACGTAAACTTCGACCTGCGGCTTCACTTCCTCGAAGGTCGGCGCGGGCTTGGTGCGCTTGTCCTCGACCTTGAGCACGTGCCAGCCGAATTGCGTTTTCACTGGCTCGGAGATCTTGCCTTTGTCGAGCGTGAACGCCGCGTCGGCGAATTCCGGCACCATCTGCTCCTTGCCGAAATAGCCGAGATCGCCGCCATTCGCCTTGCCCGACGGGTCTTCGGTGACTTCGCCGGCCACCTTGACGAAGTCCTCGCCTTTCTTGAGGCGCACAATCACCGCCTTGATCTTGTCCTCGGCCGCCTTGCTGGCCTTCTCATCGCCGGCGTCGGCGCGGATCAGAATATGACGGGCGTGCACTTCTTCTTCCGCCGGCACCTGCTTGACCGCGTCGTCATAGACTTTCTTCATCGCGTCGTCGGTGATGGCGGCGCGGCCGATCTTGTTCAGCAAGGCCGACATCAGAAGCTTCTTGCGGGCAAATTCCAGTTTTTGCTTGTACTCTTCGGTGTCGGCGAGCTTCTGCTCATCCGCGGCCTTCGACACCAGGATCATGTCGGTCAGAAACGCGATCAAATAGTCGCGCTTTTGCGCCTCCGCCATTGGCGGAATCTGGCCGGCCTCTTCTTCGACCGCATTGAGGTCGCTCTGGCGAATATCGACGCCGTTCACCTTGGCGAGCACGGGATCCTGGCCGGCCGGCGTCTGGGCATGGGCAATAGAAAGAGCAGCCGTCACGAGAAGCGCGGCGAGCGCACCGCGCATGAAAATGCATGAGCATGAAACTGATCCTTTGGAGCCGCGTTACAGGGCGGTTACGGCGACGGGTTTCTGAACCAAGGAAAGTGGCTTTGCAATGACGGATTAGCCGGCCGATTAACGTCCGCGTGATGGAAAGGCCGCTAATTGACAAGGTTCAGACCCACTCCTATGTCTCCCCGAAGACGCCAGCCACGCATTCTGCGCGTGTTTTCGCCCAAATTTGCGCTATTCCGGAGCGCCGCAAGGAAGGCAGGCGGGTCGTCATGGTTGGGACGTCCGGCCAGGATTAAGGAATAGAAATGATCGGCGCTGTTGCCCGTAAACTGTTCGGCTCTGCCAATGACCGGCGCATCCGCGGCTATCAGCCGCGTGTCAACGCCATCAATGCATTGGAGAAAGAGCTTGAAGCGCTGTCCGACGATGCGCTGAAGGCACGCACCGGCGAATTGAAACAGAAGCTCGCCGACGGCGCTTCGCTTGACGACATCCTGGTCGACGCGTTCGCGACGGTGCGCGAAGCCTCCAAGCGCACGCTCGGCCAACGTCATTTCGATGTGCAGATGATCGGCGGCATGATCCTGCATGAAGGCAAAATCTCCGAGATGAAGACCGGCGAAGGCAAGACGCTGGTTGCGACCTTGCCGGTTTATCTCAATGCGCTCACCGGGCGCGGCGTGCATGTCGTCACCGTCAACGATTACCTCGCCAAACGCGACGCCGAATGGATGGGCCAGATTTACGGCTTCCTCGGCCTGACGGTCGGCGTGATCGTGCATGGCCTGGACGATCCGCAGCGCAAGGAAGCCTACGCCTGCGACGTCACTTACGGCACCAATAACGAGCTCGGCTTCGATTACCTGCGCGACAATATGAAGTACCGGATCGAGGACATGGTCCAGCGCGGCCATGTCTATGCGATCGTGGACGAAGTCGACTCCATCCTGATCGACGAAGCGCGCACGCCACTCATTATTTCCGGCCCGCTCGACGACCGTTCCGAGTTCTACAATACGATCGACAAGTACATTCCGAGGCTCGACAAGCCCGATTACGAGGTCGACGAGAAGCAGCGCACCGTCGCCATGACCGAAGCCGGCATGGAAAAGATGGAGACCATGCTGCGCGACGCGGGCCTGCTGAAGGTGTCCTCGCTCTACGACATCGAGAACGTTTCGGTCGTCCATCACGTCAATCAGGCGTTGCGCGCGCACAAGCTGTTCCAGCGCGACAAGGACTACATCGTCCGCAACGACGAGGTCGTCATCATCGACGAGTTCACCGGCCGCATGATGCCGGGCCGCCGCTATTCCGAAGGGCTGCACCAGGCGCTCGAAGCCAAGGAGCACGTGGCGATCCAGCCGGAGAACCAGACGCTCGCTTCGATCACCTTCCAGAACTACTTCCGCATGTACGACAAGCTCGGCGGCATGACCGGCACGGCGCTGACGGAAGCCGACGAGTTTCTCGACATCTACGATCTCGAAGTCCTCGAAGTGCCGACCAACATGCCGCTGGTCCGCATCGACGACGATGACGAGGTCTATCGCACGACCGCAGAAAAATACCGCTCGATCATCACGCTGATCGAAGACTGCAAGAAGCGCGGCCAGCCGGTGCTGGTCGGCACGACGTCGATCGAGAAGTCCGAACAGCTCGCCGAGATGTTGCGCCAGGAAGGCTGGGAGCAGCACGACTTTACCGATCCCAACGCGTTCGCCGCGCTGTATTCCGGCGACGAGGGCGCCACCAACGCCAAGGTCTTCGCCATCCTCAACGCGCGCTACCACGAGCAGGAAGCCTACATCGTCTCGCAAGCCGGCGTGCCCGGTGCGATCACCATCGCGACCAACATGGCCGGCCGCGGCACCGATATTCAGCTCGGCGGCAATGCCGACATGCGCATCCGCCAGGAAATCACCGACATCAACGATTGGTCGGCGCGCGACAAGGATCCGCGCGCGGCCGAAATCCGCGCCCAGGTTGCGCGGCTGAAGGAAAAAGCGCTCGCCGCCGGCGGTCTGTTCGTGCTCGGCACCGAGCGCCACGAGAGCCGCCGCATCGACAATCAGCTGCGCGGCCGCTCCGGCCGTCAGGGCGACCCCGGCCACTCCAAGTTCTTCCTGTCGCTCGAAGACGACCTGATGCGCATCTTCGGGTCCGACAAGCTCGACGGCATGCTGCAAAAGCTCGGCCTCAAGGAAAACGAGGCCATCATCCATCCCTGGATCAACAAGGCGCTGGAAAAGGCGCAGCAGAAGGTCGAGGCGCGCAACTTCGACATCCGCAAGAACCTGCTCAAGTTCGACAACGTGTCGAATGACCAGCGCAAGGTCATCTTCGAGCAGCGTCTCGACCTGATGAAGGACGAGACCGCGGAAGAGACCATCGCGGACATGCGCCACGACGTGATCGAGGCGCTGGTCAGCCGTCACATTCCGGAAAACGCTTATGCCGAGCAGTGGGATGTCGCCGGTCTCGACACCGCGCTCAAGAACGTGCTCGGCCTCGACCTGCCGGTGCAGGAATGGGCGAAAGAAGAGGGCATTGCCGACGACGAGGTGCGCGAGCGCATCACGCGCAAGGCCGACGAGCACATGGCATCCAAGGTGGCCAAGTGGGGCCCCGAGGTCATGCGCTATGTCGAGAAGTCGGTGCTGTTGCAGACGCTCGACCATCTGTGGCGCGAGCATCTCGTCATGCTCGAGCATCTGCGGCAGGTGATCGGCCTGCGCGGCTATGGCCAGCGCGATCCGCTCAACGAATACAAGGCCGAGGCCTTCAACCTGTTCGAGACGATGATCACGCGGCTGCGCGAAGCGGTCACTGCGCAGCTCATGCGGGTCGAGGTGCAGATGCAGCAGCCGCCCGAGGAGCAGCAGCTTCCCTTCATGCAGGCCTCGCACATCAATCCGGATACCGGCGAGGACGAGCTTGCCCTGGCCGAAGCGGGCGCCGCCACGCTTGCCCGTGCCGGCATCACGGCGCCGGCTGTCGAGCGCAATCCGAACGACCCTTCAAGCTGGGGCAAGGTCGGCCGCAACGAGGTTTGTCCGTGCGGCTCCGGCAAGAAGTTCAAGCACTGTCACGGCAAATACGGCTGAACCTCGCGGCGTAAGGCGAAACCAATGGCTGCGCGGCCGCGTTGTGATTGAAAGCACAATCACAATGGTGCGCATCCATGCAGATCCAGCCCGAAATCGCTTTTCATAATATCGACGCGACCGAAGACGCTCAGGCGATGATCGACGATCACATCGCCCGCCTCGAGCGCATCTATGACCGGCTGACGACTTGCCGCGTGCGGGTCGATCAGCGCAACCAGAACCAGAACGGCACCATCCCGCCGGTCGTGCACATCGAGATCAGCGTGCCGGGCTCAAAGGATATCGTGGTGTCGCACGAGCCCGGGCACCTGCAGCGCAAATTCCAGGCGCCCGATTTGCACAACGCGATCCACGAGGCGTTCCGCATCGCGGAGCAGCGGCTCTCCAAATACAAGGACAAGCTCACCGACAAGACCAGCGTTCACACCCACGAGGCCGCGCTTGAATTCGTCGGGCAGGTGGCCGAGCTGCAGCCCGACAAGGACTTCGGCTTCCTGATGACCAAGGAAGGCGGGCTCCTCTACTTCCACCGCAACAGCGTGCTGACCGGCAATTTCGAGGATCTGCGCCGCGGCGACGATGTGACTTACGTCGAGGAGATGGGCGATACCGGACCGACGGCGAGCAAGGTGCGGGCCCAGGCCCGCTAACTCAGTCCGCTAACTCGACCTCAGAAGGCTCCGCTAGCGGCGCAGTTGCGCCAGCGCCTCGCTCAATTCGTGCATCTGATAAGGCTTGCGGATCACCGGAAAGTCCGCGCCCAGGCGCTGCAACACCTCGCTGTAGCCGGTCGCCAGCAGGATCGGCATTTCCGGATCCTTTTCGCGTACCGCCTCGGCCAGGCCGATGCCATCAAGCCGTCCCGGCATGACGATGTCGCTGAACACGAGATCGATCTTGTGCTTGCCGATCTCCTGCAGCGCCGCCTCGGCATTGGAGGCCCACCGCACCGCATAACCAAGCTGCTCGAGCAGGCCGATGCTCGCGGTGGCGACGTCCGGATTGTCCTCGACCAGCAGGACGGTGCCGGTCTGCCGGTTTGCCGTCACGGGTTGGCTGTCATTGGCGGCGATCGGCGGCGCTTCGCTGGAGCGCGGCAGATAGATCCTGAAGATCGTCCCCTTGTTGAGCTCGCTATCCACTTTCACCGTGCCGCCGGCCTGGTGCACGAAGCCGTGCACCTGCGAGAGGCCCAGGCCGGTGCCTTTGCCCACCGATTTGGTGGTGAAAAACGGCTCGAAAACCTTGGCCAGAACGTCTTGCGGTATGCCGGTGCCGGTGTCCTCGACGCAAATTGCGATGTACTCGCCGGGTGCGACCGCATCGTCTTCCTCGACGACGACATTGGCCGCCGTGATCGTGACGGTGCCGCCCTCCGACATGGCGTCACGCGCATTGATGACAAGGTTGACGAGCGCGACCTCGAATTCGCTGACATCGACGGTCACCGGCCAGAGGTCGGTATCGATGTCGACCAGCAGCCGGACATTGCTGCCCAAGCCCGACATCAGCACTTCGCGGATCGAATCGAGGCGCTGGCGCACGTCGATCGCTTCCGGATTGACGCGCTGGCGCCGCGAGAAGGTGAGCAATTGCCGGGTCAGATTGGCGCCGCGTTGGGCGGCGAGTTCGATCGCCTGCGCCGCCCGCGTCGCCTTCGGATTGCCGTCGGCGAGCTTCTTCAACGTGTGGATATGACCGGTGACGATCATCAGCAGGTTGTTGAAGTCGTGCGCGACGCCGCCGGTGAGCTGGCCGAGCGCGTCCATCTTCTGCGACTCGGCAAGCTGCTGCTGCACCCGCTCGAGCGAGACCTGCGCGTTGCGCCGCTCGGTGATGTCGCGGGTGATCTTGGCGAAGCCGATCAGCTTGCCTTCATCGTTGTGGATCGGGTCGATGATGACGCTTGCCCAGAAGAACGAGCCGTCCTTGCGGACCCGCCAGCCCTCTTCCTCGTAGCGCCCTTGCTCGCGGGCGATCTTTAGCGCGCGCGCCGGCTTGCCGTTGGCGCGGTCGGCCTCGGAGTAGAAGCGGGAGAAGTGCTGGCCGATGATTTCCACCGGCGAGTAGCCCTTGATGCGCTCACCGCCGGCGTTCCAGCTCGAGACATTGCCTTCTGCATCGAGCATGTAGAGCGCATAGTCGGTGACGCCGCGCACCAGGTAACTGAATTGCCGCTCGCTGTCGCGCAGCGCAACTGCAGAGCGCTCTCGCGTTCCGTCAGGTCGCGCGTGATCTTGGCAAAGCCGATCAGTTCGCCTGCGTCATAGATCGCGTCGATCACGACCGAGGCCAGGAACTGCGTGCCGTCCTTGCGGACGCGCCAGCCTTCGCCTTCGTACTTGCCCTCGCGGCGGGCAATTTCGAGATTGCGTTCAGGCAGGCCGGTGGCGCGCTCGGCCGGCGGGTAGAACATGCGGAAGTGCTGGCCGACCACTTCGGGGGCGGTGTAGCCCTTGATGCGCTGCGCGCCGGCGTTCCAATTGACGATGACCCCGGAGGGATCGAGCATGTAGATGGCGTAGTCGGTGACGCCTTCGACCAGCAGCCGAAAGCGCCGCTCACTCTCCGCCAAGTCGTTCTTGTGGCTGGCCGGATTGAGTCCGGTTATTCGAAGTCACTTACTCGCTTCCCCCGACAAGAGCCCCCGGAATTACAGCGAACCGTATTGAACGCCGGACGGCATTATTGTTCCAGCCGGGTTAAGAACCTTTCAGCGGGCGAAAAGGTATCAGCCCTCCAGCGCTTCCCGCTCCATTTCCAGCGCCAGCCAGCGCTCTTCCGCAGCGGTGATCTCGCGATGCAGGGCCCCAAGCTCTGCCGTTGCGTCCTCAAAGCCGCTGCGGTCCCGGGTGTAAAAGTCTGGGTCGGCGAGCTTGTCCTGAAGCGCCTTGGCGCGCGCCTGCATGGCGGCAATCTCGCCGGGCAACGTATCGAGAGCGTGTTTGTCCTTGAACGTCATGCGGCGTTTCGGCAGCGTCCGCTTTCGAGCGCCGCTCGTGTGTCCTCTTTTCGATCGTCTCGTTTTGGCTGCGCCTCGCGCGTCAGATCGCTGCCGCGTTGCGCCAGCATGTCCGAGTAGCCGCCGGCATATTCATTCCACTTGCCTTTGCCCTCGGGCACGATCGTTCCTGCGACCAGCCGGTCGAGGAAATCGCGGTCGTGGCTGATGAGCAGCACCGTGCCTTGGTAGTCCGCGATCATGTCCTCGAGGACGTCGAGCGTCTCCATGTCGAGGTCGTTGGTCGGCTCGTCGAGCACCAGCAGGTTCGACTCCTTCGCCAGTGCGATCGCCAGCAGCAAGCGGCCGCGCTCGCCGCCGGACAGCATGCCGACCGGCGTCCCGGCCTGATCGGGCGTGAACAGGAAGTCCTTGAGATAACCGATCACGTGCCGGTTGCGGCCGTTCACCGAGACTGTCGTGCCATGCCCGCCAGTCAAAGAATCGCTCACGCTTGTCCTGGCATTCAGACTGTCGCGATCCTGCGTCATCCGTGCAGATGCAACGGTCTTGCCGATCCGGACGCTTCCTGAATCCGGCGCAAGCTCGCCGGTCAGCATCGAGATCAGCGTCGTCTTGCCGCTGCCATTCGGGCCGACGATGCCGATGCGGTCGCCACGTTCGATGATGGTCGAGTAATCCCGCACGATGGCGCGCTCGCCATATCCCTTGCTGATGTTCTTGGCTTCGATCACCAGCACGCCGGACTGCTCGGCCTCGCCGGCGCTGAGCGCGACACTTTGCTGGGCACGGCGGTGACCGCGCCGCCGTTCGCGCAGCGCGTTGAGCTCGGCGACGCGGCGCATATTGCGTTTGCGTCGAGCCGTGACGCCGTAGCGGATCCAGTGCTCCTCGGCGGCGATCTTGCGCTCGAGCTTGTGCTGGTCGCGCTCCTCGGCTTCGAGGATGGTGTCGCGCCAGTCCTCGAACGCCGCGAAGCCTTTCTCCAGCCGCCGCGTTTGCCCGCGGTCGAGCCAGGTCGTCGCCTGCGCCATGTTGGCGAGAAAGCGCCGGTCATGGCTGATCATCACGATGGCGCTGCGGCGCGCTTTGAGTTCGCGCTCCAGCCACTCGATGGTGGTGATGTCGAGATGGTTGGTCGGCTCGTCGAGCAGCAGAATGTCGGGGTCGGGCGCCAGCACGCGCGCCAGCGAGGCGCGGCGCGCTTCGCCGCCGGAAACATGAGCGCAGTTCTCGTCGCCGGTGAGCCCGAGCTGCTCGAGCATGTAGCGCGCCACATGCGGATCGTCGTGCGGCCCAAGCCCGGCCTCGCGCGTAGTCGCGCGTGGTCGCAAAGCCGGTGAAATCCGGCTCCTGCGGCAGATAGCGGATGGTCGCGCCGGGCTGGCGGAATATCTCGCCGCTGTCGATGTCGATCAATGCCGGCGACGATCTTCAGCAGCGTGGACTTGCCCGAGCCGTTACGCCCGACCAGGCAGACCCGCTCGCCCTCGGACACAGAGAGCTCGGCGCTGGTGAGCAGCGGCGTGCCGCCGAAGGTCAGCGCAATGTCGCGAAGCTGGAGGAGGGGCGGGGCGGGCATGCCGCTCCTAATAGGCTGTGGCGTAGCGTGGCCTCAAGCCCTGCGCGAAATTCCGCTTCGCGAAAACCGCCTTCGCAAAAACAAAACCCACCCTTGCGTTTCCGCGCATTGTCCGCCCTCGGCAGTTCGCGCATAGAGAGCCGTGTTCACGCCGTTTGTCCTTTCCCTCATCGCCGCCACTTTCGCGCTCGCCGGGTTCATCAAGGGCGTCATTGGCGGCGGGCTGCCCACGATTTCCATCGGCATTCTCGGCCTGGTGATGCCGATCCCGGACGCGGTGGCGCTGGTGGTGCTGCCGTCATTCATCACCAATGTCTGGCAGTCGCTCGGCCCGCACTTGTGGCCGCTGTTCAAGCGGCTTTGGCCGATGCTCGCCGGCATTTGCATCGGCGCGTTCCTCGGCCGCGACCTGATGACCGGCGCCTATCGCGAATGGACCGATGCCGGTCTTGGGCTTGCGCTGATCGTCTACGCCATCATTGGCCTGACCAAGCTCAACCTCCATCTCGATCCGCGTTATGAAAAATGGGTGGCGCCGCCGGTCGGCATCGCGACCGGCTTCATCGCCGCAGGCACCGGCGTGTTCGTCATTCCGTCCGGGCCGTATTTGCAGGCGATCGGCCTGCGCAAGAACGATCTCGTGCAGTCGCTCGGCATCACCTACACGATCTCGACCATCGTGCTGGCGCTGATCACGGCGAGAGCCGGCGCGCTGAACCCATCGATCCTGTGGCCGTCATTGCTTGCCGTCGCCGCGGCTTTGATCGGCATGCTGATCGGCCAGCGGCTGTTGAGCCGGCTGGAAGAGGACACCTTCCGAAAGATTTTCTTCGCCGGACTATTGCTGCTAGGTGTGCATATCGTAATACGCAGCCTGCTGTGATCTCGCGGCGCATTGGTGGAGCATTGTGATGAAGATCGTCGATCTGTCCCACGTGATGAACGTCCACACGCCCGGCTGGGTCGGCTACGCCGGCAACAAGATGTATTACGCGCAGAATTTGCAGACGGTGCGGATCGTCGCGCAGCGCATCGACACCGCGCTCCACGTCGGCACGCATTTCGACGGCGCGATGCACGCGACCGACAATCCGAAAGGCGACATGGCGCACCTGCCGCTCGACTATCTCGTCAATCGCGGCGTGGTGGTCGACATCTCCAAGCACATGCACGACTGGGCGGTGATCACGCCGGAGATGATCGAGTCAGCCGGCGCCGATATTCGTGAAGGCGACATCCTCATCCTGCACACCGGCTGGCACAAACATTACGAAGGCCAGCCGCAGCAGGATCTGGTGCGCTACTTCTGCTACCACCCCGGCCCGAACCTCGACACCCTGCACTGGATGCTCAAGAAGAAGATCAAGTGGTGGGGCATGGACGCCGGCTCCTGCGACCACGCGATGAACACGTCGATCCGCTACATGCGGCCGGATCTCGCGGAGGAGTTCACCAAGAAACACGGCAAGACGCCGGGCGAGTTCTTCGGCACGTTCGAGTACACGCACAAGCGCTCGGGCCGCAAAGTCACCGCCGACGTCTTTCCGTTCCACAACTGGGCGTTCCAGGAAGGCTTGCTGCACGCCGAAAATCTCGGCGGCGACATCGAGCTGATGCTCGGCAAGCGCTGCCTGATCGGCGCCTTCCCGTGGCGTTACGAGGGTCTCGAAGGCTGCCCGTGCCGGATCGTTTGCTTCCTCGACACCGATATGTCGGTCGAAGCGGTCGGCGACGCAGCGAAGGCTATTTTGAAGCCGCGCTAGCGGTGTGGACTCCTACGCGTTGGCGGACTTCACGCGATGGTGTTTGCGCGTTGAAGGCTTTTTCTGCAGCCCGCCGATTGGTTTGTTGCCCTGCAGCGTCTGCTGGATCGCGGCACGCAACTGGCCGTACTTCGACTTCGGCCATTTCTTCACATGAATGTCGGCCAGCAGTTGCGCCGACTTGCCCAGCACGACAATGCGGTCGCCGACCTCGATCGCTTCCTCGAGCTGGTGGGTAATGAGGATGGCGGTCGAGCCGGTTTCGCGCGCCAGCGCCAGGAAGGTGGCGCGCAGCTCCGCGGCGGTGACTTCGTCGAGGTGGCCGAACGCTTCATCGGCCAGCAGGATTTCGGGTTCCACCACGAAAGCGCGGGAGATCGCCACGCGCTGGCGCATGCCGCCGGAAAGTTCGTGCGGGTAGGCGTTGGTAAAGTTGCCAAGGCCGAGCCGCTTCAGCCAGACGAGCGCGCGCTCTTTCTGCTGAGCTTCCGGCACACCCATCAGTTCGAGCGGCAGCTTGGCGTTGTCGAGCGCGCTCCGCCACGGCAGCAGCCGGTCCTGCTGGAATACGGTGGCGATCCTGCCGCGGAAGTAATCGAAATCGCCGGCCGGTGTCTTGTCGCCGATCCGGATCGAGCCCTCGCTCGGCCGCTCCAGGCCGATCATCAGGTCGAACAAGGTCGATTTTCCGCAGCCGGTCTGTCCGACAATGGCGACCACCTCGCGCGGCGCGATATCGAGATCGAGCCGGTCGATCGCCACGACGTTCTGCCCCGTCGTGGTCTGGCGGAACACCTTGCGCAGCTTGCGCACGGCGATCGGCGGCGGCGAGTTGATCTGCTTCATGGCCGCCACCGCAGCAGCCGGTGCTCGATCTGGATCACGATGCCTTCGAGCAGGAACAGCAGCGCGACCAGCACCAAAGTCCATGCGAACACGTCGGCGACCGAGAACAATTCCTGCGCCACTGCGAGCTGGTGGCCGATGCCGGTGACCGCGCCGACCAGCTCGGCAATCGTGACGACGCGGATCGCGAGCGAGAGGTTGATCTTCCAGCTGGTGATGATGCTGGGCAGGATCGCCGGCAGCATCAGCTTGAGGAAAAATTGCAGCGTGGTGGGCCGGAACGATTGCATCATGCCGCGCAGTTCGCGCGGCACGCCGCGCATCGCGTCGAGCGAGTCGACCAGGAACACCGGCCCGCATACCGCGAACAGCACAAAGCCGATGCGGAATTCCACGCCCTTGAACCAAAGGATCGCGAACAGGATCCAGGACACGACCGGCACGGCCATGAGCAGCCGGATCATCGGGTGAAGATAGTTCTCCAGCGCGCGCGAGCGGTACATCGCCATGGCGAGCGCCACCCCGATCACGAACGACACTGCCAGCGCCGCGAGCACGCGAGCCAGCGTGACGATCACGTCGATCGCCGTGATCTTCATCAGGCTCTGGCCGATGCGGACAAAGCTCGGCACGGCGAAGGGCGGGATGCCGAGATAGGGCGAGAGCTGCGAGAGCACCTCCCACGCCACGCAGAACACCAGGATGGAAATGAGAGTCTGCCGCGGAAACCGGTAATCGACCGCGGCTTCGCGGTGGCTCTCGAGTATGCTCATTCGTCTCACCCTCATCCTGAGAGCCCGCGAAGCGGGCGTCTCGAAGGATGGGCCCATCCTTCAACACCTGGCCTATGGTTCAGACGCGCGTTAGTCGCCGCGCTCCTCACCATGAGGGTGAGGTCTACGGCGAATAGAAAATGTCGTTGCCGGGCATCTTCTCGTAGAAGCCGGCCTTCACCGCGCGCTCCATCATGTCGGTGAGCGCCTTGCGGGTTTTCGGCTCCCACGCCGGCTCGACGATCATGTTGAAACGCTTGCTGCCGATGGCAGCGGTAAGGATGCCGGGCGGCAGTTTCACGGTCTCATTGGCGATCTTGTCGGCTTCCGCCGTGTTGTTGTTCATGAATGCCGCCGTGTCCTTGAGTGCCGCGACGAGCATCTGCGGCGCCTTGGGATTTTTTTGGATGGCATCGGCGCGCATTGCCGCCGCGACTTCCCAGCCGTCCTCGCCGGTCAGCTCCTTCCAGCCTTCGGCGCCGTTGAAGATGATCTTCCAGTCCGGGTTCTGCTTGAGGATGATGCTGGCGAGCGGCTCGATCACCAGCGCGGCATCGACGCGATCGGCCTCGAGCTGCGCCCGCGCCACCGCAAAGTTGGCGTTGACGACGGTGATGTCCTTGCCAAGGTCGATGCCCTTGGCGTTCGCGTAGATCTTGATGACCTGGTACTGCGACGAGCCGAGGTCGGCGGCGAGCTGCTTGCCCTTGAGATCCGCGAGCGACTTGATCTGCGGGTTCTTTGTGAACACGACGAGGTCGGCGAGCGTGAAGCCGGTCGACGACCAGCCGCACCGGCACGCCTTCGTAGTAGAGCTTCTGCAGAACGGTCGGCCCGCCGATCAGCACGTCGGTCTCGCCGGTCGCGAAGGCGGCGTAGAACGCCGAGATCGACGGATATGGTTTGGCCTCGAGCTCGAAGCCGTGCTTCTTGTCGAAGCCCTGGACCTTCATCACGTTCCAGACCAGCGGGTTGAACACCGGCAGCGTCAGGCTCGACGCGCGGATCACCGGCAGTTGCTGCGCGTGCGCGCTTGCTCCGGCAAAGCTGAAAGCAAGCGCGGCTGCGAGCGCGGCAAAGCCGCGCCGTGACATCTTCGACATGGACCCGTCTCCCGTTGGCGTTGGCCTTATCTTAGCGGCGCTCAGCGGCTCGCAAGCAAGCAGCCGCCTTGCGGCTTTCTGCCGACTTTACTAGCCTTTCATTTGCACGCAAACGATCTGGCGCCAATGGCCGGGAGGACGAGATGCCGCACATCACTTCGCATGACGGCACGCGGCTTTATTACGAAGAGGCGGGCAGCGGCACGCCAATCGTGTTCGTGCACGAATATGCGGCGACTATCGCACCTGGGAGCCGCAGATGCGGTATTTCGCGCGCTCGCATCGCTGCGTCACCTACAGCCAGCGCGGCTATCCGCCTTCGGACATCCCGATGATCCCGACAAGCTACAGCCAGGACAATCCGCGCGACGACGTGATCGCGGTGATGGATGCGCTCAAGATCGACAAGGCGCACGTGGTCGGCCACTCGATGGGCGCGCTAACTGCGCTGCATGTCGGCATCAAATATCCGCAGCGCTGCATTTCGGTCACGGCCGCCGGCTGCGGCTATGGATCGAGCCCCGATCCGAAAAAGGTCGAAGAGATGCCGCGCGCTGTCGCGCGAGAACGGCAAGATGTTTCGCGGCCAGGACGATGGCGGAGGCCGCGGCGAAATACTGCCGACGGCTCCGACCCGGCAGTCGCAGAAGAACAAGGATCCGCGCGGCTACGCGCGATTTCGTCCAGCTGATGAGCGAGCATTCCGACGATCGGCCATGCGCTGGCGATGGACAATCTGCAGGCGCAAGCGTCCGACGCTGCAGGAGATGGAAAGCGGAACTCAAGGCTTTCAAGCCGCCACTGCTCGTCGTCGTTGGCGACGAAGACGAGCTGGTGCGTCGATGCCAGCATTTATCTGCAAGCCGCACCGTGCCGACCGCGGGCCTCGTGGTCGTGCCGCGCACCGGCCACACGATTACCAGCGAAGAGCCGGCGAAGTTCAACGCCGCGCTGGAAGAACTGTTTGCAGAGGCCGAGCGCGGCCGATGGCTGTCGCATAAGCCGTCTTAAGTAGGAGTCAAGAGAAGATGGACCTGAAACTGAAGGGCAAGACCGCGGCGGTCACCGGCGGCAGCGAAGGCATCGGCAAGGGCATCGCCATTGCGCTCGCCAAGGAAGGCGTCGACGTCGCGATCTGCGCGCGCCGCAAGGAGCCGCTTGAGGCTACCGCCCAGGAAATTGCCAAGGCGACCGGCCGCAAGATCGTGCCGATCACCGCCGATCTGCGCAAGGACGAAGACGCCAAGAGCTTCATCGAGCAGGCCCACAAGGCGCTCGGCCGCATCGACATCATGATCAACAATGCGGGCTCCGCTGCCGGCGGCGTGATCGAGCACCTGACCGAGGACGACTGGGAGAAGGGCCTGCAGCTCAAATTCATGGGCTATGTGCGGTGCCTGCGCTACGTGCTGCCGATCATGCGTCAAGCAGGGCGGCGGCCGCGTCGTCAACCTGATCGGCAATGACGGCGTGAAGCCGTCCTACTGGGAAATCTGCCCGGGCGCGGCCAACGCCGCGGGCCAGAACCTCACGATGTCGCTCGCCGGCCAGTACGGCAAGGACAAGATCAGCTTCTGCGCGGTCAATCCGGGCCCGGTGCGCACCGAGCGCTGGGCCGGCCTCGTCAAGGCGATGTCGCGCGACATGAAGATCTCCTACGAGGAAGCCGACACGCTGGCGCCGGCCTCGATTCCGATGGGCCGCATCGCCGAGGTCGAGGAGGTCGCCAACCTCGTTGTCATGCTGGCCTCGCCGCTGATGGAAATGGTCAACGGCACGATGATCGAGATCGACGGCGGCCAGGACAAGCCGCTGATGGACCGCTTCAGGGACAAGAACCGGAGCTAGAAACAAAACGCCGGGCCTTGGTCCGGCGTTTTCAGTTCCAGGTCAGATTGCCTCAAGAGCTAATCGCAAGTCCGATCGTCGCCATGGCATTGCCTATGCAGTGCGCCAGGATCGGCGGCAGCAGCGATCCGCTGCGCAAGCGCAGCCAGCCATAGACGCAGCCTGCCAGCCCGACTGCAAGCATGCCGCAAAGATCGTACTAGATATGCATTGCAGCGAAGATCATCGACGTCGCCACGACCGCGCCGATTGGCCCAAGCCACGAGCGGCTCCAGCTTGGCAACAGGAAGCCGCGAAACAGGATTTCTTCGGTGACCGGCGCGAGAATGATCGTATTGAAAATAAAAAGCGCCGCAAGCGGCGAACTCATCGCGGCCCGGATATCGTTTCCCTGGGTCTGGAAATTCGCCGAACCATCGCAGAGCTGCGACAGCACCAGGCCGTGGACGAACAAAAGCACCGCTTCTGCGGCGATCGCCACCGCATAGTTGATCGGCGCGGTCGGCACCAGCGCGAGATAAAGCCTCACCGGCCAGCGCGTCAGTTTCACGCTCCAGACGATGAACCCAACCATCGCCAGGCAGGAGATCGCGACGACATATTCGTCGCTCGGCTTTGCTCTCGGAGTCCGATCAGAAAAGCGTAAGCGGCGACCGTCAGCAGTCCGGCCGCGACCGCTGCGATCGCGGAGGCGGCGGCCCAGCGCGTGCTCGCCGCGTTAGCGAAATGAAAATCCCGGCCGGCCCATATGATCGCGACCGACCTGGAGACCGCCATCGAGCGCCTGCGCGAACTGGTCGCCGACGCCAAGGTCATCGTGCCGTTCACCGGCGCCGGCATCTCGACCGAGTGCGGCATCCCGGACTTCCGTTCGCCCGGCGGCATCTGGACCAAGATGCGGCCGATCGAGTTCGGCGACTTCCTGGCGAGCCAGGAGATGCGCAACGAGAGCTGGCGGCGGCGCTTCGCCATGGAGGAGCAGTTCGGCGGCGCCAAGCCCGGCCGCGGCCACCGGGCGCTGGCGAGCCTCTACCGGGCCGGGCAAGGTGCCGGCCGTGGTGACGCAGAACATCGACAATCTGCACCAGGCTTCCGGGTTTGCGGCCGAGCACGTGGTCGAGCTGCACGGCAACACCACCTATGCCACCTGCCTCGACTGCGCCAAGCGCTACGAACTGCCCTGGGTGAAGGCAGCGGATGGACCGCGCCAACGGCTGCGCGCCCGACTGCCGGACTGCGGCGGCTTCATCAAGACCGCGACGGTCTCGTTCGGCCAGTCGATGCCCGAGGACGCCGATGCGCCGGGCGCAAGAGCTTGCAGAATCTTGCGATCTTTTCCTCGCCATCGGTTCGTCGCTGGTGGTCTGGCCGGCTGCCGGCTTCCCGTTGCGTCGCCAAGCGCAACGGTGCGCGGCTCGTCATCATCAATCGCGACCCGACCGAGTTCGACGACATCGCCGATCTGGTTATGCACCACGACATCGGCGACGTGCTCGCGCCGTTCATCGCGCACTGATTCGCCGATATCCAAGGGTTGTTCACAACCCCGCAACATTTCGTTGCGCAAATCCGGCGCGCGGGTGCAATGTTGCGTTGGTTAAGCAGATTCGTCGAAGCGTCCAACAAGAGACGCCTCAAGCAAAGAAACCAACGTCATCATGGCGTCGGACGGAATTCCAAAAGGGTCTGGGGCTTGGACCGCAATCGGGTGGCGAAGTTGCCGACGATGCGGCAGCGAGCGTCATCGAACTCTCCGGCGTCATCAAGTGGTTCGATGTCGCCAAGGGATACGGCTTCATCGTGCCGGACAACGGGCTGCCGGACATTCTGCTGCACGTGACCTGCCTGCGCCGCGACGGTTTCCAGACCGCCTACGAAGGCGCGCGCGTGGTCTGCGAGGTGCTGCAGCGGCCGAAGGGCCTGCAGGCCTTCCGCGTCCTGTCGATGGACGAGTCGACCGCGGTGCATCCTTCGACGCTGCCGCCGGCGCGCACCCATGTCACGGTGACGCCGACCAGCGGGCTCGAGCGGGCGATCGTGAAGTGGTTCAACCGGCTGCGCGGCTTCGGCTTCCTGACGCGCGGCGAGGGCACGCCGGACATCTTCGTCCACATGGAGACGCTGCGGCGCTACGGCATCACCGAGCTGCGGCCGGGCCAGACCGTGCTGGTGCGGTTCGGGCCGGGGCCGAAGGGCCTGATGGCGGCCGAGGTGCACCCGGACACCGGGCCGCACGGACCGGCCTCGCACTAGAAACGCCGTCTTGAAGTTCACGGCATCGCGCCCCTAATGGGCGCGATGCGCTTTTGGACGACCTTCTTCGCCGTCGCCTTCGCTGCTCGTTCCTCCCGGTCCTGGCGCCGGGCGGCGCGCTGCACGCCGCCGAGCTGCAGACCCTGGAGATCGTCACCAAGACCGGGGTGCGCAACTTTGCGGTCGAGATGGCCGTCACCGACGCGGAGCTCGACCGCGGGCTGATGTACCGCACGCGAGCTGCCGGAAGGCCGCGGCATGCTGTTCGACTTCAAGCGCGACCAGCCGATCACGATGTGGATGAAGAACACCTGCTCTCGCTCGACATGATCTTCATCCGGTCGGACGGCCGCATCGTCCGGATCGCCGAGAACACCAAGCCGCAGTCGACCCAGACCATCACGCTCCGGGCGGCCGGTGCGCGCCGTGCTGGAGGTGATCGGCGGCACGCGCGCGCAAGCTCGGCATCGCGCCCGGCGACCGGGTGGTGCACCCGATGTTCCGCGGCCGCTGAGCGCAAGGCCGCGCGGCTCCGGATTCGTTGTGCTTTTTGCCGCTGCTATTTGTTCGCTACGGCTGACCGCCGCGCCCCAATCCCATTCACCGAAAGCGAGGCCTGTGAGTCATGATCCGTTCATTCGCGCGGCGGACCGCTGATGCGCGTTGCTCGCGACTGGCGTGCGATCTGGCGCTCGCGCTGCTGTTGCGGCCGGCGCGGCCGCGGCGCAGACCGGCCTGCTCGAGAAGCGCGAGTCGATCTACAACAACATCTTCATTTTCGGCGACACCGACAGCGTCACCATGACGTTCGGCCACAACAAGCGCTACTACACCGAGAGCGGCATGAAGCTGTCGGATCCCGGCGCGCTGACGGTCGAATACACCCGGCTGATGACGGTGGGCCTGGCCTACGCGCCGAAGGTCGAGCGCATCCTGGAGATCGGCCTCGGCGGCGGCCGCACCGTCTCCTATCTCAATGCCGCGCTGCCCGACACCGCCATCCTCGCGGTCGAGATCGACAAGGACGTGGTCGATCTCGCCAAGAAGTATTTCAGCTTCAAGGAATCCGGCGAGCATGCGCGCGGTGGTGGCCGACGGCCGCTCGTTCCTGATGCGCGACAACGACCGCTGGGACATCATCCTGATCGACGCCTACCGCGGGCCGTTCGTGCCGTTCCACCTGCTGACCAAGGAGTTCTACACGCTGGTGAAGTCGCGGCTCGCGCCGGGCGGGGTGGTGGTGCAGAACATCGAGCCCTCGACCATGCTGTTCGAATTCCGCGACCGCGACGCTCAACAGCGTGTTTCCCGTCGGTCGATCTCTACGACGGCGGCGGCAACGTGGTGGCGGTCGGCTACGACGGGCCGTCGGCTGCGCCAGGCCGACCTGATGGCGCGCGCCAGCCGCGGTGCAGGCGCGCTACAATCTGCGCTACGATCTGCGCACCATGGTCGGCCGCGCGGCGCGTGCTGGGCCGGCCGACCGGCAAGGTCCTGACCGACGACTTCGCGCCGGTCGAGACCATGCGCGCCATCGAGCAGAACAACGAAAAGTGGAAAGACCAGACGGAAGCGCCCCGCTGATGCCGCACTCCCTGCTGCGCGGATTGCTGCTGTTCGTCATCGCCGTCGTGCTCGGCTTCGCGCTGATGGGCTTCGAGATGCTGGCGAGCCGCTACCTCTATCCGTACTTCGGCGGCGGCATCAACACCTGGGCGTCGCTGATCGCCACCGTGCTGATCGCGCTGATGCTGGGCTATCTGATCGGCGGCGCGCTGGTCGACCGCACCATGAGCCCGAAACTGTGCGGCGCGCTGCTGATCGTCGCCGGGCGTCTATCTGTTCAGCATTCCGCTGTGGGTCGATCCGCTGTTCGCCTGGATTCTGCGCGGCGTCGGCGACGGCATGGCCGGCATCGTGTTGGCGGCGACCGCGCTGCTGCTGCTGCCGCTGACGCTGATGAGCGTGTTCACGCCGTTCGCGGTGCGCCTGCTGCTGACGTCGGTGAGCTTCGGCGGCCGGCTGGTCGGCTACGTCTACGGCGTGTCGACGGTCGGCAACGTGCTCGGCACGCTGGTGACGACCTTCACGCTGGTGCCGATGTTCGGCTCGCGCGCGCTGACCATGGTGTTCGCGGCGATCACGGCGGCCTGCGGCCTGGTGATGATCCTGTGCGACCGCTTCCTGCGCGGCGAGAAGGCATGAGCGCGCGGCTCATCGGCGCTGCTGCTTGCGGCTCGCTCGCGGCTGCGGCGCATGCCGAACCTGCCGTGGTCGCGTCGGGCGCCTATCCCGAAGGCCTGCTGTGGCATGGCGGGCGCATGTATTTCGCCGAGATGGGCGCCGACCGCGTCAGCATCATCGAGAGCGGCACGACGCGCGAGTTCTGGCGCGATGCCGGCTGCGGGCCGACCGCGATCAGCCCGTTCGGGCCGGCGCGGCTTCCTGGTGAACTGCCATCTCGGCAAGCACGTCGTCGAAGTGTCCGCCGCGGGCGTGACCGGGCGGCGCTTCCGCACCGCACCGGGCGGCAGGCCGGTGGGCGATCCCAACGCCTCGGCGAGCGACGGGCAGGGCGGGGTGTATTTCTCCGATTCCGGCATTTTCAGCGTGCGCGCGCCGGCGACCGGCCGCGTCTATCACCTCACCGCGATGGGCGTGATGACCGAGGTGGTCAGCGGCATCAAATACGCCAACGGCGTGGCTTTCGATCGCGGCCACGCGCACGCTGTACGTGTCGGAGCATCTGGCGCGGCGCATCCTGGCGCTCACCCTCGACGGCCGTCAGCGCGTCACGGCGACGCGGGTGTTCGCGGATTTCGCCCAGCATGACGCGACCCGGACGTTCTCCTATCCGGAGGCGGGCCCCGACGGCCTGATCGCTGCGTCCGGGCGTGCTGGCGGTTGCCGAATACGGCGAGGGGCGGGTGCATCTGTTCGACCGCGCCGGCAAGCACCTCAACACGCTCAAGGTGTCGATGCCGTTCGTCGACACGGTGGCGTTCGACGGCGCCGGCAATCTCTACGCCGGCGGCGCGTTCCAGAACACGCGGCCGCCGTTCGAGGGCGCGGTGGTGCGCTTCGCGCCGGCGGAGTGGCAGGGCCGGTGAAATGACGCAACCACGCGCGCATTGACCGGACGCGGCCGCCATGCGATCCACAGCCCGGCCGGGGCATGGCGCAGCCTGGTAGCGCACCTGCTTTGGGAGCAGGGGGTCGCAGGTTCAAATCCTGCTGCCCC
>CAWBHU010000014.1:0-192168 GCA_963788805.1 uncultured Alphaproteobacteria bacterium
CGGATCGCTCAGACGCCGACATAGGAGCGAAGGCGGGGGGGGCGGCGGTGAGGCCGGCGGTCGCGAGGGTCTCGGGGGTGCGGCCGGTCGCGACGAAGGTGATGCGGTCGGCGAGCGGCGAGGGCGGCATGGACGTGGGCTCGACGAGGATCGCGGCGACGCCGGTCGCTGCAAGGTGCGGATGGTGTCGCGATTCGGACGATCAGCGAGGGCTGAAGGCCCTCGGTGGGCTCGTCGAGCAGGAGGACGCGCGGGCTCGGTGCAGAGGGCGCGGGCGATGGCGAGCATCTGTTGCTCGCCACCGGAGAGGGTGCCGGAGGGCTGGGACAGGCGGTCGCGCAGGCGCGGGAACAGGGCGAGGGCGCGGTCGCGGGTGGCGGGGCCGCTCGGCGCTGGTCATCAGGCCGACTCGAGGTTCTCGGCGACGGTCAGTTCGGCGAACAGGCGGCGGCCCTGCGGGACCCAGGCGATGCCGTGGCGCGGGACCGCGTGGGCGGGCAGGGCGTCGAGGCGGGTGGCGTCCAGGGTGACGCTGCCGGCGGCGGGGCGGACGAGGCCCATGATGGTCTTCAGGAGGGTGGACTTGCCGGCGCCGTTGCGGCCCATCAGCGCGAGGATCTCGCCGCGGAGCAACGGCGAGGCTGGCGCCGTGCAGGACCTGGACCGGGCCGTAACCGGCGTCGAGGCTGGCGACGGTGAGGGTCATGCGCCGAGGTAGGCGGCCTGGACGGCGCGGTCGGCGCGAATTTCGGCGGGCGTGCCGGTGGCGAGGCGGCGGCCGAGGTCGAGCACGGTTATGCGGTCGGCGAGATCCATGACGACGTCCATGTCGTGTTCGATGAGCAGCACGGTGCCGGCCTCGGCGATGCTGCGGACCAGCGCCTTGAAGTTCTCGATCTCGGAGAGGGCGAGGCCTTGCGTCGGCTCGTCGAGGATGAGGAGCGCCGGGCGGAGGGCGAGGCCCATCGCGATCTCGAGCAGGCGCTGGTGGCCGTAGGCGAGGGTTCCGGCGGGCTGCTCGGCGCGGGTGTCGAGGCCGACGCGGGCGAGGGCGGCAAGGGTGTCGGCGCGGAGGTCGCCGGCGTGGCGCTGGGCGGCGAGGGCGACGTTGTCGAAGACGGTGAGCCGCGGGAAGATCGCGGTGATCTGGAAGGTGTAGGCGATGCCGAGCCGGACGCGGGCGTCGGCGGGCAGGCGGGTGATGTCGCGGTCGCGGAAGCGGATCGTGCCCGCGTCGGGGAGGAGGCGGCCGGAGATCAGGCTGACCAGGGTGGTCTTGCCGGCGCCGTTCGGTCCGATCAGGGCGTGGACCTCGCCCGGCGCGAGGTCGAGGTCGACGGCGTCGACGGCGGTGAGGCCGCCGAAGCGACGGGTGAGGGCGCGGGTCTGGAGCAGGCTCACGGCAGCCATGGGATGCGGGCGCGCAGGGTGCCGAGCAGGCCACGCGGGGCGAAGAGCACGAGGGCGAGCAGGGCGACGCCGGTGACGAGAGGAGGCTCGAGGTGGCGCTGGAGCCGAGCGTCGACCAGGTAGAACATCAGCGCGGTGCCGACCAGGGGCCCGAGGGTGGTGCCGGCGCCGCCGAGCAGTACCCAGAGCAGCGGCAGGATCGAATACTGGATCGAGGCGAAGCTGGCGCCGGCGTAGCCGAACATCAGCGCGTAGGCGGCGCCGGAGAGGCCGGAGAGCGGGCCGGACAGGGTGAGGGCGAGCAGGCGGTAGCGGAAGGGGTCGTAGCCGAGCATGCGGGTGCGCTCGGGGTTCTCGCGGATCGCGACGAGGACGCGGCCGGTGGCGGAGCGGATGAGGGCGAGGGAGGCGAGGAGGGCGGCGGCGAAGAGGGCGAGGGCGGCGAGGAAGCGCGGGGTGTCGGCGCGAGGTCGAGCGGGCCGAGGATGCGGGCGGCGGCGGGGAGGACGAAGCCTTCGTCGCCGCGGGTGATGGCGCCGAAGTAAAGCACGGTCAGGTAGCCGGCCTGGGCGAACATCAGCGTGACGATCATGAAGGCGACGCCGCTGGTGCGCAGCGCCAGCAGGCCGGTGAGAAGGCGGCGGCGCGCCGGCGGCGAGGCCGGCGACAAGGCCGGGGCCGGCGGGGAGGCCGGCGAGCGTGGCGCCGAGGCCGGCGGCGTAGAGGCCGGCGGCGAAGAACAGGGCGTGGCCGAGGGAGAGCAGGCCGGTGTAGCCGAAGGCGAGATTGTAGCCGATGGCGAAGATCGCGAGCACCAGGATCCGGGCGAGGTTGGTGGCGTGGTAGGCGGGGAGGTCAGGCCGAGCACGGGAGGGCCGGCGAGGACGGCGAGGTGCGCACCCCAGGTTTTCACGGGGAGACCGTCACGGCGGGCTCGCGCCGCACACTCGGCCGTGCTCCTCCGGGGGAACGGCGCGAGCCCGCCTGAGGCTACGTGAAAACCTGGGGTGCGCACCTGGCCGCCTCCCGCCGGCCTCCTCCGCGCTCGGCCTGACGCTCCCCGCCTACGCCACCCCCGACCGGATCCTTTCTGGCGGGCTTCGCCACCGGCTCGACCTCGCCCTTCTGCGACACCAGGCTGCTCGCGCTCGGCCACGCCTGTTCTTCGCCGCCAGCCTGGGGCCCCGCGCTCGGCGCCACGCTCCACCACCTTCCCCGCCGGCCCCGGCCTGGCCGCGCCGGCGCCCCGCCCTTTCCTCACCGGCCTGCTCGCGCGCCGCCCCGGCGGCGCCGCCTTCATCATCGGTCCACGCGGGGGGAGTGTTTCAGCCCGGCCGGCTATCTGACCGTGCTTTGCTTCAGCAACATCACCCGCGGCAGACGAGGGGCTTCAGTGCTGCCGGCGGCGCTGCAGCCCTCGGGTCCCTGAACGCGCGGACGCCCCGCGCTCCTCACCGCCTACAGCCCTCTTCGCCGCCGCCCTCCTCGCCACCCTCCGCCCTCAGCCGGCTCCGCCACCGGGGGCGTCCCATCGCGATCCACGAGCAACCCAGCGCGCCGGATCTGGGATACGGACCCCTCCGCCACCGCCTGCTGGCGCTGACCCCGCGCCGGCACCCTCTCGTCGCGCCGGCGCCGCCTGGGCCCACCGTTCGGCTACGCCGGCGGCGCCTCGCCTCAATCAGATACTGGACTCCTGCCGCTGCTCTCGGTCTATGCTCGGCGGCGCGGGCGCCGGGCTCGGGCCCCTCGTCGGCACCGCGCGCCCTCATGCTCTACCTCGTCGACCTCGGCTCCAGCGCCTAGCCTCGAGCCACCTGCTAGTTGGCATCGCCTTGCTCGCCCGCGTACTCTTCAGCGCCGCGGGGCATGGTTGGACGCTGCGCGCACCGGCCCTGCCGTGGCTGCCGTCACCCTGCTCGAAGCCCGCGGCCTGACCCGCCGCTTCGGCGGCCTCACCGCCGTCGACCGCGTCGACCTCGACCCCCACCGGCGAGGTCCACGCCGATCGGCGCCGAACGGCGCCGGCAAGACCACCCTCGTCAGGCGCTATCTCCGGCCGCCTGTTTCCCGACGCCGAGCAGCATCCGCTTCGAAGGGCACGCGACATCACCCGCCTCCCCGCCCACGCCCGGGTGCGGCTCGGCATCGCCTACACCTTCCAGATCACCGCGATCTTCCCGCGCCTCAGCGTCTTCGACAACGTCGCCCTCGCCGCCCAGCGCACAGCCGCCGACCTCCCGCCGCCACCCGCGCGGCGCTCGCCCGCGTCGGCCTCGACACCACGCCGACCAGCCCGCCGGAACCCTTGCCTACGGCCACCAGCGCCTGCTCGAGGTCGCCATGGGCCTCGCGCTGCGGCCGAAGCTCCTGATCCTCGACGAGCCGACCCAGGGGCTGGCCCTCTCCGAGATCGAGGCCTTCAAGTCGCTCGTGCAATCCATCGCCGAAACCGCCACGGTGCTGCTGATCGAGCACAACATGGACGTCGTCATGGACCTCGCCGACCGCATCACCGTGCTCGACGCCGGTCGCCGCCTCGCCACCGGCACCCCCGCGGCGGTCCGCGCCGACCCCGCCGTCCAGGCCGCCTATCTCGGCGCATGACCCTGACGGCCGAGAATCTCCACGCCGGCTACGGCCCGGTCCGCGTCCTGCACGGCGCCAGCCTCAGCGTCGCCCCGGCCGAGATCCTCGTGCTGATGGGCCGCAACGGCGCCGGCAAGTCGACGCTCCTGAAGACCCTGATGGGCCTCGTCCGCCCCACGCGGGCACCATCACCCTCGACGCCACCCGCCTCGACACCCTCCCGGCCCACGCGGTCCCGCACCACCGCCTCGCCTGGGTCCCGCAGGGCCGCCGCCTGTTCGCCGAGCTCACCGTCGCCGAGAACCTCACCCTCGGGCCTGATGACCAACGCCGAGCCCCCCGCCACCCGCGACCGCGCCCTCGCCCTCTTCCCGCGCCTCCCCGAGCGCCTCGCCCAGACCGCCGGCACCCTCTCCGGCGGCGAGCAACAGATGCTCGCCATCGCCCGCGCGCTCTGCACCGGCCCGCGCGTCCTGCTGCTCGACGAGCCGACCGAAGGCCTGCAGCCCTCGCTGATCGCCCAAATCGCGCCACCATCCGCAGCTTGCGCGCCACCGGCGTCGCCACCATCCTCGTCGAATGCCCACGTCGAGGCCGCCCTCGCGCTGGCCGACCGCATCACCTTCGTCGAGACCGGCCGCACCCCCGAGACCCTGCCGACCGCCGGCCTCACCCCCGCCCACCCCGCCTTCCGCACCTACGTCGGCGTCTGAGCGATCCGCCGCAACCGACGCTCCCCAAAGGATTTCATACTGGCATGAAACCCTATCGAGCAGACCGGGGGCCCCGCCAACAGGCGGGGAGAACGATACTCGGCGGCTAAGCCCGCCTCCGCCGGAGGGAGGCCGCAAGGGCGGCCGACCGACCCGCGCCGGCCGAGCGGGGGCTTCAGCCTCCCCCGAGGCCGGCGCGACCCCCGCGCGGACCCGCCGATGACAACCGTGGCCGGCATCGATGTCGGCGGCACCTTCACCGACCTGATCCTGGTCGACGGCGCCACCGTCCGCCTCGTCAAGACCCCGACCACCGCCAACCAGGCCGCCGGCGTCCTCGCCGCCCTGGACGCCGCCGACACGCCGCTCGACCGCATCGACCTCCTCGTCCACGGCACCACCGTCACCACCAACGCCCTGCTCGAACGTCGCCTCGCCCGCACCGGCCTGATCACCACCCGGGGCTTCCGCGACATCCTCGAACTTCGGCCGCCGCACCCGGCCCGCCCCTTACGGCATGACCGGCCGCTTCACCCCGCTGATCCCCCGCGACCTCCGCCTCGAGGTCCCCGAGCGCCTCGACGCCCGCGGCCGCATCCTCACCCCCCTTGACGAAGGCGCCACCCCCGCCGCCATCGCCCACCTGCTCGCGCAGGGCTGCGAGTCCCTCGTCATCCACTTCCTCCACGCCTACGCCAACCCCGCCCACGAGCTCCGCGCCGCCGACATTGCCCGCGGCCTCTGGCCAACCGCTACATCACCCTCGGCCACGCGCTGCCTCTCCGAGAGCCGCGAGTACGAGCGCGGCGTCACGGCGGGCGTCAACGCCGCGGTCGAGCCCCTGCTCGACCGCTACGTCACCCGCCTCGCCACCGACCTCCGCGCCCGCGGCTTCCGCCGCGACCTGCTCGTGATGACCGGCAACGGCGGCATGACCACCGCCAGCCGTGTCCCGCGCGAGGCGGCTAAGACGGTGATGTCCGGCCCCGCCTCCGGGGTCATCGCCGCCGCCTACACCGCCCGCGCGCCGGATAACCGACCTCGTCACCTACGACATGGGCGGCACCTCCACCGACGTCGCGCTGATCCGCGGCGGCCAGCCCGCGATCTCCTCCGAGATCGAGATCGAATACGCCATGCCAGTCCACGTGCCGATGGTCGACGTCCGCACCATCGGCGCCGGCGGCGGCTCGATCGCCCGCATCAACCCCGCCGGCCTGCTGGAAGTCGGCCCGGCCAGCGCCGGCGCGGACCCCGGCCCCGCCGCCGCGGGCCGCGGCAGCCTGGAGCCCACCATCACCGACGCCCACCTCGTCCTCGGCCGCCTCGACCCGTCCCGCTTCCCGGCCCTCGAAGCGCCGACGCCCGCCGCCCGCATCGCCGGCCCGCTCGGCCTCGACCTGGCGCAGCCGCCGCCGCCATCCTCCGCATCGCCGACACGAAGATGGCGAACGCGATCCGCATGGTCTCGCTCTCGCTCGGCGCCGACCCCCGCGACCTCACCCTCTTCGCCTTCGGCGGCGCCGGCCCGCTGCACGCCACCGCGCTGGCCCGCGAGCTCGGCATCCCCCGCGTCCTCGTCCCCGCCCGCCCCGGCCTGACCAATGCGCTCGGCTGCGTCGTCGCAGACCTGCGCCACGATTTCGTGCAGACCCTCGCCCGCCCGCTCGCCGACCTCGACATTGGCGACGTCCACGCCACCCTCGCCGCCCAGGAAGCCAGGGCCGCGCCCTGATCGCCGCCGAGGCCATCACCCCCAGCGCCATCACCGTCGCCTGCGCCGCCGACATGCAGTTCGTCGGCCAGACCCACCTGCTCCGCGTCCCCCTGCCCGACGCCCGCCCGACCCTCGAAACCCTGCAATCCTTTTCGAGACCGCCTACCACGCCCGGTTCCGCGTCCGCCTCCCCGAGATCCGCGCCGCCCTCGTCAACCTCGCCACCACCGTCACCGGCCACCGCCCGCCGCTCGACCTCTCCCTCCTCCTCGACCCGCCACCCCTCGGCGCCCGCGTCCTACGCCCACAAACTTGCGCCCCGCCTCACCGCACCGCGCTAGTGGCAGCTGAACTCGCCCCGCGACCGCGCGGGCAGAGCCGACGGCAACCTCCTGATGCCCCTCGCCACCCGCACAGCCACGCCCCGCGCGGCCCGATTCCCGGCGATCAGGCGAGGGCGCTGCCTCGCCCGGTCCACCCGGAGGCAATCCGGAGGGCGAGGCTTTGGTCCACTGTATGGCAAGCGCGGCTCGGGGGGTCGCGCTTGCGCGACTGCTCCCGGAAAGTGGCTCGATACCGCGATAGTCCTTCCCGGCGCGCGCCCGACGCAACAGGTTCGCAACCGCCCTCCTCCCAGCTGAGCTCCGCCCAAGCGCCTTCCACACGCGTCGTACCCCCTCTTCCAGCCAACTGCGGCATTTGAAGGCGCGCGGCTCTGGCATATGCAGACTGCAAAGCACGCGAGAAGTTTGGCCCGTGGAGAGCGTGAGCTTGCCGACCCAAAGGCGCGTGCGCGCTCGCCTGCGTCAGTCCGCGCCTGCAAGCCGAACACCGCGGACACCGACGCGAGCCACGCCCGCCCATCAGTCCAGGGAGTAGAGCGTCACCACGCCCGCAACATAGCGCACCACACAAAGTAAATGTGGCGGCGTAGTCAGCGGCATGGCCGGCGCGGCGGGCTCTCGCCGCTGGTCGGCGAGGGCATGGCCGCCGTGACCGGCGTCAGCGCGCCGCCCACCAGCTAGCACCACCGCCCCGCCGGTGAGTAGTATCTCACAATCGTTTGTTTCTCCCGTTGTTCCTTGGTACCAGTTCGTTGTTTGCTGAGGCGCATGTCCTGCACCGAGTTCCTGCGGCGGCACCGGGAAGTAGCCCTTCTTGGTGCCGACGCGGTGGCCGAGATTGCCGCCTTCATATTCGGTGTCGGAGTTGGTCGGGAATTCGATCGAGTTCGAGCTTGAAGCCGGTGTTGTACGGATCGGCCTTGAACTTCACGTCGTCGAACACGAAGAACTCGGCTTCCGGGCCGAAGTAGATCGTGTCGCCGATGCCCGACGACTTCACCATGCCTTCGGCTTTCTTGGCGATGCCGCGCGGATCGCGGTTGTAGGGCTCGCCGGTGGTCGGCTCGAGCACGTCGCAGACGAGGACCAGCGTCGTCTCCGCAAAGAACGGGTCGATGCAGGCCGAGGCCGGATCCGGCATCAGGTTCATGTCGAACTCGTTGATCGCCTTCCATCCGGCGATCGAAGAGCCGTCGAACATCTGGCCTTCCGCAAAAGTGTCTTCCTCGATCATGCTGACGTCGAAAGTGACGTGCTGCCACTTGCCGCGCGGATCGGTGAAGCGGAAATCGACGTATTTGACGTCGTTGTCCTTGATCATCTTCATTACGTTTTTAGCTGTCGTCATCGGCTCCTCAATCCCCCGTTACTTTGGCGCGGCTCTTTGACGTGGCCCGCCGGTTTAAATCGCGTCTGCGCCGGACTCGCCAGTCCTGATCCGGATCGCTTCCTCGATATTCGACACAAATATCTTGCCGTCGCCGATGCGGCCGGTTTGCGCGGCGCGCCGGATCGCATCGATCGCCTTCTCCATCATGTCATCGCTGGTGACGACTTCGATTTTCACCTTGGGGAGAAAATCGACGACGTATTCGGCGCCGCGATAGAGCTCGGTATGGCCCTTCTGCCGCCCGAAGCCCTTGGCCTCGGTGACGGTAATGCCGGTGAGCCCGACCTCCTGCAGCGCCTCCTTCACCTCATCGAGCTTGAACGGCTTGATGATGGCCTCGATCTTTTTCATTCCATCCCTGCGGCGGCGCTGCCTGTTTGATCCAGGCTTCGGCCGGCGTCCCGTAGCGTTGGCTGTTACTGACTCCCACGCATGTTTGCATGTCCCGTGCCAACAGCGGAGCCTGCAACAGCAGATTTTACGCTGGAATTGCAGCGTGCCGCCCTCGCGTCTAGGCGACTGCCTCTTTTTAGGTGCCTAGAATTGAGCATCATGCCTAAAAGAACGGCGGTAGCGGTGCGAATTGTTGGCGCGGCGAAGGGCCGGTAGGGTCGCCGCCGTGATCGAGCTTCTCACACCTGCAGCAAATGGCGCTGGCCGACCGCCTGACGATCGAAGGCGGCACGCCCGGCATCGAATTGATGGAAAATGCCGGCCGCGCCGTCGCGGATGCTGTCCTGGCGCGCGCTCATTCGGGTCCGATTTTGGTGGTCGCCGGCCCCGGCAATAATGGCGGCGACGGATTTGTCGCCGCCAGGCTGCTCGCGGAAAGTGGCCGCGAGGTCAGGCTGATGCTGATTGGCGAGCCGCGAGCGCCTGAAAGGCGATGCGGCGCTGGCGGCGGAGCGGTGGGGGAGGCCGATCGAGCCCGCCGATCCGGCAAAGCTCGGATCTCCCGCGGTGATCGTCGATGCCCTGTTCGGCGCCGGCCTCGACCGGCCGGTCGAAGGGACGCGCGCGGGCGCTCATCGAAGCGATCAATGCAGTCCGGTGTGCCCGTTGTCGCGGTCGATCTGCCGAGCGGCATCAACGGAGAGAGCGGGGCGGTTATGGGGGCCGCCGTCAGGGCCACCGAGACCGTGACCTTCTTCCGAAGGAAGCCAGGGCACCTGCTGCTACCCGGCCGGGAGCATTGCGGGCCGGTGAAAGTCGCCGATATCGGCATCTCCTCCGCCGTGCTCAGCGAAATCAAGCCGCAGACATTCGCCAATGAGCCGCCGCTCTGGATCGCCGCATTTCCGCAAGCGGCAGCAGGCGGCCACAAATACGATCGAGGCCATGCTGTCGTGGTGTCCGGCGAAATGCCGACCACGGGCGCCGCCAAGCTTGCCGCCCGCGGCGCGCTCCGGATCGGGGCGGGGCTGGTCACGATCGCCAGTCCGAACAGCGCACTTTCGGCGCATGCGGCGGAAAGCGCCGCCGTCATGGTGCGGGAAGTGGAGGGCGCGGCAGCGCTGACCGAGTTTCTCGCCGACACGACGGCGCAACGCTGTCGTCGTTGGCCCGGGCGGCGGCGTTGGGGCGGCCATGCGCGACCAGGTCGGCGCCGCGCTGAGCTCGGGGGCGGCGGTGGTGCTCGATGCCGATGCGCTGACCAGCTTCGCCGATCAGGGCGAGGCCCTGGGCGCGCTCATCAAATCGGTGCCGGGCCGGCCCGTCGTATTGACCCCACACGAAGGCGAATTTCGTAGATTATTTAATGGTCTAGATGAAAGTTCTAATCTTCATTCAAAGCTTGAGAAAACTCGCGCAGCTGCCAGATCGAGCGGTGCAATCGTCGTGCTCAAGGGCGGCGACACCGTCGTAGCCGATTCTGCGGGCCGGGCCGCGATTGCCGCGAACGCGCCTGCCACGCTCGCCACCGCCGGCTCCGGGGACGTTCTCGCCGGCATGATCGCCGGGCTGTTGGCGCAGGGGATGCCGGCCTTTGAGGCTGCCGCCGCGGCGGTGTGGCTCCATGGCGAAGCCGCCAAGGCCTTCGGGCCTGGGCTTATCTCCGAGGACTTGCCGGACATGCTTCCGGCGGTTTTGCGCAGGCTTCCCGAGCCTTAAACGGCTTTGTTCCGCGCCTATTTTTGCTGCGCGGCGGATTTTGCATGTTATAAGCCGCCCGCCTGAGCAGCCTCATTTGGCGCATCGGGCAAAACCCTGAATTTTCGCGCAAAGGATAGCGGCAAGGGACACGGGCAGAGCCCTGAGCGGGCGTGGCGGAATTGGTAGACGCGCCGGATTTAGGTTCCGGTGACGCAAGTCGTGGGGGTTCGAGTCCCTCCGCCCGCACCAGCAGGGTACGACCAAGGTACGACTTTGGGCCGCCATAACGAGATACGGGAAGCGTTAGACGATCATGCAAGTAACCGAGACACGTTCCGAGGGCCTTCAGCGCGAATTCAAAGTGGTCGTGCCGGCGTCCGACCTCGACGCCAAGGTCAATGCGCGGCTCAACGAGATGAAAGCGCGCGTCCAAATTCCGGGCTTCCGGCCCGGCAAAGTGCCGGTCTCGCACCTCAAGCGCCTGTACGGCCGTTCGGCCATGGCGGAGGTCATCGAAGCCACGGTGCGCGATACCAACACGCAAATCTTCAGCGAGCGCGGCTTCAAGCTCGCGAGCGAACCGAAGGTCACGCTGCCGACCGAGCAGAACGAAATCGAGAAACTGATCGGCGGCCAGAGCGATCTCGACTACAGCGTTGCCGTCGAAATCCTCCCGCCGATCGAGCTCGCCGACTTCAAGACGCTCAAGCTGGAGCGGCTGACGGCGGATGTGAGCCGACGCCGAGATCGATGAAGGTCTCAAGCGCATCGCCGAGCAGAACCGTCCCTTCGCGGCGAAGGCGGAAGGCGCCAAGGCCGAGAAGGGCGACAACGTCACGATCGACTTCACTGGATCGATCGACGGCAAGCCGTTTGAAGGCGGCACCGGCGGTGATGTGGTGGTCAGCCTTGGCTCCGGCACGTTCATTCCGGGCTTCGAGGATCAGCTTATTGGGGTCGCCGTCGGCGACAAGAAGACCGTCAACGCCACGTTTCCCGAAAACTACATGAGCGAAACTCTGGCGGGCAAAGCCGCGAGCTTTGACGTGACGGTGAAGAAGCTCGAAGCGCCGCAAGAAGTCGCAATGGACGATAGCTTTGCGAAAAACCTCGGCCTGGATTCGCTTGCCAAGCTGCGCGACGCGATCAAGGAGCGCATCGAGCGCGAACACACCGGCGCGTCGCGTCAGAAACTCAAGCGCCAGCTGCTCGATCAGCTCGATACCACGCACAAATTCGATCCGCCGCCCTCGCTGGTGAAAGACGAGTTCGAACGCGTCTGGAGCCAGGTGACCTCGGAAATGGCGGCGGAAAAGAAGAGCTTCGCCGACGAAAATACGACCGAGGAAAAGGCCCGCGAGGAGTATCAAAAGATCGCGGAGCGCCGGGTCCGGCTGGGCCTCGTGCTGGCCGAAATCGGCGAAAAGAACACCATCACGGTGACCGACGAGGAGCTCAATCGGGCCCTGGTCGAGCAGGCGCGCCAGTTTCCGGGGCAGGAGCAGAAGGTCTGGGAATACTACCGCAAGAACCCGCAAGCGGTCGCCGGCCTGCGGGCGCCGATCTACGAGGAGAAGGTCGTCGACTTCCTGCTCGAGCTCGCGAAGGTCACCGATAAGAAGGTTTCGCGGGAGGAGCTGTTCAAGGAGGACGAGGCCGCGACGGAGTGATCTGCCCCCCTTGTGGGCGCGTTGCGCGGAATTAACTCAATCGTGTGGCAGGCCTAGACCGCGGCTTGCGCCTGCGCCGTATCGTCCAGTCTACTGATCCCGCGATTCTGCGGATTCGCCGGGGAGGCGAGATGAAAGATCCTGTCCAGACCTACATGAACCTCGTGCCGATGGTGGTCGAGCAGACCAACCGCGGCGAGCGCGCTTACGACATTTTTTCGCGACTCCTCAAAGAGCGCATCATTTTCATCACCGGGGGTATCGAGGACGGCATGGCCACGCTCGTCGTGGCGCAGCTTCTCTTCCTCGAGGCCGAGAACCCGAAGAAAGAAATCTCGATGTACATCAACTCGCCGGGTGGCGTGGTGACGTCGGGCATGGCGATCTACGACACGATGCAGTTCATCCGGCCGCCAGTGGCCACGTTGTGCGTCGGGCAGGCCGCTTCGATGGGCTCGTTGCTGCTCGCTTCCGGCCGCAAGGATATGCGCTTTGCTCTGCCCAATGCGCGCATCATGGTCCATCAGCCGTCAGGCGGCTTCCAGGGCCAGGCGACCGACATCATGCTTCACGCCCAGGAGATCCTGAACCTCAAGAAGCGCCTCAACGAAATCTACGTGAAGCACACCGGCCAATCGCTGAAGAAGATTGAGGACGCGCTCGAGCGTGACTATTTCCTCACCGCGGAGGCCGCCAAGGATTTCGGCATCGTCGATAAGGTGATCGACAAGCGTCCCGAGGAACTGCCGGCTCAAGTCGTCGAGCTAGCGGCGGTCCACAACGGAACCTTTGCGGACGGTTGAGCCTCGGTGAAGCCGGCCGCGGTGTCGCAGGCTGCACGATTAGGAGTTTGTTCGACTTGTTCGACAGGCGGTCGTTTGGACGGCTTCCAACTTGCGGTTTTGTCGTGCGAGTCGCTCGTCTACCGAGTATGAGAGCCCCGGTGCTGTCATAATCGAAGCCCCATGTGCTCCCATGTGCGCAGGGGGTGTTATCGTTAATCGAAATCTTGATTATCCTGCCGTTAGCATGCTTCGCTTATGCTGACGGGGCGATCAGAAAGGGCTGCGGTTAGCGCGAGTTAGAGCCCAGCGGCGTCCGAACTGGACGCAGAATTTGCATCGCGTTCGGTGGTTGAGCCGCCGGGAGACGGAGAGAGTTGGAATGAGCAAAGTCGGCGGCAGTGATTCCAAGAATACGCTCTATTGCTCGTTCTGCGGCAAGAGCCAGCACGAAGTCCGCAAGCTTATCGCAGGTCCGACGGTCTTCATCTGCGATGAGTGCGTCGAACTGTGCATGGACATCATCCGCGAGGAGAACAAGTCCTCGCTTGTGAAGTCGCGCGACGGGATCCCGACGCCGAAGGAAATTCGCAAGGTCCTCGACGACTACGTGATCGGCCAGGACCACGCCAAGAAAGTGCTCTCGGTCGCGGTTCACAATCACTACAAGCGCCTCAATCACCAGACCAAGCACAACGACGTCGAGCTCGCGAAGTCGAACATCCTGCTGATCGGTCCGACCGGGTCAGGCAAGACGTTGCTCGCGCAGACGCTCGCGCGCATCCTCGACGTGCCGTTCACGATGGCGGACGCGACGACGCTCACCGAAGCCGGCTATGTCGGTGAGGACGTCGAGAACATCATTCTCAAGCTGCTGCAGTCAGCCGATTACAATGTCGAGCGCGCGCAGCGCGGCATCGTCTATATCGACGAAATCGACAAGATCAGCCGCAAGTCCGACAATCCGTCGATCACCCGCGACGTGTCGGGCGAGGGCGTGCAGCAGGCCTTGCTGAAGATCATGGAAGGCACGATCGCCTCCGTGCCTCCGCAGGGCGGCCGCAAGCATCCGCAGCAGGAATTCCTGCAGGTCGACACCACCAATATCCTTTTCGTGTGCGGCGGCGCTTTCGCCGGCCTCGAAAAGATCATCTCGGCGCGCGGCAAGTCGACCTCGATCGGGTTCGGCGCCAGGGTCACGGCGCCGGAAGACCGTCGCGCCGGCGAAATCTTCCGCGAAGTCGAGCCTGAGGACCTGCTCAAATACGGGCTCATTCCCGAGTTCGTCGGCCGCTTGCCGGTCGTCGCCACGCTCGAGGACCTCGACGAAGCCTCGCTCAAGAAGATTCTGGTCGAGCCGAAGAACGCGCTGGTCAAGCAGTATCAGCGCCTGTTCGAGATGGAGTCGATCGATCTCACGCTGGCCGAAGAGGCGCTCGGCGCCATCGCCCGCAAGGCGATCGACCGCAAGACCGGCGCGCGCGGCCTGCGCTCGATCATGGAAGGCATTCTGCTCGACACGATGTTCGACCTGCCGAGCCTCGAAGGCGTCGAGGAAGTCGTCATCTCGAAAGAAGTGGTCGAAGGCACGGCGCGCCCGCTCTACATCTACGCCGACCGCTCCGATCGCGAAAAAGAGGCCGGCGGCGCCAGCGCGTAATCGCGCCGCTTGAGATTGCACCGATGGCCGGCGGCGTTTTGAAAAACGCTTCCCGGCCATTTGCGTCTGTGGGATGCGCGGCGTGGTAGCCTTAATTGGCGCTCGATTCGTGCGCCTGCAGTCGAACCTTTGGGTTCCGCGCGGCGTTTTAACGTGAAGATCGGGCGTTACTTGCACGGGGGGGAAGCGTCACCTACGTATGCTGTCGATAACGAAAGTGCATACGCAGAATCGTCTTTTCTTTGGGTAGGGTGCGTACGCTCTGGCCCGCCTGGGTACCTCTCGCTTCACCCTTCCGTGCCTCACCTGCCTGACACTCGGCACTTCCCTTTGGGCCGCCTGACTAGGGGCTCGCAGGGGAAGGGGCGTAACGAAAGGACTGCATGAAATGACCACGAAGCCTCGTCCAACGCTGCAACCTGGCGAAAACCGGACCTATCCGGTGCTGCCTTTGCGCGACATCGTGGTGTTTCCGCACATGATCGTCCCGCTATTCGTGGGGCGCGAGAAATCCATCAAGGCGCTCGAAGAGGTGATGCGCTCGGATACGTTCATTCTGCTCGCGACGCAGAAGAACGCGTCCGATGACGATCCCTCGACCGACTCAATTTTCGAAACCGGCACGCTCGCCAGCGTGCTGCAGCTTCTCAAGCTGCCCGACGGCACCGTGAAGGTGCTGGTCGAGGGCGCGACGCGCGCCAAGGTGCTCAAGTACACCGACCGCACCGAATATTACGAAGCCGACGCGACCGTGATCGTCGATGATGCCGGCGAACGGGTCGAGGCGGAAGCCTTGGCGCGCTCGGTCGTCACCGAATTCGAAGGCTATGTGAAGCTCAACAAGAAAGTGTCGCCGGAAGTCGTCGGCGTGGTCCAGCAGATCGAGGACTACGCCAAGCTCGCCGACACGGTGGCTTCGCACCTCGCCGTCAAAATCTCCGACAAGCAGGAGATCCTGGAAACTCCGTCCGTGACCTCGCGCCTCGAAAAGGTGCTGGGACTGATGGAGAGCGAAATCTCCGTGCTTCAGGTCGAGAAGCGCATCCGTACGCGCGTGAAGCGTCAAATGGAGAAGACGCAGCGCGAGTACTATCTCAACGAGCAGATGAAGGCGATCCAGAAGGAGCTCGGCGACGAGGAGGGCAAGGACGAACTTGCCGAACTCGAAGAGAAGATCAAGAAGACCAAGCTCTCGAAGGAAGCCCGCGAGAAAGCCAATCACGAGCTCAAGAAGCTGCGGCAGATGTCACCGATGTCCGCCGAGGCCACGGTGGTGCGCAACTATCTCGACTGGCTGCTCTCGATCCCGTGGGGCAAGAAGTCCAAGGTCAAGAAGGACCTCAAGCTCGCGGAGCAGATTCTCGACGGCGATCACTTCGGCCTGGAGAAGGTCAAGGAGCGCATCGTCGAATATCTCGCGGTGCAGCAGCGCGCCAACAAGCTGACCGGCCCGATCCTGTGCCTGGTCGGCCCGCCCGGCGTCGGCAAGACCTCGCTCGGCAAGTCGATCGCGAAAGCGACCGGCCGCGATTTCGTGCGCGTGTCGCTTGGCGGCGTGCGTGACGAAGCCGAGATCCGCGGTCACCGCCGCACCTATATCGGCTCGATGCCCGGCAAGGTCATTCAGTCGATGCGCAAGGCGAAGACGTCGAACCCGCTGTTCCTGCTCGACGAGATCGACAAGATGGGCGCCGATTTCCGCGGCGATCCGTCGTCGGCCTTGCTCGAGGTTTTGGACCCCGAGCAGAACCACACGTTCAACGACCACTATCTCGAGGTCGATTACGACCTCTCCAACGTGATGTTCATCACCACGGCGAATACGCTCAACATTCCGCCGCCGTTGATGGACCGCATGGAGATCATTCGCATCGCCGGTTACACGGAGGATGAGAAGGTCGAGATCGCGCGCAAGCACCTCATTCCGCATGCGATCGCGAAGCACGGCCTCAAGCCTACCGAGTGGTCGATCGACGACGAGGCGCTGATGACGCTTATCCGCCGCTATACGCGGGAAGCGGGCGTTCGCAACCTCGAGCGCGAACTGTCGAACCTGATCCGCAAGGCGGTGAAGGAGATCATGACTTCGAAGAAGAAGTCGATCGCCATCACCGCGGCCAATCTCAGCGACTATCTCGGCGTGCCGAAATATCGCTACGGCGAGGTCGAAGCGGACGATCTGGTCGGCGTCGTGACCGGCCTGGCCTGGACCGATGTCGGTGGCGAGCTGCTCACCATCGAAGGCACCTCCATGTCCGGCAAGGGGCGCATGACGGTCACCGGCAATCTGCGCGACGTCATGAAGGAATTGATCTCGGCTGCGGCGTCTTACGTGCGCTCGCGCGCGGCCGCCTTCGGTATCGAGCCGCCACTGTTCGACCGGCGTGACATCCACGTCCACGTGCCGGAGGGGGCAACCCCGAAGGACGGCCCGTCAGCCGGCGTTGCCATGGTCACCTCGATTGTCTCGGTGATGACCGGTATCCCGGTGCGCAAGGATGTCGCCATGACCGGCGAAATCACGCTGCGCGGCCGTGTCCTGCCGATCGGCGGCCTCAAGGAGAAGCTGCTGGCCGCCTCGCGCGGCGGCATGAAGACGGTGCTGATCCCCGAGGAGAATGCCAAGGATCTGGTCGAGATTTCCGACACGATCAAGAAAGGCCTCGAGATCGTTCCGGTCTCGCGCATGGACGAGGTGCTGGCGCGCGCGCTGGTGCGCCTGCCCGTGGCGATCGAGTGGGACGAGAGCAAGGCGGCCGCGCCGCCGGCCGGCCGTCCGGAGGACGATGGGCCCGGGCTCACCGCGCACTGATCGCACGAATCATTTCTGAAGATCTGAAAACGGCGGGGCCTGCAAGCCCCGCCGTTGCTTTTTCCTCTATTGCGAATCGTCAGCAATCCACAGCACTTTCGCCCGGGGCGGCGCCTTCATGCCGCAACTGAGCAGAGGACAGTCATGACCAAGAACGAACTGATCGCTGCAGTGGCTGACAAGACCAGTATGACGAAGACCGCGGCGGCGTCGGCGGTCGAAGCGACCTTTGACGCGATCACGACGACGCTCAAGACGGGCGGCGACGTGAAGATCATGGGCTTCGGCAATTTCCGTGTCGTGGCGCGCGCTGCGCGCGAGGGCCGTGATCCGCGCACCGGCCAACCGGTGCAGATCAAGGCCGCGCGGCGTCCGCGCTTTGCCGCCGGCAAAGGGCTCAAAGAAGCCGTCAACGCCTAGGTTTCGTTCCCGCTTTTCTTGGGAAGCGTAAAGCAGCCGGTGCCGGGCGAGAGCCCGGCCGGCGGTGTTTGTGCGCTTGCGAGGACGCCGCGCAAGCGCGATATAGGCGATGAGGGCGGTTAGCTCAGTTGGTAGAGCGCCTGCTTTACACGCAGGATGTCGGCGGTTCGAGTCCGTCACCGCCCACCAGTCTTCAAATTGTTTTTTTGGTTTTGTTGTCGCGGTCGTTCTCAATCGTCGCGGCGGCGCATCTGGTCCTTGGCGTCGCGGCGCTGCGCGCCTTGCAGCTTGGTTTGATATTTGCCCTTGGCGAGCCGCTCGGCTTTTTTGATTTTCTTTGCTGCGGCGTCGGGCGAGGGTGTGTGTCGCGATTTGTTGGACATGTCTTCAGCCTAGCACGAACGAGTGGATCAAGCTCCGCTCATTGCGCGAAACGGTCGCGCAATGAGTCACGGCGCCTGCATGTGACCCGCTAGTTGCAGTACTTGCAGGGCGGGAAGTCGCGGTTGTACATCGGCTGTGCCTGGAACTGCGCCTTGTCGTAGGTCCAGAAGGTGCTGACGTTGGGATAGGTCTTGGTCACCGTGTTCCAGAGTTCGTCCTTGTCGTAGCCGAACATCTGCTTCTTCTCGACCTTCTTGATGTAGATGTTCTGAACCGGACTCTTGGTCGTGAGGTCGAGTCGCACGGGTCCGCGCGGCGGGTGGATCTCGATGCTCCCCATTGTTTTGATGAACTCCGCTGGGCCCGGATACTTTCCTTTGAACTTCGCCATGGTCTGGTCGATCCACATTGCCGTGGCGTAGCTGGCCTCGGAGTAATAGGAGGGCACCTTGCCGTATTTGGCGCGGTACTTCTTGACGAAGACCTCGTTCTCCGGCGTCTGCAAGGCCGCACTGTAGACATGCGCCGAGACGTCGCCGAGAACTTCGTCAGTCATGAAGGGCAGGCCGAACTCGTCGTAATTCGTACTGCCGCCCAGAAGGATCGTCTTGTTGCCTGATGCGCGCAACTGCTTGGGGAATTGCAGCACCATCGGTCCGACCATCAAGGCGAAGATGGCGTCCACATCGCTTTTGATGCTTGGAATGTACGGCCCGAAGTCCTTGGTGCCGAACGGCACCCACATTTTCTGCACGACTTTGCCCCCGCAATCCTCGAAGGCCTTCTGGAATCCGCCGACCTGCTCGTAACCGAATGCGTAATCGGTGCCGATCGCGGAAACACGCTTGTAGCCTTGTTCGCAAGCCCATTGCCCGAGCGCATGCGTCGGCTGCGACGAGACCCAGGTGGAAAATACTGTGAAGGGGAATTTGTCGGATTGCCGCTGGGCCAGGTCGTCGCCCGTCGTAATAGTGCCGATGAAGAGCGTCTTGTCCTGGTTCGAAATCGGCGCCAGCGCATAAGCCGCCGATCCGAGCACAGCGCCGACCAGCATGTCGACCTTGTCCTGCAGGATGAGCTTCTTGGCCATCGCGACGTCGCCGTCGATGGTGCCTTTGTCATCCTCGACGATGAACGTCGCCTTGGCGCCGCCGAGCATGCCGTTATGCTCATCCAGATACATCTGGAAGCCGTTGACCATGTCGGTGCCGAGCTGGGTGAGAATGCCGGTGCGCGGCGCGAGAAATCCGATCTTGAGTTCAGGCGTTTGTGCGTTTGTGGGGACCGACGCCCCCCACACTGACGCGGCAGCAACACACAACGGCAGTACGAAGCGTGAAAGGCTCGTCATCATTCCCTCCCAAGGGGTCGCCGGCGTTTTGTTCTGTTTGCTCGGTGACAAATGATAGCCGGGTTCTGCTGAATAGCGATAGCGGTCACGAGGCGGCGGGCAGGTGCCCACGTCGGGTGAGCGCGCGTTCTCTTCGCTTTCACGCGGCTGCGCGCCCTTTGGACGCTCGCCACGCTCTTTCACGAACGGAAAGGGAAAAAAGCGCCGAACGCGCCGAAGCGCTACACTCCCAAACAAAGTGGAAGAGCGGGAGTGAACGAATGCTGCGTGCGACCAAAGACATCGTTTTGCCGACCACCATTACCGGCTCGCTGCCGCGGCCGAGCTGGTACACAGCAAACATCGGCGCGCAGAGCTTCATGGAGGCGATGGTCGGCACCGCCTTCCGCGAGCAATATGGCGATACCGTCTCGGTCTATCTGCACGAGCAGGAGATCGCCGGCCTCGACATTGCGACCGATGGTGACGCCCATTTCGATTCAGAGGTGGGCGGCCAGAGCTGGACCAGCTATCCGCTGCGCCACATGGGGGGCTTTGACCGGTTCAATCCGCAGGTCATGCCGGGCGGCGGCGCCGTGTTCTTTCCGCCCGGGCATATCCTGCACGACTATCTGGAGTCCCGCGTCATGCCGGGCATCGTCGGGCCGGTGACGCGCGGTAATCTGCAATATGCCGCGATCTGGAAGGTCGCGCAGCGGCTCACCCGCAAACCGGTCAAGTTCGGTACGATCGGGCCGGAGCTGCTCGCCTTCGCGGTCAAGGATCTCGCATTACAAGGACATCCGCGACCGCATCCTCGCCATCGCCGAGGCATTGAACCAGGAGCTGCACGAGCTGGCCGACGCCGGCTGTCCGGCGATCCAGTTCGAGGAGCCGCAGATTCACATGCTGGCTGCGCGCAAGCAGGTCAGCGCGGTCATTACGCCAGAGTTCAGCGTCGAAGTGTTCAATCGCACGGTGAGGGGGCTGCGCGCCAAGACCGAAGTGTGGTGCCACACCTGCTGGGGCAATCCTTCGCAGCAGCGCATGTTCGCCGAAGGGACAAGCTACAAGCCGGCTCTCGAATACGCTCGACAAGGTCGATGCGGACGTCATCACCTTTGAATCATGCAGCGCGGGCGGCATCGACCTCGAGGCATTCGGCAAGGACATCTCCCGCGACAAGAAGGTCGCGATTGGGGTGATCGACCACCACACGCTCCAGGTCGAGCGCCCCGAGGATATTGCCGACCATATCCGTCACGCGTTGAAGCACATTCCGGCCGAACGGCTGATCATCTCGTCGGATTGTGGCATGGGCCGCGAAGGCATGAGCCGCCGCCACGCCTTCTACAAGATCGTGTCACTGGTGCAGGGCACCAACATCGTGCGCCGCGAACTCGGACTGCCGGTTGCCGACTGCCTCGCGGCTGATCCGCGGTTTTCGCTGATACCGCCGGCGGGCTAGGCCGAACGCCCGTTCGTTGCGCCGCTTCGACGGAACGTTGCCGCGCAGCAGGCGCATGTAGACTGGCCCGTCATGGGCCGCGATCGCATGGCGTCGCCTGCTCGATGTCGAGCGCATCGCAAGGATCGACGATCGTGAGGTCGGGCATCCCGCGGAAGATCGCGATGTCCTCGGTCGCCTGATGGCTCGGGCCGTAGCCGGTGGTCAGGCCGGGCAGCGCGCAGCAGATCTTGACGTTGAGGCCTTCCTCGGCGATGCCCTGGCTGACGAAGTCGTAGGTCCGGCGCGAGGCGAAGACCGCGTAGGTCGTGACGAACGGGCACGAAGCCCTCGTGCGCCAGGCCGGCGGCGGCAAGCATCAGGAGCTGCTCGGCCATGCCCATCTGGTAGAAGCGGTCCGGATACTCCTTCGCGAAGACGTGCAGGTCCGTGTATTTGCTGAGATCCGCCGTCATGCCGACGATCTCGGGACGGCTCTTCGCGACCTCGACCAGCGCGCTGCCCGAACGGCGCCGGGCTCGTGCGCTGGCCTTCGGCGGCCGAGCGAGGCGATCATCGCCGAGGTGGTCGAGCCGCGGCCGTTCGGAGTCCTGTGCGACTTGCTGCGCTTTCGGCCAGCGCGGCGCCGCCGCGCCAAGGTCCCCGCTTGCTCATGACATCCTCCCGCGCCTCGAGCGCTTCGATGGCGAGCGCCCATTCGTGTTGCTCAACCCGCAGGAAGTGCGACTTGTCGCGGGTCTCGAGGAAGGGCACGCCCTTCGCCATCTTGGTGTCGCAGATGATGACGCGCGGCTTCGGCTCGGGTAGCGACTGCGCGCGGCGTCGAACGCGCGGACCAGCGCACCGATGTCGTTGCCGTTCAACGCGCTGGACGATGCCAGCCGAACGCCTCCCACTTCGGCCGGCAGCGGCTCGAAGTTGAGCACGCCGGTCGAGGGCCCGTCGGCCTGCATCTGGTTCACGTCGACGATGGCAGATGAGGTTGTCGAGCTTCCAGTGGCCGGCCGACATTGCCGCTTCCCAGGTCGGCCCTTCGTTGAACTCGCCGTCCGACATGAGGTTGTAGACGAAGGGCCTTGGACGACTTGCGCTTCAGGCCGAGGCCCATGCCGACGGCGATGCCGAGGCCGATCCCGAGCGAGCCGCCGCTGATCTCCATCCCCGGCGTGTAGCTGGCCATGCCCGACATCGGCAGGCGGCTGTCGTCGGTGCCGTAGGTCTCGAGCTCGTCCTGCCGGAATGATGCCCGCCTCGATCAGCGCCGCGTAGAGCGCGATGGCGTAGTGGCCGATCGAGAGCAGGAAGCGGTCGCGCCCCTCCCAATACGGCTCCTCCGGGCCGATAGTTGCAGCGCGTGGAAATAGGACACCGCGAGCACATCGGCGACGCCGAGCGCCTGCGCGATGTAGCCTTGTCCCTGCACTTCACCCATGCGCAGCGCGTTGCGCCGGATGCGCCAGGCGCGCTCCTCGAGGCTCGGCGCATTCGCCAGAGTCTTGATGGGCGCTTCCATCCCGATCTCCGTTATTGCGTGCGGCCGCTGTCAGTGAATGAGCATGCCGCCGTTGACGTCGATCACCGCGCCGGTGACGTAGGCGGAGAGGTCGGAGGCGAGGAACAGGTAGATGTTCGCGACGTCCTTCGCGTCGCCGAGCCGGTTGAGCGGGATGCCCTTGATGATGTCGGCCTTCATCTCCGGCGTGAGCTTGTCGCCGGTGATGTCGGTCTGGATCAGGCCGGGCGTGACGCTGTTCACGCGGATGCCGTCCGGGCCCAAGCTCGCGCGCCATGGCCTTGGCGAGCCCGAGCACGCCGGCTTTGGCGGCCGAATAATGCGGCCCGCCGAAGATGCCGCCGCCGCGCTGCGCGGAGACCGACGACATGCAGGCGATCGAGCCCTGCTTGCGTGCCCGCATGTGCGGGATGAACGCTTGGCTGAGATAAAGGACGCCGGTCAGGTTGACATCGACGACGCGCTGCCAGTTCTCGCGGCGCGATCTCCATCAGTCTTGAGGGGCTGCGTGATGCCGGCGTTGTTGATGAGGATGTCGATCTTGCCGAAGGCGGCGATGGCCTGCTCGGCGGCTTGCGGCAACAATCTCCCTACGCGCACAAAGAAAAGCAGGCGCGGTTTCCCGCGCCTGCTTTGGCCCCGAGGGGTCCGGCCTGATTTGCCGTCAGATCGACTCTTTGAGTTCTTTCGACGCGCGGAAGGCGACTTTCTTGCTCGCCTTGATCTGGATCGCTTCGCCGGTCGCAGGGTTGCGGCCCATGCGCGCAGCGCGTTTACGCACTTGCAGAATGCCGAGGCCGCCAATGCGGATGCGCTCGCCCTTCTTCAGGTGCTTGACGATATTGCCAATGAAATCACCCAGAACTGTCTCGGCCTGCTTCTTCGACATCTCATGCTGCTCGGCCATCGCAGCAGCAAGATGCTTCAACGTCACTGTCGGTGGCGCCGGAGCTTTATTGCCAGGAACCATAGCCATTAGTGGACCCTCCTCGTTGAGCCGGTGGTTGTAGGGGAACCACCAATCACAAAGCCGCAATAGACGATTCGGTGCGGCTATGACTATCGATTCTTCCCGCAAAATGGGGCTTTTTCGCAACTTTGCATGTTGCGAGCGCAAGCTTGACGCGACGTTACCCCGGCTATAAGTCCCGCTTCGCCCGCGGGGGCGTAGCTCAGTTGGTTAGAGCGCCGGCCTGTCACGCCGGAGGTCGCGGGTTCGAGTCCCGTCGCTCCCGCCATAATATCAATGACTTACGGGCATCCGGCTGCGGTTCCAAGAGCGCCCCGATGACCCAAAAGCTGCTCCCCAAAGCGCTGTTCTTCGACGTGTTCGGCTCGCTGACCGATTGGCGGACCAGCGTCGCCCGCGAGGCGGAGCGCATTTTGGGAACCCACAGAAAAGTGGACTGGATCGCCTTCGCCGACGCTTGGCGCGGTGAATATCAGCCCGGCATGGAGCGCATCCGCGCCGGCGGCCGCGGCTTCGTGAAGCTCGACATTCTTCATCGCGAGAATCTCGATCGGATTTTGCCGAAGTTCGGACTGACGGATTTATCCGGCGAGACTCTGAGCGAGCTCAATCTCGCCTGGCATCATCTCGACTGCTGGCCGGATGTGCCGGGCGCATTGCAAAGGCTGCGCAAGAAATTCCTGCTGGCGCCGTGCTCGAACGGAAACATCGCGCTGATGGCAGACATTGCGCGCAAGAACAATCTGCATTGGGACGCGATCCTGGGCTCGGATGTCGCGCGCGACTTCAAGCCGAAGCCCGGCGTCTATCTCGCAGCGTGTGACGCGTTCAATCTGCCGCCGGCGGAATGCATGATGGTCGCGGCGCATACGCGCGACCTCGTTGCGGCGTCGAAGGTCGGGCTGCAGACCGGGCATATCGCGCGGCCCGATGAATTCGGCCCGAATACCGGCGAGAAGGGCCCGGCCGCGCCGGTTGATTATGCCGGCGCTGATCTTGCCGATCTGGCGACGAAGCTCGGCTGCTAGCCCAGATAAACCGGCTTCGGCTGCGTCAGGAAGCTCAGCAGGATGTGATAGACCATCAGGTAGTTCTTCTGCTGGAAGCTGGCGTGCGAAATGCCCGGCATCACGGTGAACTGCTTGTCCGGATTGGGCAGCTTCTCGAAGAACTTCATCAGGTCTTCCATCGAGGCGATGCCGTCCCACTGGCCGCGCATCACCAGCGTGGGCGACTTGATTGCCGCCGGATCGATCACCGGCAGCCGTGAGCACATATCGACGTAAGTGCCGGTCGGCACCGAGTCATCGAGCTTGAGGATGGAATCGGCAAAGGCCTCGATCACGCTGTCTTCCGCGGCGCCGGGATGGTCGCGGTTGAAGATCGAGAACACGAAATCGCGGTTGATGGGCCGGCGGCTTCTTGGATTGAAATTCCGGCAGCTTCTTCTTGCGCTCGGCGAGAGTAGGGGAGCCTTCGCCGGTCCACACCATCGCGTCGAGCGCCAGCCGAGCGACGAGGTCGGGATGGCGCTGCGCAAACAGCGCGGCGCGCAAAGCGCCTGACGAGATGCCGTACACATGCATCGGCTTCTTGCCGCGCAGCTTCTGGATGTAGGTCGCCGCCGCGAAACAATCATCCGCGCCTTGCGCGATCGGCGCATTGTTGTCGCGGTCCTTGGTCGAGCGGCCATAACCTTCCATGTCGACCGACCAGCAATCGAAGCCGCGCCGCACGAAATAATCCATCGCCGAGGATTCCGCCCGGCCGGGCACTTGCAGATCGAAGGTCGGCTGCGAGGCCATCGACGAGCCGTGCACGAACAGGAGGACGCCGTTTGGCGCGTCGCCGCTCGTCTTGTTCCAGAGAAACAGCTTCACGCCGTTCTTGTCGGCCCAATGCTCGGTGCCGGTGATCGGAAGATTGGCGAGCTTCGTCTTGTCGTCCATTACACTGACCTTTCACTGAACCGGGGCGATGTTGTTCGCCTTGATGAGCTTGGCCCATTTGTCGACTTCGCCTTCGACATGGGCCTTGTATTGCGCGCGCGTCATGATCATCGGCTCGGCGCCGATCTTGCCCCAGGCGTCCTTGATATCGGGCCGCGCCAGGATCTTGTTGATCTCGGTATTGAGCCTGGCGACCACCGGCTCCGGCGTCGCGGCCGGGGCCGCAAAGCCGGTCCAGATTGTGAATTCGTAGCCCGGCACGCCGGCTTCTTCCATCGTTGGCACGTCGGGCAATTGCGGGGATCGTGTCTTGCCGGTGACGGCAAGGGCGCGAACATTTCCGCCGCTGATCAGCGGGACCATGCTCGGCACCGAATCCAGCATCATCTGCACTTGCCCGCCGACAATATCCTGCCGCGCGCCGGTCGAGCCCCGATAGGGAACGTGGACGATGTCGACGCCGGTCAGGTTCTTCAGCAGCTCGGCGGACATGTGATAGTTCGAGCCGGGGCCGGACGAGGCGTAATTGAGCGTGCCGGGCTTGGCGCGCGCCAAGGCCAGCAGTTCGGCCACGCTTTTCGCCGGAACGCTCGGGTGCACGACCAGCACCAGGTCGCTGCGGACCAGCGGCGCAACCGGGACGAAATCGCGCAGCAGTGAATAGGTCTTCTTCTCCGCCAGCGTTTCATTGACCGTCGTCGTGCTCGACAGCATCACCAGCGTGTAGCCATCGGGCGCGGCGCGGGCGACTTCGGCCGTGCCGATCACCGAGCCGGCGCCGGGACGATTCTCCATGATGAAGGGCTGGCCCAAAGCGGCCTTGAGTTCCTCGCCCATCGCGCGGGTGAATATGTCGGTCGGTCCGCCGGCGCCGAACGGGACGATGATCTTGACCGGACGCGTCGGGTAATCCTGTGCAACCGCCGGCGCGCCGCATGCGAGCATCGCGGCAAGCAGGGCCGCAACAACATGACGTGTGCGCTTCATGACAAACTCCGGACAGTGGCGCGGACGCACTATTCGAACCGCGTCCGGCACTGTCAATTCGCTGCGAAAACCCCCGCAAATCCGCGGAATGTCGGCTTGCACCCCATGTTGCGCTGCGCTAAGCCTCGCCGCGACTCCCGTCCTTGCAGCAATTCCAACCTAAAGCAGGGGCGCTTTCTGACGGACTTGCAAGGCTTTGCGACCGGCCGGTCGGAGGCCTCACCTTTCCGGCGCGGGCGGGACAGGATCGAGGCCGCTGATGAGCGAACTGCTGCAGTCCTATTTGCCCCTCGTCATTTTCATCGGCGTTTCGGCGGCTATCGGCCTTGCTTTGCTGATCGCGCCCTTCATCGTCGCCTACCGGCACCCCGATCCTGAGAAGCTGTCGGCCTACGAGTGCGGCTTCAACGCATTCGACGACGCCCGCATGAAGTTCGACGTCCGGTTCTACCTCGTCGCCATCCTGTTCATCATTTTCGACCTGGAAGTGTCCTTCCTGTTCCCGTGGGCGGTCACCTTCAAGCAGGTCGGCGAATTCGGCTTCTGGTCGATGATGGTGTTTCTTGGCGTCCTGACGATCGGCTTCATATATGAGTGGCGGAAGGGGGCGCTCGAATGGGACTAGCGAGCGCATGACGATCGTCGCACCAGCACCGCGGGGATTCTGGATCCCGCCACCGGCAGACCGGTGGGGGCGGACGATCCTTATTTCAGCGGCCTCAATAGCGAGCTTTCCGACAAAGGCTTCATTGTCACGGCGGCGGACGACCTCATCACCTGGGCGCGCACCGGCTCGCTGATGTGGATGACATTCGGTCTCGCCTGCTGCGCGGTCGAGATGATGCAGATGTCGATGCCGCGTTACGACGCCGAGCGGTTCGGCTTTGCGCCGCGCGCCTCGCCCCGGCAATCCGACGTCATGATCGTGGCCGGCACGCTGACCAACAAAATGGCGCCGGCGCTCCGCAAGGTCTACGACCAGATGCCGGAGCCGCGTTACGTCATCTCGATGGGGTCATGCGCCAATGGCGGCGGCTACTACCACTATTCCTATTCGGTGGTGCGCGGCTGCGACCGCATCGTGCCGGTCGACATCTACGTGCCGGGCTGCCCGCCGACGGCGGAAGCGCTGCTCTACGGCGTCCTGCTGCTGCAAAAGAAAATCCGCCGCACCGGCACAATCGAACGCTGAGTGAACGCAGGTGGACGAACTGCTCGACAAACTCGGTCAGACGATCAAAGGCGCGCTGCGCTCAAGCGTGAGCGACCATACGGTCGTGCGCGGCGAGCTGACGCTGAAGGTCAAGGCTGCCGACATCGTCAAGGTCGCGACCTTCCTGCGCGACGATCCCGGCTGCAAGTTCGTGTGCTTCATCGACATTACGGCGGTCGACTGGCCGGGCCGCGAGAAGCGGTTCGACGTCGTTTATCACTTCCTGTCGCCTTACATTAATCAGCGCGTTCGCGTGAAAACCGAAGTCGGCGAGGGTGAAACGATCGCCTCGATCATCGACGTGTTCCGCGGCGCCGACTGGTTCGAGCGCGAGACTTACGACCTCTACGGCATCCTGTTCACCGGCCATCCCGACATGCGCCGCATCCTCACCGATTACGGCTTCGAGGGGCATCCGCTGCGCAAGGATTTTCCGCTGACCGGCTTCGTCGAGGTTCGCTACGACGACGAGCAGAAGCGCGTCGTCTACGACAAGGTGCGGCTGGCGCAGGAATTCCGCAATTTCGATTTCCTCTCGCCGTGGGAAGGCACCGACTACATCCTTCCGGGCGACGAGAAGGCCGGCACGCAGGCCGTCAAAGGCGAGGGCAAGTCATGAAGCCTTCGCTGAAAGTCGCGGCTCAAGCATCGCTTCTCCTATCGCGTGCCGCGCGAACAAGACGCGTGCCGTTCACCTATCCGGAAGTGCGCGAGCTTGCTCCATGCCGGAGGTGTTCGCCACCGGCTTCATGATCATTCTGATGGAATGGACCTGCGTGCAGTTGCTCGCGCCGCATCTCGATGCCGGGCGAGGGCTCGCTCGGCGTTGGCGTCAACGTCACGCATCTGGCGGCGACGCCGCCGGGCTTCACCGTCACGGTCGATGCCGAAGTGGGTCGCCATCGACGGCCGCAAGCTCGAATTCAAGGTGAGCGCGCATGACGGCGCCGACCTGATCGGCGAGGGCGTTCACCAACGCGCCATTGTCGGTTTGGGAGAAATTCAACGCGCGGGTCGCGGAAAAGGCCAAGGCGAAGGTGCCGGCAGAGTCAGCATGACCGAGCACAATCTCCGCAACTTCACGATCAATTTCGGGCCGCAGCATCCGGCGGCCCACGGCGTGCTGCGCCTCGTGCTCGAGCTCGACGGCGAGGTGGTCGAACGCGTCGATCCGCATATCGGATTGCTTCATCGCGGCACCGAAAAGCTGATCGAAGCGAAGACGTATATGCAGGCGGTGCCGTATTTCGACCGGCTCGACTATGTCGCGCCGATGAACCAGGAGCATGCGTTCTGCCTCGCGATCGAGAAGCTGATCGGCATTGAGGTGCCCAAGCGCGCCCAATTGATCCGCGTTCTGTATTCCGAAATCGGTCGGCTGCTCTCGCATCTGCTCAACGTGACCACGCAGGCGATGGACGTCGGCGCGCTCACGCCGCCGCTGTGGGGCTTCGAAGAGCGCGAGAAGTTGATGGTGTTCTACGAGCGAGCCTCAGGCTCGCGCATGCACGCCAATTATTTCCGGCCCGGCGGCGTGCATCAGGACCTGCCGCCCAAGCTGATCGACGACATCGATGCGTTCTGCGATCCGTTCCTGAAAATTCTGGACGATCTCGACCGGCTGGTGATCGAAAACCGCATCTTCAAGCAGCGCAATGTCGATATCGCCATTGTCTCGCTGGAGGACGCCTGGAATTGGGGTTTCTCCGGCGTCATGGTGCGCGGCTCCGGCGCCGCATGGGACCTTCGCAAGGCGCAGCCATACGAGTGCTATGCCGAACTCGACTTCGACATTCCGGTCGGCAAGAACGGCGACAATTACGACCGTCAGGTGATCCGCATGGAAGAGATGCGGCAGTCGATCCGCATCATGAAGCAGTGCATCGCCAAGCTGCGCGCGCCGGAAGGCCAGGGCCCGGTCAGCGTTCTCGACAACAAGATCGTGCCGCCCAAGCGCGGCGAGATGAAGCGCTCGATGGAAGCGCTGATTCATCACTTCAAGCTCTACACCGAGGGCTTCCACGTCCCGCCAGGCGAGGTTTATGCCGCGGTCGAAGCTCCGAAAGGTGAGTTCGGCGTCTATCTGGTCTCGACCGGGCTCAACAAGCCATACAAGTGCAAGATCCGTGCGCCAGGCTTCGCGCACCTTCAGGCGATGGACTGGCTCTGCAAGGGCCACATGCTCGCCGACGTGTCGGCCATTCTCGGCTCGATCGATATCGTGTTCGGGGAGGTGGACCGATGAGCGTTCGCCGCCTCGCACCCGCTGAGGTCCAGCCGAAGAAATTCGTGTTCAACAAGGAGAACACGGACTGGGCCAATGCGCAGGTCGCGAAATATCCGGAAGGCCGTCAGCAGTCGGCGATCATTCCGCTGCTGTGGCGCGCGCAGGAGCAGTCCGGCGGCTGGCTGCCGGAGGCCGCGATCCGCCACGTCGCGGAATTCCTGAAGATCGCGCATATCCGCGCGCTCGAAGTCGCGACCTTCTACACGATGTTCAACCTGGAGCCGGTCGGGAAATTCCACGTGCAGCTTTGCGGCACGACGCCGTGCCGGCTGCGCGGCGCCGACGATCTCGAAAAACTCTGCAAGAAAAAGATCGGCGAGCAGGGCGAGGTGACCGCAGACGGCAAGTTCTCGTGGGTCGAGGTCGAATGCCTCGGCGCTTGCGTGAATGCGCCGATGGTGCAGATCAACGCCGACTATTACGAGGATCTCACCAAGGACAGTTTCAATCAGCTGCTCGACGCGCTCGCCGCCGGCAAGCGGCCGCGGCCCGGCCCGCAGGTGAAGCGGCAGTTCTCTGCGCCGATCGGCGGGCTGACCACTCTGCTCGACGATGAACCGGGAAAAAACGTGCCAGCCGACAAGAACAAAGCGAAGACAACCTGACAATGCTCGCCGACAAGGACCGCATCTTTCGCAATCTCTACGGCTTCCATGATTGGGGGCTCAAAGGCGCGCGCGAGCGCGGCGCCTGGGACGGCACCAAGGCCATCCTGGCCAAAGGACGCGATGGCATCATCAATGAGGTGAAGGCCTCGGGCCTGCGTGGACGCGGCGGCGCCGGTTTTCCGACCGGCCTGAAGTGGTCGTTCATGCCCAAGCAATCGGACGGGCGGCCGCATTATCTCGTCATCAACGCCGACGAGTCCGAGCCCGGCACCTGCAAAGACCGCGAGATCATGCGGCACGATCCGCACCTGCTCGTCGAGGGCTGCCTGATCGCCGGCTTCGCGATGGGCGCCAATGCCGGTTACATCTATGTACGCGGCGAGTTCATCCGCGAGCGCGAGCGGCTGCAAGCCGCGATCGACGAGGCCTACGAAGCCAAGCTGCTCGGCAAGAACGCCTGCGGCTCCGGCTTCGACTTCGACCTCTATGTTCACCACGGCGCCGGCGCCTACATCTGCGGCGAGGAGACCGCGCTGCTCGAGAGCCTCGAGGGCAAGAAGGGCCAGCCGCGGCTCAAGCCGCCGTTCCCGGCCAATGTCGGCCTCTACGGCTGCCCGACCACCGTGAACAATGTGGAGTCGATCGCGCAGGTGCCGGACATCATGCGGCGCGGCGCTGCATGGTTTGCCGCCATCGGCCGGCCGAACAACACCGGCACCAAGCTGTTCTGCATCTCCGGCCACGTCGAGCGAGCCGTGCAACGTCGAAGAGGCGATGGGCATTCCGCTGCGCGAACTGGTCGAGAAGCATGCCGGCGGCGTGCGCGGCGGTTGGGACAATCTGCTCGCGGTGATCCCGGGCGGCTCGTCAATGCCGCTGGTGCCCGCGGGCGCCGATCAGGCCGACGCGCTGCTGATGGATTTCGACGGCTGCCGCGACAAGAAATCCGCGCTCGGCACCGCCGCCGTGATCGTGATGGACAAGTCGACCGACATCGTCAAAGCGATGGCGCGCTTCTCTTACTTCTACAAGCACGAGAGCTGCGGCCAGTGCACGCCGTGCCGCGAGGGCATGGGCTGGATGTGGCGCGTGCTCACGCGCATGGCGGAAGGCCGCGCCCAGCACAAAGAGATCGACATGCTGATGCAGGTCACCCAGCAGATCGAGGGCCACACGATCTGCGCGTTCGGCGACGGCGCGGCCTGGCCGGTGCAAGGGCTGCTGCGGCATTTCCGTCCGGAGATCGAGCGCCGCATCAACGAATACACGGCGCGCTCGTCCAATCTCGGCACGCGCGATCCCGTGCCGGAAGCGGCGGAGTGACGGCATGACCAAGATCATCGTCGACGACAAAGAGATCGAGGTTCCGCCGGAGTACACGCTGCTCCAGGCCTGCGAAGCCGCGGGCGCGGAGATTCCGCGCTTCTGCTTCCATGAACGGCTGTCGATCGCCGGCAATTGCCGCATGTGCCTCGTCGAGGTGGTCGGCATGCCGAAGCCGCAGGCCTCGTGCGCCATGAATGTGCGCGACCTGCCGCCGAACAAGGACGGCACGCCGCGCGTCATCAACACCCGCACGCCGGCGACCCGCCGCGCCCGCGAAGGCGTGATGGAGTTCCTGCTGATCAATCATCCGCTCGATTGCCCGATCTGCGATCAGGGCGGCGAGTGCGACTTGCAGGACCAGGCGATGGCCTATGGCGTCGACGCCAGCCGTTACCAGGAGAACAAGCGCGCGGTCGAAGACAAATACATCGGCGTTCTCGTCAAGACGATCATGAACCGCTGCATCCACTGCACGCGGTGCATTCGCTTCACCACCGAAGTCGCCGGCGTTGCCGAACTCGGCGCGATCGGCCGCGGCGAGGACATGGAGATCACGACCTATCTCGAACAGGCGATGACCTCGGAGCTTCAGGGCAATGTGGTCGATCTCTGCCCGGTCGGCGCGCTGACCTCAAAGCCTTACACGTTCACCGCGCGGCCGTGGGAGCTGTCCAAGACGCCGTCGGTTGACGTCATGGATGCGGTCGGCTCAGCCATCCGCGTCGATGCGCGCGGCCGCGAAGTCATGCGCATCCTTCCGCGCGTCAATGAGGACGTGAACGAGGAGTGGATCTCCGACAAGACCCGCCATGTCGTTGACGGATTGCGGACCCAGCGGCTCGATCAACCCTACGTCCGCAAGGGCGGCCGGCTCGAGCCGGCCACCTGGACCGAGGCTTTCGCGGCGATTGCTGCCGCGGTCGGCAAGGCGCAACCGAACCGGATCGGCGCGATCGCCGGCGATCTCGCCAGCGTCGAGGAAATGTATGCGCTCAAGGAGCTGATGAGCGCGCTGCGGGTCACCAATATCGATGCGCGGCAGGACGGCGCGGCGTTCGATCCGAAATGGGGCCGCGCCAGCTATCTGTTCAATGCGACCATCGCCGGCATTGAGCGCGCCGACGCATTGCTCATTGTCGGTACCAATCCGCGCCGTGAAGCCGCGGTGCTCAATGCGCGCATCCGCAAGCGCTGGCGCGCCGGCAATTTCCCGATCGCGCTGATCGGGGAGAAGGCCGACCTGACCTATCCCTACGAATATCTCGGCGCCGGCGCGGAAAGCCTGGCGAAGTTCGGCGGCAACGACAGCGCCAAGGCGTTCGACAAGGCCGAGCGTCCCTTGATGATCCTGGGCGCCAATGTTTTCGCCCGGCCGGACGGCGTCGCGATTGCCGCGCAAGCGGCCAAGCTCGCCGGCGAATTCGGCTTCATGAGCAAGGACTGGAACGGCTTCTCGGTGCTGCACACCGCGGCGTCGCGGGTCGGCGCGCTCGATCTCGGCTTCGTGCCGGGGAAGGGCGGGCTCAAGGCGGCCGACATGGCGCGGCCCGGCATGCTCGACGTTCTGTTCCTGCTCGGCGCCGATGAGATCGAGGTCGCGAATGGCGCCTTTGTTGTCTACATCGGCACCCACGGCGACAATGGCGCGCACCGCGCCGACGTAATCCTGCCGGGCGCTGCCTACCCGGAGAAGTCCGGCATCTACGTCAATACTGAAGGCCGGGTGCAGATGGGTAACCGCGCCGGCTTTCCGCCGGGCGACGCGCGCGAGGACTGGGCGATCATCCGCGCGCTGTCCGATGTGCTCGGCCAAAGGCTGCCGTTCAACTCGCTCGCCGATCTGCGCCGCGCGCTCTACGCGGAGCACCCGCACTTCATGCGGGTCGGCGAGATCGCGCCGGGCAAGGCTTCGCATGTCGAAAAGCTTGCGACGCTGGGCGGCGACTTCGACAAGTCGGCGTTCCGTTCGGCAGTGACCGACTTCTATCTCACCAATCCGATCGCGCGCGCATCCGCGGTGATGGCCGAATGTTCGGCGCTCGCCTCCGGCGCGGCGCGGACGGCGGCGGAGTAGGGGTCATGGCCGAATTGTTCAGCGGATACGTCTGGCCGGTGATCGTGATCGTGGCGCAGAGCGTGCTGCTGCTCGTCGTCCTGCTCGTGGCGATCGCCTACGTGCTCTACGCCGATCGCAAGATCTGGGCGGCGGTGCAGCTCCGGCGCGGGCCCAACGTGGTCGGGCCGTGGGGCCTGCTGCAGTCCTTCGCCGACCTGCTGAAGTTCGTGCTCAAGGAGCCGGTGATTCCGTCCGGCGCCAATAAGGGCATCTTCCTGCTGGCGCCGCTGGTCTCCTGCGTGCTGGCGCTGGCGGCCTGGGCGGTGATCCCGGTCAATCTCGGCTGGGTGATTTCCGACATCAATGTCGGCGTTCTTTATATCTTCGCGATCTCTTCGCTCAGCGTGTACGGCATCATCATGGCCGGCTGGGCCTCGAACTCGAAGTATCCGTTTCTCGCCGCGCTTCGCTCCGCCGCGCAGATGGTGTCCTACGAAGTCTCGATCGGCTTCGTCATCATCACCGTGCTGCTGGTCGCCGGCTCATTGAATCTCACCAAGATCGTCGAGGCGCAGAATGGGCCGTACGGCATGTTCAGCTGGTACTGGCTGCCGCTGCTGCCGATGTTCGTCGTGTTCCTGATCTCCGCGATGGCGGAGACCAACCGGCCGCCCTTCGATCTGGTCGAAGCGGAATCCGAGCTGGTCGCCGGCTTCATGGTCGAATACGGCTCGACGCCGTACATGATGTTCATGCTCGGCGAGTACGTCGCGATCGGCACGATGTGCGCGATGGCGACGATCCTGTTCCTCGGCGGCTGGCTGCCGCCGGCGCCGTTTGCGCCATTCACCTGGGTGCCCGGAGTCGTGTGGTTCACGCTCAAGGCGCTGCTGATGTTCTTCATCTTCGCGATGGCCAAGGCGATGGTGCCGCGCTACCGCTACGACCAATTGATGCGGCTCGGCTGGAAGGTGTTCCTGCCGCTGTCGCTGGCGATGGTCGTGATCGTTGCAGGCGTGCTGCAATACGGCCTGCCGTTTGGCCTTCTGGCGCCGAGGTGATGTCATGAGACTCGATCGCGCCGCCAAAGCCCTGTTCCTGCTGGAGTTCGTCTCCGGCTTCTTCCTGGCCATGCGCTACTTCTTCGCGCGCAAGGCGACCATCAACTATCCGTTCGAGAAGAACCCGATCTCGCCGCGCTTCCGCGGCGAGCACGCGCTGCGCCGTTATCCGAACGGCGAGGAGCGCTGCATCGCCTGCAAGCTGTGCGAGGCGGTCTGCCCGGCGCAGGCCATCACCATCGAAGCCGGGCCGCGCCGCAATGACGGCACGCGGCGCACCACGCGCTACGACATCGACATGGTGAAGTGCATCTATTGCGGGCTGTGCCAGGAGGCATGCCCGGTCGACGCCATCGTCGAAGGCCCGAATTTCGAATTCGCCACCGAGACGCGCGAGGAGCTCTATTACGACAAGGAGCGCCTGCTCGCGAATGGCGACCGCTGGGAGCGCGAGATCGCGAAGAACATCGCGCTCGACGCGCCATACCGGTGAGCCGATGATCGTTCAGGCCATCTTCTTCTATCTGTTTGCCGGCGTGCTGATCGCGAGCGCCGTCATGGTGATTGCCGCGCGCAATCCCGTGCATTCGGTGCTGTTTCTGATCCTCAGCCTTCGTGAACGCGTCGGGCCTGATGGTGCTGCTCGGCGCCGAATTCATCGCGATGATCCTGGTCGTGGTCTATGTCGGCGCGGTCGCGGTGCTGTTCCTGTTCGTCGTGATGATGCTCGACGTCGATTTCGCCGTGCTCAAGCGAGGCGTGCTGCAATATCTGCCGTTCGGGCTCGTCATCGCCGGCATCTTCCTCGCCGAGCTTTTGTTCGTGGTCGGCGCCTGGACGATCGGCGCCAACGTCACGCGCGTGGCTCCGATTCCGCCGCCGGCGCAGATCTCCAACACTGAGGCGCTCGGCCTCGTCCTCTATACGAAATATGTCTACTTCTTCGAGCTGGCCGGCATGGTGCTGCTGGTCGCCATGATCGGCGCCATCGTGCTCACGCTGCAGCATCGGGTGCGCGTCAAGCGGCAGGATATTTCGGCGCAGAATGCGCGCACGCGCGCGACCGCGGTCGAGATGCGCAAAGTGCGGCCGGGGCAGGGCCTCGAGGGCGCGCCCGGAGGTCAGTCATGACCATCGGGCTCGGCCATTACCTCGCGGTCGCCGCGATGCTGTTCACGCTGGGGATCTTCGGCATTTTCCTCAACCGCAAGAACGTCATCATCATCCTGATGTCGATCGAGCTCATCCTGCTCGCGGTCAACATCAACCTGGTGTCGTTCTCGAGCTTCCTCGGCGACATCGTCGGCCAGGTTTTCGCGCTGTTCGTCCTCACCGTCGCCGCGGCTGAAGCCGCGATCGGCCTCGCCATCCTTGTCGTGTTCTATCGAAACCGCGGCTCGATCGCGGTCGAAGACATCAATCTGATGAAGGGCTGACGCGCATAATGTATCAGGCGATCGTCTTTCTGCCCTTGCTCGGCGCCATCCTGGCCGCGATCATCGCGCTGGCCGGCGCGCGCTTGCGCTTTCCGGGCGAAGGGCCGCCGGCCGGCGCCGAGAACGACGCCACCGACCATGGCCCGCATCACGGTCCGCCCTCGACCGAGGGGCATGGCGCCGTCATCCACGAAACCCATCACGAGCCGCATGGCGACGGCGATCACGGCCACGGGCCGGCAGAACCGGCTGCGGCCGGCTCGCGCATTGCGGAGCTGATCACCACGACGCTGCTGTTGATCGCCATGATCCTGTCGTGGATCGCATTCGTGCAGATCGGTTTCGGCCACCAGGACGTGCGGGTGCCGATCTTCACCTGGATGACGTCGGGCGACCTGACGATCAATTGGTCGCTGCGGATCGACACGCTGACCGCGGTGATGCTGGTGGTGGTCAACACCGTGTCGGCGCTCGTTCACCTCTATTCGATCGGTTACATGGCCGAGGATCCGTACCGGCCGCGCTTCTTCGGCTATTTGTCGCTGTTCACCTTCGCCATGCTGATGCTGGTGACGTCGGACAATCTCGTGCAGCTGTTCTTCGGCTGGGAAGGCGTCGGTCTCGCCAGCTATCTGCTGATCGGTTTCTGGTATCACAAGCCGGAAGCGAACGCGGCCGCGATCAAGGCCTTCATCGTCAACCGCATCGGCGATTTCGGTTTCGCGCTCGGCATTTTCGCCATTTACATGCTGACCGGCAGCGTCGACTTCGACGCCGTGTTTGCGGCGGCGCCGGGATTGGCCGGCAAGACGCTGCCTTTGTTCGGCTGGCAGTTCGACGCGCTGACGCTCACCTGCCTGCTGCTGTTCATGGGCGCGATGGGCAAGTCCGCGCAGTTCCTGCTGCACACCTGGCTGCCGGACGCGATGGAAGGCCCGACGCCGGTGTCGGCGCTCATTCACGCCGCCACGATGGTGACGGCCGGCGTCTTCATGGTGGCGCGCCTGTCGCCGCTGTTCGAGCTGTCGCCGACCGCGCAAGCCGTGGTGATCGCGGTCGGCGCAACCACCGCGCTGTTCGCCGCGACCGTCGGCCTGGTGCAGAACGACATCAAGCGGATCGTCGCTTACTCGACCTGCTCACAGCTCGGCTACATGTTCGTCGCGATGGGGGTGGGCGCCTATTCGGTCGGCATGTTCCACCTGTTCACCCACGCCTTCTTCAAGGCGCTGCTGTTCCTCGGCTCCGGCTCGGTCATCCACGCGATGCACCACGAGCAGGACATCCGGAACATGGGCGGGCTGAAGGACCGCATCCCGTTCACCTACATCATGATGGTGATCGGCACTTTGGCGCTGACCGGCTTCCCGCTCACCGCCGGTTACTTCTCCAAGGACGCGATCATCGAGTCGGCGTTCGTCTCGCATAATCCGGTCGCGTTCTACGGCTTCATCTGCACGGCGACGGCCGCGCTGCTCACCTCGTTCTATTCATGGCGCCTCATCTTCAAGACCTTCCACGGCGAGCCGCATGACCGCGCGCATTTCCAGGCCGCGCATGAGCCGCCTTATGTGATGCTTATTCCGCTCGCGGCGCTGGCGCTCGGCTCGGTGCTGGCCGGACTGCCGTTCAAGGAGATATTCGCCGGGCACGGCGTCGGCGAGTTCTTCCGCGGCTCTTTGACCTTCGCGGCGAACAACAAGATCCTCGACGAAATCCATCACGTGCCGTTCGCGGTCGCGATCTCGCCGACCGTGCTGATGGCGGTCGGCTTCTCGATCGCCTGGTACTTCTACATCCGCCGCCCCGACATTCCGGTCGAGCTCGCGCGCCAGCACGACGTCGCGTACCGCTTCCTGCTCAACAAGTGGTACTTCGACGAGATCTACGACTTCCTGTTCGTGCGTCCCGCCAAGCGGCTCGGCTATCTGCTCTGGAAGGGCGGCGACGGATTCATCATCGACGGGCTCGGCCCGGACGATATCTCCGCCCGCGTGCTTGACGTGACGCGCAGCGCGATCCGGCTGCAGACCGGTTACCTCTATCACTATGCCTTCGCGATGCTGATCGGCGCGGCGGCGTTCATCACCTGGTTCATGTTCGCGGCGAGGGGGCACTAGCCATGAGTTGGCCGATCCTCTCCGTCACGACATTCCTGCCGCTGGTCGGCGCGCTCTTCATCATGCTGGTGAAGGGCGAGGAGCGGCTCGCCAAGGGCACGGCGCGCTGGGTCGCGCTGTGGACCACGCTTGTCACGCTGGCGGTTTCGCTGGTGATGGTGTGGCGGTTCGACGCCACCGTGGCCGAATTCCAGTTCGTCGAGAAATACCCCTGGCTCGGCTTCGCCAGCTATCACATGGGCGTCGACGGCATCTCGCTGCCATTCGTGATCCTGACCACCGCGCTGATGCCGATCTGCATTCTCGCCAGCTGGACCGCGATCCAGCGCCGCGTGAAGGAATACATGATCGCGTTTCTGGTCCTCGAAACGCTGATGATCGGCACCTTCTCGGCGCTCGATCTGGTGCTGTTCTACCTGTTCTTCGAGGGCGGCCTGATCCCGATGTTCCTGATCATCGGCGTGTGGGGCGGCACGCGCCGCGTCTATGCGAGCTTCAAGTTCTTCCTCTACACGCTGCTCGGCTCGGTGCTGATGCTGCTCGCCATCATGGCGATGTACTGGCAGGCCGGCACCACCGACATCGCCGTGCTGCTGCGCCACAATTTCCCGGTCGATCTGCAGAAATGGGCGTGGGTCGCGTTCTTCGCGTCGTTCGCGGTGAAGATGCCGATGTGGCCGGTGCACACCTGGCTGCCGGACGCGCATGTCGAAGCGCCGACCGCAGGCTCGGTGATCCTCGCCGCCATCCTGCTGAAGATGGGCGGCTACGGCTTCCTGCGGTTCTCGCTGCCGATGTTCCCCGATGCCTCGCACTATTTCACGCCGCTGGTGTTCGCGCTGTCGGTCGTCGCCATCGTCTACACGTCGCTGGTCGCGCTGATGCAGGAGGACGTGAAGAAGCTGATTGCCTATTCGTCCGTCGCGCATATGGGCTTCGTGACGATGGGTATTTTCGCGGGCAACGAGCAGGGCATTGCCGGCGGCGGTGTTCCAGATGATTTCGCACGGCATCGTGTCGGGCGCGCTCTTCCTCTGCGTCGGCGTCGTCTATGACCGCATGCACACGCGCGAGATCGCGGCCTATGGCGGCCTGGTCAATCGCATGCCGCTTTATGCGGCGGTGTTCATGGTGTTCACGCTGGCCAATGTCGGCCTGCCGGGGACATCCGGCTTCGTCGGCGAATTCCTGACGCTGATCGGCACGTTCAAGGTCAATACCGGCGTGGCGTTCCTGGCGACGATCGGCGTGATCCTGTCGGCCGGCTATGCGCTGTGGCTCTACCGCAAGATGGTGTTCGGCATGCTCGAAAAGCCGTCGCTCGCCGGCATCCGCGACCTCGGCTTGCGCGAGATGATCATCTTCGCGCCGCTGGTCGTTCTGACCATCCTGTTCGGCGTGGCGCCAAAGCCGGTGCTCGACATGTCGGCCGCTTCGGTGACGCAGTTGGTCGATCATTACGGCAAGGCCAGCAGCACCAGAACGGCCGCGACGCCGGCGAAGGAGCGCGCGCAGTGAACACGCTCCCGACCATGAATCAGCTCATGCCGATGATGCCGGAGCTTGTGCTCGCCATCGGCGCGATGGTGCTGCTGATGATCGGCGTCGTCGCCGAGAAGAGCACCGGCCGCTGGTCAATCGCGCTCTCCACGCTCTTGCTGTTCGCCGTGGCCGTGCATCGTCTACATGGCGCCGCCGGGCGGCATGTCCTGTTCGACGGCAGCTTCGTCGTCGATGAATTCGCGCGCTTCCTCAAAGTGCTGGCGCTGCTCGGCGCCGGCGGGTTCGATGCTGCTGGCGCTCGATTTCCTCAAGGTCGAGACGGCAGCAGAAATTCGAATACGGCGCCGCTGGTCGTCCTGTCGACGCTGGGCATGTGCGTTCTGATCTCGGCGGCGGACCTGATCGCGCTTTATCTCGGCCTCGAGCTGATGTCGCTCGCGCTCTACGTGATCGCGGCGTCGGATCGCGACAATGTGCGCTCGACCGAAGCGGGCCTGAAGTATTTCGTGCTGGGCGCGCTGTCGTCCGGAATGCTGCTCTACGGCGCCTCGCTGGTTTACGGCTTCACCGGCACGGTCAGCTTCGCCGGCATCGCCAAGGCGGTGGGCGAGGGCGGCATCGGCCTGATCTTCGGCCTCGTGTTCCTGTTCGTCGGCTTCTGCTTCAAGATTTCCGCGGTGCCGTTCCACATGTGGACGCCCGACGTCTATGAGGGCGCGCCGACGCCGGTCACGGCGTTCTTCGCCTCCGCGACCAAAGTGGCCGCGATCGCGATGTTCGTGCGCGCCACCATCGTGGCGTTTCCCGGCATCATCCAGCAGTGGCAGCAGATCATCGTGTTCGTTGCCATCGCCTCGATGGTGCTCGGCTCGTTCGCCGCGATCGGCCAGCGCAACCTCAAGCGGCTGATGGCCTATTCCTCGATCGGCCATATGGGTTTCGCGCTGGTCGGGCTTGCCGCCGGCACCGCGCGAAGGCGTGCAGGGCGTCCTGATCTACATGGCGATCTATGTGGCGATGACGCTCGGCACCTTCGCCGTGATCCTGTCGATGCGCCGCGACGGCAGACTGGTCGAAACCATCGCGGATCTTGTCGGGGCTTGCCCGCACCCATCCGACCAGGCGTTCTTCCTGGCGATGCTGATGTTCTCGCTGGCCGGCATTCCGCCGCTCGCCGGCTTCTTCGCCAAGTTCTATGTGTTCCTCGCTGCGATCAATGCCGGGCTCTACGTGCTGGCGGTGATCGGCGTCGTCACCAGCGTGGTCGGCGCTTACTACTATCTCGCGATCGTCAAGGTGATGTATTTCGACGAGCCGCTGCCGCGCTTTGCGCCGCATGCCGTTACACGCTGCGGCTGGTGCTTGCGGTTTGCGGGCTGATCAATATTCTGTTCTTCGCCTATCCGGCGCCGCTGATCGGCGCGGCGACGCGCCGCCGCGAAATCGCTGTTCTAGATGCACGCGAAGCCCGGACCGCGCGGGGGTGCGGCACATAGCTCTGCCAGACGCTCGGACTCCACCAATGCCGAGGCTTGGCGCCGCGCGCGCGCAGGCGAGCGCGGGCCCGTTGTGGATCACGGCGAAAGCCAGACCGCCGGCCGCGGCCGCGGCGGCAATGCCTGGGTGTCGGAGCCGGGCAATCTCTACGCAACGCTGCTGTTGCGCGAGCCGTCCTCGCCGGCCAGTCGCGCCGCAACTCGCATTTGTGGCCGGGCTCGCCGTCCATGACGCGGTTGCCGCCTGCGCGCCGAACCTTGGGCCGCTGCTTGCAGTTGAAATGGCCGAACGATCTGTCGTGCGACGGCAGGAAGCTGGCCGGATTGTTGATCGAGGCGGAGAATGCGCCGGTCGTTTGCCGTTGCAATCGGCGTCGGCGATCAATTGCGTGCAGCCATCCGCGACAACGCGCTTATCCGGCAACCGACCTCAAATGCCGAGGCCGCTCGCGTTACGGCGGACGCGCTTGTTCGCCGCTCTCGCCGGACAATGCAGCTCGCGCCTGACACAATGGAGAAGAGGCGCAGGGTTTCGCGTCGATCCGCGCCGACTGGCTCAAGCGCGCCGCCGGTCTCGGTGAGCCGATCAAGGTGCGGTTGCCGGAGCGGCAACTGGCGGGCCGGTTCGGCGGAGTAGACGACACAGGACGCCTTCTGCTCGAGACGGCGGGCAAGATCGAGACGATCACCGCCGGCGAAGTTTTCTCGCTGGGAGCTGCCTGAATGGCGGGACCGACGCAGCAACTGGTGTTCGCGCCGCTCGGCGGCGTCGGCGAGATCGGCATGAACCTGTCGATCTACGGGCTGGGCGACGGGCGAAAGCGGAGCTGGCTGATCGTCGATCTCGGCGTGTCGTTCGCGCAGGAAGAGCATCTGCCCGGCATCGACCTGATCTTTCCCGATGTCCGCTACATCGAAGAGGAGCGCACGCGACCTTGCCGGGCATCGTGCTCACCCATGCGCATGAGGATCATTTCGGCGCGCTGCTCGACCTGTGGCCGCGGCTGAAGGTGCCGGTCTATGCGACGCCGTTCACGGCGGCGCTGCTGGAAGCAAAGCGCGCGGGCGAACCGTGGGCGCCGGAGATCCCGGTCAATATTGTCCCGCTTGGCGGCCGCGTCACCATCGGTGCGTTCGACGTCGAATTTGTCTCGGTCGCGCATTCGATCCCGGAATCGAATGCGCTGATCATCCGCACGCCCGCCGGCACCGTGCTGCATACCGGCGACTGGAAAATCGATCCGACGCCGATCCTCGGCTTGCCGACCGACGAGACAAAGCTGCGCAAGCTGGGCGAGGAGGGCTGCCTTGCCCTGGTCGGCGATTCCACCAATGCGGTGCGCGAGGGCCGCTCGCCCTCGGAAGCCGACGTCGCCAAGACGATCGCGGACCTGATCCGCAGCGCGAAGCGCCGCGTCGCGGTGACCACCTTCGCCTCCAATGTGGCGCGGCTGCGCGCGGTTGCCGATGCCGCCAAGGCCGCCGGCCGCGAAGTGGTCGTGGTCGGCCGCGCCATGGAGCGCGTGGTTCAGGTCGCGCGCGAGACCGGCTATCTCGACGGCGTTCAGGCATTTCGCTCGCAGGACGCCTACGGCTATCTGCCGCCGGACAAGGTCGTGGCGCTCTGCACCGGCAGCCAGGGCGAGCCGCGCGCCGCGCTCGCCCGCATCGCCGAGGACCAACATCCGGAAGTGACGCTTGTCGCAAAGGCGACCTCGTCATCTTTTCGGCGCGCACCATCCCCGGCAACGAGAAGGCGGTCGGCCGGGTCTCAACGGCCTGATCGACCAGGGCATCGAGGTCATCACCGATCGCACCCATCTGGTGCACGTGTCCGGCCATCCGCGCCGCGCCGAGATTGCGCGAGCTGATCGGCTGGGTGAAGCCGAAAATACTGGTCCCGGTGCACGGCGAAGCGTTGCATCTGCACGAGCATGCGGCGCTGGCGCGCGGCGCTGCGGCGTGCCGAAAGTCGATCGAATGCCGCAACGGCGATTTGGTGCGAGCTTGCGCCGCAGCCCGGCCTCATCGACGAGGTGCCGGCCGGGCGGCTCTACAAGGACGGCACGCTTCTGGTCGAGGCGGAGGCGCCGGACCGTCGCCGACCGCCGCCGCCTCAGCGTCGCCGGCGCGGTGTCGATTGCCCTGGCGCTCACCGAGAAAGGCGAGCTGGCCGCCGATCCTGAGATCGACCTGATCGGCATTCCCGAAAAGGGCCGCGACGGCGCCCTGATGGTCGAACATCGCTGCACGACGCCATCATGGAAACGTTCAATTCGTTGCCGCGCGCCCGGCGCCGCGATCCCGACAGCGTCGCAGAATCCGTGCGGCAGGGCGTGCGCTCCGCCATCGCGCAGCAATGGGGCAAGAAGCCGATGTGCCACGTCCACGTGCTGGCGGTATAACGGAGCGGCCGGAGTAAAGGACGGACCATGATCGGACGGCTCAATCACGTCGCCATCGCTGTGCGCGACATGGACAAAGCGGCGGAGGTTTATCGCAAGACGCTTGGCGCGGATGTGTCGGCAAAAGTGCCGCAGCCGGACCACGGCGTGACACCGTGTTCATCACGCTGCCGAACACCAAGATCGAGCTGCTCGAGCCGCTCGGCGCGGAGTCGCCGATCGCCAAGTTTCTCGAGCGTAATCCGGACGGCGGCATCCATCACATCTGCTACGAGGTGGACGACATCATCGCCGCGCGCGATCAGTTGACCAAGCAGGGCGCCCGCGTGCTCGGCGGCGGCGAGCCGAAAATCGGCGCGCATGGCAAGCCGGTGCTGTTCCTGCATCCGAAGGATTTCTGCGGCACGCTGGTCGAGCTGGAGCAGGCCTGACGCGCGATGCAATCGACCACGGTCATCGCAATTTACTTCCTGATCTGGTGGGTGACGTTGTTTGCGGTGCTGCCGTTCGGCGTGCGCAGCCAGCATGAAGGCGAGGACGTACGCGCCGGGCACCGACCCCGGCGCGCCGATCATCGCCGGCATCGGCCGCAAGCTGATCTGGACCACGATCGTCGCCACCTTGATCTTCGGGATCGTTGCGCTCGTCTATCGCTCAGGCGTGATCGACTTCGCCGCCATGACGAGCTGGATGGGGCCGCGCAGATAAAAAAAGAGCGAGGCGCGAGCCCCGCTCTGGCATTTCCGATCTCATTCCCGCGTTGTTTTTTCTTTGCGGGCGGCTGCGCTTTCACGCGCCTGAGACGTCCTCCCAAGACTTGGACCGCGAACATGGCGCCGGTTCTGCCTGCCGGGCTCGCTGTAACGGTGGCGGGAAGCTAGTCCATCGGGGTTGGCCTGTCAGCCTGTTTATTTTACCGGCCGCGGGTTCCAGAACGATCGGGCCGTCGAGCAGTTCTGCCGTGCCCGAGGCCAAAGTGACGTTGATTTTCACCGTCCAAATGCCGGCGCAGGCAGGGTGGTCGGGCCGACTCTCCATTCGCCCGGTTCGATGCCGGGCCGGAGAGGCAGATTGAGGTCGTCACGGCCTGGCTGGGCGAGGGCGAGGGTGACGCGCTTTGTCTCGACCGGCGAGAAATCCTCGTGCGAGAGACGCAGCGTGATCCGCACCATGCCGGCGCGGCCGGGCGAAATCGTCACGTCCGCCATGGCCTGCGCGCCATGAATGTGGACGAAGGCATTGTCTTCGGGCTGCGGTGCCGAAACAGGACTGAAGATAAGCGGTCCCTTGATGCTGAGCTTGTCGAAGTCGGTGACCAGGGCTTCGACTTCGACCGTCCAGCCGCCGGTGTTCGGCAGCAACACTCCGCTGACCAGCCAATCGCCGTCATCGCCGCCGTCGCTTTCCGCGTGATCGGCTCGATGCCGGCCGCCTGATTGGAAAGACGCACAGTCACTTCCTTGGCGGCGAGCGGTGAGAAGTCCGACTGCGCCAACTGAACGCGCATTTCGTTGGTGGGGCCGGACAAGGTCACGTTCGCCATCATCGTGTCGCTATGGAGATGGACAAACGCGGACTGACTGGGCGTGAGCGCGCGCGGCGGCGGCGTGAATCGCCAGAGGCCGACCAGGCCGAAGATGATGACAGCCAGCGCAAGCTCAGCGGCGATCGTGACGCGCATCTGCCGGCGCGCCTTGCGGCTGCCGCGGACGATGCGCGGCGTCAGAATAAAGCGGTTGAAGACCGCCAGTGGCGCTATCGCAAAAACCGCGGCGAGCTTGAGCAAGAAAATGTTGCCATAGCTGCTGTCCCACAGCGCCGCCGGTCGTGCGATTTGAACGATCGCGAGCACGACGCCTGAAGCGACGAGAGCCGCCACGACGTAAGGCGCGACTGCGGAAAATCGCCGCAACGCCGTCGTGCCTCGCACATTGCTGCCCAACGAGAGCAGAAGCGGGGCGAGGGATCCCGCCCACAACGCAACCGCAGCAGCATGAATGAAGACCGAGGGCCGCATGAGCGCCTGCGGCGGCGCGGCCGAGGCGTGCCCGCTGCTCGCCAAAGCCAGAGCGGCGCAGATCACGGCGGCCGCGGCGGCGATACGCGCAAGCCGCGTTGTGCTCGATGAGCAGGGCAGCAAAGGCCACAGCAAAACCAACTGCCGCGATCGACGCCGTGAAGCCGAAGCTGGTCGCATAGCCGGCTCGCCAGACCTCGCCCGCGAGAAGGCCGGAGAGCGGCCGGCCGAGCGCGTCGAGACCGACCAGCCCCAAGGAGAGAACCAGCGCCGCAAATCCAACCGACAAAGCGACCGCGCTGCCGCGCCGGAAATCGATTTTGGTGTCGGCCCAACACAGGAAAAACACGCCGCCAATACCGATAAAAAGCCCGACGTAGGTCAGCACACGGAACGATCCAAATCGCGGCCCGCAGAATCGGGCTCTGCGTCGCTGCCTCGGCTCCCGCATTCGCGGTGCGAACGCGGACAGAAAACGTCATGCTGCCGGCGACCGGATGCCCGTCGGCGGACACGACGCGCCAGCTCAAGATCGAGGTGCCGTCGGCGAGAGGGCGCGATGGGCGCAGCCGGACGATGCGCTCCGCAGCCTCAACCTTCGGCGTGTCGGAAGCCCCGTCCGGCGCGATCAGCGTGAAGACCAGCGGCGCGACCGGCTCATTGAACGTCAGCACCAGTTCCGCCGGCGCGGCCGCGAGCATGGCGCCATCGCGCGGCTCCGCGCTGACCAATGTGGCGTGCGAGCTCGCGGGCTGGATGCCCGCGAGCAGCAAGACCAATGCGATCAGCGCGGTGAACGCGCGCGAACCGTCATCGCGCCGGCAACACTCTGATCCCGGGCGCCGGCTCGTTGAGGTGCTCATGCGAGCCGGGCTTTCGGGATCTCGATCCAGCGATGCACGCCGCTTTCACACTCCTGGACCACCGGGAAATAAATGGTGGTGCCGGCCGTGAACGCGTCCTTGGCAATGAAGCCGTTGATGACGAACTCGTCGAAGTACGCATCGGGCAGGTTGCCGGTCCACGCCACTTCCTTGACGCCCTGCGACAGCTTGGCGCCGTGGAAGAAGTCGTAGGTCTTCTGGTAGGCGCCTTGCACCAGCTCGATCTGCCAGCCGGGCTTGGGCATCGGCTTTACCGCGATGATGCCTTCCGGGACGCGCAACCGCACCTTGGTGGTCGGTGACGCCCCGCAACCGTGTCCGACACGGAACGTCAGCTTGACCGGTCCGCCAAGCGCAGCCTCGCGCTGTTCGATGGTGACGTGCGCGAAAGCCGGGCTGCCGGCCAGCAACGCGACCAGGATCGATGGGATGAATCTCAACATGTTTGCTCCGAGCATTGATGTGATTTTCGCGAGCGGCCGGTTGATGATCCGGACACTTCGCACTTCAGGGCGCAGAATGCGCAATCGCAGATTTAGGCGCGGAGAGGGGGCGCTCGGGCGCGAGCTGACGTGAACGGCCGCTGCGAAATGGTGTCCGGGCGAACGATGGTGTGCTGTGTATCAGTGGCGACCGGCTCGAGGACCGCCGCAATAACCGGAAGCAGCGCGCCGCCGCTTGGCGCCTGGCACAGCACGCAATGGCTGCAGTCCGTGGCGCGCTGCGGAGCGCTCGGCTGCGGTTCGCCTTCGCTCGTGTGGCAAATGCTGCCGAGCGCCGGGACAAGTGCAGGGCCTTGGGCCGCATAGGCCATTGCGCCGGCGAAACTGCCGATGATCGCATTGAGCGCCAGCACATAGGCGGCGGCCCAAACGATCAGGATCTTTCTTCAATCCGGGCTTTGCGCGCATGGCGTGTCAGTCTCGCATAGATCAACGCTTGCCGCACATTGGTTATTCCGGGCTCTGAAGCCGAAAGCCTTGTAATTTCCGGCTCATTCCGGTTTCACTCGCGCACCACTCACGAATCTCACAGCAAATGCGCCTGTCCCGCTTTTTTATTCCCACCCTGCGTGAAACGCCGAAAGAGGCGGAGATCGTCTCGCATCGGCTGATGCTGCGCGCCGGCATGATGCGCCAGGAGGCGGCCGGGATTTACGCGTTTCTGCCGCTTGGGCTGCGCGTCCTCAAGAAGGTCGAGCAGATCGTGCGCGAGGAGCAGAACCGCTCCGGCGCGATCGAACTGCTGATGCCGACCATTGCAGTCGGCCGATCTGTGGCGCGAGAGCGGCCGTTACGATGCCTATGGCAAGGAAATGCTGCGCATCAAGGACCGGCACGAGCGCGACATGCTCTACGGCCCGACCAACGAGGAGATGATCACCGAGATCTTCCGAGCCTATGTGCGCTCCTACAAGGAGCTGCCGCTCAATCTCTATCACATCCAGTGGAAGTTCCGCGACGAGGTGCGTCCGCGTTTCGGTTTGATGCGCGGCCGCGAATTCCTGATGAAGGACGCCTATTCGTTCGACCTCGACCAGGCCGGCGCGCGCCATTCCTACAACAAGATGTTCGTCGCCTATCTGCGCACCTTCGCGCGCATGGGTTTGAGATCGATCCCGATGCGCGCCGAGACAGGACCGATCGGCGGAAACCTCTCGCACGAATTCATCATCCTCGCCGAGACCGGCGAAAGCGAAGTGTTCTGCCACAGGGACTATCTCGATATGCGGTGCCGGGCGCCGACGTGAATTTCGATGACGTCGGGCCGCATTGCAGAGCATCGTCGACAAGTGGACCTCGCAATACGCCGCGACATCGGAGATGCATGACGCGGCCGCGTTCGGCAAATTGCCGTCCGACAAGCAGGTGTCGGCGCGCGGCATCGAGGTCGGCCACATTTTTTATTTCGGCACCAAATATTCCGCGCCGATGAAGGCCGTCGTCGCCGGGCCGGACGGCGACGAGCATGCCGGTGCATATGGGCTCGTACGGCATCGGTCCGAGCCGCCTGGTCGCCGCCATCATCGAAGCGTCGCACGACGATGCCGGGATCATCTGGCCGGAGCCGGTCGCGCCGTTCAAGCGTGATGATCTTCAACCTGAAGCAGGGCGCGGCTGACACCGATGCGGCCTGCGAGCAGATCTACCGGGCGCTGACCGCGAAGGGCGTCGAGGTGCTCTATCACGACCTCGATGAGCGGCCCGGCGCCAAATTTGCGGCAGCCGATCTGATCGGTGTTCCCTGTCAGGTGATGATCGGGCCGCGCGGCCTGGCCGAAGGCAAGGTCGAGGTGAAGAAGCGCGCCGACGGCAGCCGAGAGAGCTCATGCTCGGTCGAGGCCGCGCATCGATCTGCTGTCAGCAAATGAGCTGTGCGCTGACCGGCCGATATCCCGGCAGAACGCCTGGCTTGAAATCCGCCAGAATCGTGTGAAAATCCGGGTTCGGGACCAGGTCGATGAGCCGAGCCAGCGGACGCGGCCGTTCTCTCCGTTCGAATGGATGTTGTCGCTGCGCTATCTGCGGGCGCGGCGCAAGGAAGGATTCATCTCGGTCATCGCCGGGTTTTCCTTCCTCGGCATCATGCTCGGCGTCGCGACCCTCATCATCGTCATGGCGGTGATGAACGGCTTCCGCAAAGAGCTGCTCGACAAGATTCTCGGCCTTAACGGCCATCTGCTGATTCAGCCGCTGGAAAAGCCTCTCACGGATTGGGACGAGGTCGCCGCGCGGGTGTCGGCGTCCAGGGCATCCGGCTCGCCGCGCCGATCGTGGAAGGCCAGGCGCTGGCATCGTCGCCGTTCAATGCAGGCGGCGTGTTGGTGCGCGGCATGCGGCTGACGATCTGCAAAAGCTTCCGTCGATCGCCAAGAACATCAAGCAGGGCTCGCTCGAAGGGTTCGATGAGGAGCAGGGCGTCGTGATCGGGCGGCGTCTCGCCGATCAGCTGTCGATTGCGGTCGGGCGACAACATTACATTGGTCGCGCCGCGCGGCGCGGTGACGCCAATGGGCACGACGCCGCGCATCAAGGTCTACAAGATCGGCGCTGTGTTCGAGATCGGCATGTCGGAATACGACTCCGCGGTCGTCTTCATGCCGCTCAAGGAGGCGCAGGCCTATTTCAATCGCGCCGGCGACGTCACTGCGATCGAAGTCTACACCGACGATCCCGACCGGATGGACCGCTACCGCAGGATCGTCAGCGAGGCCGCGCAGCGGCCGATCTTCATGATCGATTGGCGGCAGCGCAACGCGACCTTCTTCAATGCGCTGCAGGTCGAGCGCAACGTCATGTTCCTGATCCTGACGTTGATCGTGCTGGTGGCGGCGCTCAACATCGTCTCCGGCCTGATCATGCTGGTGAAGGACAAGGGCCAGGACATCGCCATCTTGCGCACGATGGGCGCGACTCAAGGCTCGATCATGCGCGTCTTCCTGATCACCGGCGCCTCGATCGGCGTGGTCGGCACCATCATGGGATTTCTGCTCGGCGTGATGGTGTGCCTCAATGTCGAGTAGCATCCGGCAGTTCCTGTCGTGGATGACCAACACCGAGCTGTTCTCGCCGGAGCTCTATTTCCTCTCCAAGCTGCCGGCCGACATGGACAGCGGAGAAACCACCGCCGTCGTCGTGATGGCGCTCGGCGCTGTCGCTGATCGCGACGCTCTATCCGTCATGGCGGGCTGCGCGCCTCGATCCGGTGGAGGCGCTGCGTTATGAGTGAGACGTTGGACGCTCCCGAAGCCGAGGTCGAAGTCAAGAGGAAGCCGGCGAAGTCCCGGTGATCTTCCTGCATCAGGTCGAGCGGCATTACCGGCAGGGCGAGGAGACGCTCGACATCCTCACCGGCGTCGACCTCGCGGTCTGGGCGGGCCAGTCCGTTGCGCTGGTTGCGCCCTCGGGCTCCGGCAAGTCGACGCTGCTGCACATCGCCGGGCTGCTCGAGCATCCCGATGCCGGCGAGGTCTATATCGACGGACAGCCGACCGCGGGCCTGGGCGACAGCGAGCGCACCCGCATTCGCCGCGACGAAATCGGCTTCATCTACCAGTCCCACCATCTGCTTCCGGAATTCAGCGCGCTGGAGAACGTGCTGCTGCCGCAGATGATCCGCGGCCTGTCGAAGCGCGAGGCGCGGGCGAGGGCGGTCGAACTGCTCGACTATCTCGGGCTTGGACAGCGGCTGACCCACCGTCCGGCCGAGCTATCGGGCGGCGAGCAGCAGCGCGTCGCCATCGCGCGCGCCGTCGCCAACGCGCCCCGCATCCTGCTGGCGGATGAGCCGACCGGAAACCTCGATCTCCACACCGCCGAGCACGTGTTTGGCGCGCTGACCCAGCTGGTGCGGGCGTCCGGGCTGGCCGCGATCGTCGCCACCCACAACATGGACCTGGCGGCCCGCATGGACCGGCGGGTGGCGATCCGCGACGGCCAAATTCACGAGATGGATTAGGCGGTTACCGCCTGTTTGGCCGCTCGACTTACCTCTGTGAACAAAAGATGAACTATGTTCCCTCTTCGTTCCGTAAGAGAATTGGGAGAAGGTCATGTTTCGGGCTGTCATGCAGGAAGCTGCCGCTTTGACTTCGATCGCCTTGTTCGTGGGAATGCTGGCGATCTGGTCGCAAGTGCTGAGCAGCATCTGAGTTCGCGTATCGTTGCGTTGCGTAGCGTCCGTGTAAGCCGCCCCCGCAGTTCTGCGTAAATCGGGGGCGCCCGGGCGTCTCAACAGTGGAAAGCGAGCGGATCGCCCCGGCCGGCAATAGACATGCCGCGCCAGGGTCCCCACTGTCGGACGGCAACCTACAAAGCGATTCTGTAATGGCCGGTCCCGAATTTGTGCACCTGCACGTGCACTCCTCCTATTCGCTCCTCGAGGGCGCGCTGCCGATAGGCCGCCTCGCGGAACTGGCAAAAGCAGACAAGCAGCCGACCCTGGCGCTGACCGACACCGACAACATGTTCGGTGCGCTTGAATTCTCCGAAAAACTGGCCTCATCCGGCATCCAGCCGATCATCGGCTGTGCCCTGGCGGTCGATTTTGGCGACGTCGACCATTCGATGCGGAGCGCGACGGCTCCGGCCCATTCTCGTGTTGTGCTGCTGGCGGCCCGGGAAGCCGGTTACCGCCGCCTGATGAAGCTGAACTCGCGCGCCTTTCTCGAAACTCCGTCAAACGAAGCGCCCCACCTCAAGCTTGCGTGGCTCGCCGGCGAAACCGACGGCATCATTTGCCTGACCGGGGGGCCATCCGGGCCGCTCGATACCGTCATTGCGCTCGGGTCAGAGCCATCTGGCGCAGAGCCGGCTCGGCAAGCTGCGGGAGCTGTTCGGCGACCGCCTTTACATCGAGCTGCAGCGTCACGGCACCCAGGCGGAGCGGGCGACCGAGCCTGCATTGATGGATCTGGCGTACCAGGCGGGCATTCCGCTGGTCGCGACCAACGAGCCGTTTTTCGCGACGGCGCAGGACTATGAAGCGCATGACGCGCTGATCTGCATTGCCGAAGGCAGGCTGATCGCGGAAGCGGATCGCCGCCAGCTCACGGCCGAGCACCGCTTCAAGACGCGGGCCGAGATGGCGGCATTATTCGCCGACCTGCCCGAGGCGTTGGCGTCCACGGTGGAGATCGCCCGGCGCTGCGCGTTCCGGCCGCGCACGCATCAGCCGATCCTGCCGCGCTTTACCGGTGACAGGCGACCTCGCCGACGAGGCGGCGGAGCTCAAGAAGCGGGCGGAAACCGGTCTCGATTGCGCGGCTCGCGCGGCACGGGATGGCGCCGGGCGCAACCGAGCAGGAGTACCGCGACCGGCTGGCCTTCGAGCTCAACGTGATCGCGGGGATGAAGTATCCCGGCTACTTCCTGATCGTCGCCGACTTCATCCAATACGCCAAAAACAAAGGCATTCCGGTCGGGCCTGGCCGCGGATCGGGCGCCGGCTCGCTGGTGTCTTACGCACTGACCATCACCGACCTCGATCCGATGCGGTTCGGCCTGCTGTTCGAGCGCTTCCTCAATCCGGAACGCGTGTCGATGCCGGACTTCGACATCGACTTCTGCCAGGACCGCCGCGACGACGTGATCCGCTACGTGCAGGAGCGCTACGGCCGGGAGCAGGTCGCGCAAATCATCACCTTCGGCACGCTGCAGGCGCGCGGCGTGCTGCGCGATGTCGGGCGCGTCCTGCAAATGGCGTACGGCCACGTGGATCGGCTCTGCAAGCTGGTGCCGCAGAATCCCGCCGCGCCGGTGACGCTGGCCAAGGCGATCGACGAGGAGCCGCGGCTGCAGGCCGAAGCCGAGCGCGATCCGGTGGTCAAACGCGCCTTTGCCATCGCCAAGAAGCTGGAAGGCCTGAACCGGCACGCTTCGACGCACGCCGCCGGCATCGTGATCGGCGATCGCCCGCTCACCGAGCTGATCCCGCTCTATCGCGATCCGAAGTCGCGACATGCCGGTCACCCAGTTCAACATGAAATGGGTGGAGCAGGCCGGCCTGGTGAAGTTCGACTTCCTCGGCCTCAAGACGCTCACCGTCCTGCAAAAGGCGGTCGAGCTGCTCAAACGCCGCGGCGTCGAGATCGACCTGTCGCAAATCCCGCTCGACGACAAGAAGACCTACGATCTGCTGTCGCGCGCTGAAGCGGTCGGCATCTTCCAACTGGAAAGTCAGGGCATGCGGCGGGCGCTGCTCGACATGCGGCCCGACCGGTTCGAGGACATCATCGCGCTGGTCGCGCTCTATCGGCCGGGCCCGATGGCGAACATCCCGACCTATTGCGCGCGCAAGCACGGGCTCGAGAAGCCCGAATACATCCATCCCAAGCTCGAGCCGATCCTGCGCGAGACGTTCGGCGTCATCGTCTACCAGGAACAGGTGATGCAGGCCGCGCAGGTTCTGTCCGGCTACTCGCTCGGCGAAGCCGACCTGCTGCGCCGCGCCATGGGCAAGAAGATCCGCAGCGAGATGCAGAAGCAGCGCAGCCGCTTCATCGAAGGCTGCGTCGAGCGCGCCATCTCCAAGGGGCAGGCGGAATCGATCTTCGAACTGCTCGAACGTTTCGCCGATTACGGCTTCAACAAGAGCCACGCCGCCGCCTATGCGCTGGTCGCCTACCAGACCGCCTATATGAAGGCGAATTATCCGGTCGAGTTCATCGCGGCGTCGATGACGCTCGATATGGCGAATACCGACAAGCTGTCGGAATTCCGCGGCGAGGCCGAGCGGCTCGGCATCACGATCGGCCCGCCATCGATCAATCGCTCCGGCGTCGAATTCGATGTCGATGGCAGCACGATCATCTATGCGCTCGCCGCGCTGAAGGGTGTCGGCCGCCAGGCGGTCGAGACGATCATCGCCGCACGAGGCGAGCGGCCCTTTGCCGATCTCGCGGACTTCGCGGCTCGCTTCAATCCGCGCGCGGTGAACAAGCGCGTGCTGGAGAGTCTCGCTTGCGCGGGCGCCTTCGACGCATTCGAGAAGAACCGCGCGAGAGTCCTCGCTGTGATCGATACAGTGCTTGGGCACGCGCAACGGGCGCATGACACTGCGGCCATGGGCCAGAGCGAGCTGTTCGGCGGACCGGCGGCACGCGAGCCGATCACATTGCCGGCGCTCGACGCCTGGCTTCCGGCCGACCGTCTGCGCCGCGAATACGAAGCGATCGGATTCTTTCTATCCGGCCACCCGCTCGACGATTATGCCGCGGCGCTCAAGCGCATGAAGATCCAGAACTGGGCGGAATTCTGCAATTCGGTGAAGGGCGGCGCGACTGCGGGCCGCGTTGCCGCGACGGTGGTCTCACGCGCCGAGCGGCGCACCAAGACCGGCAACAAGATGGGCATCATCGGCCTGTCCGATCCAAGCGGCCACTATGAAGCGGTCGTGTTCTCCGAAGGCCTGGCCGAATATCGCGACGTGCTGGAGCCCGGCGCCAACGTCATGCTGTTCCTGAGCGGCGCGCAGGAAGGCGACGAGGTGCGCGCCCGCATTCAAAGCGCGCAGCCGCTCGATCAGGCCGCCATCAAGCTGTCATCGAGCCTGCGCATCCACGTGCAAGGACATTGCCGCTTTGGCCAGTGTGCAGAAGCGGCTCGAGCCGCGCGGCGAGGGCGAGGTGACGCTGGTGTTGCGGCTCGCCGAGGGCGGCGAAGCCGAGATCAAGCTGCCCGGCCGCTTCAAGGTCACGCCGCAGGTCGCCGGCGCCATCAAGGCGGTGCCCGGCGTCGAGCAGGTCGAGGCGGCCTAAGCCTGCGGAACTGCGGGTATCGGCCCGCCGAGTTGCGTTTGAGGCCTCCCGCCGCTATATCCCGCGCCATCACTCACGCGGATCCTGGCTTTGGACCCCGACAATGGGTCGTAAAAAGCCGTCCGGTGCTCCGAAATCGGGGCTCTTGAGATCCGCGGCGGACCAACCGGAGAAGACGAATGGCGCTTCCTGACTTTTCTATGCGTCAGCTATTGGAAGCTGGCGTGCACTTTGGCCACCAGGCCCACCGCTGGAACCCGAAGATGGGCAATTTCATCTTCGGCACCCGCAACAACATTCACATCGTCGATCTCGCGCAGACCGTGCCGCTGCTGCATCAGGCATTGCAGGCGGTCAGCGACACCGTCGCCAAGGGCGGCCGCATTCTGTTTGTCGGCACCAAGCGGCAGGCACAGGACGCGATCTCCGACGCGGCCAAGCGCTGCGCGCAATATTACGTCAATTCGCGCTGGCTCGGCGGCACGCTGACCAACTGGAAGACGATCTCCGGCTCGATCCAGCGGCTGCGCAAGCTCGACGAAATGCTCGCGTCGAATGAGTCAGGCGGCTACACCAAGAAAGAGCGCCTCACCATGCAGCGCGAGCGCGACAAGCTCGACCGCTCGCTCGGCGGCATCAAGGACATGGGCGGCGTGCCGGACATGCTGTTCGTGATCGACACCAACAAGGAAGACATCGCGATCAAGGAAGCGCAGCGGCTTGGCATTCCGGTCGCGGCGGTGGTCGACACCAACTGCGATCCTGCCGGCATCACTTTCGTGGTGCCCGGCAATGACGACGCGGCGCGTGCGGTGTCGCTCTATTGCGATCTGATCGCCAAGGCGGCGATGGACGGCATTTCGCGCGCGCAGGGCGACGCGGGTATCGACATCGGCGCGGCCGAGAAGCCGATTGCCGAAGACATCCCGACTGCGCCGGCTGTGGCTGACCTCGGCTTTGAGCAATTGCCTGGGCCGCGTGGCGTGGCCGACGATCTCAAGAAGCTGACCGGCGTCTCGCCGGATGTTGAAAAGAAGCTCAACGATCTTGGCATCTTCCACTACTCGCAGATCGCCGGGCTCAACGAGAAGGCGGCGCACAATGTCGGCGAAGAGGTCGGCCTGCCTGGCCGCGTGCCGGCCTGGATCGCCAAGGCGAAAGAGCTGACCGCCGAATAAGCGATGCGTCCGGCGCTCAACGCCGGACGCGCTTTGCAATCTTTTGAATTGATGCGCGGCGGCGCGAGCGCGCCCGCGCAGGTACAGGGAAAATACGATGGCTGAAATCACCGCAGGGATGGTCAAGGAACTGCGCGAGAGCACCGGCGCCGGCATGATGGATTGCAAGGCGGCGCTGGTCGAGAACAAGGGCGACATGCAGGCCGCGCAGGACTGGCTTCGCAAGAAGGGTCTTTCGAAAGCCGCCAAGAAGGCAGGCCGCGTCGCCGCCGAAGGACTGATCGGCATCAGCGTCAAAGGCACCAAGGGCGTGATGGTCGAGGTCAATTCCGAGACCGACTTCGTCGCGCGCAACGATCTGTTCCAGGGCCTGGTGAAGATGATTGCCGACGTCGCGCAATCGACCGGCACCGACGTCGAGAAGATCAAGCAGGCCAAGGCCGGCTCGATCACCATCAACGATTCCATCAACGACACGATCGCCAAGATCGGCGAGAACATGACGTTGCGCCGCGCCGCCGAGCTGTCCGTCAGCAAGGGCGCCGTCGCCTATTACGTCCACAACGCGGTGAGCGACGGGCTCGGCAAGATCGGCGTCCTGGTCGGCCTCGAATCGCCCGGCAAGACCGACGAGCTGATGGCATTCGGCCGCCAGATCGCGATGCATGTTGCTTCGGCCAATCCGGTCGCGGTGGATGCAGCCGGCGTCGATCCGTCGGTCATCAAGCGCGAAAAGGACATTCTGGCCGACAAATTCCGTCAGCAGGGCAAGCCCGAGAACATGATCGAGAAGATCGTCGAATCGGGTCTGAAAACTTTCTACAAAGAGCAGACTCTGCTTGATCAGCCTTTTATCTTTGACGACAAGAAGAGCGTCTCGCAGGCCCTCAAGGAGGCCGAAGGCAAAGTGGGCGGCCCGGTGAAGGTCACCGGATTTGCCCGGTTCGCGCTCGGCGAGGGTATCGAGAAGCAGGAAAGCGACTTCGCCGCCGAAGTCGCTGCTGCCGCCGGTCAGAGCTGAGGCTTGAAACGGCGGAAGGGGGAGCGCAATGGCTGAGCCCGCTTACCGCCGCGTGATCATCAAGCTGTCCGGCGAGGCATTGGCCGGTGAGAAAGGATTTGGCATCGACGATAAGGCCGTCGATGTCATGGTCCGCGATCTCATTGCTTGCCACAATTTGGGGATCCAGCTCGGCGTCGTCGTGGGCGGCGGCAATCTGCTGCGCGGCTCGCAGATGGACGCGATGAAGTTTTCACGGCCGGTCGCCGACTCGATGGGCATGATGGCGACTGTCATGAACGCGCTGGTGCTTGAAGAAGCGATCACGCGCGCCGGCGTGGGGGCGCGGAGCATGTCGGCGCTCGCCATGCCGCAGGTCTGCGAGACCTACGAGCGGCGCCGGGCGCTGCGCCATTTTGACGATGGCCGCATCATCGTGTTCGGCGGTGGAACCGGCAATCCGTTCTTCACGACCGACACGACCGCGGTGCTGCGTGCCGGCGAGGTCGAGGCCCAGGCTGTGTTCAAGGCGACCAATGTCGACGGCGTCTATGATTCCGATCCGAAGAAGAACCCGAACGCCAAGCGTTACGACAGGCTCAGCCATAAAGACGCCATCGACAAGGATTTGCAGGTGATGGACGCTACGGCTTTCGCGCTTGCCCGCGAAAATCGTATGCCTATCATCGTCTTTTCAGTACGCGAGCAAGGTGCGATCGAAGCCGTCTTGCGTGGCAAAGGTCGCGCGACCATCGTCGGTTGACGCGTTTACGCGCGAACATTGCGGAACAGTGCCATGACGACTCTCACAACGCATGACCTCAACGAAATCAAGCGCCGCATGCAGGGCTCGATCAACGCCCTCAAGACGGAGCTGTCAGGATTGCGGACCGGCCGCGCATCGGCGCACATCCTCGATCCGGTTCACGTCGATGCCTATGGCGCTTCGATGCCGCTCAATCAGGTCGCGACCGTCAGCATCCCCGAGCCGCGTCTCATCGCGGTGAACGTATGGGATCGCGGCCTGGTCCACTCCGTCGAAAAGGCCATCGTGAACGCCAATCTCGGTCTCTCGCCGTCGACCGAAGGGCAGATGATCCGCCTGCGGATACCGGAGCTCAATGAAGAGCGCCGCAAGGAGCTGGTGAAGCTCGGCCACAAATATGCGGAAGCAGCGCGCATTGCCGTGCGTCATGTCCGCCGTGACGGCATCGACGTCGTCAAGAAACTCGAGAAGGATCACAAGATCAGCAAGGACGATCACGATCGCCATTCGGCCGACATCCAGAAGGCGACCGATCAGGCGATTGCGGATATCGACCACGTTCTCGCCGCCAAGGAGAAAGAGATCCTCACGGTGTGAGGACAGCACGCAATGGCTGACAAAGAGGCCCAGCCGCTTTTCGAAGCGCCGCGCCATGTTGCAATCATCATGGATGGCAACGGCCGCTGGGCCGCGGCGCGCGGACTGCCGCGCAGCGAAGGTCATCGTCGCGGAGTCGAAGCGCTGCGCCGCACCGTGCGTGCAGCCGGCGAGCTCGGCATCTCTTATCTGACGATCTTCTCTTTCAGCTCGGAGAACTGGTCGCGGCCGGCCGGCGAGGTCGCCGAGCTGATGGGCCTGCTGCGCCGCTTCGTTCGCAACGACCTCGCCGAGCTTCATCAGAACAACGTGCGGGTGAGGGTGATCGGCGAGCGCGCGGATTTGAGCGCCGATATCGGGCGGCTGCTGGTCGAAGCGGAAGAGCTGACGCGCGGTAATACGGGCCTCACTCTCATCGTCGCCTTCAATTATGGCGCGCGGCAGGAGATCGTGCGCGCGGCGCGCCGGATGGCTGAGGAGATCAAGCAAGGCACGCTCGATCCGGGCCAGATCGACGTCGAAAGTTTCGGACGCTTCCTCGATGCGCCTGACGTTCCCGAGCCGGACCTGATCATTCGCACCAGCGGCGAGCAGCGGCTCTCGAATTTCCTGCTGTGGCAAGGCGCCTATAGCGAGCTGGTATTCGTGCCGGATTACTGGCCGGATTTCGATCGTCCCACGCTGGAAGCCGTCATCCGCGAATATGCCCGCCGCGAGCGCCGCTTCGGCGGCCTGATCGCCAAGACCGGCTCCTGACGTGGCGCGTTCGACGCCGGCCGGCGCAAATACACGAACACGCGTCCTCTCGGCTCTCGTGCTCGCGCCGGTCGCGTTCGGTGCAGCGTGGTTCGGCGGGTGGGCTTTCGCGGCGTTCTGGATTCTGGCTGCGATCGCCGTGCTCTACGAGTGGACGAAGATTGTGCTCGGTGCGGCCGGTCTCGTTGGCGCATCCCGCGCAGCATGGCTTGTGGGCGGAGCGGCCTATGCGTTCCTGATGGGATGGTCACCGATCGTGCTGCGCAACGATCCGCAATTCGGCCTCGCCGTGATCGTGCTTTTGTTTGCGGTTGTGTGGACGACCGACATCCTCGGCTATTTCGGAGGCCGCGCGTTCGGCGGGCCGAAACTTGCGGCTTCGATCAGTCCGTCGAAAACCTGGTCGGGTGCGATTGCGCGGCACGCTCGGAGCTGCGGTGGCTAGCGCTCTGGTGGCCGCCGCATTGGGCGTTCGCGTGGTTCCGGTCGTCTGCGTCGGCATCGTTCTCTCACTGGTCTCGCAGATCGGCGATCTTGCCGAGAGCGCGTTCAAGCGAAAGTTCCACATCAAGGATGCGAGCAATCTGATCCCGGGCCATGGCGGCGTCATGGACCGCCTCGACGGATTTTGGGCGGCGGCTTTGGTGGCAGCGATGATCGGTATCGCTCGCGCCGGATTGGCTGAGCCGGCGCGCGGATTGCTGGTATGGTGAGCCAATGAGCCTTGGTCTCGCCCGCAAGCAACAAGCGGCACCGCAACAGCGCAGCGTCACCATCCTTGGCGCGACCGGCTCGATCGGCGCGAGCACGATTGATCTGCTTCGTGCCAATCGCGACCGCTTCAGGGTCGAGGCGCTCAGTGCCGGGCGCAACGTGGCGAGCCTCGCGCAGCTCGCACGCGAGTTTAAGCCGCGCGTCGCGGTCGTGGCCGAGCCCTCGGCATATGCCGAGCTCAAGTCGGCGCTGGCCGGAACGGGAGTTGAAGCGGCGGCCGGACCGGATGCTTTGAAGGAAGCGGCGTCCCGTCCTGTCGACTGGCTGATGGCCGCGATCAGCGGAGCGACAGGTCTCAGGCCAACGCTCGCCGCGATCGAACGCGGCACAACGGTCGCGCTTGCCAACAAGGAGTGCCTGGTTTGCGCCGGCGGCCTCTTCATGCGCCGCGCCGCAGCGGCCGGCGCGACGGTCTTGCCGGTCGACAGCGAGCACAATGCGCTGTTTCAGGCGCTCGGCGGCGGCGACCGCGATGATGTCGAGCGCGTCATTCTGACCGCGTCCGGCGGACCGTTCCGCACCTGGACACCTGAGCAGCTCGAAACCGCGACCCTCGAGGAGGCGCTGCGCCATCCAAACTGGTCGATGGGGCGCAAGATCACCATCGATTTCAGCGACGATGATGAACAAGGGCCTCGAGCTGATCGAGGCGCATCATCTGTTCGGGCTGGCGCCTCGCCAAATCGACGTCCTGGTGCATCCGCAGTCGGCGGTTCACGGCCTGGTCGAATTCAAGGATGGGGCGATTGTCGCGGCGCTTGGCGCGCCGGATATGCGGGTGCCGATCGCCCATTGCCTGGCCTGGCCCAAGCGGATGCCGACCTCAGTCCGGCGGCTCGATCTTGCCAAATTGGGCACTTTGACCTTTGAGGCGCCGAACCTCGAATTGTTTCCGGCGCTGCGGCTGGCGCGCGGGGCGCTGGAGGCGGGCGGGGCGATGCCGACCGTCCTGAATGCCGCCAACGAGGTCGCGGTCGCCGAATTCATGACCGGAGGGCTCAGTTTCGCCGGAATTTCAAGGCTTGTGGAAACCGTGCTGGACGCGGCCGTCGGACGGGGGATCACGAGCGAGCCGGCTACAATCGAAGCGGCGCTCGATATTGACCATGTTGCCAGAACCCTGGCGCGCGAGTTGCTGCCGCGATTATCGTCCGGCCAATAACCGGTAATCCCGTTGCGAGGACAAAGATGAGTTTTGACGTGTTTGGGGGGCTTTCAGCCTTGGGCGGCGGGTTCGTCGGCTACATCATTCCCTTCCTGTTTGTGCTGACGCTGGTGGTGTTCTTCCACGAGCTTGGGCATTTCCTGATCGCGCGCCGCGCCGGCATCCGCGTCCTGGTCTTTTCGGTCGGCTTTGGCCCGGAGCTGCTCGGCTTCAACGACCGCCACGGCACGCGCTGGAAGATTTCCGCCATCCCGCTTGGCGGCTACGTCAAATTCCTGGGCGATGAGAACGCGGCATCGGCGACCGATTTCTCGGCCGTCGAGCAGATGAGCGAAAGCGAAAAGCGCGCAGGCCTTCATCAACAAGAGCGTTGGCGCACGCGCGGCGGTCGTGGCGGCAGGCCCGATCGCGAATTTCCTTTTGGCCATAGTGATTTTCGCCGGAATCTTCACGTTTTACGGCAAGCAAAGCACCGCTGCCCGGGTTGATGCCGTTGCTGGCGATAGTGCTGCTGCTGTTGCCGGCTTCCAGCCGGGCGACCTCGTCCTCGCCATCGATGGCCGCCGCATCGACAGCTTTGCCGACATGCAGCGCATCGTCAGCACCCATGCGGGCCAGACGCTTGCGATCGAGGTCGAGCGCGGCGGGGTCCGCCAGACGCTGCGAGCCGTTCCGGCGCTCAAGGAGATGAAGGACACCTTCGGCAACGTCCATCGCATCGGTGTCCTTGGAATCAGCCGCTCCATGGCGCCCGGCGACGTGAAAGTAGAGCGCGTCAATCCGCTCTCGGCGCTTTGGATGGGTACCGAAGAGACCTGGTTCGTGGTCGAGCGGACGCTGTCTTACATCGGCGGCATTATCGCCGGCCGGGAAGCCGCCGATCAGCTCGGCGGACCGATCCGGATCGCGCAGGTGTCAGGCCAGGTCGCGACAGCCGGGTTTGTGCCGCTACTCCACCTTGCCGCGGTTTTGTCGGTCTCGATCGGCCTCCTGAACCTGTTTCCGATCCCGCTGCTCGATGGAGGCCACCTTTTGTTCTATGCCATCGAGGCCCTTCGCGGCCGGCCCCTGTCCGAGCGCGCGCAGGAGGTGGGATTCCGCATCGGTCTGGCAATCGTTGTGATGTTGATGATTTTTGCAACTTATAATGACATCCTGCACCTCGCCACGTCGTAAGCGTGACTTCGAGGTAACTTTCTGACGGGAAAAGAGGATTTGCTGGGGAAGAACGTTTGCAGCGCCACGAAAACGCTGTAAAAAACTGACCAGTTTGCCCGACAGTCGGTCGATTCCGCGGCGGGGGACGGCCGCCGGCTAAGGGGATGGCCGTAAGGACATAAAGGGCGCGTTGCGCATGGGACTGAGTGTGCGGTTTCGGGGGCTGGCCTTTTTCAGCGTCATCCTCGGTGGGCTTCTCGTCGGCTCGCTGGCTCTAGGGCTTGCGACCGCGGGTCGCGCTGCCGCGCAGTCCGTTCAATCCATCGCGGTTGAAGGCAACCGCCGGGTCGAAGCCGATACAATCCGCTCGTATTTCAAGCCGGGACGGGGCGGTCAGCTTGATGCTGTCGCGATCGACGAAGGGCTCAAGGCTCTTATCGCGACCGGGCTTTTCACCGATGTGAGGATCAGCCGGCCCGGTGGACGCATCGTTGTCACGGTGTCCGAAGCGCAAGTCATCAATCGGATCGCGTTCGAAGGCAACAAGAAGGCCAAGGACGAGCAGATCAGCGGGGAAATTCAGTCAAAGCCGCGCGGAACGCTGTCGCGCGCCACCGTTCAAGCCGACACTCAGCGGATCATCGAGATTTACCAGCGCAGCGGCCGCTATGACGTGCGGGTCGTGCCCAAGATCATCGAGCTGCCGAATAATCGCGTCGATCTGGTTTTTGAGATCACCGAAGGTCAAAAGACCGGCGTCAAGTCGATCAACTTCGTCGGCAACCGGTACTACTCGTCGTTCCGGCTCAAAGACGTCATCAAGACGACAGTCAGCAACTGGCTGAGCTTCCTGCAAACGACCGACATCTACGACCCGGACCGGCTCGAGGCCGACCGTGATCTGCTCCGCCGCTTCTATCTCAAGAACGGCTTTGCGGATGTCCGCATCCTTTCTGCGGTCGGCGAGTACGATCCGGCGCGTGGCGGGTTCAACGTCACGTTTACGATCGATGAGGGCGCGCGATATCGCGTTGGTACGGTCGAGATCACCTCGAACGTACGGGTTTTGGACGCGCAGAGCCTGAACTCACGGCTGCGCCTGCGTCGAGGCGACGTCTACAACGCAGATCTCGTGGAAAAGACGGTCGAAGGGCTCACCATCGAGGCCGCCAAGCGGGGCTACGCATTCGCTTCGGTCCGGCCGCAAGGGCAGCGAAATTTCGAAACCAAGACCATCAATCTGAGCTTCATCCTCGAAGAGGGCGCGCGCGCCTACATCGAGCGGATCAACATCCGCGGCAATGCCCGCACGCGGGACTATGTCATTCGCCGCGAGTTCGATATCGGCGAGGGCGACGCCTACAACCGGGCCATGGTTGATCGTGCGGAACGCCGCCTCAACAACCTGAATTACTTCAAGAAGGTCAAGGTCACCAACGAGCCTGGCTCGGCGCCTGATCGCATCGTGCTCAACGTCGACGTCGAAGAAAAATCGACCGGCAACTTCTCGATCGGCGGCGGATACTCGACCAACCAGGGATGGCTCGCCGAGCTCAGCGTAACCGAAACCAACTTGATGGGGCGCGGCCAATATGCGCGCGCCGCAGTCCAATACGGCGAGTTTGCGAAGGGCGTGGAGCTGAGTTTCGCCGAGCCGTATTTCCTCGGCTATCGGGTCGGCGCGGGCATCGACCTGTTTTATAAGGAAACTCTGGCGAACAACTTCATTCTCTACAATATCGACACCGTTGGCGCGAACTTCCGGTTGTCATTCCCGCTTAGCGAGGAGATTGCCATTGCGCCGCGCTATTCGATCTATCAGCAGGAACTGACGCTGCGACGATAGCCAGTGTCCGCCGGTTGGCGGTACTCTGCAGAGACTGTCTCTTCGGCCGCTTATCGCGCCGCGTTTAACCAGGGCCCGGTTCTGACGTCGATGGTGGGTTACACCGCGACGTACAACACGCTGGACAGCAACAGGGCCCCGACCAGCGGCCTGTTCATGGAGTTCAAGCAGGAGTTTGCGGGCGTCGGCGGCGACGTGAACTTCCTCAAGACCAGCGTCGATGGACGCTATTACACCGAAGTCATTCAGGACGTCATCGGCTTGCTGCGCTTCCAGGGCGGCATCATGACCGGTTGGGGTAGTAATGATCTGCGAGCGACCGATCACTTCCAGGCCGGTCCGAGCATCATAAGGGGCTTCGCGCCAGGAGGCATCGGCCCGCGCGACTTCTTCCCAAATCAGGATCCGGGCCTGGGCGGCACCAAGTATTGGGCAGCTACGGCCGAATTGCAGACGCCGTTGTACTTCATGCCGAAGGAAGTCGGCATCAAGGTCGCCGCCTTCACAGATGTGGGATCAGTTTGGGATTATCAGGGACCGACCTCTTTCCCGACCGGTGTGCACCGTGGTCGCCGGAAGGAATGCACTCGACGTGCGCTTAGGGGAGCTCCAACGATATGCAGCTGAGAGCCTCGGGCGGTATCGGCTTGCTCTGGGATTCCCCGCTCGGGCCGATCCGGTTCGACTTTGCCTGGCCGTTCATGAAGGAAGACTACGATCAGACCCAGTGGTTCCGCTTCTCCGGCGGCGCGACGTTCTAGTCTGATGTGGCTGCGGCCGCACGGGCGCGCGGATGACCGACCCTGAGTTCTTCCCCGGACGGCGCGCGCTCACTGTCGCCGAGATTGTCTCTTTATCCGAGGCCGAAGGTGCCGGCCGTTTCCTGAGCCGGCGCATCGAGGACGTTGCGAGTCTCGAGCGCGCAAGCCCTCGCGATCTCGCCTATGCGCTTGCTCAAGACGAAGCGGCGTTGCGCCGGACAAAAGCCGGCGGATGCTTTGTGACAAGCGCGCTGGCCGCGGCGGTCCCGGAGGGCGTCGCGCCGCTCGTCGTCCCGGATCCCTTTGCCGCCTTTGTCAAAACAGCAACGGCGTTGTTTCCAGATGCCGCGCGCCCGTCATCGCTGTTCGAAGCACAAGGACGTTTCGCGAGCGCATTGATTCATCCGAGCGCGAGGCTCGAAACGGGCGTTACTGTGGATCCTGGCGCAATGGTCGGTCCGCGCGCCGAGATAGGATCGGGCACCCTGGTTGGCGCGATGGTGGTGATCGGTCCCGACGTTCGGATCGGGCGTGATTGCCAAATTGGACCGGGCGTCTCGGTGACGCACGCGCTCATTGGGGATCGCGTCCTGGTGGAATCCGGCGCCCGCATCGGTGCCGGGCCGGTCGCTGCAGGGCCGCCGGCAAGAGGCCGGGTTATTGTTCAGGACGGGGTCGAAATCGGCGCCAACGCGACGATTGCGCGTGGCTCAATGGGTGACACGGTCATCGGGGAGGGCGCACGCATCGACACTCTCGCCATTATCGCCTCCGACATGATGATCGAGCGCCACTGTGTCATACTCACCGGCGGCGGCCGTTGACGGTCAGAAACGGTGCCCAGGGGCGCGCGATGGATGAGACGGTGACTAAGGTCGATGCGGTGAAGATCGCGAGCATCCTCAAGATGCTGCCGCATCGCTATCCGTTCTTGATGGTCGACCGTGTCATCGACATTCGCGGCGACGAGTTCGGGATCGGCATCAAGAATGTCACGATCAACGAGCCGCAGTTCCAGGGACATTTTCCGGAGAATCCGGTGTTTCCCGGCGTGCTGCTGCTCGAAGGGATGGCGCAGACCGCAGGCGTGCTGTGTGTGCACGCACGCAAGGAGTCGCCGCCTTACGTGTACTTCATGACGATCGATGGCGCGAAATTCCGCAAGCCGGTGGTCCCTGGCGACACGGTCCAATATCACATGACGTTGCATAAGCGGCGCCGCAACATGTGGTGGTACCGCGGCGAAGCGAAAGTCGAAGGCGAGCTCGTCGCAGAGGCGATGCTGAGCGCCATGATGGGCGAGGGCTGACGTCACAATGAGCAGCATCGACCCAACTGCACGCATCGATAAGGGCGCGCAGATCGGCAAGAACGTCACGATCGGTCCATATTGTGTCATCGGGGCGAAGGTTTCGATCGGCGACGACTGCAAGCTGCTGGCGCACGTTCATATCGCCGGCCGCACAACGATCGGCGCGCGTACTTCTATTTCGCCGTTCGCTTCGCTCGGCACGCTGCCGCAGTCGGTACATTACAAAGGTGAGGACACCACGCTGCGCGATCGGCGAAGACTGCGACATCCGCGAACACGTCACCATGAACATCGGCACGGCCGGCGGCGGCGGCGAAACAGTGGTGGGCAACAAGTGCTTCTTCATGGTCGGCTCGCACGTCGCCCACGACTGCAAGATCGGCAACAACGTCACCTTCGCCAATAACGCCACGGTCGGCGGCCATGTCGAGATCGGCGACCATACGTTCATGGGCGGCATGTGCGGGGTGCATCAGTTCGTACGAATTGGCGAGAGCGTGATCGTTGGCGGCGTGACGGGGGTCGCCTTCGACGTCATCCCGTTTACGGCGATCATTGGCGATCGCGGCACTCTGGTCGGGCTCAATCGTGTCGGCTTGAAGCGACGCGGTTTTACGCCGGCGCAAATACAGTCGATTTACAAGGCCTATCGCGCGATCTTCTTCGGACCGGGCAAGATCGAGCAACGGGTCGCGGCTGTTGCCGAACAGTTCGCCGGCGATGAGAATGTAATGCGAATGGTCGAATTCATCCGTTCGATGAAATCACGCCGGCTGACTCTGCCGCGCCGCGCCGGCGCGCGTGGCGAGCTCGGACGACTAGTGGCCATTAGTGCGATGAACGCACCGCACGATCAGTCGCAGAGCCCGCTCGCGATCATCGGTGCTGGCGGATCGCTGCCTTTTGCGGTCGCCGACGCCGTCAAAGCGGCGGGCCGCCCTTTTGTGCTGTTCGCGATCGAGGGTGTGACCGACGCGGCGCGCGTGGCTTCCTATCCCCATCATTGGGTGGCGGTCGGCCAGGGTGGCAAGTTGTTCAACGCGATGCGGGCGGAAGGATGCCGCGATATTGTGGTCATCGGAACGCTGGTGCGGCCGCCGGTCTGGAAGATGCGGCTGGGCTTGAGCACCTTGCTGATGCTGCCCACGATCATCTCGGCCTTCCGCGGCGGAGATGATCATCTGCTCAAGGGTATGAGCCGGATCGCAGAGCGTTATGGCTTTCGTGTCGTTGGCGCGCACGAAGTCGCGCCCGGCATCCTGATGCCGGAAGGCTATCTGACAAAGCGTGAGGCGTCGGCGGCGCGACCTCGACGATATAGCGCTTGGGCATGGAGGTCGCTTCAGGCGATCGGACGCTTCGATATCGGCCAGGCTGCCGTCGTTGCCGACCGCCACGTGCTTGCAGTCGAGGGCGCCGAAGGCACCGACGCGATGCTGGAACGGATCGCCCAGCTCCGGCAGCGCGGGCGCGTGCATTCTCTGCTTGGCCGCGGCGTGCTGGTTAAGGCACCCAAGCCCGAACAGGACCGGCGGTTCGATTTGCCTGGAATCGGGCCGAAAACGGTGGCCGCTGTGAAAGCCGCGGGATTAGGCGGGATCGCGGTCATTGCCGGCGAGACCGTGGTCGCCGAGCCCGAAGCGTTGCGCGCGGCTGCGGAGGACGCGGGACTTTTTGTAACCGGCCTGCCAGCCGACGCATTGATGTCGAACGACCAAAACCTGCTCGTTTTCATTGTGGCCGGCGAGGTATCCGGCGACCGGCTTGGCGGGCCGCTGATGGCGGCGCTCAAGGAGAGAACCGGCGGCAGGATCCGCTTCGCCGGCGTCGGCGGCGCCGAAATGGTCGCGCAAGGGCTGGACAGCCTGTTCCCGATCGAGATGACGGCGATCATGGGTTTCGGCGCCGTCATGTCGCGGGTGCCGGCCTGATCTTGCGGCGGATCCGAGAGACCGCCGACGCCGCAGTCGCGGCAAAGCCCGACGTCGTGGTGATCATCGACAGCCCGGATTTCACCCATCGCGTCGCCAAGCGCGTGCGCGCGAGCGCGCCGGATATTCCGATCGTCGACTATGTCTGCCCGTCGGTCTGGGCGTGGCGGCCGTGGCGCGCCAAGTCGATGCGCCGCTATATCGATCATGTGCTGGCGCTGCTGCCGTTCGAGCCGGAGGCGCATCGAACGGCTGGGCGGCCCGCCGTGCAGCTATGTCGGCCATCCGATCGGCGAGCGGGTCGGCCTGCGTTGCGGCCTTCCGAGGCCGAGCAGTCGCGCCGCACCGAGAAGCCGCACGCGTTCTGCTGGTCCTGCCTGGCAGCCGAAAGTGGCGAGATCAGACGCATGCTCGGTGTCTTCGAGCGAGCGGCGGTGCGCATAGCGGAAGGCGATCGGGCCGGTCGAGTTCGTGATGCCCGCGGTTGCCGCCCACGCCGATGCATCTGACGCGGCAGGTTGCCACCTGGCCGGTGCCGGTCGCGTCGTGGTCACGGAGCAGGCGGACAAAGATGCGGCGTTTCGCAGCGCGCGCGCGGCGCTGGCGAAGTCCGGGACCGTGCACGCTCGAGCTTGCGGTCGCCGGAGTGCCGATGGTCGTGGCCTATCAGCGTCGGCCACATCGAGGGCCTGCTGGCCTATGCCTTGCTCAAGGTGCAGCTCGATCATCCTCGCCAATCTCGTGCTCGGCGAGAATGTGGTCCCGGAATTCGTCCAGTAGAACGCGACACCGGCCAAGCTTGCCGCGGCGACGCTCCGCTCATTCGCGACGGCCCGGCGCGGCAGCGCCAGGTCGATGCGTTCGAGCGGCTCGACGCGATCATGGAGATCGGACGCGCGCGCCCAAGCGAGCGCGCCGCCGACATCGTGCTGCGCCGGACATGCGAAAGCGCGGCTGACTACTTCCGGCGCGAGATCGGCACGTAGTCGCGCTGCGGCGCGCCGGTATAGAGCTGGCGCGGGCGGCCGATCTTCTGGTGCGGATCCTCGATCATCTCCTTCCACTGCGCGATCCAGCCGACCGTGCGCGCGAGCGCGAACAGCACCGTGAACATCGTGGTCGGGAAGCCCATCGCCTTGAGCGTGATGCCCGAATAGAAGTCGATGTTCGGATAGAGCTTCTTCTCGATGAAATATTCGTCCGTGCAGCGCGATGCGCTCGAGCTCCATGGCGACGTCGAGCAGCGGATCGTCCTTGATGCCGAGCTCGGCCAGCACCTCGTGGCAGGTCTTCTGCATGATCTTCGCGCGCGGATCGTAGTTCTTGTAGACGCGGTGGCCGAAGCCCATCAGGCGGAAGCGGATCGTTCTTGTCCTTGGCGCGCTTGATGAATTCCGGGATGCGGTCGACCGTGCCGATCTCGGCCAGCATCTTGAGCGCCGCCTCGTTGGCGCCGCCATGCGCCGGGCCCCACAGGCAGGCGAAGCCCGCCGCGATGCAGGCGAACGGATTGGCGCCGGACGAGCCGGCGAGCCGCACCGTCGAGGTCGAGGCGTTCTGCTCGTGGTCGGCGTGCAGGATGAAGATGCGGTCCATCGCGCGCGCCAGCACCGGATTGACCTTGTACTCCTCGCACGGCACGGCGAAGCACATGCGCAGGAAGTTCGAGGCGTAGTCGAGCTCGTTCTTCGGATAAACGAACGGCTGGCCGATCGAATATTTGTAGGCCATGGCGGCGAGCGTCGGCATCTTCGCGATCATGCGGATCGAGGCGATCATGCGCTGGTGCGGGTCCGAGATGTCGGTGGAGTCGTGATAGAAGGCCGAGAGCGCGCCGACCGAGCCGACCATCACCGCCATCGGATGCGCGTCGCGCCGGAAGCCCTGGAAGAACCGGCTCATCTGCTCGTGCACCATCGTGTGGTGCGTGACGCGATAGTCGAAATCGGCCTTCTGCGCCGGCGGTCGGCAGTTCGCCGTAGAGCAGCAGGTAGCAGGTCTCGAGGAAGTCGCCGTGCTCGGCGAGCTGCTCGATCGGATAGCCGCGATAGAGCAGGATGCCTTCGTCGCCGTCGATATAGGTGATCTTCGATCGCAGCTGCCGGTCGAGGTGAAGCCCGGGTCGTAGGTGAACATCCCGGTCTGGGCGTAGAGCTTGGCGATGTCGATGACGTCGGGCCCGATCGTGCCCGTCGTAGACCGGGAAATCGCCAGTCTGCTGTCGCCGACGGTCAGCGTGGCCGCTTTTGGTCTTGGCGCGTCTTGGCGTCCATGATCGTGCCCTCGATGACGTGCGGACCTCGCGTGCAATGCGCGCTCGGCATGAATCAGCGGGATCCGTGCAGTGTCCGCCTGAATGCGTAGCCCATCCGACGATATGCGCTGCAAGATGGCGCAGCTCTGCACTGCCACATAGGTGCCGAGCGGGCGGCCTAGCCCGGAACAGCGTCGCGGCCTGGTCGCGCAGCCGCGCCAAGGCTTTCGTCTCGGCCGAGCACCGCCAGCACGTCGAAAATCCGCGGCGAGGTCGTCGCGCCCGGTCAAGGCGGCCCGCAACGGCTGCGCGACCGCGCCGAGCTTGACGCCCTGCGCTGCTCGGCAAAGGCGCGCACGACCGCCTCGGTCGCGTGCCGGCGCCCAAGTCGTCACGGCTTCCAGCTCGCGGCAGCAGCGCGCCGAGCATTGCCGCGCGCCTCGGCGTCAAGAAGCGCCTTGGCGGCTTCTCGTCGAGCGGCAGCGGCCGCTCGGCCACAGATGAAGCCGGCGCTGTCGATCAGTTCGACCAGCGTCTTGGCGCGCTCCTTCAGGCCCGGCATGGCGCCGATCAAGCTTGGCCGCGCAGCGCCGGCGTCATCTTCGCGGCCAGCTCGGCGCCGCCGGCGACATGCGGCAGCATCTGCTCGATCTGCGGCCACAAGGTCAGCGTCGCGCGTCTGCGGATGTAGTGGCCGTTGAGGCTTTCGAGCTTGGCGAAGTCGAAGCGCGCCGGCGAGCGGCCGATCTGCGCAGGTCGAACGCCGCGATCATCTGCTCGGTCGAGAAGATCTCCTGGTCGCCATGGGTCCAGCCGAGCCGCACCAGGTAATTGCGCATCGCCTCCGGCAGATAGCCCATGGCGCGATAGGCATCGACGCCGAGCGCGCCATGGCGCTTGGACAGCTTGGAGCCGTCCGGCCCGTGGATCAGCGGGATATGCGCCATCACCGGCACCTGCCAGCCCAGCGCCTCGATAGATCTGCGTCTGGCGCGCGGCGTTGGTCAGATGGTCGTCGCCGCGGATGATGTGGGTGACGCCCATGTCGTGGTCGTCGACCACGACCGCGAGCATGTAGGTCGGCGTGCCGTCGGAGCGCAGCAGGACGAAGTCGTCGAGGTTCTCGTTCTGCCAGACGACGCGGCCCTGCACCTGATCGTCGATCACGGTCTCGCCGTCTGCGGCGCCTTGAGGCGGATCACCGGCTTCACGCCGGCCGGCGCGTCGGCCGGGTCGCGGTCGCGCCAGCGCCCGTCATAGAGCTGGAGCGGCCCTCGGCGCGCGCCTGCTCGCGCATCTCGTCGAGCTCTTCGGGCTGGCGTAGCAGCGATAGGCCTTGCCGGCGGCGAGCAGCTGCTCGGCGACCTCGCGGTGGCGCGCGGCGCGGGCGAACTGGAAGACGGTCTCGCCGTCCCAGTCGAGGCCGAGCCAGTTGCAGGCCGTCGATGATCGCGTCGATGGCCGCCTCGGTCGAGCGCTCGCGGTCGGTGTCCTCGATCCGCAGCAGCAACTTGCCGCCGTGGCGGCGCGCATAGAGCCAGTTGAACAGCGCCGTGCGCGCGCCGCCGATATGGAGGAAGCCGGTGGGCGAGGGCGCGAAGCGGGTGACGACGGGTTCGGTCATCGCGGCTCCTGTAGCCATAGTTGCCGGGCAGCAACGCGTGACAGCAAGTCTGCATATTCGCCTCATGGCTTGGCGCGCTCGGCTAATTTGGCAGATAGGCCGCTCGAACTGGACGGCAAGGCGATTGACGAACGACGATCATCGGCATCCGGACGAAGCGAACGACGAGCGCGAGGCGGGCGGGATTTCATCCGCGACATCGTCGCGGCCGACCTCGAGGCCGGGCGGCATCAAGGGCGTCGTCACCCGCTTTCCGCCGGAGCCCAACGGCTACCTGCATATCGGCCACGCCAAGTCGATCTGCCTGAATTTCGGCCTCGCCGCAGGAGTTCGGCGGGCGCTGCAATCTGCGCTTCGACGACACCAATCCGGCCAAGGAAGAGCAGGAGTACATCGACTCGATCAAGCGCGACGTGCGCTGGCTCGGCTTCGAGTGGGGCGAGCACCTGTATCCACGCCTCGGATTATTTCGAGCAGCTCTACGAGTGGGCCGAGCAGCTGATCAAGGCCGGCAAGGCCTATGTCGACGACCAGATCGCCGGAGGAGATGCGCGACTACCGCGGCACGCTGACCGAGCCCGGCAAGAACAGCCCGTACCGCGACCGCACCGTCGAGGAAAATCTCGATCTGTTCGGCCGCATGCGGGCGGGCGAGTTTCCCGACGGCGCGCGCGTGCTGCGCGCCAAGATCGACATGGCCTCGCGGAACATCAATATGCGCGACCCGGTGCTGTACCGCATTCTGCATGCGCACGCATCCGCGCACCGGCGACGCGTGGTGCATCTATCCGATCTACGACTACGCGCACGGCCAGTCGGATGCGATCGAGGGCATCACGCATTCGATCTGCACGCTGGAATTCGAGAACCATCGGCCGCTCTACGACTGGTTCATCGAGAATCTGCCGGTGCCGTCGCGTCCGCGGCAGTATCGAATTCGCGCGGCTCAATCTCACCTACACGGTGCTGACCAAGCGCGTGCTGACCGAGCTGGTGCGAGGCGGACACGTCACGGCTGGGACGATCCGCGCATGCCGACGATCGCGGGCTTGCGCCGCCGCGGCTACCGCCCGAAGCGATCCGCGATTTCGTCAAGCGGATCGGCGTCGCCAAGGCCAACAGCATCGTCGACATGGGCATGCTCGAATATTCGGTGCGCGAGGAGCTGAACAAGAGCGCGCAGCGCCGCATGGCGGTGCTGCGGCCGCTCAAAGTCGTGATCGAGAATTATCCGGAAGGCCAGACCGAGGAGCTGGAAGCGGTCAATCATCCCGAAGATCCGGCGCGCGGGCACGCGCAAATTCCGTTCTGCCGCGAGCTTTACATCGAGCAGGAGGATTTCATGGAGAACCCTCCGAAGAAGTTTTTCCGGCTTTCGCCCGGCAACGAAGTGCGGCTGCGCTACGCGTATTTCATCAAATGCCGCGAGGTCGTGAAGGACGCGAGCGGGCGAGGTCACCGAATTGCGCTGCACCTACGATCCGGCGACCAAGGGCGGCAATGCGCCGGACGGCCGCAAGGTGAAGGCGACGATCCATTGGGTCTCGGCCGCCGATGCCGTCCCGGCCGAAGTGCGGCTCTACAATCAGCTGTTCAGCAAACCGGATCCGGCCGGCGACCAATTTGCGCGTGATCTCAATCCGAACTCGCTCGAAATTCTCGACGCGCGCGTCGAGCCGGCACTGGCGCAGGCGAAGCCGGGCGAGACGTTCCAGTTCGAGCGGCAGGGCTATTTCTGCGTCGACCCCGACAGCACCGGCGGCAAGCCGGTGTTCAACCGCACGGTCGGGCTGCGGGACACCTTCGCCAAGGACATCGCCAAAACCTGACCGGCATCTAGCGTCACGCGCGCCGCGCTCCTAGCATGAGCCCCGGGGAGGGGCGCCTGGGGAGCATGGCGAGCGCCGACGATTTTGGTCGCGCGAGCGCGGGCTCGCGCACGTGCTTTGGCTGCCGGCCTTGGTGCCGCGGGGCGGCGTACCGGCATTGTGTTGCCGGCGGAATGGCGCGCCGCGGGCGAGCGCTATGCGCAAGAGCTGCGCAAGCTCGCGGCGCTCGAGGTCGCGCCCGGACGGCTGATGCCATGGCTGCCGGTCGCGTTCGGCTTCGGCATCGTTCTTTATTTCACGGCAGATCGCGAGCCGGCCGTCTGGGCGCCCTGACGGCCGCCGCAATAGGCGTGCTGCTTGCTGTTCGCGCGCGCAAAGCCGCGCTGGCCTTTCGCACTGACGCTGGCCTTTGCCGCCATCGCACTGGGCTTTGCGATCGCGACGGTGCGTACCGCCTCGATTGCGCATCCGGTCCTGCAGCAAGCCGTAACGGCCGACCTGACTGGGTTTGTCGAGGTGCGCGAAGAGCGCGCCAGGACGGATCGCATCGTCCTGCGGAGTCTACAAGGCAGAGGCGTCAGCGCTTGAACGGGTTCGCGTTGCCGTCAAGAAGGGAAGCGCTCCCGCGGTCGGCGAGTTCGTCGCGCTGAAGGCGCGCCTGACGCCGCCGCTTCAGCCGTTGCGGCCCGGCGGCTACGACTTTGCCCGCGACATGTATTTCCACCGGATCGGCGCATCCGGTTATGTGCTCGGCCAGATCAAGCCGCAGACGCCGCCAATCGCATTGGGCTGGCGTCTGCGTTTTGCCGCGGCGGTCGATCATCTGCGCGAAGCAATAGACGATCGCATCCGTGAAATTCTGCCCGGCGATCGCGGAGCGATTGCCTCTGCCTTGATCACGGGCAAACGCGATGCGATCAGCCCGCCAGTCAACGACGCGATGTATGTGTCGAGCCTCGCGCATGTGCTGTCGATCTCGGGCTACCACATGGCCGTCGTTGCCGGGATCGTGTTTTTCATCTTCCGCGCGGCGCTCGCGCTGATCCCGTCGATCGCCAATCGCTATTCGATCAAGAAGTGGGCGGCCTTGCCTGCGCTCGCGGCGGCCGCTTTCTACCTCGTTCTGTCGGGAGCCGAAGTGGCGACGCAGCGCTCGTTCATCATGGTCGCCGTGGTGCTGATCGGCGTGATGTGCGACCGGCCCGCATTGACGCTGCGCACGCTGACTGTTGCCGCTTTGATCGTGCTTGCTGCTCGCCCCGGAAGCAGTGGTGCACCCGAGCTTCCAGATGTCGTTCGCGGCCACGCTCGCATTGGTGGCGGCTTATGCGCACGGCCTGCCTTGGGGACCGGACGCAGATTCCTCGCTCTCCGCGCGAATGGCGCTGTGGGGCGGACGACAGATCGCCGGCCTGATCCTGGCGTCCTTCGTGGCCGGGCTCGCGACCACGCTCTACGCCGCTTTCCATTTCCACCGATTGGCGCCCTACGGCGTGCTGGCAAATCTGCTCGCCATGCCCGTCGTGTCGCTGGCCGTGATGCCGGCCGGCATTCTCGGCGGCGTACTCGATGCCGTTCGGCTTCGACGCGCCGTTATGGCGCCTGATGGGGCTTGGCATCGACTGGATGATCTTCGTCGCGCAATGGGTTGCGAGCCTGCCCGGGGCGGTCGGGCGGATTGCCGCGTTTGGAATAGGGCCGTTGTTGCTGGGGACGGCAGGGCTTCTGGTGATTTGCCTGTTGCGAACGCCGGCTGCGCTGGAGCGGTGCGGCGCTGGGCGCGGTCGCCGTGCTCTGGGCCGCCACGGCCGAACAGCCGGATGTTTACGCCGGCTCCGACGGCCGTGCCGCCGCGGTACGCGGCGCCAATGGCAGGCTGAGCGCGATGATCAACGGCCGCGACACGTTCGCCTTGCGGGAATGGCTCTCGGCCGACGCCGATCCGCGGCAGCCGGATGATGCGAGCCTGAAAGACAACGTGCGTTGCGACAATCTGGGCTGCATCGGCCGCCTCAGGGACGGCCGCCTGGTCGCGCTGACGATGGCGCCGCAGGCGCTCCGCGAGGATTGCGAGCGGGCATCCGTTATCGTCTCCGCGTTGAACGCGCCGGCGAACTGCAAAGCGCTGGTGATCGACCGTAAGCTCGTAGAGGCGAGGGGTGCCGTTGCCCTGTTCGGCGATCAGCTCACGATGGTCGCCGCGCGCCCGGTCGGCTATGTCCGGCCATGGACGCCGCAAACCACTACGCCGGCGCTACAGCGCCGCGAGCCGCCCGATGCGACCCCGCGAACAGGCGACCTTGAGGCTGACGATCAGTAGCGGCGGAACAGCCCGACCAGCTTGCCCTGGATGCGGACCCGGTTGGGCGGCAGGATCCTGACCTCGTAGGAGGTATTGGCCGGCTCAAGCGCAATCGAAGCCCCACGGCGGCGGAAGCGTTTCAATGTCGCCTCCTCGTCGTCGATCAGGGCAACCACGATGTCGCCGGTATCGGCGCCGTCGCTTTTGCGGATCAGGGCGATGTCGCCGTCCAGAATGCCGGCCTCGATCATGGAGTCACCGCGCACTTCAAGGGCGAAATGGTCGCCGCTCGACAGCAGATCGGGCGGCACATTGATGGTGTGGCTGCGGGTCTGGATCGCCTCGATCGGCGTGCCGGCCGCAATCCGGCCCATCACCGGGACGGCAATCGAACGTCTGCTGTCATCCTCGGAGTCGGCATGGCGCGCCTTGCCGAGATTTCCCTCGATGACGCTCGGCACGAAACCGCGCGAACGCCCGGTTCCCAGGCCATGCTGCACGGAATCCGGCAGCTTGATCACCTCGATCGCGCGCGCCCGGTTCGGCAGGCGCCGGATGAAGCCCCGCTCCTCGAGCGCCGTAATAAGGCGGTGAATGCCGGACTTGGACCGCAGATCCAGCGCGTCCTTCATTTCATCGAAGGAGGGCGGGACACCGGCCTCGGTCAGTCTCTCGTGAATGAAACGCAACAGCTCGAATTGCTTGCGAGTCAGCATCCGACCGGTCTCCCCTTACGACTGGCGGCCATTAAGCCTGCAGAGTCGGAAACAAATCATGAACGGACCCTATATGTTCGTCATGTGTTCCGCAAGAATTTAATTACGGGGCAAAAAATCGAGGGGCCGTTACAGGCCGAGCTTAACGATGACGCACGGCGCGCCGGCATCGGCGGCCGGCGCGAAACGCTCGCGAATGACCAGGCATTCGGCCTTGGCGAGCGGCGCCATCAGGGAACTGTCCTGGTTGGCGAAGGGCGTGGCGATCAGCTCGCCGTTTTTGGTTTCGAGCGTCGCCCGCATGTATTCCTCGCGCTTGTCGTTCTCCGGCAAGGCGCGGCCGAGCTTGGCCGGAATTTGCTCGGCATGGAGATCGTTGCGGCCCGACAGGCGGCGGATCAGCGGCAGCAGAAACAGGAAGGTGCAGACGTAGGACGAGACCGGATTGCCCGGCACGCCCAGCGCGTGCATCGCGCCGAGCCGGCCATGCATCATCGGCTTTCCCGGCCGCATCGCGATTTGCCAGAACGACAGCGACAGTCCCTCGGCGGCGAGCGCCTTCTGCACCAGATCATGCTCGCCGACCGAGGCGCCGCCGGTGGTGAGCAGAACATCGGCCTTGGCTTCGCGGGCCTGCCGGATGCGCGGCGATGATGTCCTCGATGCGGTCCTTGGCGACGCCGAGGCCGATGACCTCGGCCGACTTCGGCCCGGATCAGCGCGGCGAGCGCATAGCCGCTGGAATGGACGATCTGCCCTTCCTTGAGCTGCGAGCCGGGCGGCATGAGCTCGTCCCCGGTGCCGAGAATGGCGACGCGTGGCGCCCGGTGCACCTTGAGGGAAGGGTAGTTCATGCCCGGCCGCCAGCATGAGGTCGCGGTCGGTCAGGCGGCGGCCCTTTTTGAGCAGCACGTCGCCTTGTTTGAAATCGATGCCGGCGCGCCGGACATGCCGGCCGCGTTTCGCCGGCTCGGTGATGGTGACGCGATCGCCGTCGCGGGTGGTGTCTTCCTGGATGACGACGGTGTCGGTCCCGCGGGGCAGGACGCCGCCGGTGAAAATGCGGGCACATTCGCCGGGGCCGATTTCCTTTGGAAATGGGTGCCCGGCGGCTGCTTCGCCCATTACTTTTAAAGTAACAGATGAAGTAGCGACGTCATCTCCCCGCACGGCGTAGCCATCCATCGCCGGAAAGATCGTTCGGCGGCTGGTTGCCTTGGGCAAGGAGATCTTCGGCGAGCACCCGGCCGAGCGCGTCCGAAAGCGCGACGCTTTCCATCGGCAGCGGCTCAACGCCCCGCAGGATTTGCTCGATAGCGTCAGCGACCGGCAACAGCGCCATGGCTCAACCCTTCGCGCGATAGACGCCGGACTTGCCGCCGCGCTTCTCGACCAGGCGGACCTTTTCGATGGTCATGCCGCGTTCGGCGGCTTTGACCATGTCGTAGATGGTCAGGCAGGCGACCGAGACCGCAGTCAACGCCTCCATTTCGACCCCGGTCGGCCCCTTCACTTTCACGGTCGCGCGAACCGCGATGCCGCCGCGGCCGGGCTCGAGATCGACCACGACCTTGGACAGCGCCAGGGGATGGCAGAGCGGGATCAGCTCGTGGGTGCGCTTTGCCGCCATGATGCCGGCGAGGCGGGCGGTGCCCAGAACATCGCCCTTTTTGGCATTGCCTTTGCGCACCAGCGCGAGCGTTGCCGGCTTCATCCGCACGAAGCCTTCGGCGATCGCGATCCGCTCGGTCGACGCCTTTTCCGAGACGTCGACCATGCGGGCCTCGCCGCGGCTCGACAGATGAGTGAGGCGCTTTTTGGCCATTGTCACTCGGCCGCGTGGGTGGCCGGTTTGTCAGGATCGCGCGCGTGGCGGCGGTCACATCGGCCTGCCGCATCAGGCTCTCGCCGATCAGGAAGGTCGAAATGCCGATCCGCGACAGCCGCGCGAGATCGTCGGCGGTGTTGAGCCCGCTCTCCGCCACGACGATGCGGTCGCGCGGAATTTTCGGCGCCAGAGCTTCGGTCGTTGCCAGCGTCGTCTTGAAGGTGCGCAGATCGCGGTTGTTGATGCCGATCAGGCGCGAGCGCAGCTTGAGCGCGCGCTTCAACTCATCTTCGTCGTGGACTTCGATCAGAACGTCCATGCCGAGTGAGAACGCGGTGTCCTCGATGGCTTTCGCGGCCGCGTCGTCCACCGACGCCATAATAATGAGAATGCAGTCGGCGCCGAGCGCGCGCAATTCATAGACCTGGTACGGCTCGTAGATGAAATCCTTGCGCAGCGCGGGCAGGGCAGTCGCATCGCGCGCCGCCGCCAGATATTCCGGCCGGCCTTGAAACGAAGGCGCATCGGTCAAGACCGACAGACACGCCGCGCCGCCCGCCTCATAAGCTTTCGCAAGAGCGGGCGGATCGAAATCGGCGCGGATCAATCCCTTGGACGGACTCGCCTTCTTGATCTCGGCAATCAGCGCATAGGCGCCGGCCGCGATCTTTTTCTCGATCGCGCGCAAAAATCCGCGCGGAGGAGCGGCGGCCTTTGCGGCGCGTTCGACCTCGGCAAGCGGGCGCGCCTGCTTCGCCGCCGCGATCTCCTCGCGCTTGTACGCCGCAATCTTTTCCAGAATGTCGGTCATGGCTGCGCGCTCTCAGCCGCATTGGATACGGCGACGAGCCGATCGAGACGCGCGCGCGCTTCGCCGCTATCGATCGCTTTACCCGCCTGCGCAAGCCCGTCCTTGAGATCCTTCGCCCGGCCGGCGACGACCAATGCTGCCGCCGCGTTCAACGCAGCGACGTCGCGCAGCGGGCCGTTCTTTCCCTTGAGCACGCCGAGCAATGACGTCGCGTTGGTGTCGGCGTCGCCGCCGCGCAGTTCGCTTCCGCTTGACTTTCTTCAGCCCAAGGTCGGCAGGCGAGATCTCGAACGTGCGTACCTTGCCATTCTCGAGCGCGGCGACACTGGTCGGGCCTGTGGTCGTGATTTCGTCCAGGCCGTCGGAGCCGTGCACGACCCAGACCGAATTCAGAGCCGAGGTTCTTCAGCACCTGCGCCATCGGCTCGATCCAGTGTTTGGAGAACGTGCCGACCATCTGCCGCTTGACGCCGGCCGGATTGGAGAGCGGCCCGAGCAGATTGAAGATGGTGCGCGTGCCGAGCTCGACGCGGGTCGGTCCGACGTTCTTCATCGCCGGATGATGCGCCGGCGCGAACATGAAACCGATGCCGGCCTCTTTGATGCATTGCGACACTTGCTGCGGCGTCAGATCGATCTTCACGCCGAGCGCCGCCAACACGTCGGCGGCGCCTGACTTCGACGACAGAGCGCGATTGCCATGTTTTGCGACCGGAACGCCGGCGCCGGCGACGATGAACGCCGCGCAGGTCGAAATATTGAAGGAGCCCGAGGCATCGCCGCCGGTACCGACCACGTCCACGGCGTCATCAGGCGCGTCGACCTTGAGCATCTTGGCGCGCATGGTCGTCACGGCGCCGGTGATCTCATCGACCGTCTCGCCACGCACCCGCAGCGCCATGAGCAATCCGCCCATCTGCGAGGGCGTCGCTTCGCCCGACATCATGCGATCGAACGCAGCCGCGGCTTCGTCGCGCGTGAGGCTCGCGCCGCTCGCGACCTTGGCGATGAGCGCCTTGAAATCGTCGCTCATGGCTTTGCCCGCTACGACGCTGCGCGCATTGCGCCAGCAGGGGCGGGACGCCGGCCGCGCTGCGCGTTGAAGGCCGCCGCCAGATCCAGAAAATTCTTCAGGATCAGATGGCCGTTTTCGGAGGCGATGCTTTCCGGATGAAACTGCACGCCATGAACCGGCATCGTCTTGTGAGCGAGACCCATGATCAGTTTGTCGTCGCTCTGCGCGGTTACGGCAAGCGCATCCGGAAGGTTGCTGCGCTCGACCACAAGCGAGTGATACCGCGTCGCCGTGAACGGGCCATTGATGCCGCGGAAAATGCCGGAGCCATCCGCGGTGATGCGCGAGACCTTGCCATGCACCAAAGTCGGTGCGCGCACGACTTTGCCGCCGAACGCCTGGCCGATGGCCTGATGACCGAGGCACACGCCGAGCAGCGGAATGTTGCCGGCTGCCTTGCCGATCAAATCGAGGCAGATGCCGGCTTCATTCGGCGTGCACGGGCCGGGCGACAGCACGATCGCATCGGGATCGGCATCGATCGCGTCGCTCGCGCTGATCTTGTCGTTGCGCACAACGCGCACGTCCGCGCCCAGTCCGCCGAGATAGTGGACCAGGTTGAAGGTGAAGCTGTCGTAATTGTCGATCAGCAAAATCATGATTTTGTCACGCTATGCCAAGGTCTTAAGGCTCGCCCGGAGGGGGGTCAAGCAAAGGCCGGCCGCATGGCAAATGCGAGACTGGCTGCGTTTCTACTGCCCGCGTTTCGCGGCGCTCGCGAACCGCCGCGCTTCCTCGGCGGCACGAAACAAGGCCTTGGCCTTGTTGATGCACTCCTGCTGCTCGGAGGCCGGATCGCTGTCGGCGACGATGCCGGCGCCCGCCTGCACATACATGACGCCGTCCTTCACCAGCGCGGTGCGCAGCACGATGCAGGTGTCCATCTCGCCGGCGGCGGAGAAATAGCCGACCGCGCCGGCATAGAGCCCGCGCTTTTCCTTTTCCAGCTCGTCGATGATCTGCATCGCCCGCACTTTGGGCGCGCCGGAGACCGTGCCGGCCGGAAAGCCCGCTGCGAGCGCGTCGAGCGCATCGTGCTTCTCGCTCAATTCGCCTTCGACATTGGAGACAATGTGCATGACGTGGCTGTAGCGCTCGACGAAGAACTGATCGGTGACGGACACGGTGCCGATCTTGGCGACGCGGCCGACATCGTTGCGGCCGAGGTCGAGCAGCATCAGATGCTCGGCGCGCTCTTTCGGATCGGCCAGCAATTCCTGCTCGAGCGCCTTGTCTTCATGCGGCGTGGCGCCGCGCGGCCTGCGTGCCGGCGATCGGGCGGACCGTGACCTTGCCGCCGCTGACCTTCACGAGGATTTCGGGGCTCGATCCGGCGACCGCGAAGCTGCCGAAATTCAGAAAGTAGAGATAGGGGGACGGATTGGTCCGGCGCAGCGCGCGATAAAGCGCGAAGGGCGACAGCGTGAACGGCGCCTCGAAGCGCTGCGACAGCACCACCTGAAAGATGTCGCCGGCGGCAATGTACTCTTTGGCCCGCAGACGTCATGTCCTTGTATTCGGCGGGCGACGTATTGGAGGCCGGCTCGACCGCGATCTGCGCCGCGTTCTTCCTCGCGCAGCGATTTGTCGATGTGGCGGTCGAGGCTGTCGACGATCGTGGAAAGCCGCTCGCCGGCGCGGGCGAATGCCGCCTTTGCATCGACGCCGGCCTGAGGCCGCACCGGCGTGATGATCGTGATCGTGTCCTTCACCGCGTCGAACACGATGATGAGCGTCGGGCGCACCATGATCGCGTCGGGGATGCCGAGCGCGTCCGGATTGATCGCCGGCAGGTGCTCGACCTGGCGCACCATGTCGTAGCCGAGATAGCCGAACAGCCCGGCCGCCATCGGCGGCAGCGTGTCCGGCAGCTCGATCCGGCTTTCCGCGATCAGGGCGCGCAACGCTTCGAGCGGCGGTTGCGGGCAGGGCGTGAACTGATCGGGTTTGGTGCGCGCCGCGCGATTGATCTCGGCGGTCGCGCCGGACGCGCGCCAGATCAGGTCCGGCTCCAGCCCGATGATGGAATGGCGGCCGCGCGTGTCGCCGCCTTCGACCGATTCCAGCAGGAAGCTCATCGGCTTGCCTTCGGCGATCTTCAGGAAGGCCGAGACCGGGGTTTCGAGATCGGAGACGAGACTGGTCCAGACCACCTGCGCTTCGCCTTGCGCATATCGCTTGGCGAAGGTCTCGACCGACGGCTCGATCTGCATGAGCTACTGCGCGGCGCCGCCGACGATCTGCTGCAGGGCGGTCTGGTTGATGCGCACGCCGAGCTCGCTTTCGAGCTTGGCGACATATTGCGCCAGGATGTCTTCGGTGTAGGAGCGGCTCGCGGTTTGAGCGGCTTCGCTCGTCTGCGCCGTGTCGGCGTCGAGCTTCGGCTCCTCGATTGCCGTCACGACGAAAACCAGGCGCGTCGCTGCCGCGTCGCCTTCGGCGGTGCCGGCCGCGCCTTTGGCGAGCCGGAAGATCTCCTCGAGCGCGGCGGCCGATACCGGCGGCTTCGGATTATTGCGCTGAAGGTCTGCCACGGCTTCGACTTTGAGGCTGTTGTCGGTCGCAACCTTCTCGATCGACGCCCCAGCCTTGAGCGCGCCCATCATCTCATCAGCCTTGGCCTTCAAACGCGTCGCGATCTGGTCGTTTTTCCAACGGGTCTCGACCTGCGCCTTGACCTCGTCGAGCGTGCGCTCGCGCGAGCGCGTGATGTTGACCACTTCGTACCAGACGAATCCGCCCGGCTGAATTTGCACCGGCTCGCTGTCGACGCCGACATCGCTGTTGAAGAGGGCGGGGACGAGTTCGCGGCTCGGCGGCAGATTGGCGACAGGATTTCCCGCGGCGTCGCGGCCGGAGCGATCGATCAATTCAATGGTGCGCGAGGCGAGCTTGAGCTTCTCGGCGGTCTCCGCGAGTGTTGCGCCGCCGGCGCGCTCGTCTTCGATCTTGTCGCGCAACTCGGCGATCTCGGTGCGGGCGCGCGTCGCCGCAAGCGCGCTTTTGATCTGGGCGGCGACCTCTTCGTAGGATTGCTGACGGCCGGGCTGAATGTCCTTGACCTGGACGATGACGGTGCCAAAGCGGCCGGTAACCGGTGCGCTGGTTTCGCCTTCTTTGAGCGCAAAGGCGGCCTCCGCCACTGCCGGATCGATGACGTCGGTCTTGCTCACCGAGCCGAGATCGACATCGGTCTCCTTGAGCTCGCGCTCCTTCACCAGATCATCAAAGCTGGTGCCTTTGGCGAGCTTCTCGGCGGCGGCGCGCCGCATCCTGGGCATTGGGAAATACGATCTGCCGCAGGTGGCGCTTTTCCGGCGTGCCGAATTCGTTCTTGCGCTGTTCGTAAAGCGCCTTGGCGTCGTCATCGCTGATGGTGCTCCAGCGCGCCTGCTCGGCAGGGGTGAGCGACAGCAGAACGACTTTGCGCGTCTCAGGCGCGCGGAACAGCGCCTTGCGCTCCTCGAAATAGGTTTGCAATTGCTCGGGCGTCGGCGCGGCGATCTCGCCGGCCTGCGCCGCGCTGAGCACGATCACATCCGCGCTTCGTTTCTCGTTCTGAAACGTATTGATCAGGTTTTGCGCGGTCGCGGGCGGCTTGAAATCGCCGGTCAGGCTGAGCGCGAGTTGCCGCCTTATCGTCAGTTGCCGCTGCTCCTGCACAAAGCGCGCTTCGGTGAAGCCGGCATTGCGGATCAGGTCCTGAAAGCGGCTGCGGTCGAATTGCCCGTTCAGGCCCTGAAAGTTCGGATCGGCCGTGATCTTGCTCGAAATGTCGGCATCGGAGACGCCGAGCTTGAGCTGCTTGGCCTTCTCATCGAGCGTCGTTTCCGCGACCAGTTCGCCGACAATCTGGCGGTCGAGGCCGAGACCGCGCGCCTGGTCCGGCGTGATGACGCGTCCGATCCTGCGGCCGAGCTGGTTGAGCTTGTCGCTGTAGTAATACCGGAACTGCTCGATGCCGATCTCGGTGTTGCCGATGGTGGCCAGGGTGCGCGAGCCGAAGCCGCGGAAAATGTCGCCGATGCCCCAGACGACGAAGCTGATCGCAATCAGGCCCATCACCACGGCCATGATGCCCTTGCCGAGCCAGCCGGACGAAGCCTTGTTGATACCGCGAAGCATAGGCGAACCAGTTCGATGCAGAATTGAAGGGATTTCTCGCAGTTCTATAGGATGGCAGGGGCAGAGGGTCAAAGCCTGCCCGTCAAGCAGCCTCCGCACTGGCTTGCGACGGCCCGCTTTGTATAAAGGGCGCGGAGGAACCTATGGCAGCAACACCCGGTCCGCGGCCACTCGTCGCGGGCAACTGGAAAATGAATGGGCTCAAGCTCTCGGCGGCCGAGCTTGGGCGCATCATGCAAGGCGGCGGCGAGCTGTCGCGGTCGGTCGATTTGATGATCTGCCCGCCCGCGACTTTGCTGGTGACCTTCGCCGCGGCCGCGCTCGGCTCGAAATTGCAGATCGGGGCGCAGGATTGTCACGAGAAGCCGTCCGGCGCTTTCACCGGCGATATTTCCGCAGAGATGATTGCGGATGCCGGCGCGACGCGCGGTGATCGTCGGACACTCCGAGCGGCGCACCTTGCATGGCGAAACCGACGCTCAAGTGCGCGCCAAAACGCAAGCTGCGTGGCGCGCCGGGCTCACCGCAATTGTATGCATCGGTGAGACGAAAGCGGAGCGGGAGGCGGGAAAGACCCTCGACGTGCTCGGCAAACAGCTCGACGGCTCGCTGCCTGATGGTGCGACCGGCGCAAAATTGGTCATCGCCTATGAGCCGGTCTGGGCAATCGGCACCGGGCTGACCCCGAGCTCCGACGACGTTCGCGACGCGCACGCTTTCATTCGAAGCCGCCTTGAAAAGAGGTTCGGGCAGGAAGGCGCGGCGGTGCGCATTCTCTATGGCGGCTCGGTAAAGCCATCGAACGCCAAGGAACTCCTGCTGATCCCAAACGTGAATGGCGCCTTGGTCGGCGGCGCCAGCCTGAAGGCCGAGGATTTCCTCGGCATTGCATCGGCTTATCGCCAGTAGAAATCGCAAGCCGGATCGTGTAGAGACCTCGGCGAATTCCTATATGTCGGCGGTATACGCCGCGCCGGGTGAGCCCGGCGCAATCGTGGATAGGTTTGTTTGCTATGCAGCACGTTGTGATCGTTGTTCATTTGATGCTGGTGCTCGCGCTGATTGGCGTGGTGCTGCTGCAGCGTTCGGAAGGCGGCGGTCTCGGCATTGGCGGCGGCGGTGGGCTTCATGAGCAGCCGCGGCAGCTCCAATCTCCTGACGCGTACCACGGCGATCCTCGCCGGTTGTTTCTTTGCCACCAGCCTGATCCTCTCGATCCTCGCCGGTTGGGGCCGCGCGCCGACCTCGATCATCCAGGGCGGTTCGGCCCCGGTGCAGGTGCCGGGTAGCGGGCCGGCCCCGCTCGGTTCAGGCGGCGGCTGTCCTCAATCAGCTTCAGCCGCAGCAGCCTGCGGCGCCCTCGGGCCCGCAGGTGCCGCGATCGCAGTAGAAATTCGAAGGGCCGGGAAACCGGCCCTTCGGCGTTATAGAGAGAACTTTTGATGTTGAAAGCGGGAGTTCCGGTGGCGTCGCATGAAGCGTTTTGTGTTTTGGTCGAGCAGTATGCACAGGCAATCCACCTCTGCAGTTTTGCCGCTCGTCGAATCGAACGGCGAGGGCTAAAGCTTGGCTCCCATGGCGCGGTATATTTTTATCACCGGCGGCGTGGTCTCCTCACTTGGTAAGGGTCTCGCATCAGCCGCTCTCGGCGCGTTGCTGCAGGCGCGCGGCTACAAGGTCCGCCTGCGCAAGCTCGATCCGTATCTCAACGTCGATCCCGGCACGATGTCGCCGTACCAGCACGGCGAGGTGTTCGTCACCGATGACGGCGCGGAAACCGATCTCGATCTCGGCCACTACGAGCGCTTCACCGGCAATGCCGCGACGCGCCAGGACAACATCACGACCGGCCGCATCTATCTCGACATCCTGACCAAGGAACGCCGCGGGGATTATCTCGGCGCGACCATTCAGGTCATTCCGCACGTCACCAATGCGATCAAGGAATTCGTGCGCGACGGCAATGACGGCTACGACTTCGTCCTGGTCGAGGTCGGCGGCACGGTCGGCGACATCGAAGGCCTGCCGTTCTTCGAAGCGATCCGCCAGCTCGGCAACGATCTGCCGCGCCATCACGCGATCTACATTCATCTGACGCTTGATGCCGTGGATTCCGAGCGCCGGCGAGCTCAAGACCAAGCCGACCCAGCATTCGGTTCGCGAATTGCGCGCGATCGGCATCCAGCCCGACATTCTGCTGTGCCGCAGCGATCGCTCGATTCCCGAGAGCGAGCGCCGCAAGCTCGCGCTGTTCTGCAACGTTCGTGAAAGCGCGGTGATCGAGGCGCTCGACGTCGACAATATCTATGCCGTGCCGGAAGCCTATTCGGCAGGCGGTCTCGACAAGGAAGTTCTGCTGGCATTCGGTCTCGATCCTGGCTCGCCGCCGGATCTGGCGCGCTGGAAGCTCATCAACGAGCGCGTCCGCAATCCGGAAGGCGACGTCACGATCGCTGTGGTCGGCAAATATACCGGCATGAAGGACGCCTATAAGTCCTTGATCGAGGCGCTGTCGCACGGCGGCATCGCCAACAAGGTCAAGGTCAAGCTCGACTGGATCGAGTCCGAAGTCTTCGAGAACGAGGATCCGACGCCGTTCCTCGAGCATGTCAACGGCATCCTGGTGCCGGGCGGCTTCGGGCAGCGCGGCGCGGAAGGAAAAATCCGCGCGGCGCAATTCGCGCGCGAACGGCACGTGCCGTATTTCGGCATCTGCTTCGGCATGCAGATGGCCGTCCTCGAGGCGGCCCGCAATCTTTGCGGCGTCGAGCAGGCCAACTCGACCGAGTTTGGCCCGACGCCGGAGCCGGTGGTCGGCTTGATGACCGAATGGCTCAAAGGCAATGCCCTGGAAAAACGTAATGCCACCGGCGATCTCGGCGGCACGATGCGGCTCGGCGCCTATCCGGCGTCTCTCGCGCGCGGCAGCCGTGTTGCCGACATTTACGGCAGCATGGACATCTCGGAACGGCATCGCCACCGCTACGAGGTCAACACCGCTTACAAGGGCCGTCTCGAGCAGCGCGGCATGCGTTTCTCAGGCATGTCGCCGGACGGCATCTTGCCGGAGATCGTCGAATATGACGATCATCCCTGGTTCATCGGCGTGCAATTCCATCCCGAGCTCAAGTCACGTCCGTTCGAGCCGCATCCCTTGTTCGCCTCGTTTGTCGAAGCGGCGCTGGAGCAGAGCCGGCTGGTTAGCAATGGCGCGGGGGCTCGATCACATCGTCCATGCCGTCAAGGATCTGGATGCGGCCGCCGAGCTTTACCGCCGCATGGGCTTCACGGTCGGCGCGCGCAACAAGCATCCGTGGGGCACGCACAATCACATTGTGCAACTGCCGGGATTCTTCATCGAGCTTCTGACCGTCGGTGAACCCGAGAAGCTTGGCGACGACGGCTTCTCAAAATTGTTCGGCCGCTACAATCAGGATTTCCTGAGCCGCGGGGAAGGGCTGTCGCTTCTCATTCTGGAATCCAAGGATGCCGCGGCCGACAAAGAGGCATTTGCCGAGGCCGGCATCTCGTTGTCGGAGGTGATGCGCTTTGAGCGCGAGGGCAAGCGACCCGACGGCTCGACGGTCAAAGTCGCGTTCTCCCTGACATTTGCGAACGATCCCGGTGCGCCGGGCATCCGGTTCTGCACCTGCCAGCAGCACTATCCGGAGAATTTCTGGAATCCGGCGTTTCAAAATCACAAGAATGGCGCCGGCTCCGTTGCCGGCGTCGTGATTGTTGCGGCCAAAGCCGGCCGATCATCGCTCCTTCCTGCGGAGCTTCAGCGGCGCAGGCGAGATCGAAACCAACGGTGTAGCCTTCACGGCAAAGACCGACCGCGGCGAAATTACCATCGTCGATCCGGTCGGTTTCAGTCGGCTGTTCGGTAGCGCTCCGCCGCCTGCAAAGGACGGCGCACGGCTTGCCGCGGTTCGTTTTGAAGTCTCCGATTTGATGGCAACCGAGGAAATGCTGCGATCCGCCAAAGTCCCGTTCAATACGGCCGGCGGCCAGGCCGTCATCCCGGGTGACGTTGCATTCGGCGCGACGATCGTGTTCGCAGACGCGGCGAGATAAAGCTCGTCTTGCGATTGCTCAGATGAGTTGTGCGCACTACAGCCTCGATGATAGCACGGACGGACTGAACAGGCTGTATCCCGGCGCTGCGAGGACGAGATGGCCGCGGAACATCGAAACTGCAAACGCCGAAGTGCAGGTCGGCGCCGTCGCGTTCGGTAATGCGAAGCCTTTGGCGCTGATCGCCGGGCCATGCCAGCTCGAGAGCCGCGACCATGCTTTCGAGATGGCGAGCGCGCTAAAGGAGATCGCGGCGCAAAGTCGGAATCGGCCTGATCTACAAGACGTCGTTCGATAAGGCGAACCGGACATCCGCGTCCGGCGCGCGCGGCATCGGTCTCGACAAATCATTGCCGATCTTCGCCGAACTTCGCTCGAAACTCGGCATCCCGGTTCTCACCGATGTGCATGACGCCGCGCAGTGCAAGCCCGTCGCAGAAGCCGTCGATATCTTGCAGATCCCGGCTTTCCTGTGCCGTCAGACCGACCTGCTGGTCGCCGCGGCCAAGACCGGCAAGACGATCAACGTCAAAAAGGGTCAGTTTCTCGCGCCGTGGGACATGAAGAACGTCGTGGCCAAGGTGACCGGCGCCGGCAATCGCAACGTGCTGGTGACCGAGCGCGGCGTCTCGTTCGGCTACAACACGCTGGTTTCCGACATGCGGGCGCTGCCGATCCTCAAGGAAACGACCGGCGCGCCCGTGATCTTCGACGCCACCCATTCCGTGCAGCAGCCGGGCGGGCAGGGCACCGCCTCGGGCGGCGAACGGAAATATGTGCGGCGTGCTGGCCCGCGCGGCGGTCGCCATCGGCGTCGCTGGTGTTTTCATTGAAACGCACCAGGACCCTGACAAAGCGCCGTCCGACGGACCCGAACATGGTGCCGTTGAAGGACATGGAAGCGTTGCTGCGCGATCTGGTCGCTTTCGATCGTCTCGCCAAAGCCAAATCCGCTCCGTGAGCAATCTGCTCAATCTTCTCGCGCTGGTGGTTTTTTCCAGCGCGCTGTTCACCCGCGCAGTCGATCCCATCGTTCCGCAAATCGCGATCGACCTGGACGTGCTGCCTGGCACTGCGGCGCTGGTCTCGACCGCCTACACGCTGCCTTATGCCTTGACGCAGCCGGCGCTCGGCGCGCTCGCCGACATGTTCAACAAGGCGCGGCTCATTCTCATTTCACTCGCCCTGATCACCGTCGCGACGTTTGCCGGCGGCCTTCGTGACGAGCTTTGAGCTTTTGGTCGTCAGCCGCATCGTGGCGGGCGTCGCTGCCGGCGGCATGATCCCGATCGTGTTTGCGTTCGTCGGCGATCTCGTGCCCGTCGCGCAGCGTCAGGTCGCAATGGGACGCATTCTGTTTGCAATCATGACCGGAAATCTGCTGGGCGCGCTGGCCGCCGGGGCGGTGGCGGACCTGTTCGGCTGGCGCGCCGTGTTCGTGGTCATGAGCGGCCTCGGGCTGATCATGCTTGCGGTCTCGTTGCCCCGCTTGCGCGGCGCGGGCAAAAGCGGCGGACGGTTCGATCTCAGCTCGGTCGGGCCGAACTACCGCACCATCTTCCGCAATCCGCTGGCGAAGATCTGTTTCGGCGCGGTGTTTCTTGAAGCCGTGTTCATGTACGGCCTGTTTCCGCATCTTGCGACGCTACTGTACGCCGCGGGCGAAACGCGGGCTTCGATTGCCGGCATCGTTCTCGGCGGGTTCGCCATTGGCGGCGCCATTTACGGCCTGCGCGTCTCGTTCTTCCTCGAACGGCTGGGCGAGCAATGGATGATGCGCATCGGCGGGCTGCTGATGGGCCTTTGCCTCGCCTTCGTTGTGTTGCGCACGCCGTGGCAGGCCGAGTTCATCAATTTCATGATCCTGGGCCTGTCATTTTACCTGCTGCACGCCGTCATTCAGATCTATGCCAGCGAGCTCGCGCCGGAAGCGCGCGGCTCCGCAATGGCGCTGCATTCATTCTTTTTCTTTCTCGGGCATGCGGCCGGGCCGGCGGTTTACAGCCTCGGCCTCGCCACGGTCGGGATCAATCCGGTGTTGCTGACCGGCGCGCGTCGTGCTTGCCGGAACGGGACTGGTTTGCGGCCACTATCTGCGGCGTTCGCCCGCCTAGCCTCGGCCGCGGTAGGGCGCGACGCCCTGGTCCGGCAGCCACACGCCGGCCGGCAATTTTCCCGTCTGCCAAAACACATCGATCGGCATGCCGCCGCGCGGATACCAGTAGCCGCCGATCCGCAGGAACTTCGGCTTCAGCAATGACGTCAGCTTTTTCCCGATCGCGACCGTGCAGTCTTCATGGAACGCGCCATGATTGCGGAAACTGGCGAGGTAGAGCTTGAGCGATTTCGACTCGATCAGCCATTGCCGCGGCGCGTAATCGATCATGAGGTAAGCAAAGTCGGGCTGGCCGGTGATCGGGCAGAGCGTCGTGAATTCCGGCGCGGTGAAACGCGCAATGTAATCCGTGTCCGAATGCGGGTTCGGGACGCGATCGAGCACCGCCTTGTCGGGCGAGGCGGGCAGGGAAACCGCCTTGCCGAGCAGACGTGTTCTTCGGATTGTTCTTGGGCTTCGCATCACGCGGGTCTTTCGTCGATTGCCAGGCGCGCCGCGATTACGGCCGGCGCAATGCGTGAGAGTTCGCCCGTCGTCTGCGTGATGTAAAGCCGGTTGTTCGGGCCTCTGCCGAAACTGGTCAGATTAAGGGCCCTGATGCCGACGGGACGCAGATCGCTCGCCGTTTGGTTAGGCACGTCCGGCACCATGCTCCGGATGACGCCATCGCAGAGGTCGCCGTAAAGATAGCGGCCTTGCAGTGCCGGAATGGCTGGATCGTGCGATGATATAACCGCCGATCACGGCGCAACGCGTCGAGCCGTGATTGTAGACCAGCATCGGAAATTTCACGGGGTCGGCGCCGGCAACGCCGCCATGCGAGCGGCGTCCTTCATATTGCGGCCAGCCAAAGTTGCGTGCCTTTCGCCGCATTGATATTCAAGTAGTTGATTTCCTCCTGCCGGCCCTGTCCGACATCGGCAATGATGATGCGGTTGCCCTCGATCGCGAAACGCCAAGGGTTACGCAATCCGTACGACCAGATCTCCTTGCGGTTGCTGGTCCCGACATACGGATTGTCTGACGGGATCGTGTAGCGCCGGCTGCCGTTCTGCTTTGGATCGATCCGCAGGATCTTACCCAGCAGCAAGGTGAGGTTGGGAGCGGCTTCGGGCGTGGCGCCGCCGTCGCCGATCGAGATGTACAGATAGCCATCCGGCCCGAACTGCAATTGGCCGCCGTTATGATTGCCGGCATCGCGATGAGGGATCGAAATTACTTTCCGGCGCGTAGCAGGAATGGCTCGGGTTGGATCTGCCGAACGTCTGAATTCATCGACTTCAACGTCACCAGTCGGATTGGTGAAGGCCACATAGAACAGCCTTGATGTCGGATAATCCGGCGGGAATGCGATCGAAAGAACCCCGCGCTCGCCGCAGCACGAGATCATCGTGGTCAGATCGAGGAATGGCGGCGTCAGCGTCACCTCGTCGTCGAGAACGCGAATTTTGCCGGTTTGCTCGACCACAAATAACAGGGTTGGCGCGCCGGGCGCCCCCGTGACATAGACCGGTTGGTCAAAGGTATCGACGAAAATAGCCCGCGCGTCTTGCGCATTCGCCGGCTGGGGAATGGCGAAGGCGAGGGTGCCTGCAAGTGCGAGAAGTGCTTTTCGATTCTTCATGTGATCGCTCCTTGCGCGATTCTGGCGTCGTCTATGGCCGAAAGTGGGGCGGCGTGGACTTCGCTAAGTTTTTCGCTATGAAAGTCGGAAAATTCAAACCTTGTAAGCCTCGCGAATTGTAAGCGGCCCTGCGTCGAAGCCACCCTATACAAACGCCCAACACAGCAGAATCGTCTCATCTATTATGACGGCAATCACAGACATCCTCGGCCCGCGAAATCCTCGATAGTCGCGGCAATCCCACCGTCGAAGTCGATGTCATCCTCGAGGATGGATCGCACGGCCGCGCCGCGGTTCCCTCCGGCGCCTCCACCGGCGCTCATGAGGCGGTTGAACTCCGCGACGGTGACAAAGCGCGTTACGGCGGCAAAGGCGTCCGCAAGGCTGTCGATGCGGTCAATGGCGAGATTTTCGACGCGATCGGCGGCATGGATGCGCAAGAGCAGGCCAAGATCGACGAGACGATGATCGCGCTCGATGGGACGCCGAACAAAGCCAGGCTCGGCGCCAATGCGATCCTCGGCGTGTCGCTCGCCGTTGCCAAGGCCGCGGCAGCCGCGAAGCACGCGCCATTATATCGTTATGTCGGCGGCACCTCGGCGCGCACTCTGCCGGTGCCGATGATGAACATCCTCAACGGCGGCGCCCACGCCGACAATCCGATCGACTTCCAGGAATTCATGGTGATGCCGGTCGGCGCGTCGAGCTTCGCCGAGGCGCTGCGTTGCGGCGCCGAAATCTTCCAGACGCTCAAGTCTGCGCTGAAGAAAGCCGGACACAATACCAATGTCGGCGACGAAGGCGGCTTCGCGCCGAACCTGCCGTCGGCCGAGGCTGCGCTCGACTTTGTCGCCAAGTCGGTCGACCAGGCCGGTTACAAGCTCGGCAAAGATGTCGTGCTCGCGCTCGACTGCGCCGCGACCGAGTTCTTCAAAGACGGGGCATACAAATACGAAGGCGAGGGCAAGACCCGCTCGATCGACGATCAGGTGCAATACCTGGCCGATCTGGTGTCGCGTTACCCGATCGTCTCGATCGAAGACGGCATGTCGGAAGATGATTTCGACGGCTGGAAAAAGCTGACCGACCGCATCGGCAAGAAATGCCAACTGGTCGGCGACGACCTCTTTGTCACCAACGTGAAGCGTCTGTCCGACGGCATCAAGCGTGGCATCGGCAATTCGATTTTGGTGAAGGTCAATCAGATCGGCACGCTGACGGAGACGCTGGCGGCCGTCGAAATGGCGCATAAGGCGGGATACACCGCCGTCATGTCGCATCGCTCGGGCGAGACCGAGGACGCGACAATCGCCGACCTCGCCGTTGCCACCAATTGCGGGCAGATCAAGACCGGTTCGCTGGCGCGATCGGACCGAGTCGCCAAGTACAATCAGCTGCTGCGGATCGAGGAAGAGCTCGGCCCCCAGGCCCGTTATCCGGGCTGGGGAGCGCTGAAAGTGTCGCGTTAAACGCTATTTAACGCGCGAGCCCCATTTTCGGCATATGGTCACGCACCGGCGCCGCCGTTCGATTCTGACTGCCTTCGCGCTTTATATCCTGGCGGCGGCTTTCATCGGCTATTTCGCCGTCAATGCGTTCACCGGAAATCACGGCCTGCGCGCGCAGCAGGATCTCGAGCAGCAGATGACGTCCATCAAGGACGAGCTCGACGGGCTCAAATCCGAACGGGCCGAATGGGAGCAGCGCGTCTCCCTGTTGCGCTCGGACCGGATCGACCCCGACATGCTTGAAGAACGGGGACGCGCCTTGCTCGACTATGTCGATCCGCGCGACGTTACTTTGTTGCTTAAGCCGCGTTAGCAGCGAAACAAATTTACCGGTCGGACAAGCCGGCCGGACGCACTCCCCATCTTTTTCGTGCTGAAAGCCGTCAGCCGGTTCGCTTCCGCCGCGCGGCGATTTAGGCTATTGCGACTTCCATAAGCTCGACAGCAAGATCGAGTTTCACGCGAGGGAGCGCCAACAGGAATGGCCGTCGCCGCAGAAAATCGGGCGCCCGCAAAGGTGCCTGAGTTCAGCAAAGACCAGGACCTCAAAGCTTTTCGCGACATGCTGTTGATCCGCCGCTTCGAAGAGAAGGCGGGGCAGATGTACGGCATGGGCCTGATCGGCGGTTTCTGTCACCTCTACATCGGGCAAGAGGCTGTGGTGGTCGGGATGCAGATGGCCCTCAAGGAGGGCGATCAGGTCATTACCGGCTATCGCGATCACGGCCACATGCTCGCCTGCGAGATGGACCCCAAAGGCGTGATGGCGGAGCTGACCGGCCGCAAGAACGGCTATTCGCGCGGCAAGGGCGGCTCGATGCACATGTTCTCCGTGGAGAAGAGCTTCTACGGCGGACACGGCATTGTCGGCGCGCAAGTGCCGCTCGGCACCGGGCTGGCATTCGCCAATCTCTATCGCGGCAAAGACAATGTGTGCCTGACTTATTTCGGCGACGGCGCCGCCAACCAGGGTCAGGTCTATGAGAGCTTCAACATGGCGGAGCTCTGGAAGCTGCCCGTCATCTATGTGATCGAAAACAATCGCTACGCGATGGGCACCGTGATCACCCGCTCGTCGGCAGAGACGAACCTGTCGCGGCGCGGCCTGTCATTCAATATTCCGGGCGAGCAGGTCGACGGCATGGACGTGCGCGCCGTGAAGGCGGCCGGCGACAAAGCGGTCGCATGGTGCCGCGAAGGCAAAGGGCCGTACATTCTTGAAATGCTGACCTACCGCTACCGCGGCCATTCGATGTCCGACCCGGCGAAGTACCGCACCCGCGAAGAAGTCGACAAGGTGCGGACCACGCAGGATCCGATCGAGATGGTCCGGCAGCGCATTCTTGAGCGCAAATATGCCGCCCGAGGATCAATTGAAGAAGACCGAAGCCGCCGTGCGCGATCAGGTTAATCAGGCGGCCGAGTTTGCCACCAACGATCCCGAGCCCGACGCTTCTGAATTGTTCACCGATGTGTTTCGCTGAGCGCCCCTGAGTGACCCTGTAGGAAACGACCGACGCTCATGCCGACCCAAGTTCTCATGCCCGCTCTCTCGCCGACCATGGAGAAGGGCAATCTCGCCAAATGGCTCAAGAAAGAGGGCGATCCGATCAAGTCGGGCGACATCATCGCCGAGATCGAGACCGACAAGGCGACGATGGAAGTCGAGGCGGCAGACGAGGGCACGCTCGGCAAAATTCTGGTCGCCGAAGGCACCGCGGACGTCGCCGTCAACACGCCGATTGCCGTCATTCTCGCCGAAGGCGAGGACAGCGGCGTCCATCAAGGATGTAGCCGCACCGAAAAAGGCAGAAGCAAAAACCTCCGAGAAAAAACCGGCTGCGAACAAGAGTGAGGCGCCGGACGAAGACGAAAAGGTCGATGAGTCCCAGTCGCCGGTCGAAGAGCGGCACGCAGTCAAGAAACCGAAATCGGCGGTAGCCGAACCTCCCAAGCCCGAAATTCAGCCCGACCCCGAAGTGCCGGAAGGCACCGAGATGGTCACCATGACGATGCGCGAAGCGTTGCGCGACGCCATGGCCGAGGAGATGCGGCGCGACAAGGACGTCTTCGTGATGGGCGAGGAGGTCGCCGAATACCAGGGCGCCTACAAGGTGACGCAAGGCCTGTTGCAGGAATTCGGCGACAAGCGCGTGATCGACACGCCGATCACCGAGCATGGCTTCGCCGGCCTCGGCGTCGGCGCGGCGCTTGCCGGGCTCAAGCCGATCGTCGAGTTCATGACCTTCAACTTCGCCATGCAGGCGATCGACCAGATCATCAATTCGGCGGCGAAGACGCTCTATATGTCGGGCGGACAGATGGGCTGCTCGATCGTGTTCCGCGGCCCCAATGGCGCCGCCGCGCGTGTCGGCGCCCAGCACAGCCAGGACTATTCGGCCTGGTACTCGCACATTCCCGGCCTGAAGGTGATTTCGCCGTCGACCGCCGCCGACGCCAAGGGGCTGCTGAAAGCCGCGATCCGCGACCGCAATCCGGTGATCTTTCTCGAAAACGAGATCCTCTACGGCCACTCGTTCCCGGTGCCGAAGCTCGACGATTATGTGCTGCCGATCGGCAAGGCGCGGATCGCGCGTGCCGGCAACGATGTGACCATCGTGTCGTGGTCGATCGGCATGACCTATGCGCTCAAGGCCGCCGAAGAGCTGGCGAAAGACGGCATCGAGGCCGAGGTGATCGATCTGCGCACGCTCAAGCCGATGGACACCGACACCATCATCGAGTCGGTGAAGAAGACCGGCCGCGCCGTCACCGTCGAAGAAGGCTGGCAGCAATCCGGCGTCGGCGCCGAGATCGCCGCGCGTATCATGGAAAATGCGTTCGACTATCTCGACGCGCCGGTGACGCGCGTGTCCGGCAAAGACGTGCCGATGCCTTACGCGGCGAATCTCGAGAAGCTGGCGCTGCCTTCGGTCGCCCAGGTGGTCGAGGCCGCCAAGGCCGTTTGTTACCGGTAGGCCATGCCGACCAACATCCTCATGCCGGCGCTGTCGCCCACGATGGAGAAGGGCAACCTCGCCAAATGGCTCAAGAAAGAGGGCGACAAGGTCAAGGCCGGCGACGTGCTCGCCGAGATCGAGACCGACAAGGCGACGATGGAATATGAGGCGGTGGACGAGGGCACGCTCGCCAAGATCGTCGTTCCCGAAGGCTCCCAGGACGTCGCGGTCAATGCAGTGATCGCGGTGCTGGCCGGCGAAGGCGAGGACGTGAAATCGGCGGCAAGCGCGAAAGCCGAGGCGCCTAAGCAGCCGGCCAAGAAAGAAGAGCCGAAGAAGGCCGAGGCTGCCAAGCCGCAGCCGGGCAAGGACGAGCCGAAGCCAGCCGCGAAGCCATCCGCGCCTGCGCCTGCGCCGAAAGCGCAGCCGGCGCAAAGCGGCAGCAACCGCATCTTCTCGTCACCGCTGGCGCGCCGCCTCGCCAAGGACGCCGGCATCGATCTGCAGCGGGTCGAAGGCTCCGGTCCGCACGGCCGCATCATTGCGCGCGATATCGACGCCGCGAAATCCGGCAAAGGCTTGCGCGGTGCCGGCGCGCCCGCCACAGGCGCGACTGCAGCGAGCGCCGTCGCTCCCAGCGTTGTCGGACAAACAGATCCTCGGCCTCTACGAAGAGGGCAGCTACGAGCTGGTGCCGCATGACTCCATGCGCCGCACCATCGCGCAGCGGCTGACGGCGTCGACGCAGACTGTCCCGCATTTTTATCTGACGCTCGATTGCGACATCGGCAGGCTGCTGGCCGCGCGCGAAGAGATCAACGCCGCCGCGCCGAAGGACAAGGAGGGCAAGCCCGCCTACAAGCTCTCCGTCAATGACTTCGTCATCAAGGCGCTGGCGCTCGCGCTGCAGCGCATCCCCGAGGCGAATGTGAGCTGGACCGAAGGCGGCATGCTCAAGCACAAGCATTCCGACGTCGGCGTCGCTGTCGCGCTGCCGGGTGGCCTGATCACCCCGATCATTCGCCAGGCGGAGACGAAGTCGCTCTCGGCGATTGCCAATGACGGCAAGGACCTGATCGCCCGCGCCCGCGCCAAGAAGCTCAAGCCGAACGAATACCAGGGCGGCACCACCTCGGTGTCGAACCTCGGCATGTACGGCATCAAGGAATTCACCGCGGTGATCAACCCGCCGCAATCGACCATCCTTGCGGTCGGCGCCGGCGAGGAACGCGCGGTGGCGCGCAACGGCAAGATCGAGGCGGCTCACATCATGACGGTGACTTTGTCCTGCGATCACCGCGCGGTTGATGGCGCGCTCGGTGCCGAGCTGATCCGCGCCTTCAAGACGCTGATCGAAAATCCGGTGATGATGATCGTCTGATAAAATGCCGATAGTGCGTATCGATCTGCGCAAAGGCAAGCCGACTGCCTACAAGACGGCGATCGGTGACGGCGTCTATCGCGCCATGCGGCGAGACTTTCGACGTGCCGGATGAAGATCGCTTCATGATCGTCAACGAGCATGACGCAGAGGATTTCGCTTCAGCCGCAGCTACATGAACATCGCCCGCGACGATGATCTGGTGCTGATCCAGCTCACCGTCAGCAACACGCGCCGCGCGATCAGAAGATGGCGCTCTACGCCGGCATCGTCGAATTGCTCGGCGAACATCCGGGCATCGAGCCGACAACGTGATGATCAGCCTCATTCCGGTCGACGACGGAAGACTGGACGTTCGGCAACGGCATCGCGCAATACGTATCGCACTAAGCCGGCTGCGTTGCGCGCAGGTTCCTCGCATCGGACGGCTTCGCTGCAAGCGGCGGTTCGGATCGTACCCGTTCGCCTTGAAGAGGGCGGCGGCCTCCGGCGCTTGCAGGAAATCGAGCAGCGCCTTGGCCGCATCGGAATGTCGCCGTGCCGGTGTCCGACGGCGCTCAGCGAAGCTCGTGACCAGTATCTGAGATTGCCCGGCGAATGGCCCGACGATCTCGACGCCGGGGACAACCATTTCCGGAGTTCGCTGCTACGGCGATGTCGGCCTCGCGGTTCACCGGCAAGTCGGCCGCATGCCACTCGGCGCATGTTTGGCTTTGGCCTTGAGCTGATCGGCAAAGCCGAGGCTGCTCCGCCACTTTGCGCAGATGCATCGTCGCGACCCCGCCGCGGCCGGATCCGGGTAGGCAGACTGCTTTTGCCCGAGCAGCGCAGCCTTGAAGCTTCGGGCGTGGAGATGTCAGGTTTCGGCGCTCCCTTGCGGCGACCGCGACGCCGAGCCGCGAACTGGCAAAGTTGCGCTCAGTGCCGGCGACGGCCTTGCCGTCTTTCAGGACGCTGTCGAGACCCTGGCGGGTGAGGACTGCAACGTCGGCCTGTCTCGCCGTCGTGCATCCGCTTGGCAAGGATGACACCGGTGCCCCAAATAATATTGAGCTTATGCCCGCTGACTTTCTCGAATGTCGGCGCCAGCTCTTCCAGAACATGCTTCACGCCGACGCGTACTGAACACCTTGATCTCGGCGGCACTTGCGTAAGTCAGCGATGCGATTATGAACGCGGCGACGGCCGCGAGGCGGCTTACAATGCTGGTCATGGCGTGATCCCCGACGTTATAACCGCTCGATTACACGCCCGATCCGGGTGGCGTGCAACGGCATCCCTGCCAAGGCGATAAGTCAATGGCCGACACCACTTTCGACATCATCATCATCGGCTCGGGCCCGGGCGGCTATGTCACCGCGATCCGCGCCGCCCAGCTCGGCTTCAAGACGGCGGTGGTCGAGCGCGATTATCTCGGCGGCATCTGCAACAATTGGGGCTGCATCCCGACCAAGGCGCTGCTGCGCTCGGCCGAGATCTATCACTACATGCAGAACGCCAAGGCCTACGGCCTGTCGGCGGACAATGTGAGCTTCGATCCGAAGGCGGTCATCAAGCGCTCGCGCGACGTCGTTTCGCGGCTCAACAACGGCGTCGGCTTCCTGTTCAAGAAGAACAAGATCCCGGTGATCTGGGGCGAGGCGAGCATCGACGCGCCGGGCAAGATCACGGTGAAAGCCTCGAAGACCGAAGCGCCGAAAGGCTCGCTCGGGCCGGGCAGCCTATCAGGCCAAGCACATCATCATCGCGACCGGCGCGCGGCCGCGCGTTCTGCCCGGCCTCGAGCCCGACAAGAAACTGGTCTGGACCTATTTCGAGGCGATGAACCCGGACAAGATGCCGAAGTCGCTTCTGGTGATCGGCTCCGGCGCGATCGGCATCGAATTCGCCTCGTTCTACCGCACGATGGGCGCCGAAGTGACGGTGGTCGAAGTGCTGCCGCAGATCCTGCCGGTCGAAGATGCCGAGATCGGCGCCTTCGCCCGCAAGCAATTCGAGAAGCAAGGCATCAAGGTTTTCACCGGCGCCAAGGTGACCAAGCTCGACAAGAAGGGCGACAGCGTCACCGCGACGATCGAGGAGGGCGGCAAGACCCAGACGATCACGGTCGATCGGGTGATTTCGGCGGTCGGCGTGGTCGGCAATATCGAGAATATCGGGCTCGAAAAGCTCGGCGTGAAAACCGATCGCGGCACCATCGCCGTCGACAAGTTCAACAAGACCAATGTGCCGGGCATCTACGCCATCGGCGACGTGTCGGGCCCGCCCATGCTGGCGCACAAGGCCGAGCACGAAGGCATCATCTGCGTCGAGGCGATCAAGGGCCTCAATCCGCATCCGATGGACAAGTCGATGATCCCGGGCTGCACCTATTGCTCGCCGCAGGTCGCCTCGGTCGGGCTCACCGAGCAGGCCGCCAAGGAGAAGAAGCTCGACGTGCGCGTCGGCCGCTTTCCGTTCATGGGCAATGGCAAGGCCATCGCGCTCGGCGAAGACCAGGGCATGGTCAAGGTCATCTTCGACAAGAAGACCGGCCAATTGCTCGGCGCGCACATGGTCGGCGCGGAGGTCACCGAGCTGATCCAGGGCTTCGTGGTCGCCATGAATCTGAGACCACGGAAGAAGAACTGATGCACACGATCTTCCCGCATCCGACCCTGTCGGAGATGATGAAGGAAGCGGTGCTGGACGCGTATGGTCGCGTCATCAACATGTGAGTGGCGTTGACGTCCACAACACGCGGCGCGTTGGGCTCAGCAGAAATCGGACTAGGCTTCGCGCAGGTGTCAGCGCTTCAAGGAATTTCCATGGCGGCTCTTCGATTTTGACGTCGCGGTGTGCTCAGCTTGGGGGCGGACTGGTCGCGCTGCGGGCTGGCTCGTCGCGGCTTGGCTCAGACGACGCCTGCGGTACGTCTTGCCGGCGCGCGGCGAGTTCGTCGTGCGTGGCGGCATGTCCTCACCATGGATGCAACGCTCGGTGATTCCGGCGGGCGATGTCATGTGCGCGATGGCGTGATCGTCGCGGTCGGCCAATATTACGGCGCCCGCGCGCAGGTGATCGACGGCCGCGACATGATCGTGATGCCGGGCTTTGTAGAAACCACTGGCATCTGTGGTCGACTCGCTTCGCTGGTGGTGCGCGCGGACGACCGAATGACGGATATTTCCCGACCACCTTGCGCACGGGACGTGACTTCACGACCGCAGGATATCTATGCCGGCGTGCGCCTCGGCGTCGCTGAAGGACTGCTCTCGGGCATCACACGGTGCACAACTGGTCGCACAACACCGTCGGCCCGGCGCATGCCGACGCCGAATCTGGCGATGCAAGACATGGGCATTCGCGGCCGTTTCTCTAGGCACCGTGCAGGGCCTGCCGCGCCGACAAGCCGATGAATCTCGAAGATCTCGAGCGGCGTCCGGAAAGCGACGCGTCGGACGGATGCTCGACGTGGCGCCTGCTTGCGCACGCCGGGCGTGGCGGGTCAGCGCGGCTCCATCCCGGTCGAGCTGTTCCGCACTGAGTTCGAGGCTATCGCAAGATGGGCCTGCCGATGACGAATGCGGGCCGAAGAACCTGATCGCGCTGATGGGCAAGAACGATCTGCTCGGCCCGGACATGCTGCTGGTTCATCCGCAGGGCATGACGCCGGAAGAATTGAAGATGGTGGCCGACAGCAAGTCGCCTTACAGCATCGCGCCGGTGATCGAGATGTCGTATTCGGCGGTGCGCAACGGCCAGATCCAGTATTTCGAACTGGAGGAGATGGGCGTTCAGCTCGGCCTGTCGATCGACGCCTCGGCGCGACCAATGCCGATTTCTTCAATGTGATGCGCGCTCTGATGTGGTCGGACTGGCAGCGCCGCGGCGCGCCGCAAAAGCTCAAGCCGAAGCGGCTGGTCGAGCTTGCCACATTGAAGGAGCCAAGCTGCTGGGGATCGCGGACCGCACCGGCTCGCTGACGCCGGGCAAGCGCGCCGATCTCATCATGATCCGCACCAACGATATCAACATGGCGCCGGTCGGCGAGCCTTATTACGCCGTTCTATTCCAGGCGCCAGCCGTCGAATGTCGACACCGTCATGGTCGACGGGCGTGTCCTGGTGCGCGGCGGCAAGCATACTGCCGTCGACGTCGCAAAAACGATACAAGATGCAGCGGAATTGGCGCGCGCCATCAATGCTCGCGCCCGACGCTCGTGAATTGCCCCAACCCTAAGGATTTGAGGCAGCCATGAATGCCGAAGACGCTACCGAATTTATGGAGCGCGAGAAGTCCGAGAACCGCTTCAAGACCCGCGCAGCGATTGCCATTGCGTGCCTTGCGGCGCTGCTCGCCATCACCGGGCTCGGCGGCAACAACGCCACCAAGGAAGCGCTCAACGAGAACGTGCTGGCGTCGAACGATTTCACCTTCTTCCAGGCCAAGAACCAGCGCCAGACCACCTATCTGCTCGCGGCCAATGAGCTGGAGCTGTCGCTAAACAATCCGGCGCTTTCGGCCGAGGCCAAGGCCGCCATCAGCAAGCGGGTCGATGATTACCGCAAGACTGTCGCGCGCTATGAATCCGAGCCGGAAACCGGTGAGGGCAAGAAGGAGCTGCTGTCGCGCGCGCGAGAGCACCAGATCAAGCGCGACCACGCGCTCAAGCAGGATCCTTACTTCGATTACTCCGAGGCGCTCCTGCAAATCGCGATCGTGCTGATTTCCGTCGCGATCGTGTCGGAGCAAGTCTGGCTGAGCTTCCTCGGGGGCGGCATCGGTTTGCTCGGCGGTCTGCTGATGATCAATGGCTACCTGTTGCTTGTTGAAATTCCAGGATTGGGTTGAATGGGGGAGTCACAGATGGGCGTCATTGCATGGATCGTGGTCGGCCTGATCGCGGGCTGGCTCGCCAACATGCTGCTCAAGGGCCGCGGCGGCGGTTTGCTCGGCAATCTGGCCGTCGGGCTGGTCGGCGCCATCATCGGCGGCTGGCTGTTCGGCGCATTTGGAATTATGTCAGAGCCAGGTTTCGGCGCGCAGCTTGTCAGCGCGACCATTGGCGCAATCGTGCTTTTGCTGGTTTGGGGCGCGATCCGGGGCCGAAGCTGAGCGTGCTTGCGGAGCGTCCCGCCCGTCCGTAAGTAACGGCATGGCTGTCGTCTATGACCTGAGCGGCTTGCGGCCGCGCCATCCTGAAAAGGCGCATCGGCCGGATTCGCCACAGCCCAAGAAGCCTGACTGGATCCGCGTGAAGGCGCCGGTTTCTCCCGGCTATCTCGCGACGCGCGACATCGTGCGCGCGCACAATCTGCACACCGTCTGTGAAGAAGCCGGCTGTCCCAATATCGGCGAGTGCTGGGAGAAGAAGCACGCCACCTTCATGATCATGGGCGACACCTGCACGCGCGCCTGTGCGTTCTGCAATGTGAAGACCGGCTTGCCGGGGGCGCTCGATCGCACCGAGCCCGAACATGTTGGGGAAGCGACGGCGAAGCTTGGCCTGTCTCATGTCGTCATCACCTCGGTCGACCGCGATGATCTTGCGGACGGCGGCGCGCAGCATTTCGCCGAGACCATCCGCGCGGTTCGCGCGCATTGCCCGCAGACCACGATCGAAGTGCTGACGCCCGATTTTCTGCGCAAGGACGGCGCTGAAGAACTCGTCGTGAAGGCCAAGCCCGACGTGTTCAACCACAATCTCGAGACCGTGCCTTCGCTTTACCTGACGGTGCGGCCGGGCGCGCGCTATTTCCAGTCGTTGCGGCTCCTGCAACGCGTGAAAGAGCTCGATCCGTCCATGTTCACCAAATCAGGCATCATGGTGGGGCTGGGCGAGGAGCGGAACGAGGTGCTGCAGGTGATGGACGACCTGCGCTCGGCGGGCGTCGACTTCCTCACCATCGGCCAATATCTGCAGCCGAGCCGGAAACACCACGAGGTCGTGCGCTTCGTCACGCCGGACGAATTCAAGTCATACGAGACGATCGCCTACGCCAAGGGCTTCCTCATGGTGTCGTCATCGCCTTTGACACGTTCCTCGCACCATGCCGGTGAGGATTTCGCCCGCCTCAAGGCGGCCCGGTCGGCACGCATCTAGCAATGCCGCAATTCTCGTCGAAGCGCCGCGTTCCGCACAACGCCGGCGACATGTTCGAGCTGGTGGCCGACGTTGAGAAATATCCGCAGTTTGTCCCGCTGTGTCAGTCGCTGCGGGTCCGGAGCCGGACGCCGAAAGGGCAGGCGCCGGAGATTTTGGTCGCCGACATGACGGTCGCCTACAGACTGATCAGCGAGACATTCACCAGCAGGGTCACGCTCGACCGGCCCGGACTGACGATCCTGGTCGAATATCTCGACGGCCCATTCAGCCGCATGGAGAACCGCTGGACATTTCGCGAGCTGAATCAGAATGCCTGCGAAGTCGAGTTCTTTATCGAATACGAATTCCGCAGCCGCATCCTCGCCATGCTGATGGGCGCGATGTTCGACGCGGCTTTCCGCCGCTTTGCAGCCGCGTTCGAAAAGCGCGCCGATCAGGTTTACGGCAAGAAAGTCAGCTGACGTCTTTGCGGGACGGGCGGTCGTCCTGGCCTTCCGCGAGGTCGTGCAGCATGCGGAATGCTTGCAAAACCGAGAGCTTTCGCACCTCGGAGCGGCCGATATTGCCGTAGCGCTTCTCGACATCGATCAGCCGGCCCGACCGGTCGGCGGCCGCAAAAAACACCAGCCCGACAGGCTTTTCCTCGCTCCCGCCGTCAGGCCCGGCAATGCCGGTGATCGATACTGCGATGTGGACCCGCGATTGGCCGAGCACGCCGCGCACCATCGCCTCGGCGGTTTGCGGACTGACGGCGCCGTGTTCATCCAGAATGTCGCGAGAGACGCCGAGCATCTGATGCTTGGCTTCGTTCGAATAGGTGACGTAGCCGCGGTCGAGGATGCTGGAGACGCCGGGAATTTCGGTGAGCGTGCCGGCGACCAGTCCGGCGGTGCAGGATTCCGCGGTGGCGATCGTCAGGTTTTTTCTTTTGCAGATTGCGAGCAGGTTTTTCGCTGCTTCGACAATGTCGTCATCCACCATTGAGAGAGCACTCCAGGACGCTAGCTCGGCAACCGGATCGTTGCGGTGGCAAAGGCGGCGATGCCTTCGCCACGGCCGGTAAAGCCCAAACCCTCGCTGGTGGTTGCCTTCACGGCAACCCGATCGGCGGCAATACCGGCAATTTCCGCAATCCGTGCGCGCATGGCGTCGCGATGCGGCCCGATCCGCGGCGCTTCGCAAACGATTGAGATGTCGAGATGCGTGATCTTGCCCCGGCGCGCCGCGAGCCGCTCGACCGCAAAACGCAGGAAACGGTCGGACGAGGCGCCGCGCCATTGCGGATCGCTCGGCGGGAAGTGGGAACCGATATCGCCTTCGGCCAGCGCGCCAAGAATGGCGTCGACCACAGCGTGCAGCACCACATCAGCATCGGAATGGCCGGTCAGGCCGCGGTCATGCGGAATGCGCACGCCGCCCAGCGTCACATGGTCGCCAGGGCCGAAGGCGTGGACATCGATGCCCTGACCGGTGCGAATGTCGCCAATCCCGCCGGCAATCATTTCGGCGCGGGCAAAGTCGTCCTGTGTGGTCAGCTTGATATTCCCCGGCTCGCCGTCGAACAGGCTTACACGCAGCCCCGCCCATTCGGCGAGCGCGGCATCGTCGGAGAAATCATCGAGACCGGCCCGTTCAGCCTTGGCATGGGCATCGCGCAGCATCTCGAAATCGAAGGCTTGCGGCGTCTGGACGAGCCGCAAATTGTCCCGCGCAAGCGTCTCGGCGACGCAATTGTCCTCGCCGGCGCGCTTGATCGTATCGGTCACAGGCAGGGCAGGGATGGCGGCCCCGGTCGCCTTCACGGCGGCAATGGCGCGCGAGACCAGCGCAGCGCTGGCGAACGGCCGCGCCGCATCGTGCACCAGCACGATTTCCGGTTTTTGGGCGGCCAGAGCTGCAAGCCCGGCGCGCACGGAACCTTGGCGGGTCGAGCCACCGGCAACCGCAGGAAGCAAAGTCAGGCCTGCTGAAGCCGTCTCGAACAGCTCTGTGTCGTCGGGATGAATGACCGGCTGTACCGCGCCGACCTGCGGATGCTTGGCAAAGGTCGAAAGCGACCATCGCACCACCGCTTCGTGACCGAGGGTCAGGTATTGCTTGGGCCGGCCGGCTCCCGCCCGCGTCCCTCGGCCCCCGGCTACGATGATGGCGGCTATCGCGCTCATGCCATCCCTCTAGTGGGTTCTGCACAGTGCTCAAGCTCGCCGTTTATCATTATTGCAGTGCAGCACTTGCGCACGATTTGACCTTTGGCTATTCTGTGAGCAGTTAAAATCAAAGCCTAATTGGTAGGCATCGCCTTGGCAGATAGTCGGGAAACTCCAGTTAAAACGGGCCCTTCGGTGGGCCCGATCCGGCTGGCAAATCGCGTGGTTTTGGCCCCGATGTCGGGCATTACCGATGCGCCGTTTCGCCGGATGGCCGAGAAGCTTGGAGCGGGCCTCGTCGTCTCGGAGATGACGGCAAGCTCGGCGCTGGTCGAAAACCGCCGCGAAGCCTGGCGGCGCAGCGACGGCCGGGGCCTGGCCATCAAATCGGTCCAGCTCGCCGGCTGTGAGCCGCACTGGATGGCCGAGGGCGCCCGGATCGCCGAGGCCGAGGGCGCCGACCTCATCGATATCAATATGGGTTGCCCGGCGCGGATGGTGACCAACATCGCGTCGGGATCCGCGCTGATGCGCGACCTCGATCACGCACTGCGGCTGATCGAAGCGACCGTGCAGGCCGTCAAAATTCCGGTGACGCTGAAAATGCGGCTTGGCTGGGATACGTCCAGCCTCAATGCGCCCGAACTTGCCCGCCGCGCGCAAGCCGCAGGCGTTCAGCTCATCAGCGTGCATGGCCGTACCCGCTGTCAGTTCTACAAAGGGGCCGCCGATTGGAATGCCGTGCGCGCCGTAAAGGACGCCGTGCACATTCCAGTCATCGTCAATGGCGACATCCGCACGCTCGACGACGCCAAACGCGCGCTGCAAGCTTCCGGCGCCGATGCTGTCATGGTGGGTCGTGCGGCGCAGGGCAAACCCTGGCTGCCCGGTCAGATCGCACGCGCGCTCGAAGGGCAGCCGGCAGAGGCCGCGCCATCGCTCGAAATACAGCGCGATCTCATCGCGACGCTCTACGAAGAGATGCTCGAGCATTACGGCGAGCGCGTCGGCCACAAGCATGCACGCAAGCACCTCGGCTGGGCATTGGAATCGGCCGCCACAACTGCGGGTGCCCCGGTCGCTTCGCTGAAAGAACATCGTGCCCGCGTCCTCACTGCGGAAACATCGCTCGAGGCAAAGGCCAAGCTGAAGGACGCCTTCAGCGATTTCGAATGGAGGGCGGCGGCGTGAGTTCAATGGCGGCCATAGCTTCAGTCTCACCAGCCTCATCGCTTGCCGATGCGCAGCTCAATGCATTGCCGCATCCGATCATCATGGTCGCGCGTGACGGCAAGATCGCCGATGCGAATGTTGCGGCCGAGCAATTCTTCGAAACATCCATTCCGCGTATTGCGGCGGCATATGTTGCGCGACCTCGTGCCGTTTGGTTCGCCATTGCTGGCTTTGATCGAGCAGGTGCGCGAGCGAGGCTCAGCCGTCAACGAATACAAGGTCGATCTCTCGACGCCGCGCAATCCCGGACGAGCGGCTGGTCGATCTCTACGTGGGGCCGCTTCCTGAATATCCGGACCGCGTCGTCGTGATGCTTCAGGAGCGCACAATCGCGGAGAAGATGGATCGTCAGCTTATCCATCGTGGCGCGGCGCGATCGGTCATCGCGCTCGCTTCAATGCTGGCGCATGAAATCAAGAACCCGCTCTCCGGCATTCGCGGCGCCGCCCAATTGCTCGAACAATCGGCGGCAGATGAGGACCGGCCTCTCACCAGGCTGATCTGCGACGAAACCGACCGCATCGTTAAGTTGGTCGATCGGATGGAAGTGTTCGGCGACGAGCGCCCGATCGAGCGCGAGCCCGTGAACATTCACGTCGTGCTCGACCATGTGAAGCGGCTCGCACAATCCGGCCTCGCGCATCACATCCGCTTCAACGAAGAATATGACCCGTCGCTGCCGCTGGTTTACGCAAACCGCGATCAGCTCGTTCAGGTCTTTCTCAATCTGGTGAAGAACGCCGCGGAGGCGATCGGCGCCGACGCGCAAGACGGCGAGATCGCATTATCAACGGCATTCCGCCCCGGCGTGCGGCTGCAAGTGCCGGGCAGCAAGACGCGTGTGTCGCTGCCGCTTGAGTTTTGCGTGAGGGATAACGGGCCGGGCGTGCCCGACGATCTGATGCCGCACCTGTTCGATCCGTTCGTCACCACCAAGCCGACCGGAAGCGGGCTTGGCCTCGCATTGGTCTCCAAGATCGTCGGTGACCATGGCGGGATCGTCGAGTGCGAAGTTACAGCCGCGGCGTACGGTTTTTCGAGTGCTGATGCCGGTTTACAGCGAAGGCGAGGGTGACGTCTCGCCACTGCAAGGGTAGGGGCAAATGCCGAGCGGAAGCATCCTGGTCGCCGACGACGACGCCGCAATCCGGACCGTGCTCAATCAGGCACTGTCGCGCGCCGGTTATGAAGTGCGATCGACCGGCACCGCCGCCACGCTGTGGCGTTGGGTCAGCCAGGGCGAGGGCGACCTCGTCATCACCGACGTGGTCATGCCGGACGAGAATGCGTTCGATCTCGTGCCGCGCATTCGCAAGGCGCGGCCGGATCTGCCGGTCATCATCATGAGCGCGCAGAACACGTTCATGACGGCAATCCGCGCGTCCGAGCGCGGCGCATACGAATACTTGCCCAAACCGTTCGATCTCAAGGAGCTCATTGCGATCGTCGGGCGCGCGCTGGCGGAGCCGAAGCAGAAGCGCGCCTCAGCGCCTGCCAAGCCGGAGGAAATGGAGAACATCCCGCTGGTCGGCCGCTCGCCGGCGATGCAGGAAATTTACCGCGTGCTCGCCCGCCTGATGCAGACCGATCTCACCGTGATGATCACCGGCGAAAGCGGCACCGGCAAGGAGCTGGTGGCGCGCGCGCTGCACGATTACGGCAAGCGGCGCTCCGGCGCGTTTGTCGCCGTCAACATGGCCGCTATCCCGCGCGACCTGATCGAATCCGAATTGTTCGGTCATGAGAAGGGGGCCTTCACCGGCGCAAATTCGCGCTCATCCGGCCGTTTCGAGCAAGCCGAGGGCGGCACGCTGTTCCTCGACGAGATCGGCGACATGCCGATGGAAGCACAGACGCGATTGCTGCGCGTTCTTCAGCAAGGCGAGTACACGACCGTCGGCGGCCGCACGCCGATCAAGAGCGACGTGCGGATTGTGGCGGCGACCAACAAGGATCTGCGTCAGCTCATCCAGCAGGGTCTGTTCCGCGAGGATCTGTTTTTCCGCCTCAACGTCGTGCCGCTGCGGCTGCCGCCGCTGCGGGAGCGCACCGAAGACATTCCGGATCTCATCCGGCACTTCTTCGCGGTGGTGGCGCGGGAAGGATTGCCGCAGAAGCAGATCGATCAGGCCGGCATGGATCGCCTCAAGCAATATCGTTGGTCCGGTAACGTGCGCGAGCTCGAGAACCTCGCTCGCCGCCTCGCCGCGCTTTATCCGCAGGAGACGATCGGCGCCGCCGTTATCGAGAACGAATTGTCGCAGCCGGTCATGCCCGCCATGAGCGAGGAGGCCCAGGCGGCGGATGACGGCCTTGCGGCTTCGGTGGAGCGGCACCTGGCGAGGTATTTCGCCGGCTTCCAGGACGAAATGCCGCCGGCCGGCCTCTACCACCGCATCCTGCGTGAAATCGAGTATCCGTTGCTCTCCGCCGCTCTCGCAGCGACGCGCGGCAACCAGATCCGCGCCGCCGACCTTCTCGGCCTCAACCGCAACACGCTGCGCAAGAAAATCCGCGACCTCGACATCCAGGTCTTCCGGTCCGGCAGCTAAGCGCCGCCTGCTGCCCCAGTTTTGCGCCGCGGAATTGTCGCAATTCGGCAACATTGTTGTATAAAAGCATCAGTCGTTGATGCGCGGCCCGCCGGGCTGCGCCTGCTTCGCCTGCCAGCGAAGCCTTCAGTCGAATGAGCGTATGACCGTCGAGCAAGCCGTCACACCCGAGACAATCGTCAGCGAGCCAGCGCGACGGGCGAACGTGCGCGTCGTCGGCCCGGCTCTGGTCGGTCTCGCCATGCTGTCGGCCATCGCGACGTTCCTCGTCCTGGCCGGCCTGACGCCGATCGCGCCCACCCATAACGTCGTCGTCACGCTGCTCCTGATCAATGCCGTTACCGGCCTGCTGCTGCTCTGCGTCATCGGGCTGGAGGTCTGGCAGATCCTGCAGGCGAGGCGGGTGGGAACGGCCGGCGCGCGGCTCCACATCCGTATCGTCGGCTTGTTTTCTTTCATCGCTGCAGCGCCGGCGATCCTTGTTGCGATCGTCGCTTCGATCACGCTGGACCGCGGGCTTGATCGTCTGTTCGCCTCGCGCACGCGCGACGCGATCCAGAACTCCGTCATCGTCGCTGAAGCCTATCTCCGCGACCATGCGCAGAATGTCCGCTCGGACATCATGCTGCTGTCGTTTGATGTCGCGCGCGGCAAGGAAGTCTTTGAGAGAAATCCGGACGATCTGCGTCGCTTCCTGACGTTCCAGGCGCAGGTGCGAGGGCTCGGCGCCGCGCTCGTTTTCGACACCAATCATGGCCATCCGCTCGCGCGCCGATATCGCCACCAATCAGGTGTTCGCCCTGCCGCCGAAGGACGCGCTCGCGCTCGGTCAAGGAGACCGAGCCGCAAATCGTTCTGTTGCCTGATACGAGCTACGTCGCAGCGGTCGTGAAACTGCGCGACTATGCGGACCGCTATCTCTATGTCGCCCGGCTGCTCGATCCTCGCGTCCTTGCGCAGTTGCGCACAACGGAAGCGAGCGTGAGCGAGTACGCCGCGATCAACGAGCGGCGCATCGGCATCCAGGTCGCATTCGCTTTGATGTACACCGTGATCGCGCTGATCGTGCTGCTGTCGGCGGTCTGGATCGGCCTGGATTTCGCCAACCGGCTGGTCGCTCCTATTCGCCGTCTGATCGGTGCGGCCACTGCGGTATCAACCGGCAATCTGTTCGTGCGCGTGCCGGTCAAGCAATCCGAAGGCGACCTCGCCAATCTGGGCGAGACGTTCAACCGCATGACGCAGGAGCTGCGCACCCAAAGAGACGATCTGGTGCGCGCACGCGACCAGATCGACAGCCGGCGTCTGTTTACCGAGGCGGTGCTTGCCGGTGCGAGCGCAGGCGTCATCGGCGTCGATAGTCACGGCCGCGTCACCATCCTCAACCGTTCGGCCGAGAAATTGGTCGATCGCGCCGAAGCGGAGTTGCTCGGCAAACCCGTTGTCGATCTGGTGCCGGAGCTCGGCGAGTTCATCCACCAGGCGCAGGCAAGCGCGCCGCGGACCGTGCAAGGTCAGATCAAGCTCAATCGCGCCGGTAACGAGCGCATCGTCTCGCTGCGTGTCACCAGCGAACAAACATCCGACGCCAACTCACGGTTATGTCGTGACGCTGGATGACATTACCGAGCTTGTCAGCGCGCAACGGACATCGGCATGGGCCGACGTGGCGCGCCGCATTGCCCACGAGATCAAGAATCCACTGACGCCGATCCAGCTCTCTGCCGAGCGGCTTCGGCGTAAATACAGCAAATTGATCTATCGAAGACCGGGCAGTCTTCGAGCAATGCACGGACACGATTGTGCGGCAGGTCGATGACATCAAGCGGATGGTCGACGAGTTCTCCCGCTTTGCCCGCACGCCGAAGCCGGAATTTGCCGCCGACGATGTCGCCGAAACGGTTCGTCAGGTCGTGTTCCTGATGCGGGTCGGAAACAACGACATCGATTTTGATCTGGAGCTTGCGGAAGACCCGATGCCGGCGCGCTTTGACCGCCGGCTGATTTCGCAGGCTCTCACCAATATCGTCAAGAACGCGACAGAAGCGATCGGTGCAGTGCCGGCCCAGCAGCTCGGCAAGGGCCGCATCCTCGTCCGTGCCTCCCGGGACGGCAGCGACGTCCTGATCGATGTCGTGGATAACGGGCTTGGTCTGCCGAAAGAAAACCGCAACCGGCTGCTTGAGCCCTATGTCACGACGCGGGAAAAGGGCACCGGCCTTGGTCTCGCGATCGTCGGCCGCATTCTCGAAGAGCACGGCGGCGGAATTGAGCTACGCGATGCCGCGGAAATGAATGCGGGCCAGCGCGGCGCGTGGATGCGACTGCGCTTTGCAGCCGCTCCCGCCGCTAAACCACAGATGGCCGAACAACAAAAGCCAACAGGAGAATCCTGACAATGGCAGCAGCAGCCGAAATTCTCATTGTCGACGACGAGGCCGATATCCGCGATCTGGTCGCCGGTATTCTGCAGGACGAGGGCTATTCAACACGCGCACCGCCCGCAACAGCGACGAGGCGCTTGCCGCCATTGTCACGCGGCGGCCGAGTCTCGCGCTGCTGGATATTTGGCTGCAGGGCTCGGCGCTCGACGGGTTGCAGTTGCTTGACGCCGTCAAGCAGGAGCACGTCGATCTGCCGGTGGTCATGATTTCAGGGCACGGCAACATCGAAACAGCGGTCGCCGCGATCAAGCAGGGCGCCTACGACTTTATCGAAAAGCCCTTCAAGGCTGATCGGCTTCTCCTGGTCGTGGAGCGCGCGATCGAGCATCTGCGCTTGCGCCGTGAGGTCAAACAACTGCGGCAGATGGCGCCGGCGCCGACAATGTTGATCGGCAAATCGGCCTCGATGAGCCAGTTGCGCCAGACCATTGAGAAAGTGGCGGCGAACCAATAGCCGTATCTTGCTGGTTGGTCCGTCTGGATCGGGGAAGGAGCTGACGGCGCGGGCAATCCACCAGATTTCGAATTTTTCGACCGGGCCATTCGTCGTTCTCAACGCCGCCGCGATCACGCCTGACCGCATGGAGGTCGAGCTATTCGGTCAGGACAAGACCAATGGCTCGGATACTCGAAAAGCGGGCGCGCTGGAGGAGGCGCACGGCGGCACGTTGTTCATCGACGACGTGGCCGAACTGCCGCGTGAGACGCAAAACAAGATCCTGCGGGTTCTGGTCGATCAGAGCTTCCAGCGGGTCGGCGGCAGCACCAAGATTACTGTCGATGTCCGCATCATTTCCTCGACCTCGCGGAACCTGGAAGCGGAGATAGCCGCCGGAAAATTCCGCGAAGACCTCTATCACCGTCTGTCGGTGGTCCCGATCCGTGTCCCGGCGCTTGCAGAGCGGCGAGAGGACGTCGTCCTGCTGGTCGAATATTTCATGGATCAGATTTCCCAGGCCACCGGCCTGCCGAGGCGCCGGATCGGCGAAGACGCCATGGCCGTGCTGCAGTCTCACGACTGGCCCGGCAATGTCCGGCAGCTGCGCAACAATATCGAACGGCTGATGATCCTCGCCGGCGGCGATCCCGAGGCGGTGGTCGATGCCAGCATGCTGCCGCCGGACGTCGGATCGATGGTCCCGAGCATGCCGAACGGCAATGGCGGCGAGCAGTTGATGGGGTTGCCGCTGCGCGACGCCCGGGAGGTGTTCGAGCGCGAATATCTGGTTGCGCAGATCAGCCGGTTCGGCGGTAATATCTCGCGTACCGCGGAGTTCGTTGGCATGGAACGCTCGGCGCTCCACCGCAAGCTCAAGGCGCTCGGAATCTCATAGTCCAGGAATCTCGTAGCTATGTCGCGCATCGCTTACGTGAACGGGCGTTATCTGCCGCGCGCCAAAGCCGCCGTGTCGATCGAGGATCGCGGCTACAATTTCGCCGATGGCGTTTATGAAGTTTGCGAGGTCCGGGGAGGGCGCCTGATTGATGAGCGCCGCCACATTGACCGGTTGAAACGCTCGCTTGCCGAGCTGCGCATCGCCGAGCCGATGTCACCGGCTGCACTCGGCCACGTCTTGCGGGAGACCGTGCATCGCAATCGGGTGCACGATGGCATCGTCTATGTGCAGGTCAGCCGTGGCACTGCCAGGCGCGATCACGCATTTCCGCCTGACGGGAACGAAACCAAGCCTCGTGGTGACCGCGCGTGCGATCGACCTCGCTGCCAACGAAAAGATCGCGGCCGAAGGAATCGCGGTGATCACCGTTGCGGACGAGCGGTGGGCGCGCGTTGACATCAAGTCGATCTCTCTCCTGCCGAACGTGCTGGCAAAACAGGCGGCGCGGGAGCAGGGCGCACGCGAGGCCTGGCTGGTCGACAAAAACGGCAAAGTGACCGAAGGCTCATCATCGAACGCATGGATCATCAATCGCGACGGCAAACTGCTGACGCGCTCGCTCGGCCGCGACATCCTTGCCGGGATCACGCGAACCGTGTTGCTCGACGTGATCAAGGCGCACGACCTCGTGCTCGAAGAGCGAGCCTTCACGGTGGAAGAGGCCTATGCAGCGCGCGAGGCGTTCGTCACATCGGCCACGCAGGCGGTCATGCCCGTCATACGCATCGATGGCCGGCCGGTCGGCAATGGCGCGCCCGGCCTCGTCGCCAGCGCGCTGCGGCGCGATTATCACCGTCACGCCGAGGTCAGCTGACGGCGCCGAAAACTGGCCGTTTTCAAAGGCTTGCTCTCCGAAAATTGAACTTTCCCTTGCACGCGACAGCGCCGTGCAATCTAATAGTTCGCGCACCCGGAAAAGACGGAACCAAAAATGGGGTCCGGGCAACGAACGAAAGGGTCTCGCGCTTAAAGACGCGAGCATAAAAGGAAAACGGCCATGGCAGCCGAGCGTGCGCAAAATCTGCAAGACACATTTCTCAATCATGTCCGGAAACAAAAAGTCCCGCTGACGATTTTTCTCGTCAATGGCGTGAAATTGCAGGGCGTGGTGACCTGGTTCGATAATTTCTGCGTGCTGCTGCGGCGGGACGGACACTCGCAACTCGTCTACAAGCACGCGATTTCGACAATCATGCCCGGACACCCGGTGCAATTGTTCGAAGGTGGCGAAGAGCCGCCGGCGGAGAAAAGGTCTAATTGGAACGTCGACAACGCGATGATGAGCGCGATCGGCTGAGCGCCGCCGGCAATAGCGGCCGCGCCGTCGTCATCGAACCCGACCTCAAGAGCGCGCGCGGGAGACCTGCGTTCGCCGCAGGCCGGCTCGAAGAGGCGGTCGGTCTCACGCGAGCCATCGATCTTGCCGTGATGGAGCAGGGCGTCGTCACGCTATCCGATATCCGGCCGGCGACTTATATCGGCAAGGGCAAGGTCGATGAGATCGCGGGGCTCGTGAAGAGCGCCGAGGCCGGCATCGTGATCATGGATTGCGCGATTTCGCCGGTGCAGCAGCGCAATCTCGAGAAGGCGTGGAACGCCAAGGTGCTCGACCGCACCGGCCTGATCCTGGAAATCTTCGGGCGGCGCGCGCGAACCAAAGAGGGCGCTCTCCAGGTCGAGCACGCGCATCTGACCTACCAGAAGAGCCGGCTGGTGCGCTCATGGACCCATCTTGAGCGCCAGCGCGGCGGCTTCGGCTTTCTCGGCGGGCCGGGCGAGACGCAAATCGAAGCCGACCGGCGCGTGATCGAGGACCGCATCCGCCGGATCGAAGACGAGCTCGAAAAGGTCAAGCGCACCCGCAAGCTGCATCGCGACAGCCGCAAGCGCGTGCCTTATCCGATCGTCGCGCTGGTCGGCTACACCAATGCCGGCAAGTCGACTTTGTTTAATCGCATGACGCAGGCGAGCGTGCTGTCGGCCGACATGCTGTTCGCCACGCTCGATCCGACCTTGCGCGCGGTCGATCTGCCGCACGGCCATCGCATCATCCTGTCCGACACGGTCGGCTTCATCTCCGATCTTCCGACCATGCTGGTGGCGGCATTCCGCGCCACGCTGGAAGAGGTGATCGAGGCCGACGTCATCCTTCACGTCCGCGACGTGTCGCACGAGGACTTCGACCGCGCAATCGCAGGATGTCGTCACGATGCTGCGCGAGCTCGGCATCGAGCCCGGCGACGAGCGGCTGATCGAGGTCTGGAACAAGATCGACCGGCTGTCAGCCGACCATCGCGTGGCGCTGGCGAACCAGGCCGAGCGGCGCGACGCGGCCGACGCGGCCGGTGCTGGTCTCGGCAATCACGGGCGAGGGGGTCGATGCCCTCAACGCCGCGATCGACGCCAGGCTGGCGCGAGGCCGGCAGGTGCTCGAGCTGGCGCTCGATCCGGCGGACGGCGCCGGCCTGTCCTGGCTCTACCGCCACACCGAAGTGCTCGAGGGAGCATGGCCGGCGACGGGCGGCTGGCATGTGACGGTGCGCGGCAAGCGCGGAGCAGGCCGCCCGGGTGCGGGCCAAGTTCGAAGAAGTGGCCGGCTAGGCCTTCTCTGCGGCCTTCTCTGCCGCCTTGGCCTCGTTCCAGAGCGCGTCCATTTCCGCCAGATCGGCGTCCTTGGGCTTTTTCCCGCGGGCGGCCAGAGCCTGCTCGATCGCGGCGAAACGGCGCTCGAATTTCTGGTTGGTCGCCGCGCAACAGGCCTTCCGGATCGGCCTTGAGGTGCCGGGCGAGGTTGACCGCCGCGAACAGCAGATCGCCGACCTCGGCTGTGACGCCGGCGTCGCCCTGGTCGAGCGCCTGCTCGATCTCGTCGGCTTCCTCGCGGATCTTGGCCAGCACCGCCTTCGGGTCGTTCCAGTCGAAGCCGACCGCGCCGGCCTTGTCCTGGAGCTTGAGCGCGCGGGTTAACGCCGGCAGCGCGACCGGAACGCCGGCGAGGGCGCCCGACGGCGCTGACTGGCCTTTCCTGGCCGCCTTCGCGGCCTTTTCCTCGGCTTTGATGCGTTCCCACAGGCCTTTGACCGCGGCGGCGGTGCGGCCCTCGGCATCGGCGAAGACGTGCGGGTGCCGGCGGATCAGCTTTTGCGTGATGGCCTCGACCACGTCGCCGAAGTCGAAGGCGCCTTGCTCCTCGGCCATCCGGGCGTGGAAGACGACCTGGAGCAGCAGGTCGCCCAGCTCCTCGCGGAGCTGCTCGAGGTCGTCGTGCTCGATGGCGTCGGCGACCTCGTAGGCTTCCTCGAGCGTATAGGGCGCGATGGTGCGGAAGGTCTGCTCGAGGTCCCACGGGCAGCCGGTGCCGGGCGTGCGCAGCGCCGCCATGATCTCCAGCAGGCGGTCGATGTTCGTTGGAAGGCGTCATGATCTGGGATTCGCATAAGACATATTATGGAATATTTCTATATGGGCCTGAATACAGAGGCCGTGCTACATTCGTGTTTCTCAGACAGATAGAGACGATTTGAGACAATTCAGTTTAACGCAGTCTCGACTACCATCCCGTCGAATGCCGGCTCGATGTGCGGCGGCAACTGGCGGCGTAGAGCCTCGTAGTCCAGATCGCAATGCAGGTTGGTCAGGATGGCCCGCTTGGTCTTCACCCGCGCAATCCAGTCCAGGCTCTCCGCCAGGTTCATGTGGCTGGGATGCGGCGTGGATGCGCAGCGCGTCGACGATCCAGAGATCGAGCCCGGCCATCAGCGGCAGGCTCTCGTCCGGCAGCCCCTTGATGTCGCAGGAATAGGCCAAATTGCCGAAGCGGAAGCCCAGCGACGGGATATCGCCGTGGTCCTGCAGGATCGGCAGGACCTCGATCGGGCCGCCCTTCCCGTTGATCGTGACGGCTTTCCCGGGCGTGAGCCGATGCTCCCGCAGGGTCGGCGGGTACTGGCTGCCGGGCGGCGTCATGAAGCAGTAGCCGAAGCGGGCGTGCATGGCCCGCGAGGTCGGCTCGTCCATGTAGATATCGACCGGCCTTCGGGTTTTCACGAAAAGCGGCCGCAGATCGTCGATGCCGTGGGTATGGTCGGCGTGCTCGTGGGTGAGGAGGACGGCGTCCAATTCCTCGATCCTCGGCATCCAGGAGCTGCTCCCGCAGATCGGGCGTCGTATCGACCAGCAAGCGCGTGGTCTGGCCGGAGGCGCCGCGTCTTTTCGACCAGCAGCGAGCATCGCCGCCGTCTGTTCTTCGGGTTGTTCGGGTCGCAATCGCCCCAGCCAAGCGCGACCCGGGGCACGCCCATCGACGAGCCGCAGCCCAGGATCGTGAAGCGCAGGCTCACGCGCGCGGCACCTTGGAGAACAGCCGGAAGAAGTTGTCGGTGGTCTGGTCGGCGATCTCGGCTTCGCCGAACGCCACGGGTCTGCGCCAGCACCTTGGCGGTCTCGGTCACGTAAGCCGGCTCGTTGCGTTTACCGCGATAAGGCGCCGGGCGCGAGATAAGGCGCATCGGTCTCGACCAGGATGCGGTCGGCCGGCAGCTCGGCGGCGATGTCGCGCAGCGCCTGCGAATTCTTGAAGGTCAGGATGCCGGTGAACGACACGTAGTGGCCGAGCGCGATCGCGCGCATGGCGAGGTCGCGGCCGCCGGTGAAGCAATGCAGCACGGCCGGGAAGGCGCCCTTCCCGCTTTCTTCCTCCAGAATCCGCGCCATGTCGTCATCGGCATCGCGCGAATGGATGACGAGCGGCAAGCCGGTCTCGCGCGCCGCGGCGATATGGGCGCGGAAGCCCTGCTCCTGCGCGTCGCGCGGCGACTTGTCGTAGTGATAGTCGAGCCCGGCTTCGCCGATCGCCACCACTTTGGGATCGCGCGAGCGCGCAACGAGATCGCTTGTCGTCGATGTCGAGCTCTTCTTTCGCGTTGTGCGGATGCGTGCCGACCGAGCAGAAGATGTCGTCATAGCGGCGCGCAATGCCGAGCACCTGGTCGTGCCGCTTCACGCGCGTCGAGATCGTCACGATGCGGCCAATGCCGGCGCCACGGCGCGCGATCGACAACAGCATCGAGCTCGGACGCGAAGTCGGGAAAATCGAGATGGCAGTGGCTGTCGACCAGCATTACTGCGCTGCTTCTTTGCCCGCTTCGGGCTCGACATAGCGCGGGAATACGCCGGACGGCGCGGGCAGCGCCGTGCCCGGTGCGAGCCGGTGCTTGCCGCCGAGCCGGTCAAAGCCGCGCTCATTCTCCGGCACGCCGAGCAGATCCAGCAGCTTCGCGGCGGACGTCGGCATGAAGGGCTGCGACAGGATCGCGACCTGCCGGATCACCTCTGCCGTCACGTAGAGCACTGTGCCCTGCTTTGCCGGATCGGTCTTCGCCAGCGCCCAGGGCGCTTCGCCGGCGAAATAGCGGTTGGCGTCGGCGACCACGGCCCAAACCGTATTGAGCACCTGATGCAGCTGCTGCGTCTTCATGTGCTCGCGGGCGCGCTCGATCATCGCATCAGCCGCGGCGAGGATCGTTTTGTCGTTCTCCGAGAAAGCCCCCGGCTTCGGCAGCGTGCCCTTGAGCTGCTTGCCGATCATCGAGAGCGAACGCTGCGCCAGATTGCCGAGATCGTTCGCCAGATCGGCATTGATGCGATTGACGATCGCCTCATGGCTGTAATTGCCGTCCTGGCCGAACGGCACTTCGCGCAGGAAGAAATAGCGCAACGGGTCGACGCCATAGGCTTCGGTCAATGTGAACGGGTCGATCACATTGCCGACCGACTTCGACATTTTCTCGCCGCGGTTGAACAAGAAGCCGTGCGAGAAAATCCGCTTCGGCACCGCCACGCCCGCCGACATCAGGAATGCCGGCCAATAGACCGCGTGGAAGCGCACAATGTCCTTGCCGATCACGTGCAGCGCGGCCGGCCAGTATCGCTTGAACTTCTCGCTCTGCTCGTCCGGATAGCCGACCGCGGTGATGTAATTGGTCAGCGCATCGACCCACACATACATGATGTGCTTGTCGTTGCCGGGCACGCGCACGCCCCAGTCGAAGGTCGTGCGCGAGATCGAAAGGTCCTGCAGCCCGCCTTTGACGAAGCTCGCGACCTCATTGAGCCGCTCGCGCGGCAGAACGAAGTCCGGCACATCGGCGTAGAGCTTGAGCAGTTTGTCCTGATAGGCCGAGAGCCGGAAGAAATAGCTCTCCTCCTCGACCCATTCGACCGGCGTGCCGGTCTTGGTCGAGACGCGCACCTTCTGTTCGTTGAGCGCCGTCTCGTCCTCGGCGTAATAGGCCTCGTCGCGCACCGAGTACCAGCCGGCATATTTGTCGAGATAGATGTCGCCGTTCGCCGCCATCTTCTCCCAGATGCCGATCGAGGATTTGTGGTGGCGATCCTCGGTGGTCCGGATGAAATCGTTGTTCGAGCAGTTGAAGCGCTCGACCATCGCCCGGAATTTCTCGACATTGCGGTCGACCAGTTCGCGCGGCGTGACGCCTTCGCGCGTCGCGGTCTGCTGGATTTTCTGGCCGTGCTCGTCGGTGCCGGTGAGGAAATAGACGTCGTAGCCGTCAAGCCGCATGAAGCGCGCGATGGCGTCGGTCGCGATCACCTCATAGGCGTGGCCGATATGCGGCGGGCCGTTCGGGTAAGAGATCGCGGTGGTGATGTAATAACGGCTTGGACATTGCGCCGGTTGGTATCAACCGCGTGCTGCTTCCGCAAGCAAGCCGAACACCGAGAAAACCAGCGGACGCCGGTCGAGATTGTATTCGTCGGCGTCACTCGCGGCCGCGTTGACCTTGTCCCAAATCTCCGCGAGGCGCCCGAGCCGGCGCTTGGGCGCCTTGCCGTCCTCCAGCCGCGCCGCAAGCCAGCCATTGACGATATCCATGAAGGTCGCGAGCGGCGCAGAATCGACGCCGGCCAGCGCGTCGCCGAGCGCATGAAGCGTGCGCGGATCGGGATTGGGCAATTGATCGAGCGCGGCGCAGCACCTTTTGCCGGAGCGCAAGCGTCGATCCGTCCAGCAGGCTGATGGCGCGCGCCACGCTGCCCTCGCCGGCGGCGGCCGCCTGCGAGAATGTCGGCGTCGGCAGGCCGGCCGAGCGCACTGGCGGCAGCTTGAGCGACTTCACTTTGTGCAAGCGGCCGCAATAACAGCCGCCGGGTGCGCGAACGGAGGGTCGGCAGTATTTGGCCGGGCGCATGACTGACCAGCAGCAGCAGCGAGCGATGCGGCGGCTCTTCCAGAATCTTCAAAAGCGAGTTGGCGCCGAAATCGTTGAGCTCATCGACCGCATCGACAATGGCGATGCGCCAGCCGCCCTCGCCCGCGGTCGAGCCGAAGAAAGACACCGAGCGGCGCACATCCTCGACCGCGATATCCTGCCGCAGTTTGCCTTTGTCGTTGAGCGTTCGCTCCAGCGCCAGCAGATCGCTGTGGGCTTCGTTGGCGATGCGGCGCGCGACCGGATTGTCCGGATCGACCGCGAGCGATCTGGCCTGCTGCACGTCAGGTGCGGCGGGGTCGGGATGCGCCAGGACGAAACGCGCCAGCCGATACGCCAAAGTGGCCTTGCCGATGCCGCGCGGCCCGCCGATCAGCCAGGCGTGCGGCATGCGGCCGCTGCGATAGCTCTCGAGCAGGGTCTGCTCCGCGTCGGCGTGGCCGACCAGGCCGCTGTTCTCGCGCGGATGCAGGATGTCGGCTTCGCTATCGTCTGCCATCGCCGTCTTATGGCGCGACTTGGCGGCGCCGCTCAAGCTGCGGCGGCTGGAGCCGCATCATCACCGCGGCCCAGATGTCCGATTGCACCGCTTCTTTCGTCTTTGTCGCGTCAATCAGGACGCAGCGCTGCGGCTCGACTGCGGCGAGCTCGGCATAGGCGTGGCGCAGCGCCTCGTGAAAACTCAGCGCCTCGGCTTCAAAACGGTCGGCTTCTGCATCGCCGCGCCGCTGCGACGGCGCGGCTCAGTCCGACCTCGGGCGGCACGTCGAGAATGATGGTGAGATCGGGAAGGAGATCGCCGACCGTGACGCGTTCCAGCCCTTTGATCAGGCGCTCATCTACTTTGCCCAGCGCGCCCTGATAGACGCGGGTCGAATCCATGAAGCGGTCGCAGATCACCCATTTGCCGGCTTCAAGCGCGGGCGCGATCGTGTTGCGGACGTGATCGTCGCGAGCGGCGGCAAACAGGATGGCTTCGGTCTCGGCGCCGAGCGGCTTCGCCGCGCCCGAGAGCAATACGTGGCGAATGATTTCGGCGCCCGGCGAGCCGCCCGGCTCGCGCGTCAGCACGACCTCAAGGCCGGCGGCCTCGAGCCGCTCCCCAGCATTTTCGCGTGGGTGGACTTGCCGCCGCCCTCGCCGCCTTCGAACGTAATGAAGCGTCCGCGCATCTAGAGCTTTTCAGTGCCGGCGCGGAACAGATTGATCATCAGCTCGGTCGCGCCGTCGATCGCGCGTTGCGTCACCGAGCCCCTCTCGACGCTGTCGGCGGTCTTGAGCGGCACTTGCAGGACCACATTGCCGTCGCGCCATACTTTCAGCGTGCCGACCGGCGCGCCCTCTTTGACCGGCGCCCGCACCGGCCCGTCATACACAATGCTCGCGATCAGCTTTTCACCGCCCGCCTTCGGCACCATGATGCGAACGAGACTCTGCCGGCGTGAGCGGCACGCTGCTCTTGTCGCCGCCGAACACCTTGGCGGTGCCGACAGTCTGGCCTTCGGCAAACAGCATGCGGCTCTCGAACGAGCGGAAGCCCCACTCCAGCAGCTTCTTGGCATCGTCGGCGCGGTCTTTCGGCGCCTTGGTGCCATTGACCACGACGATCAGCCGCAAATTGTTGCCGACGGCAGAACCAACCAGTCCGTAGCCGGCCTCACTGGTGAAGCCGGTTTTAAGGCCGTCGGCACCGTCCATCGTCGTCAAAAGCGGATTGCGGTTCGGTTGCCGGATCTTGTTCCAGGTGAAGTCGCGCTCACCGAAAATTTTATAAAGCTCCGGATATTTCAGAATGAGATGGCGCGCCAGCTCGCCAAGCTCGCGCGTCGTCACTTTCGTTCCTGGGTCCGGCAGGCCGGTCGAGTTTGTGAAGACGGATTTGCTCAGCCCGATCTCCCGCGCGCGTTGCGTCATTTTCGTCGCGAATTCGCGCTCGTTGCCGGCCAAGGCCTCGGCCAAAATGATGCAGGAATCGTTGCCGGACTGCACGATCATGCCGCGCAAGAGGTCCGCGACCGGCACCCTGCTGTGAATGGCGGCATACATTGTGGAGCCGCCGGACGGCGCGCCGCCCTTCCGCCAGGCATTTTCGCTCACGACGTATTCGTCGGTGAGCTTTACGCGGCCCTGCTTGATCTCGTTGAAGACGTATTCGGACGTCATCAGCTTGACGAGGCTGGCCGGCGCGATCAGGTCGTCGGCCGCCCGCTCCCACAGCACCGCGCCGGTTTCGCCCTCAATCAGGATGGCGTGCGGGGCTGTGATGTTGGGTTCGTCTTTCTTGGCCGTCGCAGTCGCGGTCTGCGCCCTTCTGCTGGGCCTGCGCAAAACCGGCGGCAAGCAATGTCAGGCCGATCACAGCGGCAATGGTGCGCGCAAAAGTCATGCGAAATGGCATCGGTAACGCTCGTCCGGCGTTTGAAATCAGGGCACGCGTGACGCGAAATTGCGGCTCAGTAAAGGCCGCGGCCGCTCATGAAACCAGCCGGCGCATCATATCGCACCGGCGCGAAGGCTGAAACGGCGGCACCCAACGGCCTCGACGTGACGGGCTCAGGCGCTGGCGACGATGCGACCGCGTAGCGCTGGGCAAATGACGAAGGAACGTCCGCCTCGCCGCGGCGGTTGGCGGCCAATTCCGTGGTCGGGCCACCGTCTGCCGCATAGGGCCGTGAGGGCGGCGGCGACGGCACGTTGCGGATTGCCGCGGCTGCGGCTCATCGGCTGCGGGTCGAAATAAGCCGGCGCGAAATTCTCGGCGGCGGCGACTTGCACCGGCGCATGGCCTTTCGGCATTGCCGGATCACGCAATGTCGCTTCGAGCTTGCGGTCGTCCGAGCCGGCGATCGGCGCGCGGCCGACATATTCGACGCGCACCTTGGCGACGCCGTGGCCATGGAAGCCGAGCAGCGTCGCGGTCGGTACGACAGATCGATCAGCCGGTTATGCGCGTAAGGGCCGCGGTCGTTGACGCGAACAACGATGGAGCGGCTGTTCTTCAAATTGGTGACGCGCACATAGGACGGCAGCGGCAGGGTCGGATGCGCTGCCGAGATCGAGTTCTTGTCGAAGACTTCGCGGTTGGCGGTGTAGCGGCCGTGGAAGTCGTCGCCGTACCAGGAGGCGATGCCTTCGGCGCGATAATTGATGTCTTCTTCGGGGACGTAGGTCCTGCCGGCCACCACATAGGGCTTGCCGACCTTATGGACGCCGCCGCCCTTCGGCACCGGCTGGCCCGGTTCGACCACGCGCGCGCTCGACGACACGCCGTATTTCGGATCGACGTTGGAGCTGCCGGAGCAATTGGCGAGCGCGAGGCCTGCAAGGGCAAGCGCAGCAAGCTGTCCGCACCGGATAAACCGGCCGCCCCTCGTCTGCCCCATAGTCCGCCCGCAAGTCCCTGATGCGTCCGCGCAACAATAGCGCGCAAAACGACTTAGACGAAGCCACGAGCGGATTGGTGGTAAACGATTGGTTCCGCTTGCGTCTTCGCGAACTCCGCGCCGCGTTGATAAAGGCGGCGTATCGCGCTTGCAATAGCGGGCGTTCGCCCCCATTCACATGCGTCGCTATTTGAGAGGGATTGCGACCCCGGTCGGGTTCCCGTCAGTCGGAGTTTCCGTTCACTTGGCTCGTTTTGTAAGACCCGAGCGTTCCTCCGTTGACGACCGAAAGGCCAGTGCTGTTGCCACTCACAATCGACTTGCCCATCCGCACGGTCGCGCCATTCACTCGGATACCGAAGCCTGAATTGTTCACAGCGCGGACACCGGAGAGCATGACGTTCGTTGATGACATGGCGGAACCCCCGACATTCACCCCATTAGCATTGTCGGTCAAAACGCTGTCGCGTATCGACGCCATGACCTGACCCGAAATTTGGATTCCGTCGTTGCCAGCATTTCTAACGCGCAACCCTTGAATATCCACGCTGACAGCGCCGCCCGTAATCGCGAGGCCGTCCGAAGTGGTGCTTGTGATTGTGGAGTTGAGAATGTGAAGCTGGCTGGTCCCCGAGCCGGGTAAGAAACTGATGCCGCGCAGCCCGCCGCGGATGGTTGTATTCTCGATACGCAAGATCGATTGAGCGCCGACAGCGATACCGTGAAAATTCTGGTTCGGCATAACATCGATAGTCAGACCGCGTAGCGACACCTCTATTCCCGCTGTATTCATGGTGATGGCGTTTACGTTGATGGCGAAGATGTAAGCTTCAACGCCATCCGCGACAATGTTAAGCGATTGCGTGATCGTAAGAGGGCCGAAATCGCCCGGCGCGAGCACGTTGATCGTGCCGCCGTCGCTTGTTTTGCTCTGCGCGTAGTGAAAGGTTTGGCACGGCGCTGTGATGGTGCAGCCGCCGGTGTTGGAACCGGCCCCGGAAACCCACGTTCTGCGATTGGCCGCGCTTGCGGAAGTGATGCTCGCGAATAAAACAGACGCAGCCAAGATGATATATAACGGCCTGAAATAATGGCTCATTGCTATCCCCAAAATACTATCGGCGGATGCCGAACGTCTCAGTAGTGGGTGTCGATGAGGATAGATAGGAATAACGTACCGCGCGGACTGAGCAGTATGCTCAGAGTTCATCCTCGCAGGATGCGCACGCTAAAAGGCCCGTCAAATGTGCGACGGAAGGGTGGCCGAGTGGTTTAAGGCACCGGTCTTGAAAACCGGCGTACCCGCAAGGGTACCGTGAGTTCGAATCTCACCCCTTCCGCCAGGTCCTACAAAGGCAGTTCGCGCAGGCAAAGCCTGCCCGCGCAGTCCAGGTTCCACGAGCGAAAGCTACATCAACGTCAGCTTCGCGGCGCCGAATGCGATATTCAGCTCCGGTCTGAACGTCGAGTGAGAGCGGCTGCAAGGTGATCGTGCGCTTCGATCCGCCGACCAGTACGTTCGCGCCGCCGCCGAGCCCGAATGAGGCTTCGCCGGTTGCGCCCAGATAAGTGCCGGCAAGCGCGCGTGGGGCGGGGCCTTTGGTGCTTGTCAAAACATTCCACGCCATGCGGCCCGCACCGGTTACGCCGATATCGAGACCGACACGCCCAAAGGTCGCGCTATAGGGTTCGGTATCGCCGTTCCGCTTGTGGAAAACACAAGCCATCGTTTGCCGCGATCCGAAGATTTTTCCGAAGTTTGCGCCGTAATTGCAAACCAGAGTGCCGACCTGGTTGCTGTTCTGCGCCGAACGACGGAGCCGACGATCCTGCCAACGCTGCAGCAATCGCGGCCAATACCAATGCTCTCATGATGCCCTCCAGGCTTCTGACGAGCGAAGTCTACCTACGATGGGAGTCTGGATCGATTGCCCCTTGGGGCAACTGACGAGGTGCATGCCCCACCAACCCCGCCCGCGTTCAATTCAAGAAATCGAACACATCCGGCAGGAGCGGACCGCCGGCATTGCGGCAGCCGCGCTGGCAGGCGCGGTCGCAGCGGTCGGTGAGTTTCAGGCAGGTGCCTTGGGTGTCGTTGCGCAGGCAGGAGGCCATGCCCCAGGCACAGTATGAGCCGCATCCGCTCCAGCAGGCCCGCTCGTTCCACACCGCCTCGGCACGGGCCTCGCGCGGGTAAGGCAATTGGCGCGTGAGCGGATCTGCGCGCGATAGCAAGGCGCCATCGGCGGCCATGGCGGGAGCCGCAAACAGCAAAGCGATCAACAGAGCGACGACGGCGCGCATGGTGCGAAGGATAGCAAGGCGCGGTACGGCGCGCTATTGCGTCTGCTGTGATGGCGACGACAGAGCCCCTTCCGCCGCTGGGCGCGAGGCTTGGCGGCGGCAAAGCCGCTGTCTGGCGCAAGGGAAGTCCCCGTTCTTATGCGGCTGGTCGAACGGGGCCTGGCTGCAGCGAGGCCGCGCCGATCTCGTGAACGTCATCGCCTTGAAATCTGCGCGTTTTGTCTGCATGTAGTCCGAAATCCGAACAATCGGCCGGCCAGGACAAGCGTTTCTATTCTCTGCTTGAAACGCTAAGGGTTGGCTGGCGCGCGGAACTGGCACCGAGATACGAATGGACGAAACGATTGCGCCGAAAGTGAGCTTTGTCTCGCTCGGCTGCCCGAAAGCGCTGGTCGACAGCGAGCGCATCATCACGCGGCTGCGGGCCGAAGGCTATGAGCTCACCCGCCAGCACGCGGGCTCCGATCTCGTCATCGTCAATACCTGCGGCTTCCTCGACAGCGCCAAGGCGGAGTCGCTGACCGCGATCGGCAATGCGCTCAATGAGAATGGCAAGGTCATCGTCACCGGCTGCATGGGTGCGGAGCCTGAGCAGATCGCCGAGCGATTCCCGCAGGTGCTCGCCGATCACCGGCCCGCAGCAATATGAGAGCGTGCTCGAGGCCGTGCATCGCGCCGTGCCGCCGAAGCACGATCCGTTTCTCGATCTGGTGCCGCCCGAAGGCATCAAGCTGACGCCGCGGCATTACGCCTATCTGAAGATTTCCGAAGGCTGCAACAACCGCTGCACCTTCTGCATCATTCCGAAGCTGCGCGGCGATTTGGTGTCGCGCCCGGCGGCGGATGTATGCGCGAGGCGGAGCGGCTGGTGAAGGCCGGCGTGAAAGAGCTGCTGGTCATCTCCCAGGACACATCGGCCTATGGCGTCGATCTCAAATACGCGGCGTCGAAATGGGGCGAGCGCGAGGTGCGCGCGAAATTCCTCGATCTTGCCTCCGCGCTTGGCGAGCTCGGCGTCTGGGTGCGGCTGCACTACGTCTATCCCTACCCGCACGTCGACGACGTCATTCCGCTGATGGCGGAACGAAAGGTTCTGCCCTACCTCGACATTCCGTTCCAGCATGCGAGCCCTGACGTGCTTCGCCGCATGAAGCGGCCCGCCGCGCAGGAGAAGACGCTGGATCGCATCCGCAAGTGGCGCGAGATTTGTCCGGACCTGACGCTACGCTCGACTTTCATCGTCGGCTTCCCGGGTGAGACCGATGCCGATTTCGACATGCTGCTCGACTGGCTCGATGAAGCCTCGCTCGATCGGGTCGGTTGCTTCAAATACGAGCCGGTGCGCGGCGCGCCGGCAAACGATCTCGGCGCAAGCCGTGCCGGACGAGGTGAAAGAAGAACGCTGGCATCGCTTCATGCAGCGCCAGCAGACAATTTCGACGCGGCGGCTGAAGAAAAAGGTCGGCACCCGCCAGCAGGTCATCATCGACGAAGCCGGGCCGACCGTCGCCAAGGGCCGCTCAATGGCTGATGCGCCGGAGATCGACGGCGCGGTCTATGTGGCAAGCCGCCGGCCGCTGCGGGTCGGCGAGATCGCCACCGTCAAGATCGAACGCGCCGACGAATACGACCTGCACGGCACCGCCGCCGGCTTCTAGAGCCGGTAGAACTTCACCGCATTGTCGTGGAAGACCTTGCGCTGGTCGGCGTCCGGATATTCCGACATCACCTTGCGATAATGCGCGAAATAATCGGCGTAACTGGCCGCCAGCTTCTCCAGCGGGAAATTGCTGCCGTAGATCGTGCGGTCGATGCCGAACATCTGAATGACATCACGCACGACCTGGCGCACCTGCGGGGTGGTCACACCGTTCGAGAACATGCCGATGCCTGACAGCTTCACATGCACATTCGGAAACGCCGCGATTGACGTAAGTGCACGGCGCCATTGCTCGATGCGCCTCGGGCGAGCGGTCCGCCAGCATCCCCGCATGCACCAGGATAAATCGCACATTCGGAAACGCCTTGATCAGCTCGAGCGCATAAGCCGCCTGCCCCGAGAAAATCTGCAGCTCGAAATGCAGATCGAGCTTTTCCAGCAGCGCGAAGCCGCGCCGGAAGTCCGGAGAGTTACACAGGTCCGGCCGCGTGGCCGCCTGCCGCAACACGATATTGTCCCAATACAGCATCTGCCGCACGCCACGTACATTCGGGAACGTCTTCTGCTCCTTGAGCTGCGCTTCAATGCCGGGATCAGCCAGATTGGCGTTGCAGACGATGCCATGCGGAAAGCCGTGCTTGTCGGCGACCGATTGCAGCCAGCGCGTCTCCTCGAGCTCCTTGCCGGGGCCCCACATCGCAGTGACATGGACCGATTTCACCGCACCTTCCGGCACGATATCGTTCATCCACTCCTCGACGCCGTAATCGCGTCGCAAGCCGAAATAATCGCCGAACATGCGCGGGACTGGCGGATCGGCGAGCCAGGCCACATCCTTGCGGCGCCAGATGTGGTGGTGCGTGTCGATCATCGGGCCCGAATAGAGCGGCATGGGAATTCCTCAGAGAGAGCGGACGACTTTGACGATCGCGTCCGTCAGTTTTTTCAGTTCGTTCGGCGCGATCGTAAAGGCCGGCGTGAGATAGATGATGTTGCCGAAGGGACGAACGAACACGCCCTCCTCGACGAAGCGCATCCGTAATGCCGCAACATCGTCGATGCGATCAAGCTCCACGACGCCGATCGCGCCTTTCACCCGCACATCTTTCACGCGCTGAAACTGCCGGCACGGTTTCGAGTCCGTTCTGCAGCGCCGCCGAAATGTCCGACACCTGCTTGAGACGCGGCTCGCGTTCGAACAGATCGAGCGATGCATTGGCGGCGGCACATGCGAGCGCGTTACCCATGTAGGTCGGACCGTGCATCAACGCCTTTTGCGGGTCGTCCGACCAGAATGCGTCAAACACCTTGCGGCTCGCGACTGTGGCGGCGAGCGGCAGCGTGCCGCCGGTCAGCGCTTTCGACAGCGTGATGATGTCCGGCGCTACGTCCGCCGCGTCGCAGCCGAACATCGTCCCGGTACGGCCAAAGCCGGTGAAAATCTCATCGAAGATAAGAAGCAGCTTGAAACGGTCGGCCAGCGCGCGCAGCCGCTTCAAAGTCTGCGCATCGTGAAAGCGCATCCCGCCGGCGCCCTGCACCAGCGGCTCGACAATGATCGCTGCAATCTCTTCGCCATGCCTCGCGATCAGACCCGTGAGTGCGGCTGTTGTTTCGTCATCAACCGGCAGATCGGCAATCAGGTGCCGCGGCAGAAGCCCGGAGAACAGCGCGTGCATCCCCTCATCGGGATCGCTGACCGCCATCGCGCCGGTTGTGTCGCCGTGATAGCCGCCCTTGAAGGCGACGAACTTTGTCCGCCCCTTCTCGCCGCGATTGAGCCAGTACTGCACCGCCATCTTCATGGCGATTTCGACCGCAACCGATCCGGATTCCGAAAAGAACACGCGCTCGAGATCGCCGGGCAGCAGCGCGCAGAGCCGCCGCGCCAGAGTCAGTGCCTGCTCGTGCGCCAGCCCGCCGAACATGACGTGCGGCATGGTCGCGAGCTGCCGCTCGACCGCGGCGCGGATGTGCGGATGATTGTAGCCATGGCAGGCCGTCCACCACGACGCGATGCCGTCGATCAGCTCGCGGCCGTCGGCGAGCACGATGCGCGAACCCTGCGTGCGCACGACCGGGAGCGGCAAAGGCGCCGTCTTCATCTGCGCATAAGGCAGCCAGACATGCGCCATTCCGGCGCGAAACCATTCCGGCGTGTTTTTACTGGCCTCGTCGGCCATTTATCGCTTCCCTAGACGAATTGCGGCGGGCATCTTGCCCGCTTGTCAGTGCCAGGTCACGCGATGCAATCGCTCGACACATATGCGCAAGAGAAGCTCGACGAGATCGAACGGCGCGGCCTGCACCGCTCGATCAGCGAGACGGTGCGCGAGGATGGCATCTATATCGAGCGCGGCGGCAAGCGGCTGCTGTCGTTCTCCTGCAACGACTATTTGAATCTGACGCAGCATCCCGCGCTCAAGCAGCGCCGCGATCGAGGCGATCGAGCGATACGGCGTCGGCTCCGGCGCGTCACGGCTCGTCACCGGCAATCATCCGCTTTATGCGGAGCTGGAGGCCCGGCTGGCGCGCCTCAAAGGCGCCGAAGCCGCGGTCGTGTTCGGCTCCGGCTACCTCGCCAATAGCGGGATAATTCCCGTGCTCATTGGCGAAGACGGCCTGGTGCTGATCGATGAGTTGTCGCACGCGTGTCTTTGGGCTGGCGCGCAACTGTCGCGCGGCCGGGTCATTCCGTTCCGGCACAACGACATGTCCGATCTGGAGCGCCTGCTGAAGGAGCACCGCTCTGCACATCCGCGAGCCATGATCGTCACCGATGGCGTCTTCTCGATGGACGGAGATCTTGCCCCGCTGCCCGAGCTCTCAACGCTCGCCAAGACACATGATGCCTGGCTGATGACCGACGATGCTCACGGCCTCGGCGTCGTCGGCAATGGCCGCGGCTCGACGGCGCAGTCCGGCGCGGACGTTCCGCTGCAGATGGGCACGCTGTCAAAGGCGATCGGCGGCTATGGCGGGTATCTCTGCGCATCGAAATCCGTGATCGAGCTGATGTGCAATCGCGCGCGCACACTGATCTATTCCACCGGGCTTCCGCCCGCGACGGTCGCCGCCGCAATCGCCGCACTCGATCTGATCGAGAACGATCCGGCCCTGTCGGCCCGGCCGGTCGAGAAAGCCAAGCACTTCACGCGGCTGACCAATCTGCCGGAAGCACAAAGCCCGATCGTGCCGATCGTCGTCGGCGCCGAAGATAAGGCGCTCGACGCGTCGAGGCTTCTGGCAGACGAAGGCTTTCATGTCGCCGCGATCCGCCCGCCGACCGTGCCGAACGGCACGTCGCGCCTGCGCCTGACCTTCACCGCCGGCCATCCGGACGCCGAAATCGAGCGGCTTGCCACTCTGGTGCGCAGCCGCATCCTGCACTGACGTGGGCGCGATCTTCGTCACAGCGACAGGGACCGACGTCGGCAAGACTTTCGTCACCGCCGGCATCATCAAATTGCTCAGGAGCCAGGGCGCGAGCGTCGACGCGCTCAAACCTGTGGTGAGCGGTTATGATCCTTCGGTCGCCGAAACCAGCGATCCGGCGGTGCTGCTCAAGGCGCTCGGCCGTCCGGTCAGCGCCGAGGAAGTCGCGCGCATTTCACCGTTCCGTTTCCGCGCGCCGCTGTCGCCCGATATGGCCGCGGCGCAGGAAAGCCGGGTGCTCGATTTCCGCGAACTGGTCGCGTTCACGCAGCGCGCGATCGACGCAACCAAGGGCCATCTTTTCATCGAAGGCGTCGGCGGCATCATGGTTCCGCTCGATGCAAGGCGCACCGTGCTCGACTGGATGACCAGCGTCCGCGCGCCGCTGCTGCTCGTGGTCGGAAGCTATCTCGGCACCATCAGCCATACACTGACCGCGCTTCACGTGTTGGCGCAACGCAAGCTCGATATTGCCGCCATCGTCGTGAGCGAAAGCGAGCGCAGCCATGTGCCGCTGGACGAAACCGTCGCCAGCATCCAGCACTTCGCCAACGATATCGACGTGATCGGCCTGCCGCGGCTGCCGGGCGGCCTGACCGACCACCCGGCTTTCGCCCAAATTGCGGCCCGGCTTTAGTTTTGCGCTAAGGAAGCAGGATCGAGGCGCCGGTCGTGCCGCGGCCTTCGAGATCGCGGTGCGCCTTCTGCGCGTCTTTCAGCGGATATTTCTGATTGATCGGGATCTTTACCGCGCCGGATCCGACCACTTTGAACATGTCGGCGGCGATATCGACCAGGTCCTGCTTCTTGGCCGCATAGGTGTTGAGCGTCGGCCGGGTCGCGAACAGCGACCCCTTGGTCTGCAGGATGTTGATGTTGAAGGCATCGATCTGGCCCGACGAGGCGCCATAGCTCACGAACATTCCCATCGGCCGGATGCAATCGAGCGAAGCCGGGAACGTGTCCTTGCCGATGCCGTCATAGACCACGTCGCACAGCTTGCCGTTGGTGATCTCCTTCACCTTGGCGACGAAGTCCTCGTTTCGATAATTGATGATGTGATGCGCGCCATTGGCCTTGGCGAGCTCGCCCTTCTCTTTCGAGCCGACGGTGCCGATCACCGTGGCGCCGAGATAATTGGCCCACTGGCAGGCGATCAGGCCGACGCCGCCGGCGGCGGCATGAATGAGGACGATCGTGCCCTTGGTGACCTTGTAGGTGCGGTTGAGCAGATATTGCACCGTCATGCCCTTGAGCATCATGGCGGCGGCCTGCTCATAGCTGATGTTGTCCGGAAGCTTCACCAGGCGCTCGGCTGGCGCGTTGCGTTCCGCCGCATAGCCGCCGAGCGGTCCGACAAAGCCGACGCGGTCGCCGACCTTGATGTCGGTAACGCCGGGGCCGATCGCGGTCACCTCACCGGCGCTTTCATTGCCGGCGATGAACGGCATGCCGACCGGCGACGGATAGGCCCCCGCGCGGAAATACGTGTCGATGAAGTTGATGCCGCAGGCGTGCTGCTTGATCCTGACCTGGCCTTGTCCGGGCGCCGGGATTTCGACGTCCTCGAACGTCAGGACTTCGGGACCGCCATGTTTGTGAACGCGCACTGCTGCGACCATCTGAAAACTCCTTCAACGCGTGAATACAAAATCGGCGCGATCTTAGGCAGCGCCGCGCACAACACAAGCGGCTCAGCGGCCGGCCGAGACCCGCAGATTTGCGCCGGTGATGTAGGAGGCGGCGCCGGATAGCAGGAACAGAATAGCCTCTGCGACTTCGTCGGCGGTGCCGGCGCGGCCGGTGGGCAGCATGGGAAGAACGCGCTCCAGCCGGCCCGGCGGCTGAATGTCGGTGTCGATCATGCCTGGTGACACGGCGTTGATGCGGATGTCTTCTTTGGCGACTTCACGCGCCAGACCGATCGTCAATGAATCGATGGCGCCCTTTGACGCGGCGTACCACACGCATTCATTGGCGCTTCCCAATGTCGCCGCCATCGACGAGAGCAGCACGATCGAGCCGCCCTTGCCGCCATGCTTGGTCGACATGCGCTGCACGCATTCACGCAGGCAGATCAGCGTGCCGAGCGTGTTGACGTCGAGCGCCTCGCGCAGCGTTTCTGTCGAGGCCTCGTCGAGGCGCGACATCGGCCCGATGATGCCCGACGAATGCACGAAGGCGTCGATCACACCGAGCTTGGACGTGGTTTCGTCGAACACGCGCTTGATGTCGGCTTCCTTGCCCATATCGCCTTGCAAAGCGACGGCGCGGCCCCCGGCCTGCTTCACTGCATCGACCACGGATGCAGCCGCATTCGAATTGCTGTTGTAATTGACCGCAACGTCGTAGCCGCGCGCAGCCGCAAGCTTGCAGGTCGCGGCGCCGATACCCCGGCTGCCGCCGGCGACAAGAAGAACAGGCTTGGTCACTCTATTTCCCCCGACTGCGAGGCCTAACCCGGCTTCTGGGTCGCACGCTTGCTGCGCCGGCGATTGCGCATCGCCAGCACGTTAAACACTTCAACCAGGCCCGCGAAGGTCATGGCGAAGTAGATATAGCCGCGCGGGATGTGGAAGTGGAAGCCGTCGGCGATCAGCGCCATGCCGATCAGCAGCAGGAACGACAGCGCCAGCATTTTGGTGGTCGGGTTGCGCTTGATGAAGTCGCCGACCGGGCCGGCGGCGAGGTACATCACGATCATGGCCAGGCAGACCGCGGCAATCATGATCTCGATATCTTCGGCGAGACCGACCGCGGTGATGATCGAATCCAGCGAGAAAACCAGGTCGATCACGGCGAGCTGGACGACGATCATGCGCGAAACTGCGTGCGCGCGGCGGCTGCCGCGCCGTGCCCATCATCGGCGTCAACCTCGTTGTGAATTTCATGGGTGGCTTTCGCCATCAGGAACAGGCCGCCGCCGATCAGGATAATGTCGCGCCATGACAGCGCGAAGCCGAACAGCTCGAGCACGGGCCGCGTCAGCCCCATGATCCAGGTCAGCGAAAACAGCAGGACAATGCGGAACAGAAATGCCAGGCCGAGGCCGACGGCACGGGCCAGCTTTGCCTTCGACTCTTCAGCAGCGCGACGTCAGGATCGAAATGAAGACGAGATTGTCGATGCCCAGCACGATCTCGAGAACGCTCAACGTCGCCAGCGCCGCCAGGCCTTGGGCGGTAAGGAACGGCTCGATGAATGTCATTTCTGCCTAACCACAGAATCCGACACCGAAGAAGTAGATTGCAGTCACTAATAGCCCAACGCGGACCCATAAATCCGGTTCAAGAGTCTGCACCAGCGCAGCCAACGCAAAGACCCCCCACGCTGCCAGCATGACCAGCGTCAGCAACCGGACATTCCGCACCCGAAGCGGATGGACGAATTTCACCGGGGCAAACGTCAGCGCGACAAACGCGACGATGGCGAACAGATTTATCCATTCATTGGGCTGCCAACGCGAAGACATAGAAGGCAACGACGTTCCAGACTCCCGGAAAACCGAGAAAATAGTTATCCGCCGTTTTCATATTGCGGTCGGCAAAATAAAGCGCGCCGCTGACAACGATTGCGCAGGCGGCGGGTAAGGCCAGCACATCGGGCAAATAACCGCTCGCGCCAATCGCATAAGCGGGCACGAACACGTAGGTGATGAAGTCGACGACAAGGTCGAGCGTATCGCCCGACCAGCGCGGCGCGAGCTCGCCGACCCGAAACCGCCTCGCCAAAGGGCCGTCGATGCCGTCGACCAACGCGGCCACGCCAAGGCACACGAACATCGCCTCCCAGGCGCCGTCGATCGCGAGCAGCAGCGCCAGCAGGCCGAGCGCCGCGCCGCTTGCGGTCAAAACATGGACGGAAAAAGCCGCAACGCGTTGGATCGCCTTGCTCCCTAGTGATTGCCCCAGTCGAGCTGGCAAATCTCAGCCGATCTGCCGGCGAGATTCCAGTTGCGGCCAAAGCCGCGGAAGCGCGACTTATCGGCGCGGGCGACGATCACGTCAGGCGCGATCCAGTATTCGCTGTTCCGGATCACGACATTCTCGCCCGGCTGCTTGCCGCGAACGGGCGTGATCGCGCCGTCGACGTAATCCTTGATCTTGACGATGCGCGTTTGCCCCTGGGTCTCGTAGCTGATCGGGACTTGCCGCACGCCGAGGAATTGTCCCACCAGGATCGACAGAAGATGCGTGGTGCCGCCGACCCGGCCGCTGAAAATGCGGGTGAGGCTCTTCACCGCCTGGGCGGACGCCTTCTCATCGACAAACAGCGCCGCTGTCCAGTTGCCGCGCGACATGATGCCCGGCAGATCCATCATCAGCCCGAGCTTCACGCCGCCGAGATCGATGTCGTCGAAATGGCCCTCATCGATGCGGACGCCGGCCCAGGTCTGGCAGCGCTCCTCGGTCGGCGGGTGCTCGCCGAGCGACAACACGCAAGGGCAAAACACGGTGCAACTGCAGGAGAGCGCCATCTCACCTTTGAACTTCCACTTCTCAGCCAAGTCCTGCTCCTGCACCAATTGCCAGATACGCCCCGAAACCGATCAAACCGGCGCCGACCGCGCGGGTCAACCACGCGCCCGTAACCAGCCGCTCCGCCGTCAGCAACGCGCCGAGCGCCGCCATCCAGAATATGTTCATCACGCCGACGACGAGCATCAACGCCATCGCCGCCCAGCAGCAACCAAGGCAGAACAGCCCCTGCTGCACGCCGAGGCGAAACACGCCGCGCCTCGTGGTCTGCCAGTTCGAGAAGAAAAACGGGAACGGCGCGCGGCATTGGTGAAGGCAGGCGTGTTTCATGGATGAGAATTGGTAGAGGCCGGCCGCCACAAAGGCGGCGGCGGACAACAAGAGCAGGCGTTGGGCGAACAAGCTCGTCGATGCAAGGCTGGCCTGCAGCCAAGGCCGCCACGATGGCAAAACCGAACCAAACAACGGCGTAGCCCGCGACAAGCACGAATGGCGAAATCACACTCACACTTTTACGCGCCGCCGTGTCGGCGATTTCCGAATAGGTCAGCACCATGGGAGCCGCGTTGGGCAGCATCATCGCAAATGTCATCGCGACCCACATTGCGAAGACGAGAGCAACGTCGCGCGACGATGCACTGACGCCGGATGCGCTGGCAAATCGCGTCGAGCAATGCCGTGCCGTTGGCCTGCGCGAAGGCAAGATAGATCCAGCCGAGTGCGCTCACCGCGATAATGCAAGCGATCGCGAGGCTGCGCGGCCGTGCAGCCACGGCAGCCAGATTGGCGACGGGGCTCGAGAGGAACTCGCGCTGTGTACGCGCAAAATCGGTCATGCGCCGCTTGTGCCACAGCCGCTTTGACCGGACAAACGCGGCCGCGGTTCCGAGCGCCATATTTCCATGCTAAGGCCGCGCAGATCGATGCGCACAAACAGCAGCCCGGATGTAATCGTCGTCGGCGGCGGTCCCGCAGGTCTTACCGCCGCGATTGCGCTCGCCAGCGGAGGCGTCTCGACGCTCCTGATCGGCGATCAGCCCTCCTCGACCGACAATCGTACGACCGCTCTCCTTGCGGGTTCGGTGGCGGCGCTCGAAGCGTTGCAGGTTTGGCCTTTGTCCAGTGGCACGCCGCGCCGCTTCGCGTGATGCGCATTGTCGACGACACCGGCCGGCTGTTGCGCGCGCCGGAGGTGAAGTTCGACGCGGGCGAGATCGGCCTCGATGCATTCGGCTACAACATCGAAAACCGGCATCTGGTCGAAGCGCTGACGCGCAAAGCCGGGCAGTTGCCGTCGCTCGCAATACGGCGTGAGCGCGTTGAGGACATCACCTGTGACGTTGAAAATGCATCTGTCACGCTCCGCGGCGGCGAACGGGTCACAGCGCGGCTGATCATTGGTGCGGACGGCCGCAAATCGCTCGCGCGCAAAGCCGCCGGCATTGCGACCGATACCCGAAACTATCCGCAGGCCGCGCTCACCGTCACTTTCGCGCACAGCCGGCCGCACCACGACACCTCGACGGAATTCCACACGCCATCCGGTCCTTTCACGCTCGTGCCCTTGCCCGGACAGCGCTCAAGTCTTGTCTGGGTCATGACCCCTGCTGATGCGGACGCAATGAAGCGGCTCAGCGACGATGACCTGGCGTTGGAGATTGAGCGCCGGTCTCATTCCATCCTGGGCAAGATCAAGCTTGAGCCGGGCCGCGGCGTTTTTCCGCTCAGCGGCATGCAAGCCCGACGCATGGCGGCCCGGCGCATTGCCCTGGTCGGCGAGGCGGCGCACGTCATTCCGCCGATCGGCGCGCAGGGGCTCAACCTCGGGCTGCGCGATGCGGCGGCGATCGGCGAGCTTGTGGTCGATGCCATCCGCAGCGGCGCCGATCCGGGCAGCGATGAGGTTCTCGATGCTTATGACCGCGTACGCCGCGCGGATGTCGGCAGCCGCACGCTTGCGGTCGACTGGCTCAATCGCTCGCTACTCACCGACTTCCTTCCGGCGCAGGCATCACGCGGGGTCGGGCTCTATCTTCTCGACCGGATCGCGCCGCTGCGGCGTGCGGTCATGCGCGAAGGTGTAACGCCTGCGACGGCACAGCCGCGTTTGATGCGCGGCGAAATGCTCTAGCCGAGCGGCGGCGCTTTCTTCTTTCCGGGCTCGCTGCGGAATTGCGGTGCGACCGGCACCGGCAAGGCGGGCATGGTTCCGCCCTTCCGGCTTTCGAGCAGATGAGCGAACAGGCCACGCCCCTGAAAATGCGGATCACGGATCGCGTCTTCGAGCGGCGCGACAATCGTGACGCAGCAATCGGCTTTGGCGAACACCGGGCGCCACTCCTCGGCAGTGCGCGAACGGATGATATCCGCGACCGCGCTTCGGGTCCGCTGCGGGTCCCGGCTGTCATCGACAAAATCGGGCGGCAACGCGATCGCGTGCGCGAAGGCCTCCCAGAATTTCTGCTCCAGCGCGCCGCAAGCGACCAGCTTGCCGTCCTTGGTCGGATAGAGCTGATAGCGCGGCGAGCCGCCGGTCAGCCGCAGCTCTCCGGGTCCCGGAAAGCGTCCGCTCGCCGCCCAGCGCGAGCGCGTACCAGGCGAAGGTGAACATCGCGTCCGTCATCGCGATATCGAGATGAACGCCCTGCCCGCTTTGATCGCGGGCGCGCAAAGCCAGCAGGATGTTGATGACGGCCGGAAACGTGCCGCCGGCGATATCCGCGATCAGCGCCGGCGGCACGGTCGGATGATCCGCCGTGCCGGGCGCAAGCGCCAGCAGCCCGGTATTGCCGATGTAATTGATGTCGTGGCCGGCCTCGCCCGCGCGCGGTCCGCTCTGCCCATAGCCGCTGATCGAGCAATAGACGATGCGCGGGTTGATTTTGCGCACGTCGTCGAAGCCGAGCCCGAGCCGCGCCATCACGCCCGGCCGGAATTGCTCGACGATAATGTCGGCACGTTCGAGCAGCGGCCTGAGTCTCTCCCGATCCGCATCCTGCTTGAGATCGAGCGCGAGCACCTGCTTGCCGCGATTGAGCATGGCGAATGTCGCGCTCTCGCCCTCCCACATCGGCGGAAACTGCCGCATCTCCTCGCCGCCCGGCCGCTCGATCTTGATCACTTCGGCGCCCGCTTCGGCGAGCATCAACGTCGCCAGCGGCCCCGGCAGGAGCGTGGAAAAATCCAGAACGAGAATTCCGTGCAGGGGCTGCATTCAACGAAACAGAAGCGGTGGGACGTTGCCGGTTTTGACCAGCCACATTACCGCCGTGAGGGTTGCAACGGAAACCAGAGTGCCGAACAGCACCGCGCTCGATGCCTGCTCGACCCAGGTGTCGTATTGGCGGGCGAATACGAACACGTTGAGCGCCGGCGGCAAGGCCGCCATCAGCAACGCCGTATTGCTCCACACTTCGTTGGAAACGCCGAACAGCGAGAGCAGAACGAACAGGATGAGCGGGTGGACGATCAGTTTGATCAATGTGGTGATCGGCACGTCCCACGGAATGCGCTGCATCGGCCGCAAGGCGACGGTGACGCCGAGCGTAAACAGCGCGCAGGGCGCGGCGGCGTTCTGCAGGAATTGCAGCAAGCGTCTCGAGCGCGATGGGCGGCTGAAATTCGATCGCCGCCGACAACACGCCGACCGCGGTCGCAATGACCAGCGGATGCAGGACGATCTGCCTGATGACCTCGCGCGCGGTCTGCCACACGCTCATCGAGCCGGGCACCGAAAGCGCCATCAGAAACGGCACCAGCGAAAACAGCAGCAGCGTGTCGAAACAGAAGATCAGCGCGATCGGCACCGCAGCCGGCGGGCCGATGCGTCGCCAGCGCGAGGCCCGGCCCCATATAGCCGATATTGCCGTAGCCGCCGGCGAGCCCGGCAATGGTCGCTTCGTCGATCCGCCCGGAGCGGATCCAAAGCCCGATGCACGAAAGCAATGGCGAAGGCCAGCGCGTCCCCAGCGTCGTCGCCAGAATGAATTCGACCTGCGCGAGCTGCGACAGCGGCGTGCGCGACAGAATGCGGTAGAACAGCGCCGGCAGCGCGACATAGACGATGAAGAAATTCATCCAGCCGAGCGCCGTGTCGGGGATCTGCTTGAACTTGCCGCAGGCAAACCCGATGAAGATCAGGCCGAAGTACGGCAGGGCCAGATTGAGAACGTCGATCATGCCGACCAGCGTCGCCCGGTGTGCCGCTTGGCGCGGCGTTTGCATTGCTCTAAAGCCTGTCTGCCGCTTTGCAAAGGATCGGAGAATGAAGCCGCCGCGCCAGTTTTATCAGCCGCTTGCGATCGGCGCTCCCGCGCCGCTGCGCGAGCTGCCGGTGCGGCTCGAGCGCATGATCCACTTCGTGCCTCCGCACGTCGAAAAGGTGCGGGCCAAGGTGCCCGAGCTTGCCAGCAGGTCGATGTGGTGCTGGGCAATCTCGAGGACGCCATTCCGATCGAAGCGAAAGAGAGCGCCCGGCGCGGCTTTATCGAGATGGCGCAGGCGACCGAGTTCGGCCAGACCGGCTTGTGGACCCGCATCAATGCGCTGAATTCGCCATGGGCGCTCGACGATGTGACGGAGCTGGTGGCGGCGATCGGCAACAAGCTCGACGTCGTCATGCTGCCGAAGGTCGACGGCCCGTGGGACATTCACTACCTCGACCAGTTGCTGGCGCAGCTCGAAGCACGCCACAAAATCAAAAAGCCGATCCTGATCCACGCCATCCTTGAGACCGCGCAGGGCGTGAATAATGTCGAGGCGATCGCGACCGCCTCCCCTCGCATGCATGGCATGAGCCTCGGCCCCGCCGATCTCGCCGCCTCGCGGGCGATGAAAACCACACGGGTCGGCGGCGGGCATCCTGATTACGCGGTGTTGGCGGACGGCGACGCCAAATCGCCCGGCGCGGCGCGGGCGCGCTCGCAGCAGGACCTTTGGCACTACACGATCGGCAAGATGGTCGATGCCTGTGCCGCAGCCGGCATCAAGCCGTTTTACGGCCCGTTCGGCGACTTCTCCGATCCCGCCGCATGCGAGGCGCAATTCCGCAATGCGTTCCTGATGGGCTGCGTCGGCGCCTGGTCGCTGCATCCCTCGCAGATCGACATTGCGAAGAAAGTTTTTTCGCCCGATCCGGCCGAAGTCGCCTTCGCCAAAAAGATCGTCGAAGCGATGCCGGACGGCGCCGGGGCGGTCATGATCGACGGCAAAATGCAGGACGATGCCACCTGGAAGCAGGCCAAAGTGCTGCTTGATCTCGCCCGGCTGGTCGCAACGCGCGATCCTGCCATGGCGCAAACATTACGGCCTTTAGCTCTGGCTTTCGCCGCAATCCGGAACTAATTGAGTCGCGCTATGAGTGAGAGCAAGACCCGTACCGCGAAATTCCAGATCGGCCAGGTGGTGAAGCACCGCGTGTTTCCGTTCCGCGGCGTCATCTTCGACATCGATCCGGAATTCAACAACACCGAGGAATGGTGGCTGTCGATCCCGGCCGAGGTGCGCCCGCGCAAGGATCAGCCGTTCTATCACCTGTTCGCGGAGAACGCGGACACCGAGTACGTCGCCTACGTCTCCGAGCAGAACCTGCTGCCCGATACGTCCGAAAAGCCGGTGCGGCATCCGCAAGTGGCGGAAGTGTTCGAGCGCGACGACAGCGGCGCCTATCACCGGCGCAACAGCCGGCTCAACTAGCGCAATAAAAAAGCGCGGCTCGAAGGCCGCGCTTTTTGTCTCGCCGTGTTTGTATTCTTATTGCTTGGGAGCTGCCGGAGCCGAGGCTTGCGGCTGCTGCGCCTCGAGCTTCTTGCGGGCTTCGTCGGCCTTCTTCTGCAGCTCTTCCTGGAGCTTGCGCTGCTGCTCTTCAAACACTTTCGGATCGGTCGGCGGGCCGTCATTGGCCTTGGCGAAGTCAGCAAGCGGCAGCGGCAGGCTGATCGGCTGACCGTTCATGTTGATGGCCTGCAGGGTCAGCGCCTTGCCCTTCTTCAGCTTGGCGACCATGTCGGCATTGGCTTCGAAGTCGGCCATGCAGCCGTTCGGGAAGCACATAAAATACGGCGCAGTCGCGGGCGGCTCCTGGTCGATGATCATGCGGGTGCCGTGCTGAAGCTGCATGCCGAGCGGCACGGTGATGCGCACCAGCTTCTTGGGGTCACCCTGCGGCTCGATCAAGGCGACCGCCGCGACCGGCATGCCGTTCTCGAGGCGGCCGTCTTTTGCGGTGACGCAGACCTGCTTGGCATTCGGCTCGGTGCCTTTGTTGCAGATCTTGATCCACGGCGAATACATCAGGTTCGGAGTCTGGGCGCCCTGACCCGGCGCGTTTGGATCAGTAGCCGCCGCCGGAGCTTGCGCAGTCGGAGCCGGTTGCGCCGGCTTTTGCGCGGCGGGCTTGGGTGCTGCCGCTGGCTTTGGCGCTGCCGGCTTTGCAGCAGGAGCTTGAGCCGGGGTCGACGCTGCCGGCGGCGTCTGGGCGAAAGCCGGAGCGGCGACGAATGCGAGCGCGGTGCTGGCGGCAAAAATACGGGCCGCGGCGCGCACCGTTGAAATGCGATAGTTCATTTGTATCCCTTGTTGTCTTGCCGTCCGACCCGTGGCCGCTCGGCAGTCCCCTTCAACGGCTCTCTCGGCGGAAAATAGGGCGAGAGCGTGACTGGCAGAGTGCGCCTGATAGCGGATATTTGCGCCCCGATAAAGGCGCAAAACACCGCGACTTTGCCGCGCCATGTTAAGTTCGCCGCCAAACGGCGCTCCAAATCGCGATTGATCTGTGCCCCAGCAGCGAAACCGCTCATCCAGTGTTCCCCAGCGGCGTCGCGCCGCGCGGTGATCAAGGGTGGGCTGGCGAGCATCGGCGTCTTGGCGTGCGGCGGTACGCGGGCGGCATCGTCACGCCACGCGCTCGCAATGCACGGCGAACCCGCGTGGCCGGCCAACTTCACGCACCCGACCTACGTTCGGCCTGACGCGCCCAAGGGCGGACGTTTCGTCCAGGGCGTGCTCGGCACCTTCGACAGCCTCAATCCGTTCATCGTCAAAGGTCTGTCCGCGCAAGGCATGCGTGGCCACGTATTCGAGAGTCTGCTCGCGCGTGGCTATGACGAGCCGTTCACGCTCTACGCGCTGCTTGCCAACGAGGTCGAGACCAACGCGGATCGCACCTATGTGACGTTCTCGATCGATCCTGCGGCGCGTTTTTCCGACGGACGAGCCGGTCACGCCCGATGACGTGATCTTCTCATGGGAGTTGTTGCGCGATCGCGGCCGGCCGAATTACCGCACCTATTATGTGAAGGTGACCAAAGCCGAACGCATCGGCGAACGCAGTGTGCGTTTCGATCTGAGCGGCGCGGATGATCGCGAGCTGCCGCTCATTCTCGGACTGATGCCGATCCTGCCGAAGCACCTGATCGATCCGGAAAAGTTCGAGGAGACGTCGTTCACGCCGCCGGTCGGCACCGGCCCCTACGTGGTTGCCGAAGTGCGGCCTGGCGACAGCGTCACGATGAGGCGCAGTCCGCAATACTGGGGACGCAACCTGCCGATCAACCGCGGCTTGTGGAATTTCGACGAGGTCCGGTTCGACTATTACCGCGACGCCAACACGCATTTCGAAGCCTTCAAGAAGGGCCTCTACGACGCGCGAGTCGAGCTCGATCCCGGCCGGTGGGAGACGGCGTACGATTTTCCGGCGCTGCGCGAAGGCCAGGTCGTGAAGGAGAATTTCCCCTATGGCCTGCCGAAGGGCATGTCGGGTCTCGTCTTCAACACCCGCCGGCCGATTTTCTCGGACGTTCGCGTGCGCGAGGGCCTGCTCCACCTGTTCGACTTCGAGTGGATCAACCACAACTTCTTTTTCGACAAGTACCGCCGCACCGGAAGCTATTTCGACGGTTCCGATCTTTCCGCCTCTGGCCGCCCCGCCAGTGCGCGCGAACGCGAACTGCTGGCGCCGTTTCCGGGCGTCGTGCGCAACGACGTCATGGACGGCGCATGGCAGCCGCCGAAATCAGACGGCACAGGGCGCGATCGCGACCAGCTTTCCCGCGCGCTCGAACTGTTCAAGGCCGCGGGTTACGAGCTCAAAGGCACCGAGCTGATCCATCGTGCGACCCGCAAGCCTTTCGCCTTCGAGATGCTGACCACCACCAAAGACCAGGAGCGGCTTGCCATCGCCTACTCCCGCACCCTCAAGCGCGCCGGCATCAATGCGCGGGTGCGGGTGGTCGACGCCACCCAATATGAGCGGCGGCGCATCGCCTACGACTTCGACATGATCGAGTACCGCTGGGAGCAGTCGCTTTCGCCGGGTAACGAGCAGTACTTTCTACTGGGGATCGGCGGCCGCCGACCAGGACGGCACGCGAAACTACATGGGCGTCAAATCTCCCGCGGTGGATGCCATGATTGCCGCGATGCTGTCGGCCCGTGAGCGGCCGGACTTTGTCTCGGCGACCCGTGCCCTCGACCGAGTGTTGCTTTCCGGCTTCTATCTCGTGCCGCTTTTTCATTTACCGCAACAATGGGTGGCCCGCTGGACGCGAATCGCGCATCCGGAGCGCACCTCCTTGTTCGGCTATTTGCCGGAGACCTGGTGGGCGGAAAAACCGGGATGACGAGCAGCGGACCAGCGCAAGAGCCGGGTGGCCATGCCACCACGCTGGACGATCTTTTCCGCCGCGCCGCGGTGCGCAATTCGGAGGCGGTCGCCCTGCTCGATCCGCCTGATCGCGCCGCATTCACCGGCAACATGCCGCTGAGCATCACCTATGCGCATGCCGACCGGATCCTTTGGGCGATCGCCGCCCGCCTCTATGCGCTCGGCCTGGAACGCGGCGATGTCGTCGCCATCCAACTGCCGAACACGGTCGAAAGCATCCTGACTCTGCTGGGTGTCCTGCGGGCCGGCATGGTGGCTGCCCTGCTGCCGATGCTTTGGCGCGAGCGCGAGATCGTCGCGGCGCTGTCCGGCACCGGCGCCAAGGCCCTGCTGACCACAACGCGGATCAACGAGGCCGACCATTGCGATATCGCGATGAAAGTCGCCGCTCAACTCATGAGCATCCGTCATGTCTGCGCTTACGGGCGCGATGTACCTGACGGCATTGTCCCGCTGGACGACGTTCTCACCCCGCAAAGCTTTGTTTTGCCGGCGCGAGCAGAACGCAGCGATCCGGCCGCCGGCCAAACCGCGATCCTGACCTTTGAGCCGACGCCTCGCGGCGTTGCCTGTGTGCCGCGCACCCATGCGCAAATCCTCGCCGGCGGACTGAGTGTCGCCCTCACGGCGAAGCTCAAGGCGGAGGCGTCGCTCCTCTCGGCGACGCCGATTTCGTCATGGGCAGGACTGTGCGCCACTTTGATGCCATGGCTGTTGTCCGGCGAGCGGCTGGTGCTCCACCACGCCTTCGACGCCTCCTCGTTCGCGCAAGCAGCAATATCTTGCGATGCGATCGTCGTACCGGGCCCCTTGCTGGCGGATTTGGCATCGGACGGTGTCATCGATGCCCAGACAAAGACCGTCATCGCCCTGTGGCCGTCGCCGGAACGGGCGGAAACCGCATCGCGTTTGTCCGGCTCAATCGTCGACCTGCGCGTTTTCGGCGAAGTCGGTGTGGTCGCCACGCGCCGCAACGATGACGGCGCCGTCGCAGCCTTGCCGACAGGCTCGATGAGCAGGATCGGCCTCGACTTGAAAAGAACGGACGCCGGCACGCTGGCGTTACGCGGCATGATGGTTGGGCTGCCTGGCGGCACCGCCCCGCCCGATGACTTCATCGACACCGGCTATCCATGCAGGGCGGCGACCGGCTGCCTGGTCGTCACGGGCGCCAAACCAGGGATGATCGCCATCGGCGGCTACCGCCTGCCGCGCAGCGACCTCGATGCGCTCGCGACAACGCTGCAAGCCGACGAGTTGATCGCGGCCCTGCCTGACAAGCTGCTCGGCCAGCGGCTGGCGGCGCCCAAATCCGGCCGTGACGACGTGGCGGATATGCTGACGGCCCGCGGCATCAATCCGCTGATCACCGGCGCATTCAGCCGCCGGCACGCCGCCTGATCCAGCAGCATTGACGAGGCGTTAACAGCGCTCGTTTAGGCTCCCGCCGTCATTTGTAATGCGTGCGTGAGCCTGATGTCGCTGCAAGGTCCAATCGTTATTGTGGCCGAACGCCCGGCCAGCGACCTCGTAGCCGCATTGTCGGCCGCCGGCGCCTTCCCGATTATCGAAACCAACTGGACCGACGCACCGGCGTCTTTCGTCTCGATCAAGCCGTGCGCCGTCATCATCGCCGAGCCCGGCCCGCCTCCGAGCGACGCCAGCGCGCGCATGTTGTGCCTGCAGATCGCGACGACGACCGGCCCGACCACCCCTGTCATCGCGCTTACCTCTTCTGATCGTGACGCTGCCATCCCGATCGCAATTGCCGTCGATCAGGCGCAGCCGGTCGAGCGCCTGATTGCCCGCCTTCGCGCTGCACTTCGCGTCCGGGCGCTGCACGCAAGCGTGCTTCGTCGCATCGAGACGTCAGATTCCGGCCGCGGTGCGCTGCCGGCCCTGCCGGTTGGCGATCCGCTCGACGATGCCACTGTCATGATCGTGGGGCGCGGACCGCTTTATCCCGCGCTGTCTGTCGCAATGGGCGAACGCGTCGGCCTGATCGGCGCGCTGACCGTCGAAACCGCGATACGCCACCTTGAGGCGCGCGAGATCAACGGCATCGTGGTCGGCGATGGCTTCACGCCCGAATTATCGAGGGAATGCTCACGGCTCTGCTGGAGCAGACCCGCTTCCGCACCATTCCGGTCGCTGTGATCGGGGAGCTGCCCGCCGACCTTGCCGGCAGTCTGCCGCAGGTCGACCGGGTCGAGCCCGATGTCACGCGCATCGTTGCCCGCATGCTGCCGGCGATCCGGCTGCATGCGCTGGAAGCACGGCTCAAGCGGATGGCCGACGCGCTCGACAGCGAAGGCATGTTCGATGCCGAGACCGGTCTGCTCTCGCTCAACGCTTTCTGGGATGAGCTGAACAAATCCACCGAGGAATCCTTTGACCGCGGCAATGCCTTCTCGATCGGCCGCTTCACCTTCGCCGGCAGGTTGCCGCCGCGCGCCGCCAACGATGCCGCACGCCTCGTCACCCGCCTCACCCGTGAGAGCGATTTCGCCAGCCGCGATGACGAAGGCGCCATCCTGATCGGATTTGGCAACACTGATCTGCGCGACGCGCATCCGATCGCGCGCCGCATCGCATCGATGCTCAAGAACAGCATGCGGGCGACGGACGGCGCAGTCGAAGCCAATGTGACGCTTGCAACACTGAAGCCCGACGACACGCTGGATTCGCTGCTCACCCGCGTGTACGGCGGCGAGGTGGTTGCCGCCGAATAACCGCAGGCTTAGGCTCCGCCGCTTGAAGGAGCCTTGAAATGTCCAAGCCGGTCCGCATCGATATCGTCTCCGACGTGGTCTGCCCGTGGTGCTTCATCGGCAAGAAGCGCCTTGAGAACGCGGTCGCGATGAAGCCGGACGTGGCGGTCGAGCTGCACTGGCGGCCCTATTTCCTCAATGACTGGATCCCGCGCGAAGGCATTTCGCGCGAGCAATATCTCACCACCAAGTTCGGCGAGCGTCGACCGCTATAAAGGCATCGCGCAACGCGTCGCGGCTGCCGCGCAGGCCGAGGGCCTCACCTATGCGATGGACAAGATCAGCCGGCAGCCCAACACGCTCGATGCGCATCGGTTGATCCGCTGGGCGGGCGACATCGGCAAGGCCGCCGAGATGAAGCAGACGCTGATGGATTTCTACTTCACGCAGGGTGGCGATCTCACCGACCGTGAGACCCTGGTTCGTGCCGCATCCGCCGTGGGCCTCGATGCCGAGAAGGTTCGCGCCGACCTCGCCAGCGACAAGGATGTCGCCGAGGTTGAGCGCGAAGCCGAGGCTGCCAAGGAATCCGGCATCCAGGGCGTGCCGATGTTCATCTTCGACGGCCGCTTCGCCGTATCCGGCGCGCAAGCGCCCGAAACTCTCGCCGAGGCGATCGAGCGCGCCTCGCAACAGAGCGCAGACGCCGCGGAATGAAGATCACAGCTGCCGTGGTGCCGGCGCGCGCGGCGCCGTTCGAGATCGACACGCTCGATCTGACCGATCCGCGTCCCGACGAATTGCTGGTCGAAGTGGTGGCGAGCGGCTTGTGCGCGACCGACCTGCATGGCCGCGACGGCTATTACGACATGCCCTTTCCGGCCGTATTCGGCCATGAAGGCGCCGGCATCGTGCGCGCGACCGGAAGCGCGGTGAAAGAGTTCAAGCCCGGCGACCGCGTCCTGATGGCCTATCCGTGGTGCGGCGAATGCCCGAATTGCCGCACGCAGCGCCAGACCTATTGCGTCAACGCAGGCCCCCTGAAGCACGGCGGCACGCGAGCCGACGGTTCGACGCTGCACTCCAGGAACGGCAAGCCGGTCTACAGCGCGTTTTTCCAGCAATCCTCGTTCGGCAACTTCACCATCGCCAATGAGCGCTTCGCGGTGAAATTGCAGAACGACGTGCCGCTCGATGTGGTCTGCGCCCTGGCCTGTGGTGGACAGACCGGCGCGGGCGCCGTGCTCAATGTGATGAAGCCGAAAGCCGGCGAGAGCTTGGTCGTGTTCGGCGTCGGCACGGTCGGGCTTGCGGCATTGATGGCGGCGAAGCTCGCCGGCTGCGACCCGATCATCGCTGTCGATGTTCACGAACACCGGCTCAAGCTGGCGAAAGACGTCGGCGCGACCCACGTTCTCAACCACAGCGGCGGCGTCGATATCGTCGCCGCGATCAAAAAGATCACCGGGCTCGGCGCGCGCTATTCGGTCGAGACATCCGCCCTGCCCGCGGTATTCCGTGAAGCGGTCGATTGCCTGATGCCGGCCGGCCTTTGCGTGCTGCTCGGCAGCGCGCGCTCAGGCACCGAGGTCGCGTTCGAGATGGGCGTTTTGCAGAACGGACGCGAGGTGCGCGGCGTGATCCAGGGCGACAGCGTGCCGAAGCAGTTCATCCCGCAACTTGGCCGATCACATCGCCAAGGGCCGCTTCCCGATCGAGAAACTCATCACCTATTACGAGCTGAAGGACATCAATCGCGCGGCCGATGAGTTCAGCGAGCGGCAAGGCGATCAAGCCGGTGCTGCGGCTGCCTCACTAAAGAACAGATTAGGCCGCCTTCGCGCGCTCCGCGATCCCGACAAGCTTGCGCAAAATCACTGCCGTGCCTTTGAGCCTCTCTTCCGGCACATCCCACTCGTCGAAGAACACCAGCTGCTGGTTCTTGGCGTCTTTCGGGTCGGACGCGCATCCGCACCGCCGAACCCTGCTCGCGGATGAAGGCGATCGAGACCTTCAGGATTGGCGAAGGTGTTATCGCGGAATGACAGCACCACGCCTTTCGGCCCGGCCTCGATCTTCTCGACATTGGCGCGGCGGCACAGCGATTTGATCGCGACCACCTGCATGAGGTGATCGACCTCGGCGGCAGCTTGCCGAAGCGGTCCGCGAGTTCGGCCGCAAATGCGTCGATCGCGCGCTCGTCCTCAAGCTCGGCAAGCCGCCGATAGAGGCCGAGCCGCACCGAAAGATCGGCGACGTAATCGTCCGGGATCAGCACCGGGGTGCCGATCGTGATCTGCGGCGACCAGCGGTCGGCCGCCGGCGCCGTGCCGCCGGCTTTCAGGTCGCTCACCGCCTCCTCCAGCATCTGCTGGTAGAGCTCGAAGCCGACTTCCTTGATGTGGCCGGACTGTTCGTCGCCAAGCAGATTGCCGGCGCCGCGAATGTCGAGATCGTGCGAGGCGAGCTGGAAGCCGGCGCCGAGCGTGTCGAGCGATTGCAGCACTTTGAGCCTGCGCTCGGCCTGCGGCGTGATCGATTGCTGCACCGGCAGCGTCAGCAGCGCATAGGCGCGCAGCTTGGAGCGGCCGATGCGGCCGCGCAGCTGATAAAGCTGCGCCAGGCCGAAACGGTCGGCCCGATGCACGATCAGGGTGTTGGCGGTCGGAATATCGAGGCCGGACTCGATGATCGTGGTCGACAGCAGCACGTCGTATTTGCCGTCGTAGAAGGCCGACATGATGTCGTCGAGCACGGTCGGCGGCATCTGGCCATGCGCAACCGCCACCTTCACTTCCGGCACGTTCTTGTCGAGGAAGTCCTTGGCGCCGGCGAGATCCTCGATGCGCGGGCACACATAGAATGACTGCCCGCCGCGGTAACGCTCGCGCAGCAGCGCCTCGCGCACCACCAAGCGGATCGAACGGCGAAACAAAGGTGCGCACCGCCAGGCGGTCAACCGGCGGCGAAGCAATGATCGACAGATCGCGCACGCCGGTCAGCGCGAGCTGCAGCGTGCGCGGGATCGGGGTCGCGGTGAGCGTGAGAACGTGGACCTCGGCGCGAAGCTGCTTGAGGCGCTCTTTATGCGAGACGCCGAAATGCTGCTCTTCGTCGACGACCAGCAGCGAGAGATCCTTGAACTTGATGTTTTTACCGAGCAGCGCATGGGTGCCGATCACGATGTCGACGCTGCCATCGGCCAGTCCCTGCTTGGTCTTGGTGAGTTCAGCTTGCGGCACGAGGCGCGACGCCTGAGCGATACTCGACCGGAAAGCCGCGGAAACGGTCGCAGAACGTCTTGTAGTGCTGGCGCGCGAGCAGCGTGGTCGGCACCACCACGGCGACCTGCTGGCCCGCCAGCGCGGTGACGAAGGCCGCACGCAAAGCGATTTCGGTCTTGCCGAAACCGACATCGCCGCAAATCAGCCGGTCCATCGGCCGGCCCGTCACAAGATCGGCCAGGGTCGCGTCGATTGCGGTCTGCTGGTCGTCGGTTTCCTCGTAGGGGAAACCGGCGGCGAACTCGTCATAGGCCCCCGGCGGGGCGGTCAGTTTCGGCGCCTCCCGCAGATAGCGCTCCGCGGCAATCTTGATCAGCTCGCCGGCGATTTCGCGGATGCGGTTCTTCATCCGCGCCTTGCGCGCCTGCCAGTTACCGCCGCCGAGGCGATCGAGCTCGACCGCGGTGTCTTCCGAGCCGTAGCGCGACAACAGGTCGATGTTCTCGACCGGCAGATAGAGCTTGGCGTCGTCGGCGTAGTGGATTTCGACGCAATCATGCGGCGCGCCGGCCGCCTCGATCGCCTGCAAGCCGGCGAAGCGGCCGATGCCGTGATCGAGGTGGACGACGATGTCGCCCGGCGCGAGGCTGGTCGCTTCGGTGATGAAATTCTCGGCCTTGCGCTGCGCGCGGCGCGGCCGCACCAGGCGGTCGCCGAGAATGTCCTGCTCGCTGATGACGGCGATATCGCCGATCTCGAAGCCGCTTTCGATGCCGAGCACAGCGAGCGCGATCGAGGTGCGCGGCAGCGCCGTCAGCTCCGGCCAGGATTTCACCGGAGCCAGGTTGACCAATCTGTGGTCGGCGAGCACGTGACCCATGCGCTCGCGCGCGCCTTCGCTCCACAGCGCGAAGCCGACGCGCTTGCCCGCGCTTTGCAGCGCGTGGACATGCTTCGTCACGGCCTCAAATACATTGGCGCCCGGCTCGGCGCGCTCGGCGGTGAAGCTGTGGCCGGTCCGCGCGCCGACATTGATGACGTCTTTGGCGTCAGGCACGTCGAACGGCGTGAGCCTGGCGAGCGCGCCTTTCTCCAACCGCCCTGCCCATTCTTTCTCGCTCAGATAAAGCTTGTTGGGCGGCAGCGGCTTGTATGGCGTTGCCGCAGCATCGTTCAGCGCCTCGCGGCGCGCCTCGTAATAATCCTTGATCTGCTCGAGCCGCTTCGTCGCGGCATCCTCTGCTTGATGCTCCAGCGCAATCGGCGTGCCCGGCAGATAGTCGAACAGCGTGTCCATGGCGTCGTGGAACAGCGGCAGCCAGTGCTCGATGCCGGGATAGCGCCGCCCTTCGCTCACGGCTTCGTAGAGGAGATCGCCCGGCGCGACCGCGCCGAACTGCGCGACATATCCGGTGCGGAATTTGCGGATCGTCTCGGTGATGAGCTGGAATTCCGAAACCGGCACGAGATCGAGCGCGCGCAGCGCGCCTTCACTGATCTGCGTCTGCGCATCGAAGGTCCGGATCGATTCCAGCGTGTCGCCGAAGAAATCGAGCCGCACCGGCATGTCCATGCCGGGCGGAAAAAGGTCGAGGATGCCGCCGCGCACCGCATAGTCGCCCGGCTCGCGCACGGTCGAAGCGCGCGCATAGCCGTTGAGCTCCAGCCACTGCATGATGCTCGCCATGCCGATCACGTTGCCCGGCGCGACCGACAAAGCCTGCCTGGCGACGAACTCCCTGGTGGGCACGCGCTGCAGCACGGCGTTCACTGTCGTCAGCAAAATGGATGGCTTGTCGCGGCCGATGACGCGCGTGAGCCGCGACAGCGTCGTCATGCGCTGCGCCAGCACGCCGGCATTGGGCGAGACGCGGTCGTAGGGCTGGCAATCCCAGGCCGGAAATTCGAGCACGCTCATGTCCGGCGCAAAAAAGCCAAGCGCGCGCGACAGCGCGGCCATGCGCTGCCCGTCGCGGCAAACGACGGCCAGCGAAATCGCCGGCGCATCCGCTCCGCGCCGCAATGGCGCGCGCCAGATCGGACAGCACCAGACCTTCGGCGCCATCCGCGACCTGAGCCAACGTCACCGCACGGCCGGGCCTGAGCAGTTCGCCGGGCGCTTTCACCACCACATTCATTCCTGCGCCTTCGGCTCCAGGTGAAGTGCAAGCACCTGACGCATGACCGGCGAATTATGTTCCGGCGGCACCGGCAGCTCGCCCATCAGCCATGACAGGAGATCCGGCGTCGGGATTTCGAGCACCTGCTCGAACTGATCGAGCTCGGCATCGCTCATGGCGCCGATCCGCGCGTCGGCATAGCCGCCGAGCACCAGATCGACCTCCTTGATGCCCCGGTGCCAGGACCGAAACAGAAGCCGCCGGCGCCGCTCGTCCAGTCCTTCGCTCGATCGCGTCGTCACACTGCCCTCAAATGCCAATAGCCCGGACGGGCCGGGCGGGGTTTATATAGGGGCGAATGTCTCGGTGTCATGGCCGTGTCATGGCCGCGACAAGCCCGCTGACGGCAAATAAAGTCGCCGGCGATGCGCCCACCGCTCCTCAATCCGCTATTCGCCGCGCTCGCGACTTTGTCCGGCGATCGGGCCGAAGCTCGGCAAGCTTTACGCGCATCTGCTCGACCGCGATCCGCCCAAGCTGGTCGATCTGCTGTTCCACATGCCGTCCGGCGCGATCGATCGCCGGGCGCGGCCCAAATTGCGCGACGTGGTGCCCGGCACGCTCGTGACCGTCGCCGTGACGGTGCGCGACCATCGTCCGCCGCCGCCGAACCGGCCGCGCGCGCCGTACCGGGTCTATACCGACGACGACTCCCTCGCCGATCTGACCCTCGTGTTCTTCAGTGCGCGGCGCGATTACCTCGAAAAGCTCTTGCCGGAAGGCGAGCTGCGCTACGTCTCGGGCACCGCCGAGCTCTATGACGGCAATCTGCAAATGGTGCATCCCGACCGCGTCGTCGACGAGGCGGGCTTCGCCAAGCTGCCGCTGGTCGAGCCGGTCTATCCGCTCACCGAAGGACTCGCGCTCGGCAATGTGCGCCGCGCGGTCGATCAGGCCATCGAGAAGCTGCCTGACCTGCCGGAGTGGCAGGACCAGGCCTGGGTCTCGCGCGAGCAATTGCCGTCGTTCAGCGACGCGTTGCGCACCCTGCATCGCCCCAACGAGCCCGCCGACGTGCTGCCGGAAAGCCGCGCCTATACGCGCCTCGCCTATGACGAAATGCTCGCCAGCCAGCTCGCGCTGGCGCTGGTGCGCGGCCATATGCGCGAGCAAGGCGGCCGCGGCACCGCAAGCGAAGGCATCAAGGCCGCAACAATTCTCAAGGCGCTGCCCTATTCGCTGACGCAATCGCAGCGCCAGGCCGTGGACGACATCGTCACCGATCTCGCCCGGCCGCAGCGCATGCTGCGGCTTCTGCAAGGCGATGTGGGGTCAGGCAAGACAGTCGTTGCGCTGCTCGCCGCCGCAACCGTGATCGAAGCGGGCAAGCAGGCCGCGCTGATGGCGCCGACTGAAATTCTCGCCCGCCAGCACCATCACACGATCAAGCCGCTTGCCGATGCGGCGGGCCTGCGCGTCGACCATTCTGACCGGCCGCGAGCGCGGGAAAGAGCGAGAGGACATCTTGCGCCGTCTCGCCGCCGGCGAACTCGATCTGCTGATCGGCACGCACGCGCTTTTTCAGGACGACATTGTCTTCAAGGACCTGGCGCTCGCGATCATCGACGAGCAGCACCGTTTCGGCGTGCACCAGCGCCTCGCGCTGGCGCAAAAAGGCCAGGCGGTCGACATGCTGATCCTGACCGCGACACCAATTCCGCGCACGCTGGTCCTGACCTATTTCGGCGACATGGATATTTCGGAGCTGCGCGAGAAGCCCGCCGGCCGCCAGCCGATCGACACCCGCACCATCCCGCTCGACCGCATCGAAGAGGTCGAGGCAGCCGCCGGTCGCGCGCTTGATGAAGGCCGGCAGATCTACTGGGTCTGCCCGCTGGTTGCGGAATCCGAGAAGATCGACCTCGCCGCCGCCGACGCGCGCTTCAAGGAGCTCAAGAACCGGTTCGGCGGCGTTGTCGGTCTCGTCCACGGGCAAATGAAGGGAGCGGACAAGGACGCCGCGATGGCCCGTTTCTCCTCCGGCGAAACGCGGCTGCTGGTCGCCACCACGGTGATCGAAGTCGGCGTCGATGTGCCGGAAGCCACCGTGATGGTGATCGAACACGCCGAACGCTATGGCCTCGCGCAACTTCACCAATTGCGAGGCCGGATCGGCCGCGGCAGCGGCAAATCAACCTGCCTCCTGCTCTATCAAACGCCGCTCGGCGACACCGCCAAGGCGCGGCTCGCCATCCTGCGCGAGACCGAGGACGGCTTCCGTATCGCGGAGGAAGATCTGCGGCTGCGCGGCGAAGGCGACCTGCTCGGCACACGGCAGAGCGGCATGCCGGGATTTCGCATCGCGCGGCTTGAATTCCACGGCAAATATCTCGGCGCGGCGCGCGACGATGCGGCGCTGGTGATGAACCGCGATCCGGCGCTCACAAGCGAGCGCGGCAAGGCGCTGCGTCACTTGCTCTATCTGTTCGAGAAGGACGAAGCGATCCGGCTGATCCAGGCCGGATGATCCCGCCTAGGCGGCCGGCTTGCGGGCGGTCTGCGCCAATGCGCGTCTGCGCGGCCAAAGTGGCGAGCTTGTCCTGTGCGGCCTTGCCGGGCTGCACCGTGCCGGCCGAGATCAGGAGCGTCATCGCGTCCTCGACCGACAGGTCGAGCTCGATCAGGTCCTTGCGCGGCACGTAGAAGAAGAAGCCGGTGGTCGGGTTGGGCGTGCACGGCATGAATGCCGAGACGTGTTCTTTGTCGGGAAGCCGCGCCGCGATCTCCTCACTCGGCGCCTGTGAGAGAAACACCAGCGACCACATGCCGGGCGCCGGGAATTCGACCAGAGCCACCTTCCGGAAGTTCGAGCCGCTGCTTGAGAACAACGTCTCGAAGATCTGCTTCATGGTCTTGTAGATCGGGCGGACAATCGGCATCCGGTTGAGCAGGTTCTCGCCAAGCTCCACCAGGGTGCGGCCGACCAGGTTGGCGGTCAGGAAGCCGAGAAGCGTCAGAACCACGAAGGCGACGATCAGACCCGTGCCGGGAATGTGGAACGGCAGATACGTCTCCGGCCGCAGCGCCGGCGGCACGAACGGCCGGACCAGATCATCGACCCAGTTGATGAACGACCAGGTCAGATAAACCGTGATCGCCAGCGGGCCGGCGACGACAAGTCCGGTGAGAAAATAAGTGCGCAGCCGCGACATCATGCTGGTCTGCGGCGGCGCAGGAGCGGCAACCGGCGGTGCCGGAAATTCATTAGGCGGAACAGACATTGCTGCAGTCTATTCCACTGTGACCGATTTTGCGAGGTTGCGCGGCTGGTCCACATCGGTGTTGAGCGCGACCGCAGTGTGATAGGCGATCAATTGCACAGGAATGCTGTAAACCAGCGGTGTCACAATATTGGCCATGCGCGGCATGGTCAGCGTCATCATTGAATTGACGTCCGCCTCTTCCGCGCCTTTCGGATCGGTGACCAGCACGATCCGCCCGCCGCGCGCGATCACTTCCTGCATGTTGGACGCGGTCTTGTCGAACACGGCGTCATAAGGCGCGATCACGATCACCGGCATCGTTTCATCGATCAGCGCGATCGGCCCATGCTTGAGCTCGCCGGCCGCATAGCCTTCGGCGTGGATGTAGGAAATTTCCTTGAGCTTGAGCGCGCCTTCGAGCGCAATCGGATAGCTGGTGCCGCGCCCGAGATAGAGAGCGTGGTTCACCTTGCTGAGCTGCTGCGCGAGCTTTTCGATCTGCGGCTCGAGCATGATGGCTTCCGCCATGTGGCGCGGCACTTCGATCAGCGCGCGCACCAAATCACGCTCTTGCTGCTGCGACAGCACGCCCCGCGCGCGGCCCGCGGCGATGGCAAGGCAAGCCAGCGCGGCAAGCTGGCAGGTGAATGCCTTGGTCGATGCGACGCCGATCTCGGGGCCGGCCAAAGTCGGCATGGCGACCGTCGCCTCGCGCGCGATAGTCGAGGTCGGCACGTTCACCACCGCGAGCACGTGCTGTTTGTGCTCCTTGGCGTAGCGCAAAGTCGCCAGCGTGTCGGCGGTCTCGCCTGACTGGGAAATCACGACCATGCAGGTCGCCCGGCTCGAGTGGCGCGCCGCGATAGCGAAATTCCGAGGCGATATCGATTTCGACCGGCAGCCGGGCGAATTGCTCGAACCAGTATTTGGCGACCAGTCCTGCGTAGAAGGCGGTGCCGCAGGCCGAGATCGACAGACGCTTGAGGGTCTTGAGATCGAACGGAAGCTCGAACGGGAGCCTCACCTGCTCGGCATTCATGTCGATGTAATGCGCAAGCGTATGGCCGACGACTTCAGGCTGCTCGTGGATCTCCTTGGCCATGAAGTGCTTGTGGTTGCCCTTGTCGACCATCGTGGCGGACGCGTCCGACTTGAGCACTGCGCGCTCAACCTTGCGGCCCTGCTCATCGAAAATCTCGACGCCGGCTCGCGTCACGACCGCCCAGTCGCCCTCTTCGAGATAGGTGATCCTGTCGGTGAACGGCGCGAGCGCGATGGCATCGGAGCCGAGATACATCTCGCCCGAGCCATGCCCGACTGCGAGCGGCGAGCCCTTGCGCGCGCCGATCAGCAGATTGTCCTCGCCGTCAAACAGGAACGCGAGCGCAAAGGCTCCGCGCAACTGCTTGAGCGTGGCGCCGACCGCGTCCTTGGGCGACTTTCCACTCTTCAACTCGGTGTTGACGAGGTGCGCGACGACCTCGGTATCGGTCTCGCTGGTGAATTTCGCGCCGTCCTTGGTCAGCTTCTCGCGCAGCTCACGGAAGTTTTCGATGATGCCGTTGTGCACGACGGCGACACGCTCGGACGCGTGCGGATGCGCGTTGAGCTCGCTCGGCCGCCGTGCGTGGCCCAGCGGGTGTGGCCGATGCCGATCTTGCCGCCGAGCGGCGCCTCGTCGAGCCGGGTCTCGAGCGCTTTGAGTTTTCCTTCCGCGCGCCGGCGCGCCGAGCGTGCCGCCTTCCAGCGTCGCGATGCCGGCCGAGTCGTAGCCGCGATATTCGAGGCGCTTCAGCGCGTCGATGAGGTGGCCAGCGACCGGCTCACGCCCAAGAATGCCAACGATGCCGCACATATTCGATTAAGCCCCGCCGCGCGAAGTGCGCAGCCTCCTTACGCAAATGGTTTAGCTGCCAATAGAGTTCATTTCGAAATCACAAGGCATTTCGCCTTGTGACACGGCGGAAACAAGGCGTGTTCATCGGCGCCGTTAACGCGACGTCTTCGCCTTCGCATTGCGCTCCCGCAGGCGCTTGGCCCAGCCTTCCTTAACCGTGACCGGCGCGCGTTCGAGCGCCAGAGCGTCGGCCGGCACATCGGCTGAGATCACGGAGCCTGAGCCGATATAGGCGCCATCGCCGATCTTCACCGGCGCGACCAGCGCCGTGTTCGATCCGATGAACGCGTCCTTGCCGATATCGGTGCGGTGTTTGGCCGCGCCGTCGTAATTGCAGGTGATGGTCCCTGCGCCGATATTGGCGCGCTCGCCGACGCGGGAGTCGCCGATATAGGCGAGATGATTGACCTTCGCGCCGGCCTCGATGGTCGGACGCTTTCACCTCGACGAAATTGCCGATGTGCACGTCCGCGCCAAGCTCGGCGCCGGGACGAAGCCGCGCATAAGGACCGACGCGGGCGCCCTTCCCGACACGAGCGCCTTCGAGGTGGGAGAATGAGCGGATCGTGGCGCCGTCCTCGATCGTCACGTCCGGCCCGATCACCACATAGGGCTCGATGGTGACGTCACGGCCGAATTTTGTGTCGGCGGCGAGAAATACCGTTTCCGGTGCAACCAGCGTGACCCCGGCCTCCATCGCGGCTGTTCGCAGGCGCTGCCTGCAAAGCCGCTTCGGTTTCAGCGAGCTGTCCTTTGGTATTGATGCCGCGCACGTCGTTCTCCTCGGCGTCGATGGCGACTGCTTTGAGCCCCAGATCACGGGCGATAGCAACCGCGTCAGTCAGGTAATACTCACCCTTCGTATTGGCATTCCCGATCTTTTCGATAATTTGCAGCGCTTTCTCGCCGGAAAGCGCCATCAGGCCTCCGTTACACAGGCCGATCTTTTTCTCGGCCTCGCTCGCATCCTTTTCCTCGCGGATGGCGAGCAGTTCGCCGCCATTGGTCAGGAGCCGGCCATAGCCGCTTGGGTCAGCCGGGCGGAAGCCGAGCACGGCGACGGCAACGCCCTTCGCCAATGGCGCGCGCAAGCGCTCCAGCACGTCGGCGCGAACCAGCGGCGTGTCAGCAAACAACACCAGGACGTCGTCGGCGCCGCGCGCGATCGCCGTCTTGGCCATCAGCACGGCATGAGCTGTGCCTTTGCGCTCGCGTTGCTCGAACACTTCGGCGGCTGGCGCGACGCGGCGCACCTCATCCGCGACATCGCCGCGATCCGGACCCACCACGACTGCGATCCGAACATGATCGAGCGTGCTGACAGCAGCCAGGACGTGCGCGATCAGCGTGCGTCCGGCGATCGGATGCAGCACCTTCGGCAATGCCGAGCGCATCCGCGTGCCCTCGCCGGCGGCGAGCACAATCGCAAGACAGCTTCGTTCGGACATCAGCTCTCCTTGACGCGCACTCTTAGCGGACGCATCCGCCGGAGTCAGGGCACGTGGATTCTGCTAACATTTTCAATGATTCGCGGATTGGGGGCCGCATGCCGGACGAAATAGACGATCTCACTGAACCCACGCCAGAAGCCGCCAAACTCAACCGTTTCGATATGCGCAGCCTCTGGCGTGTCGTGTTTTGGGGCTCCTCGGCGGCCCTCGCGGTCGTCGTGGTCGCCGGCACAGCGCTGAGCGATGTCGGCACGCAGCGGTTCAATGTTGTTCTCGCGTCGGCCCTTGATCACCTTCGGCCCACGCCGCCCGCTCCGTCCGAGCCGCCTCCGGTTATGGTCTTGCGCGCGGCCGAGATCGAAAAGCAGACCCAGGAGCTTGGCCGGCAAACCCAGGAATTCCGCAGGCAGAATCAGGAGTTGAACACCCAGGCTCAGCAACTGCGCGAAAGCGTCAGGCAGCTTTCGGCTGACCGCGACCAGCTCAAGACCCGGATCTCACTGCTGGAGCAAAACCTCGAGGACATCACCGGGACCATCAAGCGCCAGGCGCAACAGCCGGCGCCAGCCCCGAAGGAGCTGGCTGCAACACCTCCGGCCGTCACGGCTCCGCCCACCACGACTGCATCGATCGCCGAGACACAGCCGCGGGCCTCCAGCCCATCACCGCCAACGGACCCTGCCGGCGTGCCGGTACCGCCGATGCGGACCGCGGCGCTGCCGACGGCTCAACCAACGGAAAAACGCGAATTCGGCGTCGACCTCGGCGGCGCGGCAAGCCTCGAACACCTGCGGATCGCGTGGGCCACCATCAAAGCGAATGCCGGGCCGGATCTGGCCGGCATGCGCCCGACCTACGCGCAACGGCAGAGGGCGAACGGGGCCGTTGAGTACCGGCTCGTCGTCGTCGGCAGCTTTCAAGACACCACCGAGGCCGCCGCGCTCTGCGGCCGGTTGACCGCCGTCAAATTGAACTGCCGGCCCGGCCAATATCGCGTCACGCAATTGGCCGAACGGTAGATTTGCCGCATAGTCGCGGCATGAAGCTGTTTCTGCCGAGCCCGCGCGCGACCAATATCCTGCTGATTATCGGTTTCTGCTCAGTGGGTTATGCGCTTTATCTGCGCTATTTGGTGATCGAGCAGTCGAGTGTCAGCCTGGCCTGCGAGGGCGGGCTGCAATACGTGGCTGTGTTTCACCCGCAAGGTGTTCACCGCGCTGTTCCGGAATTCCGCCTTTGGCATCCTCGCGTTGGCGGCGGCGGCGTTGAACCTGCTGCGTCCCTCGGTGGTACTCACAGCGAATTGCGCTCGCCGCGGCCGGCTTTGGGATCGTTCTTTATAATGTCGGGCTCGCGGGCATTGCGATTGCCCTGCTGATCCTCAGCCTGGCGCGCCGCGCACCCGCGCCAGAGTAATGACAAGGCACAGCAGTCCTGCGCAGAGCAGCAGCGACTGCCAATTCGCAAAGCTTTCGTTGAAGATAATGTAGCCGGTGCAGAGCGCCAGCACGGCCGCGGCGGCAAGTTCCGCCATCGTGCGTGGTTCCACCAGTCGAGGCCGCAGGAAGCTCGCCAAAAGAAATGGAACAGCGGCGGCGGCCAGCGGCGCGTAAGGAAAATCCTTGTAGCGCGGGTCGAAGGTCAGGCCGAGCGCGGTTCCGATCGCCAAGCACTGTCGTCGCCATCAGTACGAATCCCGCTGCGGCGGACACGGTGTCGACCTCAGGCCAGCGCAAACGTCCGATGAGTTGCCAGAATGCGGGCACGCCGCGATCCGACATGATCATCATCGCGCCGAGCAGCGGAGCGAGCAGCGCGACGGCGCCGAACGCCAGAGATCGTATCCAGCCGCCGACGCCAAGACTTTCGAGCGGGATATTCGCCAGCGTGATTCCGATCGCGACGCCGCCGATTGTTGCGATCGCCGCAACAGCACTCCATCCCGCCATGTCGTGCGCATGTCATTGCGGCGGCGCGAGACATAGCCCACCGCGAAGATGACAGCAGCGAAGACGACACCGCCCGCCGCATATGATCGCCAGTGCGGATAATTGGAGACAGGCACGCCCGATTCAAATTTGAGTTCGCGCCGCGCATCATCGATCAGCCCCCAATGACCGCCGACCGTGCCTTCGAGCGCGCGCTTCCACGATTGATCGTAGGCTTCGATAACATTTACATTAAACTTTTCGCGTCGGCTGAGTGCGAGCACCTCCTGAACGACGCGCGCTTGATTGACCAGCGACGGTAATGCGCCTTCGCGCATCCGCCCCGCGCTCGGCCAACCAACTTCGCCGATCATCACTTCCTTGCCGGGAAACGCTTCGACGACGTGACGCCGTATCGAGCCGACATGCGCGGCGGCGATCTCGGCCGCGATCGGGAAGTCCTCCCAGTAAGGCAGGATGTGAATGGTGATGAAGTCCGCCGCATCGGCCAGCGTCCTGTTGCGAAGCCAGAACTCCCACACATCGGCATAGGTGACCGGCATCGGGACACGCGACTTCACCTCGCGAAGAGTGGCGGCGAGATTATTTGCACTCATTTCGCCGCGGAGCAGGACTTCGTTTCCGACCACCACCGAGCGGATCACGTTCGGATATTTGTTGGCGAGCGCGACGACCGCCTCGATCTCGGCCCGGTTTTTTTGCGGCTCTCCCGACAGCCACAAGCCCTGCATGACCTTCAAGCCGTGCTTGCCGGCGATCTCCGGCACCCGGTCGAGCCCGAATTCGACCGAGTAGGTCCGCACGCAATCGGTCAGCCGGCGCGAGCTGCGTTAAGTCGTCCTCGATCTGAAAGGGCTCGATCCGGGTCGTAGCGATGAGCGGGCTCTGTCCACGCCGGAAAGGCGCATAGGACACGCAGTGAATCTTGTGTGCCCGCGCTGGGTGCGTTACCCGGCATACCGGCCGGGGCGCCAAGCCAGGCCCAGGCCGCAATAATTAAGGCGGCCGACAGGGCAAACAGCGGAATGGCAAGCCGCATCGGCCACCTCGTGAACGTCGATTTATTCGGTATCGCGCTGGGCGGGGGCTGCCAAGCCGCCCGCGTTTAGCATTGCAGCGGGAAGCGCTGGACAAAATCGGGGCCTAAGGTCACTCTTATATGTCTGGGAACGCGCCGTAATCGCGTCTTATTCCCGGACCATTGAGCTTCTCGGGCAGGCTGTCACCGGCAACACTAAGTCGCGGAATCATGAGTCCCTTCGGTATGCGTAACTGGTCCGCTTCGGCGGGAGCGCTCGCGCTCGTTGTGCTGCTTTCTCAGCCGGCAGGAGCGCAAAGCGGCAATGGAAAGCCGCCCGAAGGCAAACCGCCCGGCGAAGCCGCCAAAGACAGCCAAAAGAAGATCGACGAGATCACCGAAGCGTCCCGCCTGTTGGCCGGTCCGGCCGGCAATCCGGAATGCATCTGGCTAGGCCGCCGCGTCGTCAGCCTGTTGTGGCGCGACGACATGGACACGGCCTTCCGCCATCTCGATCTGTACGACCGCTTCGGCTGCCCGAGCGGCCAAATCCAGGCGACCTTTCGCTGTCTGGTCCGCCAGGGGAATATCGACGCCAAAGCGCAGGAAAGCCTCGGCGGCCGCATTCACGCCTGCTGGATAAACCCGGCACTGCCGCCTGCCCCGACCACTGCCGCCCAAGCTCCGACCAGCCAACCCGGAACGGAAAAGCCCGAGGCGCGTTAATTTCGGGGCGGAGTGAGCCATCCCGCAGTCGCGCGTGCCTTGGATTTGCCATGTCGCATACCTACTTGTCTGGGCGTCTGAGGCCGGGATATATTCCTCCGCCGGATTTCAGTCATCGGTCGAGCCCAGGGGACGGGCTCGAAGATCGTAATTCCCGCCCCGTTTGGTTGAGTCGATGCGCTCCGTTGCTGCCGTAATCGCCTTCGTGGCGTGCGCGCATGCCGGATTGTGGGCCGTGACGCGTGAGCGAGCGCCCGCTCCGGACGTCACGACACAACTTGCCAGCGTCTCTTACGCGCCGTTCGGCGGCTCCGCACATCCCGACACAGGTCAGCTCGCGCAAGAGGCGCAGATCCGCGCTGACCTGCGAAAGCTCTCGCCGCTCACCCGCAGCATCCGCACCTACTCCTCGACTGGCGGCGTCGAATTGGTCCCGCGGATCGCCGACGAATTCGGTCTGCGTGTCAGCGCGGGCGCCTGGATCGACAAATTCGCCGATCGCAACGAGCGCGAAGTTCGCAACGTCATCGAGCTCGCGCGTCGCAATAACAATGTGAAGAGCGTCGTTGTCGGCAACGAGACGATCTACCGCGACGATATGAAGGTCGATGAGCTCATCAAGCTCATCAATCGGGTCAAGAAGCAGGTCTCGGTGCCGGTCACCACCGGCGAAATCTGGCACGTCTGGCTGGAGCACCCCGAGCTCGCCTCGGCGGTCGACTACATCGCCGCACATATTCTTCCTTACTGGGAAGGCTTTTCCGAAGAGCAGGCGGTCGATCAGGCCATCCTGATCTACGACCGGCTGCGCGAGAACTTCCCCGGCAAGCGCATCGTGATCGCCGAGTTCGGCTGGCCGAGCGCCGGCTACAATTTCAAGAAGGCGAACCCCGGCCGCATCATCCAGGCCAAGGTGCTGCGCACGTTTGTCTCCAAAGCCGAGGCCTATGGTCTCGACTACAACATCATCGAAGCGATCGATCAGCCGTGGAAGACCAATGAAGGCGGCGTCGGCCCGTATTGGGGCCTGCTCGACGCGTCACGCGACGCGAAGTTTCCATGGAGCGGCGACCTCGTCACGCCGCACCACCTGAAGCTTGCCGGCATTGCGCTCCTGCTCGGCTTGCTGTTGTCGCTTCCGATTCTGCGGCTCAAAGCCGCAACGGCCAGACAGGCCGTGCTGCTCGCCGGCGCCGCCAATGTGGTCGGCGCCTGGCTCGCAATCATGTTCGGGTTCTGGAATGCGCACTACTTTGTCGTCGGTGCGGCATTCGCCTATGGCCTCGGCGTCGTTCTGCTGATCCCGCTGATCGTCATTGCGCTCGCGCGCGTGGAAGAAATCGCGATGATCGCGTTCGGCCGCAAGCCGACGCGCCTGCTGCGTCCGACGCCGGTCCCGGCTGCGCTGCCGGCTGCCGAAGCCCCGACCCTCGTGCCGGACGCCCCGGCGCTGCCGAAAGTCTCGATCCACGTCCCGGCCTATCGCGAGCCGCCGGAGATGCTCAAGGCAGACGCTCGATGCCGTGGCGCGGCTCGAATATCCGAATTTCGAATGCGTGGTCGCTATCAACAACACGCCGGATCCGGCCTTGTGGCGGCCCGATCGAAGAGCACTGCAAGTTGCTCGGCGACCGCTTCAAGTTTCTCAACATCGAGAATTGCGAAGGCTTCAAGGCCGGCGCGCTGCGCATCGCGCTCGAGCACACCGCTCAGGACGCCGAGATCATCGGCGTGATCGATGCCGACTACGTCGTGCACCCGGACTGGCTGCGCGACCTCGTCCCCGCCTTTGCCGACCCGGATGTCGGGCTGATCCAGGCGCCGCAGGATCATCGCGACGGCGAGCGCAGCCTGATGCATCACGCCATGAACCGCGAATATGCCGGCTTCTTCGACATCGGCATGGTTCAGCGCAACGAATGCAACGCCATCATCGTGCACGGCACGATGTGCCTGATCCGCCGCTCGGCGCTGGCGGCGGTCGGCTCATGGTCGAGCGACACGATCTGCGAAGACACCGATCTCGGCCTCACCATGCTCGAAAAGGGCTGGAAGGCGCATTACACCAACAAGCGGTATGGCCACGGCCTGCTGCCGGACAGCTTCGACGCCTACAAGAAGCAGCGCCACCGCTGGGCCTATGGCGGCCTGCAGATCATCAAGAAGCACTGGCGCTACTTCCTGCCCGGTGGGAGCCACCTGAACCGCGAGCAGAAGCGCGAATTTACGCTGGGCTGGATCAACTGGCTTGGCGCGGAGAGCTTTGGCGTCGCGGTCGCGCTGCTCAACATCGCCTGGGTGCCGGTCGTCTCGTTCCTCGACATCGCCGTCCCGGACAAGGTGCTCACGCTGCCGATCATTGCGACATTCCTGTTGGCGGTGGTGCATTTCGTGACGCTTTACCGCTTGCGGGTCGCGATCCCCCGCCGGCAGCTGTTCGGCGCAGTATTCGCTGCCATGTCGTTGCAGTGGACTGTCGCGCGCGCCGTTGCGCACGGTCTGGTCAAGGATCACTTCACATTCGTGCGCACTGCCAAGGGCGGTCGTCGCCGCGCGTCGGACTACCATGCGTTCTGGGAAGCCGTGATCGGCGGCCTGCTGATTTTGGGCGCGATCATTCTGATCCAGTTCAACTTCAAGGAAATCCACGAGATCAATATCTTCGCGCTCGTGCTGCTGGTGCAGAGCGTGCCCTTCGTCGCCGCCGCGGCGCTTGGCGCGATGGAGCACAGCCGGCTCAACGAGTTCGTTTACTGGCGCAACCTCGAGGCCAAGGTCATCGAGCTTATCCCGATCCTGCATCGTCCTGCGGTCGCAGAAGCACCGGTAACGCCGGCGGCGGTGGCTCCGCCGGTCAAGCAGACCGAACCTGTCCCGTAATCAGGCCGGCTGAGCTGTTTCCACCAGCTTGACCCAGTACGACGTGCCGTACGGGATCGCTTCATCATTGAAATTGTATTCGGGATGATGAAGGCCCGCGCTGTCGCCATTGCCGACCCAGATGAAGGCGCCCGGGCGCGCCTGAAGCATAAAAGCGAAATCCTCCCCGCCCATCATCGGCGGTAGATCGGTATCGACGCGATCGCGGCCGGCGACGTCCTGCGCCACGCTGGCGGCAAAGCCCGTCTGGTCCGGATGGTTGTCCAGCACCGGATAGCCCGGGATGAAATTCAACGTGGCTTTGGCGCCATGCGCCATGCCGATGCCCTCGACGAGCTCCTTGAGCCGCTTGCGGATCAGCTCCCGCACCTCCGGATCGAATGTGCGAACAGTGCCGCGCAACGTGACGGTCTGCGGCAGCACGTTCTCCGCATTGCCGGCGCGGAACATCGGGATGGAGATGACGGCGGACTTCAGCGGGCTGACATTGCGGGAGACGATCGCCTGGGCATTGCTGATGATCTGCGACCCCACCACAACGGCGTCGACCGTCAGGTGCGGCCGCGCCGCATGGCCGCCGCGCCCCTCGATCTCGATCACGATCGTGTCGGTCGCCGCCATGATCGGGCCCGGCCGGATTCCGAACTGGCCGACCGGCATGCCGGGATAATTGTGCATGCCGTAGACCTGCTTGATGCCGAAGCGGTCCATCATGCCGTCGTCGAGCATCGCCTTGCCGCCGGCCCCGCCTTCTTCCGCGGGCTGGAAGATCACCACCGCTGTTCCGGCGAAGTTTCGGGTGTCAGCCAGGTACTTGGCCGCGCCAAGCAACATCGCGGTGTGGCCGTCATGCCCACAGGCATGCATTTTTCCCGGCACCGTCGATTTGTAAGGAAGCCCGGTCGCCTCTTCGATCGGCAGCGCGTCCATGTCGGCGCGAAGCCCGATCACCTTGTCCGGCGCGTCCTTGCGGCCGCGAATGACGCCGACCACGCCGGTCCGGCCGATTCCGGTCACGACCTCGTCGCAGCCGAACGACTTGAGCTTCTCGGCGACGCTCGCGGCGGTGCGATGGACGTCATACATCAGTTCCGGATGCGAATGCAGGTCGTGCCGCCACGCGATGATCTCGCGGTGCAGATCGGCGATACGGTTGACGATTGGCATGGGCACGTCCTGCTCGAAAGAGCCAGTCTAGCAAACTGCGCCGATTTGATGCGAGTTCAACGATGGGCTTAGCGAAATGCGGCTATTGACCGGGCAAAGGGTGGCCCCTACACAGCGGCGGCGTGGCGCATGTGTCACTTAAGACCGGGACCGCTTCCGGCGACCATCATGCGAAAAGAGCGAGCGCGTAGCTCAGGCGGTAGAGCAACTGACTTTTAATCAGTAGGTCCTGGGTTCGAGTCCCAGCGCGCTCACCACACAAATTAGGGTTTTCCGCACCAGGGCCGCCGACAGGGATCGGCCCTTTCATCGAACGGATGCCCACTCTAACTCATCCTCGCGCGGATATTGCAAGAGCCAGACAGCGCGGATGCGCCAATTGCTCGGTCGCGAAGAAGTCCGACATCTTCGCGCCGTCGCTCTTGCGAATGACGACGTAACCGGCTGCCGCGCCATTCACCTTGAATTTGTCGTCTTGAAACTGCGGCTTGATGCGCTCGGCAAAGCGACAATGCCGAGATCAGCCGCTAAAGACGACCTCCGGTCGTCATTCGCTTCCGACGACAATCGCCTCCGCGAGCGCCAGCTTTTGTCGTAGTCGACCAGCCGCACCGTGTCGTGCTTGCGAAGCGCATTGTGGGGCTTTGCTGTGAGACTGCTTGAACAGCGACGGCTCCTTGAGAGTCGTCCGCGATCGTGCCCTGACGGCAGGCGAATGAACCACTGCTCGACTACATCGTTGCCGCTCGAGATTGAGTTTTGCAAATTGCGGACCAATCAGCCGGGATCCTGCGCTGCAAACGGCGGCACCTGCGCTCGCGATCAGCCGCTTACCTGACTGCTGCCTTTGCCACGTCTAGTTTCCTTCTGCTGAGGGAGAGATTTCGGCCAATACACCGGCCAACTGCTTGCGCTCGAACGCCTGCCCAATCGCGCTCGTGTGCCGTCCGCCAATCGTGCGTATTGGGCAATTGCCAGAGGGTGAGATTGCCGAACTTCTGCGGATTGCCGCTCAGGTTCGCCAGCACGCCACTCAGCAAGCCGCTCAGCCGATCATCAAAGTCGCTGAGTTGAACGGGCGGGGCTTTGCCGAGATGTTGGCAGCATCGGCGCATGTCTTCGGAGGCGCGAAGAGCGTCGCGCAAGCGCAGATACGAGATGATCGGCCGCCGCCTGCGCACGGGCGACGGCAGCAAGGCGTTGCGTCTCTTGCTCACGAAAACCGTCGCGCAGCGCTTTGACGCGAGCAGCATGTTCCGCCGCTGCCGCTTCGCGCTGCCGATTGACCAATTCAGTTTCGGCGGCCTCTGCGGCAATCAGCTCGCGCCGTTGTGCTTCAATTTTGCCTTGCCAGGTCGCAGAAACGTCCTTGCCGTCGATCAGGGCGATACCGGCCTGGCGCTCCAGCTCAGCAATGCGAGCATTGGCTTGCGCTTTGCGTTCGGCCAAAGCATCGGAGCGTGTTGCGGTGGTGGTCATGGTTATTCTCCTGGCCGGCCGAGGCCGGCGGATCTGACGGTTCGACGCCCAATCCGGGTTGATCGGTTGTCTCTAGGAATCGAAGGGTGGGGCTGTGTCGCAATGTTTTCGCGACTTTACGCACAGCTGAGCCGGCGCCTGACTCCGCCGGAATCGTCGCAATAGCTTCACGAATTGGTCGCGGGTGAGCCATCTTCCGGCGGCTACAGCCAGACGGCGAGACCACGATGCATCGAGGAGGATAGCGGCATGCAACTCGATCACAGCCGGCGTGAAATCTCCGCCGTGGCGCTGCGTTGGTCGGCCTCCCGTTGCCCGCTTTGCCACGAACGGGTGGTGGCGCCCGAAATGTCCGAATTTGTCGACTCGGGCCAAATCCGCCATCATTGGGCCTGCGACAGCTGCGGAAGCGTATTTTCGACCGCCATCGAGACCAAAGCACTGGTTGGCGCGGAATAGGCGGCTCGCAGGCGGTGTTCGCGTCCTGAGGCTACTGTTCAGCCTTTCGATGGGAGGAGTCCGAATGATGATCCGTTCTATGGCTGCGCTGGTCGGCGCAGTGGTTCTCGCCCTCGCCTCACCGGCGCTGGCGCAAAACGTGAATTTCAAAGCGACGCTCGGCGGCGGCGAAGAAGTGCCGCCGGTGCAAACGTCGGGTAAAGGCGAGCTGACCGCCACCTTCGACCAGGCGTCCAAGCGGCTGACGTGGAAGGGCAACTACTCCGGCCTGTCCGGCCCGGCCACGGCGGCGCATTTCCATGCCGCCGAGAAGGGCAAGAATGGCGGCGTTGCGGTGCCGATCAGTCCCTCAGCCAGCTCCGATGGAAGGCTCGGCGACGCTCAACGATCAGCAAGCCGCCGACCTGTTGGCGGGCCGCTGGTACGTGAACATCCATACCGAGGCCAACAAGGCGGGTGAGCTTCGCGGCCAGATGACGCGATAAGTTCTCGTTCAACTTACGATCTGAAAGCCCGCCGGCGAATCCCGGCGGGCTTTTTCATGGCGGCTGACGCCCGTAGCTAGGCCGCGATCGTCTGCGGATGCGGGGCCGGCTGATCGAGCGGCGCATTCCAGGCGTCGTAGCCGTACAGCCAGCTGGTGTCGCCGCTTCCCTCGCGCATCCACGTGTTGGCGCTCGATATGGCCTGCACCGCCGAGGTGCGCGGCTTGCGGTGCCGCTCATAGCGCTTGAACGCGCCTTCGAGGTCCTCGCCATTCACGTCAGCGAGGCAGCGCGCCAGCACCGCGGCGTCCTCGATCGAGGTCGCGCCGCCCTGCGCCATGTACGGCGTCATCGGATGGCAGGCGTCGCCCAGCAGGACGACGCGGCCGTCGCTCCAGTTCGGCAGCGGCTCGCGCTCGAGGATCGCCCATTTGTGGCAGTCCGGGCAGGCGTCGAGCATCTGCGTCACGTCGTCATGGAAGCCTTCATACGCAGCGCGCAGCTCGCGCACGTCGCCCTTCGCCGACCAGGATTCCTTGGTCAGCCATTCGGCCGGCTCCGGCACGCTGGTGACGAAATAGACCTCACTCTTCTCGCGCGTCGTGTAGTAGCAGACGATGTGCCGGTCAGAACCCCACCATTTGGTGCGCGAGGGGCCGATATCCTTCTTCATCAGCGACGACGGAAACACCGCCCGATAGGCGATCCGGCCTTTGTGGATCGGCTCGTCCGGCCCGACGATGATGTCGCGCACGACCGAATGCACGCCGTCAGCGCCGACGACAGCGTCCGCCGTGACCTTGGTGCCGTCCTCAAAACTCAGCTCGACCTGCCCTGCTTTTTGGTCGAGGCCCACCAGCTTCTTGCCGAGATGGATGATGTCCTGCGGCAACACGGATGCGAGCGCGCCGTGCAGCTCGGCGCGGTGCATGCACAGATACGGCGCGCCATAGAGCAATTCCGGCATCGGCAGCTCGCGCATCACCTCGCCGGTGTCCCAGACGCGGTTGAGATGCGAATGCGGCGCGAACGAGATTTCGCGCAGCCGTTGCTCGATCCCGATCTCGCGCAGCACCTTCATGGAGTTCGGCATCATCTGGATGCCGGCGCCGATCCGCGCGAAGCGCGCCGCCTGCTCATAGACCGCAACGTCGAACCCTGCGCGCCGCAGCGTGGCCGCGACCGCAAGCCCGCCCATGCCGGCGCCGACAATCGCGATGGATGGTTTTTTCTTCATGGGATCACCTTGCCTGAGCCGTGCGCGTCAGGGCGCCACGCAACAATAGATAGAGCAGCACGGCATTCAACACATGCCACAGGAAATGTGTTCCGAGCGGGATGGCGTCGCAGATGTCGAGATCGACGATGCGAAGCGCCAGCGACACGATGAAGATCGCCGCTGCGATCAACATCGCCCGGCCCGCCGCGCTATCCCGCACCAGCCAGCCAAAGACCAGCAACGCTCCCAGCGCCGGGAAGTATCCGGTCGAGCCGTTGAGCACTTCACGGGGCACGACGATCGCGAGCCCGTTGCTCAGCGCCATGAAGGCGATCAGCAGCACGATGGAATAGACCCACGGCACGCCGAGCATGCGTCGTAGCGCCAGCAGGAAATAGCCGTAGATGAACACGCCGATCGGGATCACATCGAGCAGCCTTGCCCCGCGGGTGGCCAGGGTGTGAAACGCAAAAGAGCCAAACCCGATCGCGAACACGACGATGATCAGGGCGAGCACGGCGCGGTCGTTGCTTCCGCCGCGCCGCCAGTCCACGAGCGCCATGACCGCCGCAGCGATAAACGCCACATTGGTCAGCGCATTGACCGGCTCGGCCCAGAATGACGGGTCGAGCCGCTCGCAATATTGATCAATCGGCGTTGACCACACGGACGCAGTCGAGCGGGCGCGTTACTTCTTCTCGATGCCCGCCTTCTTCATCACGTCGTCCCACTTCTTGATGTCGGTGGTCAGGCGCTTCATCAGCTCATCGGCGGAGCTCGACTTCGCCTCGACGCCGACCTTGGCGAAGGCTTCCTTGATCTCGGGGCTTGCGACAGCCTCCTGGATCGCGGCGCGCATCGTGTCGACCGCTTCCTTCGGCGTGCCTTTCGGCGCGAACACGCCGTTCCACGACGTGACCTCGAAGCCCGGCACGCCGCTTTCGGCAACGGTCGGGATGTCCTTGTTCAGCGACGTACGTTGCGGCGACGAGCTTGCCAGAGTGCGCAATTCGCCCGACGTGACCTGTCCCTTCACCGCCGGCGGAAACTCGACCAGCATCTGCACATCGTTGCGCAGCAGCGCCACCACGATGTCCGGCGAGGCCTTGTAGGGCACGATCTGGATATTCACGCCCGCCATCGACTTGAACAGCTCGGCGCCGAGATTCTGCGTGCCGCCGACCGCGATGGTGCCGATATTGAGCTTGCCCGGCTCGGCCTTCGCCGCCTTGATGAAATCGCCCATCGTTTTGTATTCGGACTTCGCATTGACGACGAAGACGAGGTCGAATTCGCCGATGGTGGACACCATCTCGAAATCCTTGGTCGGATCGAACGGCAGGCTCTTGAAGGCCGCGACGCTGATCGCGGTGCCGTTGGTGACGAGGCCCATCGTGTAGCCATCGGCCGGCGCAGTGGCGACGGCGCGCGCCGCCGAAATGCCGCCCGGTCCCGGCATGTTCTCCACGACGATGCGTTCGCCGAATTTCTGGCCGAGCTTGTCGGCCAGCAGGCGCGACGTCACATCGGCGACGCCGCCGGCGCCGAACGGCAGAACGAGCCTGACCGGCTTTTCCGGCCATTTCGCCTGCGCCGGCAGCAGGAGCAGCGGCAGCAGGAGCAGCGGCCAGCAGCAGGAGCGCCAAACGGCGCAGCAGGCTCAACATCGTATCCTCCACATGCTTTTCTGATTAGGCGAAACCATAAAGCCGCGCCGGGTTGTCGACCAGCAGCTTTTGCTGGAGCGCCGGCTCCGGCGCGAATTTCGGCACCAGATCGACCAGATCGGCCTCGTCGGCTTCGTGCGTGGCGTTCGGGTGCGGAAAATCGGTGCCCCACAGGACGCGATCGGGCGCGGCTTCGACAATGCGCCGGGCGATCGGCACCGCTTCCGCATAGGGCGGCATGGAGATCCGCTCCGAGCCGCACACCTTGATCCAGCAATTTTCCAGCCGCGAAAGCTCGATCAAGGCGTCGAGCGGCGGCTGATCGACGCCCGCCTTCCGCCGGCACGCGGCCCATATGGTCGATCACGAAAGGCAGCGGCAGTTTCCGCATCATGTCGGACAGCGGAACGATGTCGGGCGCATCGACATGCAGCACGACATGCCAGCCGCGGCCTTTGACGCGATCGATCACGCGATTGAACACCGCCATGTCCGGCGCGCCGCCGAGATGCTTGACGAAGTTGAAGCGAACGCCGCGCACGCCGCCCTCGTGCAGCCTGTCGTAATCGGCATCGCGCAAAGCTGTCGTCGCCGATCGACGACGCCGCGGTAGCTGCTTCGGATCGGAGGCGATCGCGTCGAGCATGGCGCGGTTGTCATGGCCGTGGCAGCTCGCCTGCACGATCACGGCGCGCTCGACGCCGAGATGCCTTGTGCAGCGCCGCCAGCGCTTCCTTCGGCGCATCCTCCGGCGTGTATTTCCGGTTCGGCGCATAGGGAAACACGTTGCCGGGCCCGAACACATGGCAATGCGCGTCAGTCGCGTGCGGCGGCAGCTGGAACGCCGGTTTGCGCCGCGACCTGATCCGCTCCATCACCGCAAGCATCACGTCGAACTCCGTCACTCGGCCGCGGCTTCGCCGCGTTGCCATTGTTCTTTGGTCTGCTGCCGGAACGTCTCGAACGTCCCGGCCTCGATCGCCGCGCGAATACCACGCATCAATTGCTGGTAATAGGCGAGATTGATGCTGGACAGCAAAATCGCGCCCAGCATCTCGTTGGCTTTCACCAGATGATGCAGATAGGCGCGCGAATAGGTGCGCGTCGGCGCGTGCTCGCTCTCGGCGTCGATTGGCGCGCGGATCGGCCGCGTGTCTCGCATTTTTCAGGTTGAGCGGGCCGAACCGCGTGAAAGCAAGGCCGTGTCGGCCATTGCGGGTCGGCATCACGCAATCGAACATGTCGATGCCGCGCGCGACCGCTTCCAGAATATCGTCCGGCGTGCCGACACCCATCAGGTAGCGCGGCTTGTCGGCCGGCAACGCAGGCGTCGTCTCCTCCACGATCTTGAGCATCACGTCCTGCGGCTCACCGACCGCCAGGCCGCCGATGGCGTAGCCATGGAAGCCGATCCCGGTCAGCGCCTTCGCGCTCTGCTGACGCAAGCCGACATCGTCGCCGCCTTGCACGATCCCGAACAATGCGGCGCCCTTCCCCGCCTTCGCCTCGAATGCGCGCTTGCTGCGCTCCGCCCAGCGCAGCGAAAGCTGCATGGCGCGGTCGATCTCGGAGCGCTCGGCCGGCAGCTTCAGGCATTCGTCGAGCTGCATCACGATGTCGGCGCCAAGCAGCGCCTGGATTTCAATCGATCGCTCCGGCGTCAGCGTGAACATCGTGCCGTCGAGATGCGAGCGGAACGTCACGGCGTTCTCGTCGAGCTTGCGAAGCTGCGAGAGCGACATCACCTGGAAGCCGCCGGAATCGGTCAGGATCGGCCCGTCCCAGTTCATGAATTTGTGCAGCCCGCCGAGCTCGGCGACGCGCTCGGCGCCCGGCCGCAGCATCAGGTGATAGGTGTTGCCGAGCAGGATCTCGGCGCCGGTTGCGCGCACGTCCTCCGGCGTCAGCCCTTTCACCGTCGCCTGGGTGCCGACCGGCATGAATGCGGGCGTCTGCACGCGGCCATGCGGCGTCTCAAACGCGCCGCGCCGCGCCGCGCCGTCAGTCTTCTTGAGTTGAAAGGCAAACGTCATCGGGCGGGATGTAACAGACAGGCATCGCCGTAAGAATAGAAGCGATAGCCCGCCGCGATCGCATGCGCATAGGCGCGCTGCATCGTGTCGAGCCCGCTGAAAGCCGCCACCAGCATGAACAAGGTCGAGCGCGGCAGGTGGAAGTTGGTGAGCATCAGGTCGACGGCGCGGAATTTGTAGCCCGGCGTGATGAAGATCGAGGTCTCGCCTGCGAACGGCTTGATCCGGCCGCCCTCGTCCGCCGCGCTTTCGAGCGTCCGCAACGCGGTCGAGCCGACCGCGACGATGCGGCCGCCTCGTGCCCGGGTCTCGTTGAGGGCGTCGGCGACGGAGCCGGGCAATTCGGCCCATTCCGCATGCATTTTGTGGCCTTCGGTATCGTCGGTCTTCACCGGCAGGAAGGTCCCGGCGCCGACATGAAGGGTCAGGCGCTCGATGCCGACACCTTTGGCCGACAGCCGCTCGATCAATTGCGGGGTGAAATGCAGTCCCGCCGTGGGGGCCGCGACCGAGCCCTCCGCCTGCGCAAACAGGGTCTGATAGTCGGCCCGGTCCTGCTCGTCCGGATCGCGCTTTGAGGCGATGTAGGGCGGCAGGGGCATGTCGCCGCGTTCCGCGACCGCCTGATCGAGAACCGGGCCATGGAAGGAAAATCCGAGACTTATCTCGCCTCCTTCATCTTTCACTAAAACTTGAGCATCGAGCTGGCCGAGGAAACAGACCCGCCCCTCGTCGCCAAAGCGGACCGTGTCCCCGACTTCCAGCCGCTTGGCCGGCCGCACGAAGGCGCGCCAGGTCGAGCCGTCGATGCGCTTGATCAAGGTCGCCTCGATGACCGGCTCGGCATCCCCTCGCCCAATCCGGCGGCCGGTCAGCCGGGCCGGAATGACCTTGCTGTCGTTGACGACCAGCGTGTCGCCCGGCTGGAGAATATCGGGAAGGTCACGCAAGCCCCCGATCGTCCCATTCGGGCTGCGACCCGGCCGCACGACCAGCAGCCGCGCGGCATCGCGCGGCGACACCGGCCGCAGCGCGATGCGCTCCGGCGGCAGGTCGAAATCGAACAGGTCGGTTTTCACGGGCCGGCTTTAGCCCAGCCGGCCAGAAGCCTCAAACCGCGCGGCGGCCGCGTTTCGCCGGCCGGAACGATAGGCGGCTAGGCGCCCATCGTCGCCTTGACGATCTTGTCCGGGTTCTGCACCGGCTCGCCGCGCTTGATCTTGTCGACGTTCTCCATGCCCTCGATCACCTTGCCCCAGACCGTGTATTGGCGGTCCAGAAAGCCCGCCTCGTCGAAGCAGATGAAGAACTGGCTGTCGCCGGAATCCGGACTGGCGGCGCGCGCCATCGACACGGTGCCGCGCACATGCGGCTCGGCATTGAATTCGGCCTTGAGCTTCTTGCCCGAGCCGCCGGTGCCGGTGCCCTGCGGGCAGCCGGTCTGCGCCATGAAGCCGTCGATCACGCGGTGGAACACGATGCCGTCGTAGAAACCCTCTTTCACCAGCTCCTTGATGCGCGCGACGTGGCCAGGCGCAAGGTCGGGCCGCATCTCGATCACCACTTTGCCCTTGGTGGTTTCCAGCGTCAGCGTGTCTTCAGGCTTTGCCATCTCACTCACTCTTTCTGTTTGCGTCACTTCATGTCGGCGGCGACTTGCACCTTGGTCATCTTGTCGGGATCGGCCACGGTGCCGCTGCGATCGCCGGGCGGCGCTTTCTTCAATTTGTCGACCACGTCCATGCCCTGAACCACCTCGCCGATCACGGTGTACTGGCCGTTGAGGAACGAGGCGTCGCCAAAGCAGATGAAGAACTGCGAGTTCGCAGAGTTCGGATCGCGACGTGCGCGCCATGCCGACCACGCCGCGCTTGAACGGCGTCTGCGTGAATTCCGCCTGCACGTTCGGATATTTCGAGCCGCCAGTGCCGTTGAAATTCTTGCCGTCGCCGGTCTGCGCCATGAAGCCGTCCATCACGCGGTGCCACGGCACGTTGTCGTAGTAGCCGTCGCGGGCGAGCTGCTTCAGCCGCTCGGCATGCTTCGGCGCCAGATCGGGACGCAACTTGACGATGACGCGGCCCTTGGTGGTGTCGATCACCAGCGTATTGGCCGGATCGGCGCCGGCCGGAAGCCTCGGCGCCTGGGCGAGAGCGGGAGCCGCGCAAACAAGCGCGGCAATCAATGCAACAACGCGGATCATGACTTCTCCGTGAGACGTTTGGCGAATTTCTTTTTCAGCCGCGCGGCGACTTTCGGCGGCACGAAGGCCGAGACGTCGCCGCCCATGCCGGCAATCTGGCGGACCAATGTGGCCGTGATCGGACGCACCGCAGGCGACGCCGGCAGGAATACGGTGTGGATCCTGGGCGCCATCGCCTCGTTCATGCCCGCCATCTGCATCTCGTAGTCGAAGTCGGAGGAGTCGCGCAGGCCGCGAATGAGCATTGTCGCGCCTGCCTTGCGGGCGGCATCGACCACCAGGCCGGTAAACGTCGTGCAGGTCACCTTGGCGCCGGCCTTGCGGGCGATCGGAGCCGCAGGTCTCCTCCAGCATCTCCAGCCGCTCACCGACCCCGAACAGCGGGCTTTTGCCCGGATGGATGCCGATTGCGAGGATGAGCCGGTCGGCCAGCGCCGCCGCGTGGCGCACCACGTCGACATGGCCGTTGGTGACCGGGTCGAACGAGCCGGCATAGAAGGCAATTCGCGGCATGGCTGCGGTCTAACCTGCTTTCCGCCGAATCGGCAACTTTCCGGCGCTTGGCTGAAATGTTTGGGCGCTCAATGGCTTAGGCGCTGACGAGGAGGTGAACCGCTGCACTGCAACTTCCATGAACCTCACGCGTATATCCGGCGACAAACACATAGAACAGAACGGGTTGAAGCCATGTGGAAGAGCCTAGCTGCGATTATCACGGCTGCAGTGGTGGCGGGTGCCTTCACCGGGTTTCCGCGCCTCGTCGAGCCGGTTTCGGCGACCTCGACCGACGGGGGTCAAGCAAATCCCTGCCCCGACCTGCCCCCAACTCGGCTGGCCCTATCAGCAGTGCGGCACCAGCAAGGTGAGGCTCGTTACGACTGACCGGCTGAATTAGCCCTCTGCGGTGTTAGGATTCCGGAAGAACCCGGAATCCTATGCGCCTCCTCCTCATCGTCATCTTCGCGTTGCTGGCCGCGTCGGCTAGCGCCCAAACGCCACCGAGCGACTCTGAACTGCGCGCCTATCGCGGCCTGCATGCCGCGGCAGCCGCCGGCAATGTCACCGAAATCGAAAAGCTCGCCCCTGGTGGCAAGCTCGAGGACAAGGACGGCAATAGCCGCACCCCGCTCCACGTCGCCGTCTTCATGGGCAAGCGCGACGCAGCGCGCGCCCTGCTTCGCCTGGGCGCCAATCCCAATGCGCTCGACGGCCAGCGCTACGACATCATCACCATCGCGTCGGTCGCCAACGACGTCCCGATGCTCAAGCTCGCCATCGAAGGCGGCGCGAGCGCAAAGAACATCACCAGCCCTTACGACGGCACCGCGCTGATCGCCGCGGCGCATCTCGGCCACGCCGAGATCGTGCGCACCCTGATCGCCGCCGGCGCGCCGCTCGACCACGTCAACAATCTCGGCTGGACCGCACTGATCGAGTCGATCGTGCTCGGCGACGGCGGCAAGAACCATACCGACACGCTGGACGCGCTGGTGAAAGCCGGAGCCAATTTGAATTTGGCGGATCGCGCGGGCTTTACCCCGCTTCGGCTCGCGCAGGTGCGCGGCTACAGCGACGATGGTGAGAATTCTCGAGACTGCTGGAGCGAAGTAGCTAGACCGGCCGGCGCGCGAGCGACAGCCAGATGCCGCCGCCGATCAGCACGACGCTCGAGACGCGATTGAGCAGAACCTGGCGGCGCGGGCTGAGGAAAAAGCCGCGGCCCAATCCGGCGGCGATCCCCCAAGCGGCGTCAATCAAGCCTGCAAGCAGCACGGACATGGTGCACATGGCCGCAAGTTGCGGCCCGCCGGCAGGCCTGGATCGACGAACTGCGGCAGGAACGCCGTCATGAACGCGATGGTCTTCGGATTGGTGATGGCGACCACAAAGCCGCGCGAGATGTGGACGCGCCGGCCGATGGGCACCGCATCCGGCGGCACCGCCGCGCGTGCGCCACGTCTGCACGCCGAGATAGATCAGGTAGACGACGCCGCACCAGCGCATCACTTCGAACAATTCCGCCGAGGCCTTCAGCACCCACGACAGCCCGAGCGCAATCGCGGCCAGCAACACCGCATTTCCGGCGGTCGTGCCGATGACTGTGATGAGCGCGGCGCGAATGCCGCGCGTCGCCCCGGTTGCGATCACCAGCGTCACAATCGGCCCGGGCGTGATGACCAGCACGAACGTGATCAGCAGGAACGCGGTGAACAGCTGCCAGTTGATCATTCGTCGCTGCTGTCTTCTTCAGCCAGCCGCTCGACCGAGACGACCTTCTCGTCTTCCGCGGTGTGGAACACGATCACGCCCTGGGTCGAGCGTCCGGCGATGCGAATGCCGTTGACGGCGGTGCGGATCAGCTTGCCGCCGTCGGTCACCAGCATGATCTGGTCGGTCTCCTCGACCGGGAAAGACGCAACCAGGCGTCCGGTCTTCTCGCGGATCTTCTTCTTGCCCTTGGCGCCTTCCAGGATCGCCATGGCGACGATGCCTTTGCCGCCGCGGCTGGTGATCCGGTACTCGTAGGACGATGACCGCTTGCCGTAGCCTTTTTCGGAAATGGTGAGGACGAACTGCTCGGCAGCCGACATCTCGACGTAGCGCTTCTCGCCAAGCTCGATCGTCCCGGCGGCCTCCTCCACATCCTCCTCGTCGGCCTCGACGACGTCCTCGTCGGTGCCGCGGCGCACCGCGCTGGCCCGCTTGAGATAGGCGGCGCGTTCCTCCGCCGTGCTGCCGACATGGCGCAGGATCGACATGGAGATGACCTTGTCATCCCCCGCGAGCGTGATGCCGCGCACGCCGCGCGAGGTACGGCCCCCGAACACGCGCACTTCCGGCACAGCGAAGCGGATGCACTGGCCGCCGCTTGCGGTGAGCAGAACGTCGTCTTTCTCGGTGCAAATCTGCACGTCGACGATCGCCTCGCCCTCGTCGAGCTTCATGGCGATGATGCCGGACGGCCGCACCTCGGCGAAATCGGACAGCTTGTTGCGGCGGACCGTGCCGCTCGTGGTCGCGAACATCAGGTCGTATTGGGTCCACGAGGTCTCGTCCTCGGGCAGCGGCATGATGGTGGTGATGGTCTCGCCCTGCTGCAGCGGCAGGATGTTGATCAGCGCCTTGCCGCGCGCCTGCGGCGCCGCGATCGGCAAGCGCCAGACCTTCTGCTTGTAAACCTTGCCGAGCGAGGAGAAGTACAGCACCGGAGCATGCGTCGACGCGACGAACAGCCGCGCGACGAAATCCTCTTCACGCGTCTGCATGCCGGAGCGGCCTTTGCCGCCGCGGCGCTGCGCGCGATAGGTCGAGAGCGGAACGCGCTTGATGTAGCCCTGGTGCGAGACGGTGACGACCATGTCCTCGCGGGTGATGAGGTCTTCTTCTTCGACCTGGCCGGTGGCTTCCGCGAACACGGTACGGCGCGGCGTCGCGAACTCCGCCTTCACCTTGCCGAGCTCGTCCTTGATGATGCTCTGGATGCGCGCGCGCGAGCGCAGGATTTCCAGATAGTCGGCGATCTCGAGCGCGAGCTTGTCGAGCTCTTCCTTGATCTCGTCGCGGCCGAGCGCGGTCAAGCCGCTGCAGGCGCAGATCGAGGATCGCCTTGGCCTGCTCGGCTGAAAGCTTGGTCGTGCCTTTGGCCGAGATCTTGTGGCGCGGATCGTCGATCAGCGTCACCATCGCGGCCATGTCCTTGGCGGCCCAATCGCGCGCCATCAAGGCTTCCCGCGCAGCATTCGGATCCTTGGCGCCGCGGATCAGCTTGATCATCTCGTCGATATTGGCGACGGCGATGGCAAGGCCGACCAACACATGGGCGCGGTCGCGCGCCTTGCCGAGCAGGAATTTGGTGCGCCGGGAGACGACCTCTTCGCGGAAATTGATGAAGCTCGTCAGCAGGTCCTTGAGCGTCATCACCAGCGGACGGCCGCCGTCGAGCGCGACCATGTTGGCGCCGAACGACGTCTCGAGCGGCGTATAGCGGTAGAGCTGGTTGAGGACGACGTCGGGCACTGCGTCGCGCTTGAGCTCGATCACGACGCGATAGCCGTCGCGGTCGGACTCGTCGCGAAGGTCGGCGACGCCGTCGATCCGCTTTTCACGCACCAGCTCGGCGATGCGCTCGACCAGGGTGGCCTTGTTCACCTGGTACGGGATCTCGGTAATGATGAAGGCTTCGCGCTCCTTGCGGATCGTCTCGGTCTCGACCTTGCCGCGCATCAGGATCGAGCCGCGGCCTTCCTTGTAGGCGTTGCGGATGCCGTCGCGGCCGAGGATGATGCCGCCGGTCGGAAAGTCCGGACCCGGCACGATCTTGATCAGGTCGTCGATCGTCAGCTCGGGATTGTCGATCAGCGCGATGCGTGGCATCGATGATCTCGCCGAGATTGTGCGGCGGAATGTTGGTCGCCATGCCGACCGCGATGCCGCCGGCGCCGTTGACCAGCAGGTTCGGGAAGCGCGCCGGCAGAACGGCCGGCTCGCGCTCGGTATTGTCGTAATTGTCGTTGAAATTGACGGTGTCTTTGTCGAGGTCGTCGAGCAGCGCCATCGCTGCCTTGGCGAGCCGCGACTCCGTGTAGCGCATCGCCGCCGGAGGATCGCCGTCAACCGAGCCGAAATTGCCCTGCCCGTCGATCAGCGGCAGGCGCATGGAGAAATCCTGCGCCATGCGCACCAGCGAGTTATAGATCGCCTGGTCGCCGTGCGGGTGATACTTGCCCATCACGTCGCCGACGATGCGCGCCGACTTCACGTATTTCTTGTCCGGCGTATGCCCCTGCTCGTTCATCGAGTGCAGGATGCGGCGGTGCACCGGCTTGAGACCGTCGCGCGCGTCCGGAAGCGCCCGCGCCACAATCACGCTCATCGCGTAATTGAGGTAGCTGGTCTTCATCTCGTCGGTGATCGAGATGGGCTTAATATCGGTGGGACCGCCGTCCCCCGACTTGGGATTTTCGGTGCTCAGCCAAAATGTTTTTCCGGGCAGATTTCTAGGTGATTTGTTAGCTGATTTAGGCCGCCTTTTCCATCATCGCGGGGGCCTGTCCCGGCCTTTTTTCAGAATGTTTTCAGATAGATATGGACGCATTGCGAGGCTCGCAACCGGACCTGATGACGAGCGCGTATTTGACCGGCTTCAACCCGCGCGCTTAGCAGTTCTGGATGCAGAGCGAGTTCCTCATCTCGGCATTGGTGACGCTGCTCGTCGTGGTCGACCCGATCGGGTTGGTGCCGGCGTTCATCGGGGTCACGCACGACCTTGCGGCCAGGTCACGGCGCAGCGTTGCGCTCCGCGCCAGCCTGATCGCCGCGGCAATTCTGGTCGGCGCCGCCCTGATCGGCGGCTGGCTTCTGATCACGCTTTCGATCTCGCTGCCGGCCTTCCGCATTGCCGGCGGTCTTTTGCTGTTCTCGATCGCCTCGGAAATGGTGTTTGGCCTGCGAACCCAGCGCCAGTCGCGCTCGGCCGAACAGGCGCTGGAAGAGCACGTCCGCAACATCGCAGCGTTCCCGCTCGCCATTCCGCTTGATGGCCGGCCCGGGAGCGATCACGGCGGCCGTGCTGCTGGCAGGACGGGCCGACGCCGATATGTTTCGCATGAGCGCGCTCATCGGCGTCATTCTCGTTGTCTGCGCGCTCTGCTTCGTCACCTTCATCCTGGCCGGCCGCATTTCCCGGCTGCTCGGCGTTACCGGAAACATCGTCCTGTCGCGCCTGCTCGGCGTGCTGCTCGCTGCGCTGGCCGTGCAATTCGTGGTCGATGGCGTGCGCGAGATCTGGATGCGCTGACCGTGCTCGTCTCGATCATTATTCCCGCCTTCCGCGCGCAGGCGACGATCGGGCGCGCGGTGCAGAGCGCGCTGGCGCAAAGCTGGCGCGAGATCGAAGTCATCGTCGTTGCCGATGACGATGCGGACTACCGCGCGCTTCTCGCCGGCAACGGCGTTTCGGATGAGCGCTTGCGCTTCGTCAGCACCGGATCAACCGGCTCAGGCTGCCACAACGCGCGCAATGTCGGACTGGCCGCAGCACGCGGCGATTTCATCGCCGCGCTCGACGCCGACGACGTATTCCTGCCATCGCGGATCGCAACACTGCTGCCGATTGTGCAGAAGAAAGGCGCGGCGACCGACAATCCTCGCGTCATCTCCGAACAAACCGGGCACGAACTCTACCGCGCCTTTGCTTCAAAGATGCCGGCTTCGCTTGGCGTTGCAGAGTTGCTGGCCCTCTCCGTGCCGCTTTTCCCTTTGGTGGCGCGCGAATATGCAGACCCGCGCCTGCCCGGCATCGAATTCGGCGAGGATTTCGTCGCCAATCTCCGATTGATCGACCGGATCGGAAAGCTGCCGGTGATCAGAGACAGCCTGTTCGAATATCATGTCGTCACCGGTTCGCTGTCGCACAGCGACCAGTCCGCCGACCGGTTCGAGCAAAGCTATTCAGAGCTGATTGAGCGTCTGGAACGCGGCGACAAGCTTGGACTCTCGCCGGACAACGCAGCGATGGCGCGCGACGCCTTGGTGAAAAAGCGCGACTTCAATCGGGCTTTTGCCGCCGCCCGCAGCCGCGATCCGCAGCTCGACTTTCAAAGCTTCGCCGCCCAGCAGCGCTGAGCGGCGGAAAATCTTTGCCGATTGCCGTCGATCAGAACGGGATTTCGTCGTCCATGTCGTCGCGGCCGCCGCCGGCCATTGCCGGCTTGCGCTCGCGTGCCGGGGCCGGGCCGCTCGAGCCGAAGTCCTCCGAGCTCTCGGCGCCAGCGCCGGCACCACCGCCGCCGCCCTTGCCGTCGAGCATCGTCAGCGTCGAGTTGAAGCCCTGCAGCACGACTTCGGTCGTGTATTTGTCGTGGCCGTCCTTGTCCTGCCACTTGCGGGTCTGCAGCGCGCCTTCGAGATAGACCTTGGAGCCCTTCTTCAAATACTGCTCGGCGATCTTGGCGAGCCCTTCGCTGAAGATGACGACGCGGTGCCACTCGGTTTTCTCTTTGCGCTCGCCGGTGGTCTTGTCGCGCCAGTTTTCCGAGGTCGCGACGCTGAGCTGCGCAATGGGCCGGCCGTCCTGCGTGCGCCGGATTTCCGGATCGCGGCCGAGATTACCGACCAGGATTACTTTGTTGACGCTGCCTGCCATCACGCTCTCCCAATTGCTGTCCGCACCGTAGCGGCGGCGCAACCGCCAAAGGGGCGATTTTCGCCCCTCGTCCACAGCGGCCCACAGGGTATCGTTCCCTGTTTGTTCTATCATGTCTTGCAGGCGATGTCACCTGCAAGAAGAGCCGTGCTGAGCTAGAAAGCTGGCCGCGGATCGCGCCGCCCGGGAAGCCGCGGCCCGCTTATGCACGTTCACGTAGAAATTTCTGCGGGTTGGCTTTGATCGCGTTGATCTTGGCCGCGGTGACTTCGGCGCGCAGACAGCGCAGCCGCCCCATCCGCGTGGGTCTCCAGGGGCCGCTGCGCCGGTCGGTGACAGGGTGATTGAGATCCCGCCCGCTTACTCCTGAAGCGCCGATATGGATGTGCGCTGCGGTGATATTTTCGGAGAGATTGCCGCGTCACGATGCCGAAAAGCAAACTTTCGGCGCCGCGCCCGGAACCAGCAGGATCGTCGCGGCCCCGAAGCCATTGGAGATCACCCTGGTGGCAGGTCGGCGGACTTCCGTGCATTCATTTTGGCCATCGAGCACGGCGAAAAACGTCAACCGCTGCGCGCTGCCGCGGAAGCGAAACTTCGCGGAAGCGCTGAAAACACTGCCAGTCGACCGCATATCGAGCATGGAAGGCCGCGAATAAGCCGATTGAGCGCGCATGATGCGGAGTCGTCCTGTCGGCTTTACCCCGATCGGTGGGTCTGAATTCCTTAAACCCCGCCGGCGCCCGCCATTCCGGCCATGTCGGAACCCGGTGAAAAACGGGGCTAGATCGGCGCGAAGTCTGGAAATCAGCCCTTGTTCTACCTACGTTCCGGGCTGTAGTCGGGGCACACGAGCCCTAGCTCGTCGTTTCTCTGCAAATTGTCCCGATGGCCCCGAACAGAACCACACCTCCGAAGGATTCCCGCGTCATCGCCATTCGTGGCGCCCGCGAGCACAACCTCAAGAACGTCGACGTCGAAATCCCGCGCGACCAGCTGGTGGTGTTCACCGGCCTGTCCGGCTCGGGCAAGTCGTCGCTCGCCTTCGACACGATCTATGCCGAGGGCCAGCGCCGCTATGTCGAGAGCCTGTCGGCCTATGCCCGGCAATTCCTGGAGATGATGCAGAAGCCGGACGTCGACCAGATCGACGGCCTGTCGCCTGCGATCTGTATCGAGCAGAAGACCACCTCCAAGAATCCGCGCTCGACGGTCGGCACCGTCACCGAGATCTACGACTACATGCGGCTGCTGTGGGCGCGGGTCGGCGTGCCCTATTCGCCGGCCACCGGCCTGCCGATCGAGAGCCAGACCATCTCGCAGATGGTCGACCGCGTGCTCGCGTTGCCCGAAGGCACCCGCATCTACGTGCTGGCGCCGGTGGTGCGCGGCCGCAAGGGCGAGTACCGCAAGGAGCTCGCCGAATTCCTCAAGAAGGGCTACCAGCGCGTCAAGGTCGACGGCGCCTTCCACGAGATCGGCGAGGTCAAGCCGCTCGACAAGAAATTCACCCACGACATCGACGTGGTGGTCGACCGCCTGGTGGTGCGGAACGACATCGGCACGCGGCTCGCGGATTCGCTCGAGCAGTGCCTCAAGCTCGCCGAGGGCCTCGCCATCATCGAGCTGGCCGACACCAAGGCGAGCGGCGCCACCGCCAATCGCGGCCGCAACGCCAATGCCGAGCGGCTCACCTTCTCGGAGAAATTCGCCTGCCCGGTGTCCGGCTTCACGCTTGCCGGAAGTCGAGCCGCGGCTGTTCTCGTTCAACAATCCGTTCGGCGCCTGCCCGGAATGCGGCGGCCTCGGCGTGATGGAGGAGATCGACGCCAGCCTCGTCATCACCGATCCGGACGCCACCTTGCGCAAGGGCGTGATCGCGCCCTGGGCGAAATCGTCATCGCCCTATTACATCCAGACGCTGGAAGCGCTCGGCAAGCATTACCGCTTCACCCTCGACACCAAGTGGAAGGACCTGCCGAAGAAGACGCAGGACGCCATCCTCTACGGCTCCGGCGAAGAGGACATCAAGTTCGTCTATGACGACGGCCTGCGCGGCTACACCACCAAGAAGCCGTTCGAAGGCGTCATCACCAATCTCGAGCGCCGCTACGAGGAGACCGAGTCCGAGTGGGCGCGCGAGGACATGCAGAAATATTTCACCGACGTGCCCTGCGAGGCCTGCAACGGCGCGCGGCTCAAGCCGGAGGCGCTGTGCGTCAAGATCGGCGGCAAGACCATCGCCGAAGTCTCCAGCATGTCGGTGCGCAAGGCCGGCGAATGGTTCACCGAGCTGCCGAAGGACCTCAACAAGAAGCAGCAGGAAATCGGCGTGCGCGTGCTCAAGGAAATCCGCGAGCGCCTGAAATTCCTGGTCGATGTCGGGCTCGATTACCTGACGCTGTCGCGCTCGTCCGGCACGCTGTCCGGCGGCGAGAGCCAGCGCATCCGCCTCGCCTCGCAGATCGGCTCCGGCCTCACCGGCGTGCTCTATGTGCTCGACGAGCCGTCGATCGGCCTGCACCAGCGCGACAATGAGCGCCTGCTGGTCACGCTGAAGCGGCTGCGCGACCTCGGCAACACCGTGATCGTGGTCGAGCACGACGAGGACGCGATCCGCACCGCCGACCATGTGCTCGACATCGGCCCCGGCGCCGGCATCCACGGCGGCAACATCATCGCCGAAGGCACGGTCGAGGACCTGATCGCCGCGCCGCAGAGCTGGACCGGCAAATATCTGTCCGGCGAATTGTCGGTGCCGATCCCGGACCGCCGGCCGGTGCAGAAGCGCCGCACCATCAAGGTCGTCAATGCGCGCGGCAACAACCTCAAGAACGTCACCGCCGAGATCCCGCTCGGCCTGTTCACCTGCGTGACCGGCGTGTCCGGCGGCGGCAAGTCGACGCTGCTGGTCGATACGCTCTATTCCGCGGTGGCGCGCAAGCTCAACGGCGCCTCGCTCGCCCCTGCCCCGCACGACCGCATCGAGGGGCTGGAGCACATCGACAAGATCATCGACATCGACCAGTCGCCGATCGGCCGCACGCCGCGCTCCAACCCGGCGACCTATACCGGCGCGTTCACGCCGATCCGCGAATGGTTCGCCGGCCTGCCGGAAGCGAAGGCGCGCGGCTACGAGCCGGGCCGCTTCTCCTTCAACGTCAAGGGCGGCCGCTGCGAGGCCTGCCAGGGCGACGGCGTCATCAAGATCGAGATGCACTTCCTGCCCGACGTCTACGTCACCTGCGACGTCTGCAAGGGCAAGCGCTACAACCGCGAGACGCTCGACGTCACTTTCAAGGGCAAGAACATCGCCGACGTGCTCGACATGACGGTCGAGGAGGCGCTGGAGTTCTTCAAGGCGGTGCCGCGCGTGCGCGACGTGCTGGCGCTGCTGCACCGCGTCGGCCTCGACTACATCCATGTCGGCCAGCAGGCGACCACGCTGTCAGGCGGCGAGGCGCAGCGCATCAAGCTCGCCAAGGAGCTGTCGCAGCGCGCGACCGGGCGCACTCTGTACATTCTCGACGAGCCGACCACCGGCCTGCATTTCCACGACGTCGCCAAGCTGCTCGAAGTGCTGCACGAGCTGGTCGACGAGCGGCAACACCGTGGTGGTGATCGAGCACAATCTCGAAGTGATCAAGACCGCCGACTGGGTGATCGACATGGGCCCCGAAGGCGGCGACGGCGGCGGCGAGATCGTCGCGGAAGGCACGCCCGAGGACGATGGCGGAGGAGAAGCGCAGCTATACCGGGGCAGTTTCTCAAGCCGGTGCTGGGGCGGAAAGAAGACAGCGGACGAAGGGGCAGCAGGCGGCGGAGTGACTCTTCCTTCTCCCCGCTTGCGGGGAGAAGGTGGCGAGCGGCAAAGCCGCGAGCCGGATGAGGGGCTGCGAACGGTGAAGGACTTTCAGCCGACGAGATTGCATCTGGAATCCTGCGCAACCTCTGCTAACATGGCTCGGCAAGCCTAGGGAGACCCCGTCAAATGCCCGGCGATGTGACGCGCGAAGAATTCGAAGCCGGCGTCGGCGTGCTCGAACAGGAAGTCGAGGGCGGGAAGATGGTCACCCGCCACATCCTCGAACAGACCCGCCATAACGGCGACGATCTCGCCGCCATCAAGACACGGCTGGATCGCGTCGAAGGCAAGGTTGACGAAACGGGTCACGACGTGCGCGGCGTCAAAACGACAATCGATGGGCTCGTTCGCAGTCTACCAAAAATGCTCAGTGATGCGGTTCGCGGCTCAAGAAGCAAACGCCGCACGTGACGCCGCATGGATCACGACGACCAATTGCCTCTCAATGTCGAACACTTAAAGCAGCAAATCGCGGAAGCGGTCCGAACGACGCTTCGTGAGCTGGCAGACGAGCGTGGCATGAGCGTCGCGGACTTGCTCGATTCGCTGTCTGAGATGGAACGGAACACGCCCTGACATCGGCCCACACTTGGCTTGCCCCTGGGCGGCGCAGGGCACGCCGGAGGAGATTGTGAAGGAGAAGCGGAGTTACACGGGGGCGTTTCTCAAACCCGTTCTGGCCCGGAAAGACGTCAAACGGAAGAAAGGCCAGCAGGCGGCGGAGTAGCTCCTTTCCGCGCGCGCGCGGTGAAACGCACGGGTTTTTCGCCCGCGCGAACTTATGCTAGATGTTCGGCATGACCATGGACGTCGAAGCCGAAAGTCGCGACCTCAGGCGCCGGGGCGGCGCGAAGTGAGTGCGTCGCATGCCCGCCGACGCAGCGAGCCCGGCCGAAGCGACCGGCGAGCCTTTCGAGCTCTATTCGACGGCGATCGACGCCGATCCGTTCCCGTTCTACCGCACCTTGCGCGACCAGCATCCCTGCTACTGGAGCCCGTCCGGCCGCCTCTGGATCCTGACGCGCTACGACGACGTCGCCCGCGCGGCGCAGGACTGGGAGACCTTCTCCTCCGCGCGCGGCAACCTGATCGACGAGATCCCCGGCCGCTCCGGCGGCACGCTCGGCACCACCGATCCGCCGCGCCACGACCGGCTGCGCGTGCTGGCGCAGGTCGCCTTCACGCGGCGCAACCTCGAGCACCTGGTCGCGCCGACCGTCGCCATGGCGGATGACGGCCGCCGCGCGCGTCCGCGCGCAAGGCGAATTCGACTTCGTCGCCGACTTCTCCAGCCCGCTCACCGTCGGCATGATCTTCCGCATGCTCGGCCTGCCGCCGAGCGACGCGGTGGCCATGCGCCGCCAGGTCGTGCTGTCGATCTCGACCGACAAGGCGCGGCGCGGGCGCAACGCCGAGCTCGACGCCGCCTTCCGCGACCTCGGCCAGTTCGTCGCCGACGAGGTCGCCAAGCGCCGCAAGACGCCGACCGACGACGTCATCACCCAGCTCGCCGAGGCCGAGATCGACGGCGACCGCCTGTCCGACCGCGAGGTGGTGCTGACCACGGCGATGTTCGTCGTCGCCGGCGTCGAGTCGCTGTCGAGCTTCATGAGCATCTTCGCGCTCAACCTCGCCGATTTTCCCGACGCGCGCCGGCGCATCGTCAACGAGCCGTCGCTGCTGCCGCAGGCGATCGAGGAGTCGCTGCGTTTCAACACCTCGGCGCAGCGCTTCAAGCGCGTGCTGACGCGCGACGTGGCGCTGCACGGCGAGACCATGCGCGCGGGCGACGCCGTCGCGCTCGCCTACGGCGCCGCCAACCGCGACGAGCGCAAATTCCCCGACGCCGACCGCTACGACATCGACCGCCGGCCGGTCGGCCATCTCGGCTTCGGCGCCGGCAAGCATTTCTGCATCGGCAGCCAGCTCGCGCGCCTCGTCACCGGCACGGCGATGCGCCGCTTCCTCGCGCAGGTGCCGGAGTTCACGTTGCGCAACCGCGACTTTGACTGGGTGCCGTCGTCGAACTTCCGCAGCCCGATCTCGCTGCCATTCGCGGTGGGATAAGGCGGCGAGGAGATCGTCGAACCTCGGCTCCGGCGGCGGCGCACAGGTAAGGTGACGAAGCCTGCGCAGAAAAGAGCCGGCGGTGAGAAAGCCTGCCCTCGGGCCCGACCCGAGGGTCGCGCAGGGCACGCCGGAGGCGATTGTGAAGGAGAAGCGGAGTTACACGGGGGCGTTTTTGAAGCCGGCGCTGGGGCGGAAGGAAGGGCCAAAGAAGAAGGGGCAGAAGGCGGCGGAGAAGTCAGTTTCGGTTTAACCGTTTTGTGATGGCGCCTATCAAATTCTTCGCCCCTTTTTCGAAACTTGCTCCCAAGTTGACGAGATTGTCACCCGCCAAGCGCTCCTGGAAAGTTACTGATCTGACTTTTACTCAGCGCGCCATTTTGGATCGCTAATGCCTCACAAATTACTTTCCGCGCTCCATCGTCAACTAAATCTTCGATTTCCTTAATTTCCGAAACAAAATCACTGATCAAACAAATGCGATCCTTTGGCATCGCAAAGCTATCTATATAACGGTCACGCTCTAGTTTTCCCTGCTTGTCGCCATCTAGGATAAATAGAGAGTCTAGCCCCCACCCCAAATTCAGCGCAACAAGCGATCCGAATGTCCCAGCCCCAATGCCCGGAACAATATTTAGATTTTTCAATTTGAGTAAGCGGATTGCATAACGGAGAACATAATAATCAGATTTTCCCTCGACCACCACAGACGACTTCTGCAAATCAAAGCGCGATGGTATTACTTCAAGTCTGTCGAGGATCGGTTGAAAGTAGCTCGTTTGACTAGGGTGCGCATTCACGAACGCTCGATACGTTGACACATTTATATCAAGCAATTCATCATCAAGTGAAGCCTCATCAAGCATCGATTCGGTCGGCGCGTCAGCTCTATTCGTGACTATGAATGTTTGTTCGAGCCACTTGGGTTCGATCATATAGTGGCTGTGCGTTGTATATATCAATGCATGTTCGCTTTTTCCGATCTCCGGAAAGCTATCGATTAGTTTCTGTTGTGCTGCTGCGTGTAAATTGGCAGCTGGCTCGTCAAACAAAAACAGCAAAGGGCGCGTCTTCGACCGAGCGATCCTGAATTGAGTAAATAGCATAAATGCAAAAAACCACCGGAATCCCAATGAACGGTCGTTTACATAAAACCTTCGCGTGCCATCCCGAATTTCAAATTTTACCGAGATATCATGCTCATTGGTTTTCGTAATTGCACCATTTGCTTCGCGTTTCTCGCCCTCAACAACGTCAGGAATAATTACGATTTCCTTTCCCTTTGTATTTTCTCGAAATATCTCATTCCAGCGGCCGAACACGACCTTTGTTACTGTTGCGCCCGCCCGATCCATAACATGCTGAATTTTTACATTATCATCGCGATTGTGCCACGAGGCCCAGAACTCGAGCCACGGTATAACAAGTTCTTCGCTCCGCAGTCGACGAACAATGTCTTTATCGATCTGATAGCCTTTTCCATCATAGTCTAAGATGTCTTGGAAGACGCTTTTGTAGAACCGATGTATGGGGCCTCCTCGATTTGTCAAGAAGATCTTTTCAGGAAAATCAAACACAAAGGTTGGGAAGTACGAGATGTCAGGCGTATACGCATAAATTAGATCGCGAACTACAATCAATTCTTCTTTGCTATCTTGTAGACGGCGCCAGTTTTTTTGTTTTGGCTTTTTGACGTTTAACTCCGTCCGCAATGTGAAGTAACTTCCAACGAAATCGCCTCTCTCGAATTTTTGCTGACGGTCAAAAACCAGTTCAAGCGGAAA